>REDI01000047.1 GCA_007693595.1 Deltaproteobacteria bacterium | reverse complement strand
CGCTGTCCGTGTCGCTGTCCGTGTCGCTGTCCGTGTCGCTGTCTGTGTCGCTGTCGCTGTCGCTGTCCGTGTCGCTGTCCGTGTCGCTGTCCGACCCGGTGTGGACCTCGGACTCGGGATCCTCTTCGCCGCAGGCTGGCGCCAGCATGCTGACGGCTGCGAGGACCGGGATCAGATATCGTCGTCTAGGCATGGCGGACCTCCTCAAGATGTGCCTGACAGGAGACCCGCAGGGCCGCCAGTCGCAGGCTCCGGCATTATACCCGATAGTTTTTCGGCAGCCTCCCCAGCGACGACAAGATACCGACGACCCGTCGCAGGGAGGAGACCCGATGATCATCGTGACCGGCACCAAGCGCTCAGGCACCTCGATGTGGATGCAGATGCTTGAGGCGGCGGGCTTTCCATGGATCGGCGCCCCGTACATGGGCGCCTGGGAGAAGAGCATCAAGGGAGCCAACCCCAAGGGGTTCTATGAATCGACCCTTCGAGCCGGCATCTTCTTCGCGACCAACCCCGACCCAAAGACGGGCAACTTCCTACATCCCAAGAGCACCAAGCGCCACGCGGTCAAGGTCTTCATCCCCGGCCTGATTCGAACCGACTACGCCTACATCGACCGCGTCATCATCACCATGCGCCCCTGGCGAGAGTACCAGGCCTCCCTCAACCGGCTCTTCCAGATGGAAGACGAGTATCGAGAGAACCTGCCCGAGGAGGAGCAGAAGAAGGCCAAGCGCGAGGTCGGTCGCCGAAGGCAGCGCATCCCCCCCGAGGTGGAGTGGTGGTTCGACCACTACGAGCTGATCCGCGACCTCGCGACCCGACGCTATCCCGTCCACCTCACGACCTACCACCGGGTCCTCGCCGACCCCGAGCCTGAGCTGAAGCAGGTGCTCGAGTGGCTCGGCGGCGGCGACGTCGCCAAGGCCGCCGCGGTGGTGGAGCCGAAGCTGAACACCCAGAAGCTCAAGCCCCACGCCGAGATCCCGCACCAGCTCGACCTTGAGCTTATCGAGGTCATGGACGACCTCTATGACCGCGCCCACCACCGAAGAGGCCTCGATGCGGCCCTTATCGACAAGATGAACGAGTGGCAGAAGCGCATGGAGGAGCGATGGGGCGCTCCCTCGCGCGACCGCAGCCGCGAAGATATCGACGCGCCCGATGTCGACAAAGGGGCGGATCCTGAGGAGACCTCAGGATCTAGCGGTGCCGCCGACGCCTAGCGACCTGCCGCGACCCTCGATCGGTGAGCGCTACAGGCTGCTGCCGGCCATGCTACGATCCTCACCGCGCCAACGCTGGAGCTCCTCATGCCACCCCGCCAGTTCGTGATCCCGACCCTCGCCACCCTCACGCTCTGTCACGCCGCGTGCCGACCCGTCCCCCTCGAAGACGACCCCCCGCTCCCCGCCTCGTCGGACTCCTCCAGCGAGACCTCATCCGAGACTTCGACCGAGGGCGAGCCCCCCCTCTTGGTGGGCGACTGGACCGCGACCATGGAGCGGTACACAGACAGCGAGGGCGACAAGCTGGTGCCCTTACCCAAGTCGGGCACCTACACCAACGAGGGCCATGAGTTCTACTACCTCTTCACCTACACCCTCGGCGCGACCGGCGACGGGCAGATGTGGGTTCGCTACGACTACCTCGTCGAGAACACCACCCTCGAAGAGTCGGTCGAGGATGACTACGTCCTCTACCAAGGATCTTGGTCTCAGTCCGGGGACCGCAGCTTCGACATCCTTCTGAGCGACTCGAACTTCGACGATCTCACCGACTTGACCTGCACGCTCCCCGCCGGAAACGACGATGAGCTGCTCTGTACCTTCGACACGACCCCGAGCGAGGAGCTGAGCTCGCTCGAGGTCGACTTCGTGCGCGATCCCTGAGCATCGCGACGGACACGACGGCTAGCGGATCTCGATGCGCCGAGCGCCAGGGGCGGGGCGCTTGGGCAGGCGAAGCGAGAGCACGCCTTGATCCGCCTTGGCTTCGATCGCGTCCGCGTCGACGGTCTCGGGGAGGGCGAAGCTTCGACTGAAGCTCCCATAGTAGCGCTCGACCCGACGATAGCCGTCGCGGTCCTCCTCCTTGCGGAGCTTGCGCTCCCCACGGATGGTGAGCACGCCCTTCTCGACATCGACCGTGACCTCGTCCGGGGAGAGGCCGGGGATCTCGACATCGAGGGTGAAGCCCTTGTCGTCTTCGTGGATGTCGACAGGGGGTCGGTAGCTCTCGTCGCGATTCACCGCGCGCTGAAAGAGCTGATCTTGCAGCCGGTTCATCTCGGCGAAGGGATCCCAGCGGGAGAGGGTAGCCATGACATTCCTCCAGGAACACGTCGGAGACGTGAAGACATCAGGTTGACGATCTTCGGGGCGAGGACACCCTCATGAGGGTATTACCGCTCGACCAGGGGCACGCCCGCCCCGCTCAACCTGATCCTAGACGCAAGGTAGACGGCGTCAAGGGCTGGGGATCAGCGCACCCCTACCTCGGCGGACCACACACCTTCTTCGCCTGCTTCAGACGAGACGATGACCCAGAGTCGAGCCTCGGTCGGCTCCTCGGGCGCGAACCAGGTCAGCTTCGCCTCGCCCTCGACCACCTCGACGGTGGCGGGGCCAAAGCCTCCGGCGGTCGCAAAGCCGAAGGCCGTCAGCTCGTCTTCACGTGGATGGTCAACGCGGATCTCGACCTCGACCTCGGCGTCGAGTCCGGGCTCGACGGGGGAGAAGGAGGCCTCGACGAGGGGGGCCAAGAGCCGGAGCTCCGCTGGACGCCTCGAGACCCGCAGCGGACGACGCGCGTAGCTCACCCCCTCGATCGGCAGCTCCTGCAGGAGGGTGAAGGGATCCGAGAGCGCCTGCACCACGGGCTCTCCCAGCGGACCAGAGCCCACGACGTCGGCCAGGATCGGGCAGACTCCTGGAGAGCATGTGAGGGTCCGCAGCTCGATGTCGAGGAAGCTCTCGGGCTCGGGCAGCGCCGCGCTCAGGCGGTGGTCCACCACCAAGGAGAAGGGCTCTGATCCTTCAAAGGTGGTGAGCGAGGCGCGTGGGTCAGGACCCATCAGCTCCCCGCAGGGCGTACCGGGCGGCCCGGCGATGGTGCAGAGCCAGCTCACCGACTCCACCCCTTCGCCTTGAGGATCCACGATGATGGGGGTGACGTGAACCGACTGTCCGGGTTCAACCTCGGGCGAATCAGGGATCATCGCGAGGATCCGCAGCTCATCGACCAAGGTGGTCTGGTCGGGGCCCCCGCAGGCGACGAACAAGGGCAGCAAGAGGAGGCGTCGTCGCATCACCAGTCTCCTCGAATGCCGAAAGCCGGGAGGATGGGAAGGCCCACGATGGGATCCTCGCGCCGGAAGTCGTAGGTCCACGAGATGACCTCGACGTTCTGGTTGTTCGTAGCGTTCTGCAGGTCGAGGTAGACCGAGAGCGCCCACTTGTCGAAGGTCCACTCCTTGTCGATGCGCAGATCGAGGGACCAGAACGTCGGCAGCCGCGCGCTATCGCGATCGCCGTAGACAGGGATGAAGCTACGGGTCTGGTGATCGTAGATCCGGTTGCTGACCGGGGTGTAGGGGTTGCCGCTCCCCAGTCGAACGCGGCCCCCGACCCTCCACCCTTTCGGCAGGGTGTACGAGCCCAGGGCGTTGAGGACCACCGGCTGATCGAAGGCAAAGAGGTTCTCGTCGCCCTTGCGGTCGATCCGAACCGAGCGCGAGACGGTCACGGAGCCCAGGGCCAACAGTCGGGGCGTCGAGGCGCGGATCATGCCCTCGATCCCCGCGACCCGGCCCCGTCCTTCGTTGGCCCAGGGATCCACATCGAAGGGGCCGACGGGCGGAGGGCCGGTAAAGAAGCGAAAGGCATCTTCGCGACCGACGATGACGTTTGAGAGCCAGTTATAGAAGCGGTTGATCTCGATGGAGACGCCCTCGGTCAGCTGAGCCTCGACCCCGATGCCGGTCTGAAGCGAGGAGGTAGGCCCGAGCGTGGCGGTGCCTCCACCCCCCTCGAGGACCTGTCGGACCAGGGGCGGCTGACCGTAGCGGCCGACCGCGAGCTTGAGGGTGGTGGCATCGCTCAGGCGAGCCCGGCCCGCGAAGCGAGGGTCGATCCAAACCGTCTGGTGGTCGCCGATGAAGTGACCGTCGGCGCGAAGCCCAGGGATGAGCTCGAACCGGCCGATGCGCGCGGTCGATTCCGCGTAGAGGGCCGGACGAAACCGCCAGCCCGCGTCTTCTTCGAGACCGGCCGAAGCGAAGCCAGGGACGTCGTAGAGGAAGGTGGCGCGATCGGTGCGCGCGTCGAGGCCGAAGCGCCAGCCAAGGGTGCCGTCGTCGCCCGCGGGTCGGTAGAACTCTTGCCGCACGTCCACCGACCACTCGCGCTCGGCCGCGTCGCCGCTCCCGCCGAACTCGAAGGTCTGAAAGGAGGGTCCGATGCCGAACGCCGTCTCGTTCCGCCAGCCGCTCCCGAGGGGCTCGGTCCAGCGAAGGCGAAGCCGGCGAAAGGCCTGGGTCAGTCCGATCTGCGCCAGCTCGTCCTCGCCATCGTCCGAGGCCCCGACCGCGCGGAAGCGGTCGTCGGAGAGCAGGAAGAAGGCGTCGAGCTTCCCCCCGGAGGGTAGCTCGTGCTGGATGCGGGCCTGCATGTCGTAGTAGCGCGGCGCTCGGATGTTCACGCCCTCCATTCGGTTGAGGATGGGGTTGAGGATCGCGTCGACGTAAGACCGACGCCCGGAGAAGGTGATCGCGGTGCGCTCCCCGATCCGCTGTTCGTGAAAGACCGCCGCCTGGAAGAGGTCGACCGAGGCGTAGCCCCCGGAGCGCTCCGGTAGAGAGGTCGTGGTGCGGATGTCGAGGGTGCCCCCGATGACCCGGCCGTAGCGAACCCCAAAGTTGCCTGGCAAGAAGGCCACTTCTTCGATGGCATCGGAGGGCACGACCGTCGCGAGCCCGCCGAAGTGGAAGGCCAAGGGGATCGCGATCCCGTCCACATAGTACGCCGAGTCCTCGGGCGAGGTTCCGCGGATGATGAGCTGGCCGATCCCCAATGGCGGGCGGGCCACCCCGGGTAGATTCTGGATACCCTTAACCACGTCGCCGTTCGATCCAGGCAGGTACCGAAGCTCCTTGGAGGACAGAGAACGCTCGGTGATCTCGGGCGCCACGAGCCGACCGACAACCTCGATGCTGTCATCGACCGCCTCGGACTCCCAGGGCTTGCTGTTGACCGCATACAAGGTCACGTTGGCGACCTTGCCATCGCGAACTTGCACCGGAGCGCTCGAGGGCTCGTAGCCTGGGCCGTCGATCTCGACCTCCCAGGAGCCTTCCGCCAGGTCGTTCACCGAGAACCGCCCGTCCTCATCGGCGATGGTGCGGACCACCACCCCTTCCGGCCCGGTCAGGGTCACCTGCGCGCTCGAGAAGGGGCGGCGGTCACCCGCCCGCCGCGCTCGGCCCTCGAGGGAGAGCACAGGCTCGACCGTAGGGTCGAAGACGTAGGCGAACTGGATGGTGGCAGGGGCGGGCTTGCCCTTCGCGTCGATGGCCGGCTCGAAGAGCCAGGTATCGCTCGCAGCGAGGGCCGCGGTGTCGAAGTCTTCGCCCCCGGACGTGGCGATGGCCGCGTCGAGCACGCGCCCCTCGGCGTCGATGAAGAGCTCGAGCACGACCCTGGCGCCTCGCCCTTCTTCGAGCGCAGCAGGGGGATAGTCGGCCTGAGTGATGACCTGTGGCACGGGAAGCCGAGGACCCGGCGGCTCTTCGGTCGTCCTCGGGTCCTCCGCAGGCTCCTTCGCCGCTTCGTCGCTTGGATCCTCGTCGGATCGCTGGGCCGAGGGATCGTCTTGGGGTGGAGTGTCGGCGTCTGGATCCGTGGGCTGCCCGTGGGCCAGCCCGCCCCAGAGCGCGAGCCAAGCCAGTCCGACCGCAGTGATGCGCGCGTTCGATCGCATGACGACACAGCCCCTCAACGTGGACGCTATATGAACAATGCATGTATATGTTTTGTCTAACTGCCTGTCTACCCCCCGACGCAGCGTAGGGAGCGCCGCGACAGAACGTGACGCCCCCCGAAGACGCACCCCATGATAGCGAAAGACTCGAACTCTCCGTTTTCCTTCGTTGAAGGCCCGCCCCCATGAGTAGCACTCCTCCCGCTCCCACCACGATCCTCACAGGCGCGCTGGGCGTAGGCAAGACCACCACCATCCTCCGGCTCCTCGCCGCCCAGCCCGCCGACGCCAACTGGGCCATCTTGGTAAACGAGTTCGGCGAGGTAGGGATCGACGGCGCGATCCTCGCCGATGGCGGCGTCGCGGTGCGCGAGATCCCCGGAGGCTGTATCTGCTGTACGGCGGGGGTCGCGCTCCAGGTCGCCTTGGTACGGCTTCTCCGAGATCTGCGCCCCACCAGGCTGATCATCGAACCGACGGGCTTGGCGCATCCCGCGAGCGTCATCGACATCCTTCGCCGTCCCGGCCTTCGAGATTCCGTCGATCTCCGCGCGACCGTGACCCTCATCGATCCGCGCCACCTCGAGGATCCGCGCGTTCGGGAGCTCCCCAGCTTCCAAGATCAGGTCGAAGCCGGAGACGTGCTGGTCGCCTCCAAGACCGACCTTTGTACCCAGGCTCAGCTCGAGTCCTTTCAGACCTTCGCCGCACAGCGCTGGCCCCCGCCGCTCCGAATCGCCCACATGAGCCACGGTGAGCTCGATCCTACGCTGATCGACCTCGATCCGAAGGACCACTCCTCCCCTCGCCCACCAGCCCCGCACGCGCACCCCCTGGAGGCCCCCCTCGGCGGGACGGCCCATCGGCTCGACCAGGTCGAGACCTGCGGCTGGACCTGGCCGGCGCAGACCCTCTTCGATCGCCAGAAGCTCCGCGAGGTGATCCAGGACCTCGTCCGTCCGTGCGAAGCCCTGCCCCAGGGCGTGCTGCGTCTCAAAGGTCTGTTCCGCACACCCGGCGCCTGGCTCCTGGTTCACGCCGATGCCGACGCCGTGCGCTTCACCCCGAGCGGATGGCGGCGAGACAGCCGGGTCGAGATTATCGCTCCCACCTCTCCCTCCCCGGACTGGCACGCGGTGGGTGATGCGCTGGGTCGCGCCCAGCGCTGACGCCCCATGCTCCCCTCCCTCATGCTCTGTTATGATCCTCCCTGATCTCTCTGAAGGAGCCCCATGAACAGCGTCGTCATGATTCTCGCGGGGGGCAAGGGCAGCCGCCTCGGTCCGCTCACCACCCACCGCGCCAAGCCCGCCGTGCCCTTTGGGGGTCGGTACCGCATCATTGACTTCGTCCTGTCGAACTTCGTCAACAGCGGCCACCGACACATCTATGTGCTCACCCAATACATGGCGTCGAGCTTGATCAAGCACCTCAACCGCAACTGGAACATCACGGGCATCGACGCCTTCATCGAAGAGGTCCCCGCGCAGATGCGCACCGGGGGCCACTGGTACCTGGGCACGGCCGACGCGGTCTATCAGAACCTCAACCTGATCTGGGACAACCGACCCGAGAACGTGTGCATCTTCGGCGGGGACCACATCTACAAGTTCGACGTCGGCCAGCTCGAGGCGCAACATGAGCGCACCCGCGCCCACCTCACCATCGCCGCCTTCGCCGTCCCGGCCCACGAGGCCCACGCCTTCGGCGTCATTCAGGTCGACGAGGACGGTCGGATCATCGGCTTCCAAGAGAAGCCAGAACACCCCTCCGAGATGCCCGGTCGACCTGGCTGGTGCTTGGTCTCGATGGGCAACTACATATTCCGAACCGACGTGCTCACCCGCGCGCTGATCCGCGACGCGACCGAGCCCGGATCCAGCCACGACTTCGGCAAGGACATCATCCCCAAGCTCCTCGCCCAGGGCGCCCGGCTCTACACCTTTGACTTCGGCGCGAGCAGGGCCCGCGGAGAGCCCGAGGGGGTCGCCCCCTACTGGCGCGACGTCGGCACGGTCGAGTCCTACTACCAGGCCAATATGGAGCTCAGAAGCCCTGTACCTACGCTCAACCTCTACAACCGCAAGTGGCGGATCCGCACCGCACAGCGCGACTATCCTCCCGCGCGCTTCGTCTCCCACCACGGCAGGGCCCCGGTCACCGTGCACGACTCCCTGGTCTGTGAGGGCTCGATCATCCAGTCGGCCACCGTGCGCGAGTCCCTCATCGGCTACGACTGCTTCATCCACGCGGGCGCTCACGTCGAGGGGGCGATCTTCCTCGCCGGGTGCGATGTAGGCGAGGAGGTGACCGCCCACCGGGTGCTCGCCGACAAGAACTGTCGCATCGCCTCGGGCACGAAGATCGGGGTCGATCCCGATCGAGATCGCGATCGCTTCCCCTTCATCAGCAGCAGCGGCATCATTGTGCTCCCCAAAGGCACCTTCGTTCCGCCCGAAGGGCCGATCGAGTTCGCCTTCGACCTGGCGGAACTCCTGGCGAATGACCCCGCCACCGCCGAGGCCATGCGCGCCTTTGAAGGCCGCTACACGGTCTCGGATCACGATCGGCACAGCTATACCTCGATGGGGCCGCGCTACCGTCGCAAGGCCCAGCCCTCCGACGAAGCGGGCCGACTCACCGAGTTCGAGGAGACCTGAGCCCCTCCCAGCGCGGGATCCAACCCTGTCAAGCGCCGCTCAGTCCAAGACGTTACCGCTGCGCATCCTGAGGAGGTCCGGTGATGGAGCCCCTGTCCCTACACGCCCTCGCCGATCGGCTGGGCGTCTTGACCCGCTACACCGATCTACGCGGTGAGCCGACCCCCGCCACCGAAGGGGCCCTGCGCGCCGTCCTGGACGCGCTCGGCGTCGATCCCGCCGACCCGCCCCCGGCGGAGCGGATCGACTGGCCCCCGGTGCAGGTCCGGTGGCTCCCTCAGCCCGCTCCGATCCAGGCACCTCCAGGGGTCCAGACCCTCGAGCTGATCCCCGAGGCCGGGCAGCATGTCACGCTCCACGTCCACGAGGGACGGGTCGCGTTGCCTGCCGATCTCCCACCCGGAAGGCACGCGATCTGGGCCGGGGAGCGCCGAAGTGTCTTGATCCTCGCGCCCTCCACCTGCTGGACCCCCGACCAGGATCCGAGGGCCTTGGGCCTCTTTCTGCCGCACCACGCGCTTCACACGGCGAACACCCGAGGCCTGGGCGACTTCACCGCCCTGGCCGAGCTGGGGCGTTGGGCCGCCTCCCAGGGCGTCAAGGTGCTCGCCACACTCCCCTTGCTGCCTACCTTCCTGCACGCCGACGCCCCTTACGAGCCCAGCCCCTACGCGCCGGTAAGCCGACTGTTCTGGGGGGAGCACCTGATCGATCCCCGCGCGACGCCCGAGTGGTCCAGCTGCGAGGCCGCCCGAGTCCTCTTGGCAGAGGCGGAGCGTGACGGCACTCTCGCCGACCTTCGCAGATCGGATCGGGTGGATCCGAAGGGTGCCTGGGCGCTTCAGCGCCGCCTGCTCGCTGCTCTCGCGTCTACGGCGTGGCGCGAGCCCTCCACCGCCCAGACCTTGACGGCCTGGGCCGACGAGGATCCCCGCCGACGGGCCTACGCACAGTTTCGCGCTGCGACCGAGGCGAACGGCCCCTGGCCCACCTGGGAGCGCGCGCGGCACCCCTCCGGCGCCCCTGGCGTTCCCTACCATGCCGACGCTGAGCGACTCTGGATCTACGCCCAGTACCAGGCCACCGCTCAGATCCTGGCCCTTCGCGATGCCCTGGCTGAATCCAAGATCTCCCTCTACCTCGACCTGCCCATCGGCGTGCACCCCGACAGCTTCGACGTCTGGTACTGGGGCGACCGCGTCTTCGCCCGCGACGCCTCCGCTGGCGCTCCCCCCGATCCCTACTTCCCCAGCGGCCAAGACTGGGGATTTCCACCCATCGACCCCCACCGCTCCACCCGCGAAGACGGTCACGACTACGTCCTGTCCTGCCTGCGGGCCCACGCCCGTGTGGCTCACCTGCTGCGACTGGATCACGTCATGGGGTTCTACCGCCTCTACTGGGTGCCGCGCGGCTTCGGCGCCAAGCAGGGGGTCTACGTCCGCTACCCGGCTGAGGCGTGGTGGGCGGCCCTGTGCGTCGCGAGCCACGAAGGCGGGTGTGCCGTCGTGGGCGAGAACCTCGGCATGGTGCCCCCCGAGGTCGATCAGACCCTCGCGCAGCTCCATGTTCGGGGCATGGCGGTCGGCCAGTTCCACCTGACCCACGATCCTCAGCACCCCCTCCGTCCCATCCCCCCCGGGGTTGTGGCGAGTCTGAACACGCACGACACCCCGACCTTCGCGGGGTGGTGGCAGGCCGAAGATCTCGACACCCACGCCCAGCTCGGCTGGCTCTCGCCGGAGCGCGTGGCCCAGGAACGACGAGGTCGCGCGATGCAGCGCCAGGCCGTGGCCGGCTTCGCCACCTACGGCGGGCTCCTCGGCGAGGCCTCCGCCCCCGAGAAGGTCGCGGCGGGACTGTACCGTGCCTTGGCCGAGAGCCCCGCCCACCTGGTGCTCGTAAACCTCGAGGATCTCTGGGGCGAGGTGCGACCCCACAACGTCCCGGGCACCTGGAGGGAGCGACCCAACTGGCTCCGCCGCAGCGCCTTGTCCCTGGAAGAGATCTGCGACCACCCCCACGCCGGCCCTCTCCTCACGCGCCTCGCGGGCCGCCTCTGATGGCACGTCGCACGCCACAGCCCCTCAACCGCCTCGAGAGGCACCTCTTTCACGAGGGCACCTGGCGCCAAGCCTGGCGCAAGCTCGGCGCTCACCCTGGGCGTCACCGCGGACAGCGCGGCTTTTGGTTCGCGACCTGGGCTCCGCGGGCCGACCGCGTCGAGGTCATCGGCGACATGAATGGGTGGGACGGCTGCCACCACCCCCTCGAGCGCATCTCCGAGGAGGGGCTCTTTCAGGGCTTCGTGGCCGGGGCGCGCGCGGGGCAGAGGTATAAGTTCCGAATCCACCGTCCCGGCCTCACCCTAGACAAGGCCGACCCCTACGCCTTCGCCACCGAGCCCCCGCCCGCCACCGCCTCCGTGCTGACCCGCAGCACCTACGCGTGGGGAGATCAGGCCTGGATGGCTGACCGCCACGCCCGGAACAGTCGTCGGTCGCCCATCAGCATCTACGAGGTCCACGCCGGCTCCTTCCTTCGACCCGACGGGCGCGTTCCGACGTGGGGCGAGCTGCGCGATCCGCTGATCGCCCACGTGCGCGAGCTCGGCTTCACCCATGTCGAGCTGCTCCCCGTCATGGAGCACCCCTTCTACGGCTCCTGGGGCTACCAGGTCACGGGCTACTTCGCTCCCAGCGCTCGTCACGGCGCCCCCGACGGTCTCAAAGCGCTGATCGACGGCCTCCACCAAGCGGGGATCGGGGTCATCCTCGACTTCGTGCCCGCCCACTTCCCCAGCGACGACTGGGCGCTGGCCCGCTTCGATGGGGAGCCGCTCTACGAGCACGCGGACCCAAGGCGCGGGCTGCACCCCGACTGGAAGACCTGCATCTTCGACTACGGTCGCCCCGAAGTGCGAACCTTCCTCACGGCTGCTGCCCTCTACTGGCTCTCCGAGTATCACGCCGACGGGCTGCGCTTCGACGCTGTCGCCTCGATGCTCTACCTCGACTATTCCCGCGCCGAGGGCGAGTGGCTCCCCAACGCGCACGGCGGTCGCGAAGACCTGGACGCCGTGGCGCTCCTCCAGCAGATCAACGCGGCGGTCTACGCCGAGTTCCCCGACATCCAGACCTGGGCCGAAGAGTCCACCGCCTGGCCCAAGGTCAGCCGCCCCACCTGGGAGGGGGGCTTGGGTTTCGGCTTCAAGTGGGACATGGGCTGGATGCACGACACCCTCGCCTACCTCAGCGAAGATCCGATCCATCGGCGCCACCACCACGACCGGCTCACCTTCCGCTCGGTCTACGCCTTCTCCGAGAACTTCGCCTTGCCCCTCTCTCACGACGAGGTGGTGCACGGCAAAGGCTCGCTCTTTGGCAAGATGCCTGGCGATCCTTGGCAGAAGCTGGCGAACCTGCGACTGCTCTTCGCCGCCCAGTGGTCCACCCCCGGCAAGAAGCTGCTCTTCATGGGAGGCGAGATCGGGCAGGAGCGAGAGTGGGCCCACGAAGCCGAGGTAGACTGGTGCCTCCTCGATCGACCCGAGCACCGTGGCCTCGTCGCGCTGATCGCGACCCTCAACGCTCACTACGTTGCGGAGCCCGCCTTGCATCGAGGCGACTGCGAGCCCGAAGGCTTCGCCTGGATCGCCGGAGACGACACCGCCTCCAGTGTCTTGATCTGGCGGAGGCGCGATCCCCTGGGCGAAGGCGCCGAGATCGTCTGCGTGCTGCACTTTACTCCCGTACCTCGACCGAGCTACCGGATCGGGGTCCCCCATCCCGGAGCCTGGGAGCTCTTGCTCGACACGGACCAAGGCCGCTTCGGTGGCAGCGATCTGCGGCCGCCCAAGCCCGTCTCGACCGAGCCGGTCCCCTCCCATGGGCACGCTCAGAGCCTCGACCTGACCCTCCCCCCCCTGGGCGCGCTCTGGCTGCGCGCCCCTAACGCCTCCCCGGAGCCCTGATGGCCGGCCAGATCTGCATTCACGGTCACTTCTATCAACCGCCCCGCGACAACCCCTGGCTCGACATCGTGCCGCGGCAGCCCAGCGCCGCCCCAGCCCACGACTGGAACGACCGCATCCACCAGGAGTGCTACCGGGCGAACACCGCCGCGCGGGTGCTGGACCGGCACGGCGCCATCACCGAGGCCATCAACACCTACGGCTGGATCAGCTTCGACTTTGGGCCGACCCTCGTGCGCTGGCTCCGGCGCCACGCGCCCGAGACCCTCCAGGCGATCGTGCACGCCGACCGCGAGGCTCAGGAGCGATGGGGCGAGGGGGTGGCGATGGCCCAGGCCTACAACCACCCGATCCTGCCCCTGTGCAGCGATCGGGACCTGCGCACCCAGATCCGCTGGGGCCTCGCCGACTTCGAGCACACCTTCGGGCGTAGGGCCCGCGGGATGTGGCTGCCCGAGTGTGCCGTCGACCTGCGAACCCTCGAGGCCCTGGCCGAGCAAGAGGTCACCTTCACCGTGCTCGCGCCTCAGCAGGCCAAGGCGGTGATCTCGCCCGAGGGCCGACGTCACGAGCTCGATCCTGGCGGCCCTGACCCACGGCGGCCCTACCAGGTCGAGCTCCCTAGTGGCGCGCGTATCGCGGTCTTCATCTACGACGGTCCAGTCAGCCAGGCGGTCGCCTTCGAGCGCCTGCTCGAGCGCGGCGACGCCCTGTACGAGCGCCTGCGCGGCGTCGCCCCCCAGCCCGACCAGCTCGCCAGCATCGCCACCGATGGCGAGAGCTACGGCCACCATCACCTCAAGGGCGAGATGGCGCTGGCGTGGGCCATCCGTCGCGGTCGCGCCGACGACGCGATCCTGCCCTACGGACCCTTCCTCGCCGCGCACCCTCCGACCTGGGCGCTCGAGATCCACTCCCCCTCCTCCTGGAGCTGTGTGCACGGCGTCGAGCGGTGGCGCGCGGACTGCGGCTGTCGCACCGGGGGCCCGCCTCGGTTTCGACAGGCCTGGCGAGGCCCATTGCGTCGGGCCTTCGATCACCTCCGAGCGGCCCTCGATCTTCGCTACGAGCGAGACGCCAGCGCCCTCTTGGTCGATCCCTGGGCGGCGCGCGATGCCTACGTCGAGGTGCTGCTGGAGCCCCACAAGGTCGAGGACTGGCTCGATCGGCACGCCCTGCGACCCCTCTCGGCATCCGAGCGCGTCCGTGCTCGGACCTTGCTCGAGATCCAACACCATCGCATGCTGATGTACACGAGCTGCGCTTGGTTCTTCGACGACTTAGGCGGTCTGGAGCCCGTTCAGAACTTGGCCTACGCCCGCTACGCCATCGATCTCGCGAGCCGCCTGTGGCCCGACGAGGACCTGCTCGGCCCCTTCCTCGTCGACCTGGAGCTGGCGCGCAGCAACGATCCCAGCCTGGGCACCGGGGTCGATCTGATGCGTACCCGCGTGAACCCCG
The DNA here is from genome assembly GCA_007693595.1 of Deltaproteobacteria bacterium. Taxonomy (GTDB): domain Bacteria; phylum Myxococcota_A; class UBA796; order UBA796; genus REDI01. The sequence continues at coordinate 123,284 of REDI01000047.1, read as the reverse complement.
AGCGCTTCGACGCCCTCCGCGCCGCCGCGCACCGCGAGCTCGTAAACCTCTACCTGCCGACCACGACGTGGCGGTGCTTCTCCTTTCGTGAGGTCGAGCAGATCCAGCGCCCCCGCCCCGACGGCTCCCTACGGATCGTCCGGCTCGAGGTGCGCGAGGCGCGCACCGGCCATCAAACCTCCGTGATCGCCGCGAGTCTGGACGGGCCGGAGCGGAGCTGGTCCGCCGCCCGCCCCGACACGGGGGAAGCGCTCGAGGCCATCCTGCGCGCCCTCGAGCCCGAGGCGACCGCCACCGTGCTCTCGCGCTGGCCTCAGGTGGTGCAGGGGGTCGAACAGCTCCGAACGCTCGACTGGCAGCGCATCGCCTCCGCGGCCACGCTGGAGCTCGACCGCGCCGCGAGCCACATGGGGCTCGCCTGGCGACGAAACGCTAGCGCCCTTCCCAACCCCGACGCCTCGGCCCCGTCCATCGTTCGTTTCGCTGCGTCGATCTGCGCTCGCGACCGCCTGCGGGAGGCCCTCCGCTCCACCCAGCCCATCTCCGACGACCTCCCCGAGCTCGCGGCGGAGCTGCGCAGCACCCAAGATCTTCGCGAGGCCGCCCAGGAGGGCCTCCGCGCGCTCACGCAGGCCCTCGACCCGACCGACCCTTCCACCGCTCGAGCCCTATGCCACCGGATCCACATCGTCCGAAGGACAGGGCTGGAGCCTGACCTCTGGGAGACCCAGAACCGGGCCTTGGCGCTGCTCTCGGAGCCTCAAACGCAGGGCGAGAGCTGGGAGCAGGCTCGCCAAGAGCTCGGCCAGACCCTCAGGGTCTCGCCTGAGACCGGCTTAGACTGACCCTCGATGCCGCTGCTCTTCGTCGCCGCCGTCCTCCTCATCGTGCTCTCCCTGGCCCTGGGAGGGGCGGCGATCGCTCTGGCCGTCTGGTTCACCGGGACCTGGTGGCGCTTCGTCCGATACCACCGCCACAAGGGGCTCGAACTCCCGGACGGGCCGACGTGGGGCGATCGGATCCGAGCCTGGATCCTGGAAGGTGCTGCCATCCTTCGCCTGATGACCTACAAGGCTGAGTGGGGTCCAAGGGCGGTACCCTTCGCCGACGATCGGCTCCCACCCGTGTTCTGTGTTCATGGATTCACCCAAGATCGCACCAACTTCTCCCGCATTCGTAGTGTGCTCTATGGCCTGGGGCGCTCCTCGATCGCGATCAACCTGGGCCGACCGGGCCGCGCCCCGGAGCGCTACGCCGATCGACTAGCCGAGCGCTTCGCGGAGCTGCTCCTCGAGGTCCCTGAAGGTCCCATCGACGTGATCTGCCACAGCATGGGGGGGCTGCTCTTTCGTCAGATCCTCCGCGACCATCCCGAGCTGCGACCGAGGGTTCGCACCGTGGTGACCCTGGGCAGCCCCCATCACGGCACGGCGGCCTCCCGAGGGCCGCTGCGGCGCATCCCAGAGGCCAAGGGGCTCCATCGCAAGTCGGCTTGGGTCCTGGAACTCCCCACCCTCGCCGAGCTGCTACCCGAGGCGCGAACGATCACCGTGGCGGGAACGGCAGACTATGTGGTCTACCCCAAAGAGACCTGCCACCTGATCGGAAGTGAAGCGGTCGATCTTCCCGGAGTTGGCCACGCTGGATTGTTGGTCGATCCGCGCACCCTAGCGCTGATCCGCGAGGTCTTCCAGCCCCTCGCCGCCGCCAACCTTGCGGAACCCGAGACGAACGCGTAAGGCAACGGTCTTCGCCCGCAGCCCGTGAGCCTCATGCCTTCACACAACCTACCACGCCGCGATAAGTTGCTCTCGGAGCCCGAGGCTGCCGCCGCCGCGCGCGACGCGATCTTGAGCTCGCCTCCCACCGGCTGGGTCAAGCTCAAGGTTCGGGTTTTCAAGGCCCTCTTTCCCGGCGAAAACGAGCGTTCCTGGATCGACACGGGGATCATCCTACTCATCGCCGCGAACGTGGTGGCGGTGATCGCCGAGACCGAGCGCGCCTATACCAGCCAGTACGCGGATTTCTTGTTCACGTTCGAGTTCTTCTCGAGCTTGATCTTCACCGTGGAGTACGTGCTGCGGATCTGGGTCGCCGACCTCTTGCTCGACCCACGGCATCCGTGGCGCTCACGCCTTCGGTATGTGCGCTCCTTCATGGCGATGGTCGACCTTTTGGCCCTCATCCCCTTCTACCTGCCGATGATCATCGCGGTCGACCTTCGGATCCTTCGCGCAATCCGACTCTTTCGTCTGGTTCGCGTGCTCAAGATGGGCCGGTACTCCGTCGCGATCTTCACCTTGTTCTCCGTGCTTCAGCGCAAGAGCGAACAGCTCGCCATGGCCTCCTTCATCTTGGTGCTGCTGATGCTCGTCTCGGCGACCGGCATCTACTTCGCCGAGCACGAGGTCGTGCTCTTGACCCTGGAGGACGGGCGACAAGTGCTCTCTTCCAACCCCGAGGATCCCTTTCGCAGCATCCCCTCATCGATGTGGTGGGCGGTCATCACCCTCACCAGCGTCGGCTACGGCGACGTGGTGCCCTCCACCTGGATCGGAAAGGTCATCGCCGGGATGGTGGCGCTACTCGGCGTCGGCTTCGTCGCCATTCCCACGGGGATCCTGGCTGCTGGGTTCGCAGAACAGCTCGAAGATGGTGAAGGTCCCGACGAAGACTCCTCCGCTACCCCACCCGTAGAGCCCAAGCCCTTCGCCTACTGCCCTCACTGTGGCGAGCACCTGCACAGCCCTTCATCCCACACCAACACCCCGAGGAATGCATGACCACCACCCTGATCACCGGCGCCAACCGAGGGATCGGCCTCGAGCTCGCACGCCAGCTCCAAGCGCGCGGCGAGCGCGTGATCGCGACCCGCCGCAGCCCCGCTCCCGCGCTCGACGCCCTGGGTGTGCAGCAAGAGAGCCTCGAGATCACGGACTCAAGCAGCGTCAACGCCCTGGCCCACTCCCTCGGAGACACCCCGATCGACACCTTGATTCTCAACGCGGGCGTCCTGCGTCGAAGCGGCCTCGATGATCTCGATCTCCCGGCGATGCGCCTTCAGTTCGAGGTCAACGCCCTGGGTCCCCTGCGGGTGGTCGCTGCCCTGCGCAGCCTACTCCAATCTGGTAGCAAGATCGCGATCATCACCTCCCGCATGGGCTCGATCGAAGACAACACCTCGGGCGGGGCCTACGGATACCGAATGTCCAAGGCGGCTGTCAACGCCGCAGGAAAGTCCCTCGCCCTCGACCTGCGCGGCCAGGGCGTGAGCGTGGTGCTGCTCCACCCCGGCTACGTGCGCACCGACATGACGGGCGGCCGAGGCAACTGGGACGCCGACGAGGCCGCCGCGGCCCTCATCGCGCGCATCGACGAGCTGAGCCCGGAGCAGAGCGGTCGCTTTCTACACGCCAACGGCGAGCCCCTACCCTGGTGAGCCCACCCGCAGCACGGTCACCCCTCCCTCGCTGAAGCGCCAGTAGATCCTACGATCCATTAGGTTGGTATAATACTCTCGGTCGGCGTCGAGCCCATCGAAGCGATGCTCGGCCTTGTGGTTGCCCGGCCGCGGATCTTGCGCGAGGACCTGCTCGATGAGCGTGCGCAGATCGGGCCTCTCGATGAGGGCCCGCTCCGCGTCGGGCTGCCACCGGACCGGCACCTGGGTTGGAGGGCCCGGCACCCAGGGCAGGCGAGCGGAGGGGTAGGAGTCCGCGTACGGAAGGTATGGCTTGATGTCGAAGATCGGTGTACCGTCAACAAGATCGACCCCTCCGAGCACCAAGACCGCTCCGTCGTCTTCGAGGCCGAGGAGCGGACAGACCGAGATCCCCACCGGGTTGGGACGGACCGGCGCGCGCGTGGCGAAGACCCCGATCCGCTTGTTGCCCCCAAGGCGCGGAGGCCGCACCTTGGCGCGCCCCTTGGGCGAGCGATCGAACCACCACAGCAGCCAGACATGCGAGCAGCCTTGGAGGCCGAGGGTCCCGCCGACCAGATCGTCACGCAGGCGGAGCCTCCCGGTCGCTGCGGGCACGAGCCCCGGCTGACGCGGCACCGAGCGCTTGTCGGGATAAGGAGTCTGGACGAAGCCTATCGGATGTAGGGTGAGCAAGGTCATGCTCCGCAGGCGAGGCATCGGGGGATGGATTAGGGCAGCGGGTGTCGGGACGGCTCGACCGCCGTGGTCCTCAGCCCCGCCTGGGGCCAGCGGAGCCCCCCGTCTGCGCCGACCGCCCGCCCCCTATCTCACGTGGCCGCTCGGCTCGACCCCTCCCGACCCTTCGACGGTCTTCCCCGAGGTGCTCCCTTGCATACCGCTCTCACCATCGCCGGCTCCGACTCGGGAGGTGGCGCCGGGATCCAGGCCGACCTCAAGGCCTTTCAAGCAAACGGCGTGTTCGGAATGTCCGTCATCACCGCCATCACCGCCCAGAACACCACCGAGGTCCGCGAGTCCCTCGTGCTCCCGGCCTCCCTCGTTCGACAGCAGCTCCTCGCGGTCTTCGACGATCTGCCCGTCGGCGCCGTCAAGACAGGCATGCTGGGAACGGCAGAGCTGATCCGGACCATCGCCGAGGTGCTGCGCGAGCGCCGGGGTCCGCCCATGGTGCTCGACCCGGTCATGATCTCGAAGTCCGGCTTCCCCCTCATCGACGATCAAGCAGTCGGCGCCCTCATCGCCGAGCTGCTGCCCCTCGCCACCCTCATCACCCCCAACGCCCACGAGGCGGCGCGGCTGGTCGGCTTCGAGGTCAACACCCTCGACGAGGCCTCTCGAGCGGCCAAGGCCTTGTGCGAGCTCGGCTGCAAGGCGGCGCTGGTCAAAGGGGGCCACCTCGACGGCGAGCATGCCACCGACGTCCTCTTCGATGGCGCGGCATCCCATATCTTTCAGACGCCGAGGATCGACAGCCCCCACACCCATGGCACCGGCTGCACCCTCGCCTCGGCGATCGCTGCGGGGCTCGCACGCGGTCTCCCGCTCATCGAGGCCGTCGACCGCGCCAAGCGCTACGTCCACGGCGCCATCGTGCACGGGCTGCCCTTGGGCTCAGGCCACGGTCCGACCCATCACTTCTGGTTTCTGGAAGGCTCCGGGATCTTCCCCGTGGACGACCGCTGATGGCGGGGCCCGTCTTCGAACTCTTAGTCCGGCAGCGCTTCATCCCCTTCCCCGAGGCGCGGGTCAAGCACTTGCGGGCCAACGCCTTCGAGGTGTGGCTGCCACGCACCCCCGCCACCGAGCGACGCCTGCGAGGCGCCCTCGAGGCGCGCGAGATCGTCGCGAGCCTCGACGAGATCGAGGCCAACCAAGCCCTGATCAGCGCCGAGGACGCCCGAGGATGGACGCTCACCGTGCTCCTCCCTTGAGTTCACGCCGCAAGGCAGCGGGCCTTTCGATGATTGTAGGGTGATCTCTCGGGGCCGGCCGAGGAGGGCTTGCCAAACAGTGACGAATGTGTCATTATTGACATGAACGTCATTGATGAAGGAGGTCTCGATGATCGGCATCCCTATCGGCCTTGCCTACGCCAACGCCCTGGAGTGGGCCATCCACAAGGTCGTCCTGCATGACATGGGGAGAAAGCGAGATCGTTTCTGGAGCTTTCACATGCACGACCACCACCGGGCCTCGGTGTTGAACGACTTCTACGACCCGGACTACGAGAAGCCCTTCTGGGCCACCAAGGCCCGACGTCGCGAGGTCTGGACCCTCGCCGCGGCCACCGCCCTGCACCTCCCGCTCGCTCCGGTCGCGCCGTTCTTCACTGGCACCGTGATCTACAGCGCGGTGCGCTACTATCAGGTGCACAAGAAGTCCCACCTCGACCCGGCTTGGGCGGTGGAGCATCTCCCCTGGCACGTCGATCACCATATGGGCCGAAACCCAGACATGAACTGGTGTGTCACTCACCCCTTCTTCGATCACGTCATGGGTACGCGCCAGCCCACCGAGGCTACCCAGCCCACCCCAGCACCACAAGCTTCCCCAGGTGACGCGGCCATCGCCTAAGATCGCCGACCTCCGATCACGGGCTCAACAAGGGGGCGAGTCCGATGCTACACTCGGGCGACCGATCGCGGAGGCCTTATGCGCGGCGCTGGCTCCATCGCCTTGACCCTACCCCTCCTCGCGGCGAGCCTCTTCGCTGCTGAGCCGGCTCACGCGGTGTACGAGATGTGCAACCCGTACTCCATCGAGGAGTTCCGCGACCAGATGGCGGCGATCGAAAAGGCCTTCGACGACTTCGACATGAACGAAGCGCGCTACCAGGCCGAGACCGCCGAAAAGCAAGCCCGGTGCATCACGAGCCCCGTCACGCCGCAGGAGCTCGCGCGCTTCGCGACCCTACGCGCGCAGATGTATTTCTTCGACCAAAAGATGGATAACGCCGCGGAGTGGATGCTCGTGGCGCTCTCGGTCAACGGGAACTCCTTTCCCGAGGACATCGGACCGACCCACCCCTTGCGCCTCGTCGTCCGAGACATCGACACCCTCGACATCCCCCCCGTGACCTTCGACGGGCACGCCGTGCCTCCCAAGCGCGGAGTGGTCCTCATGAACGGCCGCCTGATCCAGAAGCCCACAAGCTACGAGAATGTTCGCTCCCTGGTGCAGGTCTTCGACCGCAACGGCGAGTGGGTCGAGGGCTTCTGGCTGAACGGGGTGGAGTTCAACGACAGCGTCACCCAGAAGTTCGTGCAGAAGGGTGGAAAGCCCTACAAGGTCGCGAAGTGGTGGGCCGGCCAGAGCCACACCAAGGCCCCCGACCTGCACAAGGAGCTCGAAGCGGCGCGCCGTCTCGACGAGTCCGACATCGCCGCCATGATGGGCGACGACGACGACGACCCTGGACTCGACATCGATCTCGACGTCTCCCCCCCCGACGAGCCCGACCCGCCGATCCCCGACGACGAGCCCGCGGTCGTCACCGACGACGACGACGCCAAGAGCGCCACAGTCGCCGCCGCCGACACCTCCAAGCCCGATCCCGAGGTCGACGAAGAGGGCTTCACCACCACGGTCACCCGCCGCGTCGGTGCCGGCGAGCGCACCACCACCGAGACCAGCAAGGTCAAGCCCACAGGCGACGAGACCAAGGCCGACCCGTCCAAGGAGGGCACTCCCACCGCCGAGGACCCCGACGGCAAGGCCGACGCCACCGATGGTCCCGCCCCACCGCCCAAGGGCAAAGACATCACAGCTCCGCCGCCCAAAGAGAAGCCGAGCGGCGGACGCGACGGGCTGAACATCCCGATCCTCGGTACGGGAGCAGGGCTGGTCGCGGTCGGCGGCGGGCTGTACGGGGTCGCAGCCGGGGTCGCAAACGGCACCCCCAGCCCTGGCTATACCTCCGCGGACCTCCGGTCTCGCCGCACAACGGCCAACGCCTTGGTGGTCAGCAGCGGCGCGCTGATGTTGGGCGGCGCCGGACTGGGCGTGACCGCCTTCGTCGGGCAGACCCAAGCCGGATTCCGGGTAGGCGGAAGCTGGTAGTTCGCCTCCTTCTTCCTCTTGCGGTAGAGTCCCGCGGGTAGCGCAGGGAGGCGCAGGTGGACAGAGACACGGAGCTCGCCGTGACGACCGAGGGGCTGATCCGCCGCTTCGGTTCACGCCAGGTCATAAAGGGCCTCGATCTTCGCGTTCCTCGTGGTGTTATCTACGGCTTCCTCGGGCGTAACGGCGCCGGGAAGACCACCACGCTCCGGATGCTCGTAGGGATCCTCTCGCCCCATGGTGGGACCATGGCCTTAGACGGGCACCGCATCCGGCGTACCCGGCCCAGGCAGCGACGAAGGATCGGCTACGTCAGCCAGCAGCAGCACTTCTACCCTTGGATGAAGGTGCGAACCCTGGGCCGCTTCGTCGGTGCCTTCTATCCGACCTGGGATCCCTCCTATTTCGCCTCGCTGCTCGAGCGGCTCTCGATCGAGCCGAACCAGCGGGTCGGGACCCTGTCGGGAGGCACCCGCATGAAGCTGGCGATGGCGCTCGCCCTGGCCCACCGGCCTCCCCTCCTGCTGCTCGACGAGCCCACCGCCGGCGTCGATCCCGTGACCCGACGCGAGATCCTGGATCTCTTGCGCCAGACGGTCGATGAGGGGGACTGCACGGTCGTGTTCAGCACCCACACCGTCAGCGAGGTCGTCGACATCGGCGACCAGGTCGGCATCCTTCACGACGGACGCATCTTCTTTCAGGGTTCGGTCTCGGACTTCGCCGCGCGGGTGCGCAGGGTGGGCCAGCTCCCCGAGGGAGCGCTGGCGCTTCATGAAGATGATCGTGGCGTGATCGGCTGGGGCGACCCTGAGATCTGGCGCGACCTCATGACCGCAAGCGTCTCTCTCGAAGAGGCCTTCGTGGCCATCGCGCGGCAAGACGCATGACCGCCCTTCGGGTCGTCGCCGCCCTGGTGCTCAAGAACCTGGTGCACCACCTGGGCATGCTGGTCTGGGCCGGACTGCTGTTCGCGGCGCTGCTGGTCACGGCGTGGAGCTCGGTATTGATCCGATCCGAGAACAGCGTGATCGATGCCGGGGTGGGCGCACTCTACTACCTGGGACCTCTGGTGGTGATCCTGATTAACGAGCGCTTGGTGGCCCGCGACCTCGCCGATGGCACCTCTGAGTTCCTGGCTGCCTTACCTCTCTCCACGCCGCTCCGCCTCGGCGTGCCCTACCTCATGGGCCTGGGCCTCACCCTGCTCCTGACGGAGCTGACCTTGATGACCACCGCGCTCCTCGCCCTGCGCATGCAAGGGCTACCCGGCTGGTGGCTGTTGCAGCTCCACTGGCAGTGTGGCCTCTACATGGTGGCCTGGCACGCCGTGTCCTTCGCTGTCGCTTGGTTCGGCCGGTGGCGCTGGCTGCTGTGGTGGGCCTTGCTCGCAGGCGCCTCCTCCATCGGCGCGGGCTGGGTAAGCAACGCCTTCTCAAGCCTGATGTGGCACGCCGTGCTCGCTGAGCCCCTCGATCATGGGCGGAGCCTTCCCCCCTACGGCGCCGTCCCGATCACCCTCGCCTGGACGGTGGGCGCCCTCGTACTGGGGTTCTCGATCGCCGCCTTCAAGGGTGGAATGTTTCCCGATCGATGGTACGGCGTCTCCAACGCCCGACAGCGCGCCACGGTCATGCTCGGCATGATCCTGGTGCTCACCCTCGAGCCGATCCTGCTCGCGATCGCGCCCTCCCGTCCTCCGCTCCAGCTCACCCAGCCCGTACCTGCCACCCACGCCGTCGTTCACCTGTCCGGAGGGGGGCAGCTCCGAGAGGTAGGTCAAGAGGCGGCCTCTATCTTGGATGATCTCGGCGAGGTCGTCGGCGTCGAGGCCTGGCCATCGGTCTTGCTGTACCCCAGCCCGCGGGGGCTCGATCGCCACATCCGCCTCCCTCCGGGCGGTGGAGCCGAGCTCGCCCTGCTCGTCGATCCCGACGGCCCCACCCAGAGCCTCGCGCGCGAGATCGCAACGTATGTCCTTCAGGAACAGGCGGGCAGCCTGGGCCTGATCCACCCGGATCTCGACGCCCTGGCCCACGGTGCGCCGGGCTGGGTTCGTCCTTCCAGCGCGCTCGAGCGGCGCCTGGCGTGGGTCGAGGATCCCACAGCCGACCATCCGGGGCAGCGACTATCGGCCGGGCGCGACGTCGCCGAGGCCGTGGCCGTCGCTCGACTCCAGAGCCTCGGGGACTCCGCACCCTGCGTCCTGCGCCACGCCTTCTCGACCCGTCGCGCATCGGGACTCCTGGCCTCTCTGTGGGCCTCTTGGACCCTGCCCGAAGGCTGGATGCGGGCGCGGTGTGGGGCGGGGCCCTCCCAGAGCTGGGCCGAAGGTCGAGCGCCACGACGAGCCCTTCCCAAGGTCGAGATCGAGATCGATCAGGGCGTGCTGGTCGCCCTGTTCAGCCACGAGACCCCTCCAGGCGCCGTCCTTCGCCGCCAGGCCCTCGATGACCTGGAGCGACGGCCACGCGACACGAGGCCCTGGAGACTGCACGCCACCGAGCACGACGCAGACCTTCCGCTGGACTTCAGCCTCTCTCAGCCACTCGCCGTGGAGCTTGTCCTCTTCGATCCTTCGCTTGAGGGCTGGCACTCGAGCGGCGTGGCGGTGCGCTGATGATCGCGCTCTTCCTCAAGGACTCCTCCTCCCTGTGGCCCCACTGGATCGCGATCTTCGCGCTCTTGGCGCTCGACGTGACCCTGCGTCTCTTCGACTCCTCGCTCACCCTCGACGGCATGTCCTCCCGGGTTGCTAGCGGCTCTTTCGCCGCCTTTCTCCTCTTCATTATTACCTTTGCCATCGGTCACACCCTCGTCGCCCCCGAGGTCGCCGAGGGGCAGGTCGAGTTCCTCGACAGCCTTCCCACCTCCCGAAGCGGGATCTTTCTCTCCAAGACCGTGGCCGGCGCCTTGCCCTGCTCCGCGTGGATCGGCACGTCCATGTTCTTGGACCTCGTCCAACTCTGGCTCGCGCCGGGACTACCCGAGAGCGAAGGCCTCTGGCCGATCCTCTATCAGAACCTCATCTTGATCACGCCCTGCGTCGCCGGGTACGGCCTGGGGCTCGTGCTCTCTTGGTTTCGGGTGCTCGCCTGGGGCGTGCTGGTCGTTGCCTTCGTCATGCTCGGCATGATCTCCGTCGTCTACCCGCCGCTTCAAGAGTACATGCCCATGTCGGGGGGCTGGGGCCAGGTGGTGCTGGACCTCCGCGCGCCGACGCACCCGCCAGGCCCCCTGGTGGTTTGGCCGGTCCTAGGTCTCCTCGGCGCGCTGAGCTCCTTCTTGCTCTTCCTCGGACCAGGCGCGTTCTTGCTCAAGCAAGGCTCCTGGGCCACCGGAGCGGTTCGGATCGTGACTGCCGGGGTGATGACGCTCGCGCTGTTGGCGATCGGAGGCGTCGCGAGCTTCATCCTTCTGACCTTTGCCCCGACGCTGATCACCCAAGGTATACAGGTCCACACCACCGAACATCTGCGCGTCTTGTATCGCGATCCCCACGCGGACCACGCCCTGGCCATCGCCGCAGAGATCGACGAGATCTCGGCCAGAGTCGGCGCGCTGCTGGACCAGCCCGACCCGCTCAGCCTCGATGTCGAGCTCCTCGGCGCCGCCGAGAACCACGCCGGGGTCTTCACCGGCGGCCGGATCCGCGTCGAACAAGAGACAAGCCTCTATATTGTCGCTCACGAGCTCACCCATGCACACTCCTTTCACCTCTCCGGCCCCGCGGCCTGGCGTCTCCGAAGCCACAACCGCTTCTTCGAGGAAGGACTCGCGAGCTGGGTCGAAGCCAAGCTCCAAGGGCGCGATCCCCTCCCCGACATCGCCGCCGCCATCCACCGTCGGGATCCTGTGAGCTTCGCCCTGCTCGTCGAGGACAACCTCTTCAGACGAGAGCGCGACCTCGCTCAGGTCTACCCCATCGGACAAGCCTTCGTGGCGGCGCTCGACGACTTCGGAGGGGCACCCACCCGACGATGCGTGCTCGAGGCCCAGCGCGAGTTCGGGCTCCGACGGGTCACGGGTCTGTCACTCTGGAGCGCCATCGCCGAACGCTGCGACTTCGATCTCGACCTCGTCGTGCGCCACATGGAGGCGATGCTTCACGCGCGGGCCAAGGAACTCCCTAAGCTTCCCTTGCTCAGCGTCCGGGTCGAGCGCGACCAGCTCCGCGTCTGGGCGCGCGAAGCGGTGAGGGATTGGCCCGAGATCCTGTGCCGCTTCCGCCCCGCCCACGACGCCGAGGTCACCAACTATGTCTACGTCCCGCTACGCCAAGACCTGACCTGCTCCATCCCACACGATCGACTTCGTAGCACCTCCTTCGACTACCAAGTCGGCGTCGTCCTGGGCGAGGACGTCGTCTTCGACCGATGGAGCACGTCGACGAAGTCCCCCGTCGCGGTCCTTCCCTGACCGCACCGTCGGCGCCGCGCTCTGGCTAGTCCTGAGGCGCCGGCAGAGGCATGGAGAGGTAACGCAGGGTTAGGCGCCACGGCCGGCTGTCGAGGGGGATGGGTCGGCCACGGATCATCACGAAGGTCGTGCTGGTGAGCGGCTCCAGGGGATCGCCGTCGAAGACCACCAGGTTCGCGACCTGTCCGGGAGCGATGCGCCCACGGTCGGAGCCGGCGATCTCGGCGGGGTAGGTGCTGATCGCCCGCAGCGCCACCTCGCGGTCGAGGCCGCCACGCACGGCGTTGCCAGCCACCTGCCGCAAGGTGCGCGCGTTGTGGGTCGATCCACTCGAGAGGACGACGGTTACCCCCGCTTCGGCGAGCAAGGCCGCGTTGTCGGGGCGTGCGTGCATCTGATCGAAGGTGCCAGGACCGTAGACGAGAGGGTCGACGACGACCGGCACCCCCGCCTTGGCCAGGGCGGGCCCGTGCCGCCAGGCCTCTGCGCCCCCCACGAGCACCATGCGAAGACCGAACTCACCTTGGAGGCGGAGTAGGGCCTCGACGTCCGCCGCGCGGTCCGCGTGCACGAGCAGCGGCTGTTGCCCACGGAGCACCGGGATCATCGCCTCGAGATCAAGACGATCCGCCCGCGTCGGTCGAAAGCGGTTCTGATCGAAGGCGTTGGTGTTCCGCACATAGAGCGCGGTGTCGAGCAGGAGCTCATGGAGGTCGGCGATCGCCGCGCCCCGGTTCGAGCTCGGCATGCGGACGACGACCGGCTCGATCGCGCTGGCTCTCGCCTCGGCCTGAGTCTGGCCCGCCAGATCGAAGAAGGCGGCCCGCCCGCTGACCAGCCCCTTCTTGGGCTGCACCATCGCTGAGGTGATGCCCTCGACCCGCTGCACCGGGATCGCGATGGAGCTTGGATCGTAGACCTCGTCCACACGGAGAAAGGCTCGGATCCGACCACGGCCAGCGCCGCTCTGGTCGGTCGACGACTCGGCGCTGATCTCGACGAGTCCGAGCTGGGTGTTGAGCTCGACCAAACCCGGCATGAGGGTTTGGTCTGTGATGTCGACCACCGCGCAGGGGGTACCGCGGTGCTGCACCCGATCTCCCCGGCGGAGGAGCTCATCGGACGGTTCGACTTCGATGATACGCTCACCCGCGACCACGACCCCCACTTCGCCCGAACGCTCGCCCTCGGGCAGCACCACGCGAGCTTCGCCCTTCAGAGGCAAGAAGGCTACGCAGTCTGCATCGTTCAGCTCGGGAGGAAGGAGGTGCCGATCTGGGCCCGCAAGCGCAGGCGCGACGGTGAAGAGCCCCAAAAAGAGCAGGCGCCTCATGGAACCACCTCCAGGCCGATCATGAAGTCGGAGTGCTCGATCTCGACCTCGGCGCCGAGGGTCGGCACCCCGTCGATGTAGACCCGCTCAGGCTCGCTGTAGACGCTGAGGGGCGGGCCGCTCCATACGACCAGATCCGCGCGCAGACCCTCGACGATCGCTCCAGTCTGGTCGTCGATGCCCAGCGTCCAAGCCGCGTTGGTCGTGATCCAAGACAAGGCATCGGACTCGGAGAGATCGAGCCCGAGCTCGCGCCCCGCTCGGAGAGCCTTGGCCGCCTCTTGGTTGAGGCGCTGGATGCCGATCTCGGAGTCGGAGTGGATCACGGCCCGCCCCCCCGCGGCGTGCACCAGAGCGGCGTTAGCCATGATCGCGTCGTGGGCTTCGAGCTTGAAGCCCCACCAGTCGGCCCACGTGCTGACCGAGACCTCGTGCTCCGCGAGGATGTCGCGGATCTTGTAGGCCTCGACCGCATGATGAAAGGATCGAACCCGAAAGTCGAACTCTTGGGCGACCTGGAGCATCGAGATCATGTCGTCGGCACGATAGCAATGGATCTGCGGGAGGATCGTGCCATCGAGCACCCCGGCCAGCGTGTCCTTGTCGAGGTCCCTCGTGGGCGGATCGCCGGGCCCTGACGGTTTGGGATCTTTGGGGTCGCGACCCCGCTCGAGTCGGCGGGCGTTGTCGCGCTTCCAGGCCTCGCGCTCCTCGCGAGACTTCTTGGCCTTATCTTCGTACTTCTTCCACTTCTTGCGATAGGCTTCGGCCTCGATGAAGGCCTTGCGCTGGCCGTAGAGGTTGCCCATGCGCGTGGAGGGCCCTCGGCTCTGGTAGACGCGCTTGGGGTTCTCGCCACAGGCGAGCTTGACGGTCTCGGGGGCGCCGGGGAAGCGCATGGCCCGCGCCCCACGGGCGGGTAGCAACTGGAGCACGACGCCACGCCCGCCGACCAGGTTGGCCGAGCCTGGGAGGATCTGCAGCGCGGTCACCCCACCCTCGACCGCCCTGCGAAAGCCCGGATCCTGAGGCCAGACCGAGTGCTCCGCCCACACGCCCGCGGTGACGGGCTTGGTGGCCTCGTTGCCATCGGCGTGCGCCTGAACTCGGGGGGAAGGGTAGACCCCAAGGTGGGAGTGCGTGTCGATCAAGCCAGGTGTGAGGTGCTTTCCTTGCACGTCGAGCACCTGGGCCCCCTGCACGCTCGGCGCCTGGCCCGCGCCCACTCGAAGGATCCGTCCCTCGTCGATCTCGACCCAGCCCGGCGAGAGCACCTCGCCCGCCACCGTCCACACCGTCGCCCCGTCGAGCACGACATGACCGCGCTCCCAGGCGACGGCCGGCTCGAGGGGCTCCAGACCCGGCGCTTCAGCCTGAACGCGGGACGTAGGAGGACCGGCGCTCGACACCGAGAGCAGCAGTCCGAGCAACACAACACTCTTGAATCGCATCGAGGCTCCAGCGAGGGGCGAGCCTAACGCTGAAGCTCCCCTGTGTCGTCGCGTCGGGCCGAGGAACCGAGGCGGTCCGCGTGGACGGAGCGGGCTAGCCTCGGAGCATGAACCCGATCGAGCGCATCTTCACCACCATCCTGACCGTCATGTTCGGGCTCTTCGGGGCGATCGTGCGCGGCATCTTGGGGGCTCCCGCGACCGCGGTGCGAAAGCTCACCGCACCCTTGAGCATCGACCGCGCCAGGACCCCCGAGATCATCGACCTTCGCCACCAGGTCCTCCGGCAGGGGCGCCCCCGCGCCAGCGCCCACTTCGAGGGCGACAACGAAGACGCGACCCGACACTGGGCGGTACGACAGAGCGGACAGATCATCGGCATCGCCACCGTGCTGGGCCGGCCCTTTCCCCAGGGTGACGGGCCGCGCTGGCAGCTCCGAGGCATGGCGGTGCACCCCGAGCACCAAGGCCGGGGCGTCGGAAAGGCGCTGCTCTCGGCCATCGAGGTAGAGGTTGGCGAGCCGATGTGGTGCAATGCACGCACGAGCGCCGCTTCGTTCTACGAGCGGCAGGGCTGGCAGCGCCGAGGCGAGACCTTCGACATCCCCGACGTCGGGCCCCACATACGCATGATCCGAGACCCCCAGGCTGGAGCGATCGATGTCCAAGGATGAGACGAAGGGACCAAGCGAGAAGACCGACACCCAAGGCGGTGGCTTGACCGACGAGCTCGGGCGAAAGATCGGCGAGGCCGCCGCGCGCGAGGCCGGTCGCCGCCTGGTCGACGGGGTCACGACCGGGGCGCGCGCCGCCGTGGGACAGGCGAGCGAGCGGGCGAAGCAAGCGCTCGATGGCGCGCTCGGCGACGCCGAGGCTCGGATCACGGCCCGCGCGCGCGAAGCCGAGGCGCGCCGCGCCGCGAGTGGCCTCCCGGTCACCGAAGGCGAAGAGCCCGAGTGGGCAGCCGGGCTGACCGAGGCGGGAGAGCAGGCCTTTCAGCGCGCAGGCGTCGGGCCCTCCTCCACGAGCGACGACGACACCGAAGACGAAGAGGCCCGGGCTCAGCGCGAGGCCGAGGCCGAGGAGCGCCGCGCCTCCGCACGCGCCCAGCTCGAGGCGATGCGCTCCGCCCGATCCGGCAGCGGTGGACTCGACGCGGCCAGCGAGGCCCTCGCCCGAGCCGCAGCGGCCCGGGCCACCGCCTTCGACGAAGGCGCTCGCGAGGAAGCAGAAGACGCTCGAGCCGACCCGACCGAGCCCGCGGCCGACCCCGACGGGACCGAGCTCGATGAGCCTCCCCCCGCAGCCGACCTCGACCCCGCCGAGGCGGCCCTCGCCCGCGCGAGACAGGCCCGCGGCGAACCCGACACACCCCAAGACGACCCCTTCGCCGACCTCGACCCCGCCGAGGCGGCCCTCGCCCGCGCGAGACAGGCCCGCGGCGAACCCGACACACCCCAAGACGACCCCTTCGCCGACCTCGACCCCGCCGAGGCGGCCCTCGCCCGCGCGAGACAGGCCCGCGGCGAACCCGACACACCCCAAGACGACCCCTTCGCCGACCTCGACCCCGCCGAGGCGGCCCTCGCCCGCGCGAGACAGGCCCGCGGCGAACCCGACACACCCCAAGACGACCCCTTCGCCGACCTCGACCCCGCCGAGGCGGCCCTCGCCCGCGCGAGACAGGCCCGCGGCGAACCCGACACACCAGAACAGGACGAGTTCAGCCACCTTCCCCCCGCCGAGGCGGCCATCGCACGGGCGCGCAGAGCTCGAGGGGTGGGTGATCCGACACCCGACGCGTTCAGCCACCTCCCTCCTGCCGAAGCCGCCCTCGCTCGCGCAAGGCAGGCCCGCGGCGAGACGGGTCCGCTTGAGCCGGACCCCTTCGCCCACCTCCCCCCCGCCGAAGCCGCCCTCGCCCGCGCAAGGCAGGCTCGGGTGAGCGCTGGCGCCAAGCCCGAAGGCTTCGACCGGGTCGCCGAGCTCGCCCGGATCCGCGCGATGGCCGACGAAGCCTACGCCGAAGGCCAGCGCCGCGCCGAGGCCGATCCCCTCGCGGCGGCACGACGTCTCATGCAGGCCGCCGAGGACCGCCGTCAGCCCACCCCCGATCGCGGCCTCGAGAGCGGTGCGGATCGGCTGGCCCGCATCCAGGCCGAGGCCGCCGCAGGCCCCCGCTCCACCGACGATGTGCTGCAACGTGCCGCCGCGCTCCGAGCCCAGCTCGGCGGCCGATCGACCCGTCCCGATCCTGCCCTCGCCGCACGGCGCGCCCTCGAAAAGCGGACGATCGAGCGGGAAGAGCCGAGTCCGAGCACCGGCCGGACCGACCTCTTCGAACCCGAGCCCCCTCCCAACGAGGCGGAGACCCCGTCCGGCGAGCCCTCCGCGGACGACGCTCCGACCACGCCGGCCGCGCCCGCCCCACCAAGCCCAGCAGACCCGCCCAAGCGCGACCTCTAGGGAGCCAGAGCATGAGCTGGCAGGCTGATCCCGCGCCCCAGGAGCACTTTCAGCTCGGGGTGTGGTGGTGGAGAGACGGGGATGACGTCGTGCTCTGGCACGGGATCACCGGGCGCCACGTGCGACTACACCACCAGTCCTTGAGCATGCTGCTCGCCCAGCCCGACGCGCCGCGACTCACGGGCCTACGGCAGCGCCTCGATCGGCATTATCTGCTCGCTGGCTCCCCTCGTCCACCCTGGCCCGATCTGATCCCGACCCGATCCCGGCTCGTGCTCACCCTGCCGGACGAGGCCTCCCTCTGGCTGCCCGTCCCTGGCTTCCGAGGTCCCGGAGGACACGGCTACCGCACCTTTCGGCTCGGCCCGCGCGCCCACAAGATCTGGACCTGCATCAACGACAGCCGCACCATCGCGCAGATCGCCGATCGCGCCGGCCTCACCCTCCTCGACGTGCAGGCCCTCTGCGCCGCGCTGACCGGCCCTGAGCTCCAGGCCCTCCAGCTTCGCGACACGCCACCTCGATCCCGCGATCCGGGGCTTGAGCGGCTCGTCGATTTGCCACGCCCCGCCAACAGCCGCCCCGAGCACCTCCATGGCCCGACCGGCGAGACCACGCTGACTTGGTACCACCTCCACGAGATCACCGACGGACAGACCCACTTCGACGACCGCGAGACCACCGTCGCCCACGCCCTCGCCCCACCCCACCCCGCCCTGAGGAACCGCCCCTACGGCGCCGCCTTGGGTGAAGCCTTGCGCAGGGCGGGGGCGCTGACCGATCACACCCCCGTCGTCGAAGTCGGCTGTGGAACCGGCGAGCTCGCCCGAGACCTGCGCGCGGCGGGGCCCACTGGACCCTACGTGCGCGTCGACCTCAGCCCCGAGCTGCTGCGCACCCAAGCGCGCACCGCCTCCACGACCCACGGTGTGCTCGCCGACGGCCTGGCGCTCCCCTTCGCCGACCGGAGCGTGCCCCTGCTCCTCAGCAACGAGGTGATCGCTGACATGAGCAGCGTGCCCGTCGATCCCTCCGAGCCCGCCGAGGGCGCCCCCACAGAGGCCCTGGCCCTCGCGGAGCGGCTCGGCCTCACCCTCCCGGACGTACCCCACCTCGTCAACGTGGGCGCGTGGCGCTTCATCCAAGAGATCGCGAGGGTGCTCGCCCCCGGTGGACAAGCCTGGATCTCGGAGTTCGGCACTCTCGACGGCCTGCCTGCGGAGGCGACTCAGCTCGATCACCCCGAAGTCGCGATCCAGTTCTCGCAGCTCGCCCAGGTCGCCCACGCCTGCGGGCTGCTAGCCCGGATCGCGCCCCTCGCCGAGACCCTCGGAGCCGACCTCACCGCCCAGCACCTCGCCAGGAGCTCCTGGCACGCGGTCCGCGCCCTCGCCCGGAGCCGCGATCACCACCTGCAGGCCCGCGCTTACACCCCCGCGACCCTCGCCGAGGCCCTACCCTTCAAGGTCGAGGGCCTCCGCTGGGTGCCGCTGGCCGATGAGGGCCCCGGGCCGCTGATCACCCGATTCTATGCGCTGTGGATGGAGCGGCCAGCGGACTGAGTGGTCGGACGGGGGTCGCAGATTGCTCGGCGATCACCCCTCTCCCACGGACAACCCCTACCGTCAACCCATGCCTCGCTGTGATAGAAGGACATCCCTATACGCGCCAGGGCTGCTAGCTCCGCGACTCACGGCCGAAGCCTGGGGCGACCCAGCCCCTCGGGGCAGGCTCCACGCACTTCATAGACGCGGAAGGTCGAGATGTGGCTCGATGAGCCCTGGTAGGTCATCCCCGAGCACAAGCAGACCGTCCGCATGTCGGTGGTGATCGGCTCATCCGGCTGGACCGGCACGCGGCAGGTCCAGCGCCCTGGGACGCAGCCCGGTCCCGCACAGACCCCGTCCGCGCACTGGCTATTGGCCACGCAGGCCTCCCCCCGACCGAGGCCCTGGCGATCGGAGCGCCCCTTGGCCCAGCGGGCCGCCTCGGAGGCGATGGCGGACTGGAGGCGGAAGCGATCGGTGACGGGGAGATCGTGGGCGTCGCGTAGCAGGCGGCGGAGGTCGGCGAGCTGCGCATCGAGCTCCTCCCAGGAGGAGGCGTCGGCCAGCGAGGCCCGCTGGGCGTCCAGGACTTCGACGGAGATGCCCGAGCTCGGACGCTCCTCAGCGGGGGGGGCGGGCTGCGCCGAGGCCTGGGCCGGCTCCTGGGCCTCGGTCGTGGGAGGCGCCTCGTGGGCCTGGGGCGCGTCGGGGGAGCGGGCGGAGGGACACCCCGCCAGCAGCCATGCACCGGCGAAGAGGGTGCAGCGGAGGCGCGAGGGGACCAGGACGAGGTTCATGGAACGCTTCATGCGCTCATCCTACCGCACGACGAGGTCCTGGGAGGCGAGGTGGGCACCCCGGAGCCTCCGATGGGTTAGTCCCGCGCTGGCAGCCCGAGGACCCGATGCTCACCGCAACCGACGTCGCCATGCAGTTCGGCGGCCAGACCCTGTTCGAAGACGTGAACCTTCAGCTCGACGCGGGCCAGCGCTATGGCCTGGTCGGCGCAAACGGGTCGGGCAAGTCGACCCTGCTCCGGCTGCTCTGCGGCGACGAGAGCTCGACCCAAGGCAGCATCACCTGCCGCAAGAACGCGCGGATCGGGACCCTGGAGCAAGATCACTTCCAGTACGACGACGTGCCGATCCTGCACGTCGTGATGATGGGAAACGAAGAGCTCTGGCGGGCGATGGTCGAGAAAGAGAAGGTGCTCGCCGAGGCCGAGACCTACTTCGACGAGGATCGGTACAGCCAGCTCGAAGACATCGTGCTGCGCTTCGATGGCTACGCCTACGAGGCCCGAGCCGGCGAGATCTTGGAGGGCCTGGGGGTGCCTGTGGCGGTGCACGAGCAGCCTCTGCGCACCCTCTCAGGAGGCTTCAAGCTCCGGGTCCTCCTCGCCAAGGTGCTCGCTTCGGAGCCCGACATCATCTTCCTCGACGAGCCCACCAACCACCTCGACATCCTCGCGGTGAAGTGGCTCGAGGACTTTCTCGCCAGCTTCCGGGGCCTGGCCGTCATCGTCAGCCACGACCGCCGCTTCCTCGACGCCGCCTGCACCCACATCCTCGACGTCGACTATGAGCGGGTCATGGTCTACAAGGGCAACTACACCGCCTTCGAAGCTCAAAAAGAGGAGGAACGAACCCGACAGGAAGCCGAGATCGACAAGCGCCAGCAAGAGATCGACGATCATAAGGCCTTCATCGCCCGTTTCTCCGCCAAGGCCACCAAGGCCCGTCAGGCGAACAGCCGCAAGAAACAGCTCGAGAAGATCGAGATCACCCAGCTCCCGCGCACCTCTCGACGGCACCCTCACCTCGCCTTCCACCCCAGGCGCCACAGCGGCCGGGTGGTGGTCGAGGCCCGAGACCTCGGCAAGCGCTACGGCGACAAGCTCGTGCTCGACGGCATCGATATCGAGGTGATCCGGGGCGAGAAGGTGGCGATCATCGGGCCCAACGGGATCGGCAAGTCCACCCTGCTCAAGATCCTCATGGGTGAGGTGCAGCCCGATCAGGGCGAGGTGGCTTGGGGCTACGAGACCCACGTCGGCTACGCTCCCCAAGATCACACCGAGGCTCTGGGCGACCCCACCGGCACGGTCATGACCAGCCTGTGGGAGACCATCCCCGACGAAGGCCAGGGCGGGGTGATCGGACGGCTCGCGGCGGTGCTGTTCACCCGCGAAGACTGCGACAAGCCGGTGCAGCATCTCTCGGGCGGCGAGGGGATGCGGCTGCTCTTCGCCAAGATCGCGGCGTCGGAGCCCAACGTGCTGGTGATGGACGAGCCCACCAACCACCTCGACCTCGAGGGCATCGAGTCCCTCGCGAAGGCGCTCCGAAGCTACGAGGGTACCTTGATCCTGGTCAGCCACGACCGCTGGCTCGTCGAGCAGGTCGCGACCCGGATCGTCGAGATCAGCCCCTCGGGGGTCCGAGACTTCAAGGGCAGCTACCAAGACTTCGTGCGCTACACCGAGCGCGACCACCTCGACGTCGACGCCGTGGTCGCCACGGAGCGGGCCGGCAAGCGCCAGCGCAAGCGAGGCTCCCGGTGAGCTCGGTCAAGGCCGCGCTGCTCCAGGCGGTGAGGACGCGCCTGGAGCGGCAGATCGCCGAGCTGCGATCTTCGCGCGACGACGCCACCTCGGGCACCCGGATCGACCAGGACCGGCCCGCCAACCGAGGCGAGCGCGCCGCCGTCTCGAGCCAGGGCTACCTCGCCCACGGCCTCGGCCGGCGCATCCAGAGCCTTCAAGAAGCCCTGGAGCTGCTCGACCGGATCCCGCCCGATCCGCGAGATCGGGTCACGGTCGGCGCCCTGGTCACGCTCCTCGACGCGCGCGATGAAGCGCAGATCCTCCTCGTGCTCCCCGGAGTTGCAGGGCTTCGGCTGCCCAGCGACGAGGGGGAGGTGATCGTGGTCTCGCCCAACGCCCCCGTCGTGCGCCCTCTGCTCGGCCTGACCCAGGGGGAAGGCGCCACGGTGACGCGGCCCGAGGGTCCGGTCGAGGTCGAGGTGTTGCAGATCGTCTGAGCCCGACGCAGGGCGAGCTCAACGGTCCTCACCTCGTCGACTCCATCCTCAAGCGCTGGAGTCGCTCGCTGGCGGGGTGGAGCTCGCAGGAGGCGGTGAAGACCAGCCGCACCTCCGTGCCAGGAATATGAAGCACATAGCTGGGCTCGGAGCCTTCATCCCCCGCCGAGTACGTGACCCGCGCCACGACGTTCTCGCCGGGGGCACCTTGGCGGATGGCCTCTTGAAAGATCGCCGAGAGATCGCAGTGTGGTGGAGGCTGGGTGGCGTCGACGCGGCCGGCCTCGACCTCGAAGGGGGAGACGAGGAGGCCACGAGAGCGTCGAAAATGGGTACCTTCTGGTCCCCCTCGGCGCGTGACGTGCGACCCCCTACGCTCCGCGAGGACCAGGACCCGTCGCTGCCAGCGGCCATCGATGGAACCCCCGGCCCCCACCGGCGGCGCATCGCGCGGCGGCTCCGACGGTCGCACAAAGATGTACTGCGCGCTGCCATCGACCTGGCGATCCGTGAGGTCGATCCGGCCGTCGGGACGCACGCCCTTCAGGCTCATGAGCTGAAGCTGGGCGCCATCGCCCGCGTGCTCCGACATCTCGGGAAGGCGCGCCATCGGATCGAAGCGCTCGAGATCGCCGGCGAGACGCTGCGTCATGCAGGCGGAGGCGCTCAAGAGGATGGCTGCGGCGCAGGGCACCGCGAGGAGCCGTGGATGGCGCGCCATGGGTGCTCCGTAGATGCGTCGCCGAGGTTCGAAGAAGGATCCTCCTAGTCCGCCAGCCGTCCGTGTCAAGGAGCGCGGTCCCCAAGGCCGAGGACGGGACACGAGTCGTCGCAGCGCTCCAACCCCGCGCGATCCGCGGCACCACCGTAGCCCCGACCATCGCCGACGCTACCTCAACGAAGCCCATGCGCTCGCAGCAAGGGTACCCTCGACCAGTGGGCGGGCAGCAGGTCCTCTAGAGCGTGCGGCATGCCGATCTCAGGGAAGGTGCTGCGCAAGCGTCCCAGCGTCTCCTCGACCAGCTCGTCGCACCGAGGAGCGCCGATCCCGACCTTGGAGGCGACCCAATGCAGATGGTCTACGCTCACTTCGTGGAGGTGTTTCGCCGAGCCGATCCGCAGGGCGAGCGTCTTCGAGACCGAGGGAAAGGCGACGGTCGCCACCTGATCGTACAGGGGCGACCACGTCGGGTTCTGGCCGTCGGGATAGGTCAGAGACCAGTTCTTGAGGTGGGCGTCGCCGTTGCCCGTCGCCAAGACGACCACGAGCCGGCGTAGCGCCTCCTCGGCGCCCGAAGGACCCAGAACTTGATGAGCCAGCTTGACGAGGCCGGCGCTGTCGGTCGCGTCGTACTTGCGCGCTGGAGGTACGTTGAGTACTTGCGCGAAGTCTTCTTGATGGACCCTTCGACCCTGTACGCGATCGTAGCGACGGATCAAAAAGGCGGTGGGGACCCGGGGCAGCGAACCGGAAAGCGGCAAGCTCTCAAGCGGTACCACGTGGGTCTCGGGCACGTCGAAGCGAGCCGCACGGCACCATGACAAAATGGCGTGCTCGTTCTCGGCAAGCCCTGGGAAGGCTTCGGTACCCACCTTCGCGATCCAGGATGAGCCTCGCGCGTCGCGATGTTCGAAGGTCAGCCGGTCGGGGGTGCCAGAGAGCGAGAACTTGAGCTGGTACCCGCCGAGCGAGAACCGATGCGTGTTCAAGGACCCCAGCTCCGGCTCCGTGACGTGGGGCCTTGGGGCGTCCATAGAGACATCACCGACAATCTCGACCGCCCCCGGAAGATCACGACCCAGCTTCTCGAGGAGCTCAAAGCTGTCGTCGTCGGACATGTCCAGGTCACGGGACACGAGTCGTCGCAGCGCCCCCCCTCGCTCGGGGAGCGCGTTCTCGAACCAGGGATAGAAGCCCTTGCAGCTCCTGGCAACGCGATGGAGTCGGTCTTCGAAGTGCTGCCCCAGCACTTGGCGTCGCGGGGCGTCGAGGTAGGACTCATGAAGCTGAAAGGTCGACCGCCGCCCGTCGTACCAGAGGTGCCCCACCAACTGCCCCCCGACGCTCACGCGCAGCGCGCGGCCGCTCATGAGAGGTCCAGGGGCGGGCGATCGGAGTGATCCGGCTCGGCACGGGCGAGGTACCACTTCTCCGCGATGGTCGAGAGAGTCTCAGCGCGGTAGGCGACGCATCCGGCGGGATCGCCGTCGAGGAGCGCTTGGGCGGCCTCGGGTGAGACGAGGTGGGAGCGCAGCCCAGGATGCTCCAGATCCAACTCCGCCCAGGTGAGGAGCTGATCCCGAAGCCGAGCCGCGCTGGTTCCTGGGACCAGGAAGCGCGCCGCCGGGCTGTTGCTGGCGCCCGGAAGCCGGCAGAAGACGTGCGCCCCATGAGCCTGCAGCCAGCCGAAGACGTCGCTGTGGGAATGGGCCTCGTCATCGGAGCGCGAGATCATGGGCTCCGGGGGAAAGGGCTCCTCGAGCGCCATCAGCATGGCGGCGAGCCGCGCCATGCCGTGTCGCGCGTCGAAGCGCTTGGGCCAAACAGGGGAGGCCTTCTTAGGGACCTTCGACAGGAGCTCTTGCACCGAGTGGCTCTCGTCGTCACCCACCGCGACCACGGACCGCCGCAAGGTCTTGGCGTCGGAGCCCAGCGCGTCTGCGAAGAAACCACGCCACAGCCAGCGCTGGAGCAGCCGCCGGTTTCGCTCATGGGGTTCGGGATGCCGGTGGAAGAAGCGGGTCAGGGTGACGAGGGGGGTGGGCACCGACGGAAGGAGCCGAGCATGGGACATCCCGCAGCTCCGTAGGAAGTCGACGGCAGCACACAAGGCCCGCTCGGTATCCTGCATCCATGCCTCGTGGTTCGGCGGGTTCGGGTGAAGATCGCTCCGGGTGACCTCGTCCGAGACGAGGGCCTTGGCCGCCTTAGCGACCACGTTCGGCTCGATGTCGCCGAACCGCTCTTGGAAGCGACCCGCGATGGACTCGGGGCGTAGATCCTGCTGAGCAGCCTGAGGCGCCAACGCGGCGAAGACCTCGTGAGCCTCGATCCGTCGACCCGCTCGATTGACCCGCAAGAAGATCTGACGCGCGACGTCGAAGTCTTCGGTCTCTACGACATAGACCGGAACCCGATAGTTGCGGAGCCGAGCCTGGACGGCGCTCGCTTGGGCGATTCGATCCTTGTCTCCAGTTCTCTGGACAAAGTCGAACAGCCACTCTTGGAAGGCGACGGAGTCATAGCAGACCGCGAGGGGCAGACTGTAGGGCGTGACCGGGCGCAGACGGTTGGGCCGGAAGAAGGGGTCGCTACCCTCGTGGTCCTCAAGATCGAAGTAGACCACGAAGGGGTCGTCTGTATCGGCGATGCGAGGGTGGCATAGGCCGGCGACCAGGCTCGTCAAGCGCTGCTGGCCGTCGACCACCCACCACGCCTCCTCGTCGGAGGGCGCGTGGACCTCGACCGGGCCGAACTGCAGGGTCGCGGACTTGGCGGAGCGCTTCCACATGAGCAGGGTACCGATTGGGAAGCCTCGATGAATGCTGTCGAAGAGCTGCCGCACATCGGTGTCGCGCCAGCGCAGCCCACGCTGGAAGCGTGGTACCCTGATCCGACCCCGCAGCGCCTTCGAGACGAGATCGTCGACATGGAGGGTCTCGGCCGTGATCTGGGGTCTGGGCATGCCAGGCGGCTCCATCGCTCATAAGGGTCGTGGGGGTCTCGGACCCACAAGGCGTAACCGTAGCTGGTGTCTAGGACCATCCTGCCATCTCTTGGGGGCTGGCCTCGGAGCGCCCTCAGCCCAGATCTTGCGATACCACGAGCTTGCCCAGGACCTCGCGGGCTTCGATGCGCTCGTGGGCCCGTCCCAGCTCACTCATGGGGAGGATCTCGTCGACGACCGGCTGGATCCGGCCCGCCTGCACCAGCGACCAGGCCTGAGCGAGCTCGCCCGGCGTGCCCATCGTGCTGCCGAGCAGCGAGAGCTGCTTGAAGAACAGGGCGCGCAGGTTCAAGCGCACCTCGTGGCCCGCGGTCGCCCCGCAAGTCACGACCGTTCCGCCCCATCGCACCGCTCGGATCGACGCAGCCCAGGTGGCCGCGCCGACATGTTCGACCACCAGATCGACCCCCTCGCCCCCGGTCCACGCCTTGACCTGCGCGACCGTGTCTTCGTAGGCGACGGCGCGCTCGGCCCCGAGCTGCTCACACAAGGCCCGCTTGGCGGGGGTGGAGGCGGTCGCGAAGACCCGTGCTCCGCAGGCCACCGCGATCTGGATCGCCAACGAGGCGACCCCCCCAGCCCCCGCCTGGACCAGCACTGTCTGACCCGGCGCGATCCGCGCTCTTCCGACCAGCATGTGCCAGGCCGTGAGCAGCGAGAGCGGCAGCGAGGCCGCCCGGCCCGGATCGAGCTCCCCTAGGGGCAGCAGCTCGTGGGGGGAGGCCAACACGACCTCGCAACAGCCGCCGTCGGTGTTCTCGCCCCGGATCTTGAAGGAACGCGAGAGGTCGGCACGCCCCCGCATGCTGGCGGGATCGGTCAGATCCACCTTCGCCGGGAAGATCACCACGGGCTCGCCCGTATCTTCGCGGACGCCCGCGATGTCGCTGCCGGGGATGAGCGGGAGCGGAAAGCGGTGCCCGGGCACCCCTCGGCGCACCCAGACATCGAGGTGGTTCAGGCCCACATGGCTCACCCGCACCCGGA
Organism: Deltaproteobacteria bacterium; assembly: GCA_007693595.1. GTDB lineage: Bacteria > Myxococcota_A > UBA796 > UBA796 > REDI01. Next base: position 96,807 of record REDI01000047.1, on the reverse strand, counting down.
CCTGATCCGCACCGGGCTCGGGATCGGGCAGATCCACCCGCTCGAGCACCTCGGGCCCACCGTGTTCGGCGATGCGGATCGCGCGCATGGGATCAGATCTCGAGCAGGATCCGCTCGGGGTTCTCGACGAGCTCCTTGATACGGACCAGGAAGCTCACCGCCTCGCGGCCGTCGATGATCCGGTGGTCGTAAGACAGCGCCAGGTACATCATGGGTCGGACCTCGACCTTGTCGCCGATGGCGACCGGGCGACGCTGGATCGTGTGCATGCCGAGGATCCCGACTTGGGGCAGGTTGAGGATCGGGGTGCTCATGAGGCTGCCGAAGACGCCACCATTGCTTATCGTAAAGGTCCCCCCCGCAAAGTCGTCGGGCATGAGCTTGCCGTCGCGGGCGCGGAGGGCGAGCTCATTGATGGCGATCTCGGTCTCGGCGAAAGAGAGGGTGTCGGCGTCGCGCACGATGGGCACGACCAGCCCCTTGGGGGTGCTGACCGCCACGCCGACGTTGTAGTAGTTCTTGTAGACGATCTCGTTGCCGTCGATCTCGGCGTTGACCGCCGGGAAGGCCTTGAGGGCCTCGACCGTTGCCTTGACGAAGAAACTCATGAAGCCGAGCTTGACGCCATACTTGTCGACGAAGCGATCCTGGTGGGTCTTGCGCAGGCCCATGATGCCGCTCATGTCGGCTTCGTTGAAGGTGGTGAGCATGGCGGTGGTCTGCTTGGCCTCGAGCAGCCGCCGGGCGATGGTGCGCCGCATCGGGGTCATCTTGACGCGCTCTTCGCGGGCCGCCTGCTCGGAGGGGTCGGACTTGGGAAGGCTGGGCTTGGCAGCCGGAGCGCTGCCGGCGCCGCGCACGTCGTCGGAGGTCACTCGGCCACCACGGCCCGTGCCCTTGACGTCGGCCAGCGCGACCCCTTTGTCGTGCGCCTCGCGGCGGGCAGCGGGACCCGCCTTGACTCCCCCGGAGCCGGGAGGCTCCGGCTCGGAGGCTTCGGGCTCACCCTTGGAGGGCTCACCCTTGGCAGGCTTGGAGGGCGAGGCGGCGGCGCCTTCTTCGATGCGGCCGAGCACCACGGTGATCTCGACCTCGTCGCCTTCTTCGACGAGCTGCTCGGTGAGCACGCCATCGACGGGGCTGGGGACCTCCATGGAGGCCTTGTCGGAGTCGACCTCGACCACCCCCTCACCCGCCTTGACGGCGTCGCCGGGCTGCTTGAGCCAACCGGCGATGAACACGGAAGAAACGGACTCTCCGATCTGGGGGACCTTGAGGTCGACGGCCATGACCCTACTCCTGACGGTGGGAAGCGAGCGATGAGGCGCTGCGCTCCGGGGATGCGCCTACGCAGGCGCCGGTCAGCAGGCTAGCCGGCTGCGCGGAACCGGCAACACCGCTCCGCGCCTCAGGAGGGCCTGCTCACACAGGTTCGAGGATGCTCAACGGTTAACAGCCAGCGTTCGTTCGATCACCTGACGCTGTAACGCCCGGTCCGCCTTGTTCGACCCGCCCGCTGGGGACGCCGCCGGATCGCGCCCGATGTAGCGGACGCGTCGGTCGGGGAAGTGATCGAGGAAGGCCTGGAGGATGAAGGCCCAATAGCCCATGTTGCGGGGCTCCTCTTGGCACCAGACGACCTCGGCCTCGGGGTGCGCCTCGATCAAGGCTTGGATCTCGGCATGGGGGAAGGGGTGGATCAGCTCCACCCGATGCAGGGCGACTGCGGGACCGGACGCCTCGCTCCCCCGTGCCTCGGCGAGCTCGTAGTAGATCTTGCCGGTGCAGAAAACCAAGCGTTCGGGGTTCGAGGGTGGGCTCGGATCGGGAATGACCTTGCGAAAGGAGCCCTCGGCGAGCTCGTTGAGCCCGCTGACCGCGAGCGGCGAGCGCAGGAGGCTCTTGGGCGACATCAGCACCAAGGGCTTGCGCGCGTCGCGTAGGAGCTGCCGACGCAAGGCGTGAAAGTAGTTGGCCGGGGTGGTGAGGTTGGCGACCTGGATGTTCTCTTGGGCGCAGGACTGTAGGAAGCGCTCGGGCCGCGCGGAGCTGTGCTCGGGCCCCTGGCCTTCGTAGCCATGAGGCAGCAGCATGACCAGACCGCTGCACCGCTCCCACTTGATCTCGGACGAGACGATAAACTGATCGATCATGATCTGGGCCCCGTTGACGAAGTCCCCGAACTGGGCTTCCCAGAGCACTAAGGTCTGCGGCGCATCGAGGCTGTAGCCGAACTCGTAGCCCAGCACGCCGTACTCTGAGAGGTGGCTGTCCCAGATCTCGAACCGGCCTTGTTCAGGGTGCAGGTGCGCGAGGGGGCGGTACTCTTCGTTGTTGGATGTATCGGTGATGACGGCGTGGCGGTGCGAGAAGGTGCCCCGCCCACAGTCCTGGCCGCTCATGCGAACCCCAAAGCCCGCGTCGAGGAGCGAGGCAAAGGCGAGCTGCTCGGCGACAGCCCAGTCGATGGGCCGGTCGGCGGACGCCATCTCGCGGCGCTGCTCAAAGAGGCGCAGGACCTTGCGGTGGGCCTTGAAGCCCTCGGGGACAGTGCTCGCGAGCACGAGGAGCTCCGCGAGGCGATCCTTGGGGTACGTCGTGTCGGCCTCGTCGTGGATGCTACCCGTGTAGTAGGACCACTCCCCCTTCAGGCCTTCGGTCTCGGCGCGCACATCGGGCTTGCTCGTCTCGATCCCCGCCTCGCCGGTGGAGCGCGCATAGGCCGCTAGATCGGGATCGACCCCCTTGGAGGCCAGCCCCTCTGTCTTAGAGCCTTTCGGGGCGGCGGGGGAGGTGTCGAGGGCGGCGTCGATGGCGGAGCGGCTCTCGAGGGCGATGCGCTCCGCTTCTTCGGCGCTGACATAGCCGATCTTCTGGAGCTGCTCGGCGTAGGCCTGCCGCGGGGTGGAGCGCTTTCGGATGTTCTTGTACATGGTGGGCTGGGTGTACGCTGGCTCATCGCCTTCGTTGTGGCCGTACTTCCGGTAGCAGTACATGTCGATGACCACGTCGCGTTGGAAGGTCTGCCGCCACGCCACGGCGATCTTCACCGCCGCCGCGACCGCCCGCGGGCTCTCGCCGTTGACGTGGAAGATGGGCACCCCGAGCATCCGCGCCATATCGGAGGCGTAAGGACCCGAGCGACCATCGGAGGGCTGGGTGGTGAAGCCGATCTGGTTGTTGACGACGACGTGGATGGTGCCGCCGGTGTGGTAGGCCCGCAGCTCGGATCCCTGGAGGATCTCGGCCACGACACCCTGACCTGCGAAGGCCGCATCGCCATGGACGAGGACAGCCATGCGCTTGCTGCGATCCCCGTCGTCGAGGGCGTCTTGCTTGGCGCGCACCCGACCCTGCACCACGGGGTTGACGGCTTCGAGGTGGCTGGGGTTCGGGGTGAGCGAGAGGTGAACCGACCCGCCGTCGAGCAGCTCATGCTCGGAGCTATACCCCAGGTGGTACTTGACATCGCCGCCGTTCATGGGCTTGTCGTCACGCAGCACGTCCTCGAACTCAGCGACGATGTGGGCGACGGGCTTGTCCATGACGTTGGCCAAGGTGTTCAGGCGCCCTCGGTGTGCCATGCCGATCACGATCTCTTCGATGCCCTTGGCGCCCGCGGCTTCGATAAGGATGTCGAGCAGCGGGATGAGGGTCTCGCCCCCTTCGAGGCTGAAGCGCTTGGTTCCAGGGAAGCGCGTGTGCAGCATGGCCTCGAAGTTCTCGGCGTCGCACAGCCTCCGCAGGAGGAGCAGCTCTTCATCGCGGTTGAGCATCTCGCGGCCGGGGAGGGACTCGAGCTGTTGGGCGACCCACTGCTTTTGGTCGACCACGTTGATGTTCATGTATTCGGAGGCGAGGTAGCTCGAGTAGGCCTGCTGGCAGTGGTCCAAGATCTCGCGCAGGGTCGCGAACTCGGGTAGCCCATAGAGCGGCGCCGTCGCGAAGGTCAGCTCGAGATCTGCTTTAGACAGACCATAATACTCGAGCGTGAGCTCGGGGTGCTCGACGCGCTCGCGCTCGCCGAGCGGATCGACCTTGGCCAGCATGTGGCCCCGGACCCGGTAGGCGTTGACGAGCTGCGCCACCCGCGCCTGCTTCGAGGCCGCGCGGAGGGGCTGATCCGCGCCCACCATGCCCGCGACGCCACGAAGGGGCGGACGGAAGATGGTCGAGGGCCGAAAGCTCGGACCCGAGCCCGGGAGGGCGTCGCCGTTGACGACCGGGCGGTCCCAGGTCTCGAAGAGGGCGGCCCAGTCCTTGGCGACGCTGGCCGGTTCACGGAGCCACGCCTGATACAGCTCATCGACATAGGCGGCGTTCTCGCCCGAGAGCAGGCTATCTGTGTGCACGTTGCGTCCTCGCTGCAGGGGTAGGCCTGAGCCCTAACCTGTTCCGCCACCGACGCATGAGGGACATGGACGCCTCAAGGCTCCTGCATCGCCTCGACCCACAGCGCAACCTGGCGGCGAAGGACGGGCAAGCTGACCGCTCCCCCGCCGAGGATCAGATCGTGAAAGGCCACCAGATCGAAGCGATCGCCCAGGGCCTCCTCGGCCTCGGCGCGCAGGCGGCGGATCTCGATCTGCCCCGTCTTGTAGGCGAGGGCTTGCCCCGGCGTCGTGAGGTACCGATCGACCTCGTTCTCGATGTTGTTGGCGGCCAGCGGGGTGTTCTTCGCCATGAAGGCCTCGGCCTGATCCCGCGACCAACCCTTGTGGTGCAGCCCGGTGTCGACCACGAGCCGCGCCGCGCGCCAGGCATCGAAAGACAGCATGCCCAGCCGCGAGAGGTCATCGGAATACAGGCCCATCTCGTCGGACAGACGCTCGGTGTAGAGCGCCCAGCCCTCGACGAAGACCGTCATGCCTTCGTGACGCCGGAAGGCGGGGAGCTCGTCGAGCTCCTGGGCGATGGCGATCTGGAGGTGGTGTCCGGGGATGGACTCATGAAAGGCCAAGACCTCGGCCTCGTGCCGCGGTCGGGTCTGGGGAGCGTAGGTATTGATGGCGTAGCGCCCCGGCTTGTTTCGGGTAGGAGGACGATAATAGGCGATCGTAGTGAAAGGCGCTTCGTGCGCTGGGATCCGCTCGACGATGCACTCGCGTTGAGGGAGCCGGCCGAACCACGCCCCCATCGCCTCCCGGGCGCGGTCGAGGGCCTGCTGCGCCGCCTGCTCTACCTCGTCTTCGGTGGTGAAGTAGAGCTCGGGATCGGTGCGCAGTCGCTCGAAGATCTGCTCGAGATCTCCCGTCCCCAGAGCAGAATTACCCAGGGCTCGAAACTCGTCGTGGATGGACTCGAGCTCGGCGAGGCCGGTCTGGTGGATCTCTTCGGCCGTGAGATCGGGCAGGGTCGTGTACCGTGCGATCAAGGCGGCGTAACATTCCTTTCCGAAAGAGAGGTGCACCAGACCCCCTCGATCGTCGGGGCGGGCCTGAGGGAGGACCTCGTCGCGCAGGACCTCGAGGTAGGCGAGGAAGGCCTCGCGGATAGGGCCCTCGATCAGCGCATTCACCTCGGAGGCGAAGGCCTCGTGCTCGGACTCGGACAGGCCGCTGGCATCCGAGACCGCCCGCCACAAGGGCCACTGATCCGCCGGCCGCTCCAGCTCGGCCGAGAGCTGATCCACGACCTTGCCTACCGAGGTCGCGTTCGCGACGGCCCCCTTCGCGAGACCCCTGCGCAGGTTCGACGCCTCCTGCCGGACGAGATCTGGCAGGGCCCGAAGCCGCGACAAGGTGGCCTGAGCACGGGCCGGAGTGGTGACCGGCAGGTCCATCGGCAGGCTCGAAGCCATCGTATAAGGGTTGTAGCGCGCCGAGACGGTCCATGCGTTGAAGTCGCAGACCCGCTGGCCGAGCGCGTGATCGAGCTGTTCGACGAAGAGATCGCGCGAGACCGAGTCGACGGCGTAGAGCTCGCCGTCCGGGATCGCCGCCGCCTCGTCACGGAAGCCCTGCAAGGCCGAGAACCAAGCCTCGTCCGCCGCGGCGCTCGGATCGCTCAGCCGCCCATCATAGGCCTCGTGGCCTAGCGCGCTCGCCCAGGTCGGGTGCCGCTCCATCGTCGTCCGCCAGTGGCGGATGAAGACCTGCCCCAACCCCTCGTGGCGCACCCCGACCGCCGCCTCGGCCTCGATCCCACCCGACGCCGAGGCCTCGGCCCCCGTCGAAGCGGGCTCCGGCTCCGAAGTCTTCGCCACCGGAGGCGCCTTGAGCGCGCAGCCACCGAGCATGAGCAGGAGCATGAGCGAGAGGATGGCACGATTCGCGACCATGGACACTCCGAGCAAGACCCCATGCCTACGCCGATCCGGCCCTCAAGGCCAGCGAGGTGGACAAGACCCTTCCTCGCGGCTGGGGGACTCCCTTCGAACAGGGCAAGCCCGACTCGAAGGGTCAGCGATGGGGTGTTGCGCCAGACCGCGGCTCGCCAACCGAACTCAGCCATAGATCAGAGGTGTGAGCCACCAGCTCAGGAAGACGGCCCAGATCAGGGCGGCGCCGTTGAGCCAGAGGCCAGCCCAGGCCAGGTCGGCGGGTGCCACCCCTCCGGCCTCGCAGGCGATCGCGTTGGGGGCGGTGGCGACGGGCATCATGAAGGCGCAAGAGGCCGAGAGGGTGGCCGGGACCATCCACAGGAGGGGATCGATCTCCGCGGCGACCGCCCCGGCGGCCAGGACCGGCAGCAGGATCTGGCTCGTGGCGGTGTTGCTGGCGACCTCGGTGAGCCCGGTGATCAGCCCTCCGATCAGCACGAGCGCGAACAAGGGACCCCATCCTCCAGACCCGTGAACCGCTCCGATCGCCACCGTGGACTGCGCCAGCGTCGCGGTCAGCCCCGAGCCCTCGATGGCGGCGGCGAGGGCGAAGCCTCCCCCGAGCAAGAGCAGCACCGACCACGGCACCCCCCGTGCCAGCCGGCGCGGCTCGAGCACGAAGCGCCCCGAGGTCGAGGTCGGGACCGGCAGCACGAAGAGCACGGTCGCAGCGGCCAGCGCCACCCAGGCATCCTGCGAGAGCCAGGGCGGGACGAGGCGCTCCCAGCCCGGCAGCTCCAGCCCCTCGCCGAGCAGCACGCTGCGCCGGGTCACCCACAAGGCGAGCGCCACGAGGAGCACCCCGACCACCCCCCGCTCCGCCCCCGACCATCCCGACCGGGGCGGAGCGATCGGCGGGCTCTCGAACTTCGCGGGCAAGGGCACGGCGACCCGCGTGACGACAAGGTGAGCCAGCGGCAGGCCGCCCAGCACGAAGGGCACCCCCAGCAGCATCCACGAGGCGAAGCTCACCCGAGGCTCCAGCGAGGCCAGCACGGCGTTGGGTGGCGTACCCACCAAGGTCGAGGCCCCTCCGAGGGTGGCGGCAAACGCCAAGGCGAGCACAAAGGCACCTCGTTGCCGCGGATCCTCCGTGCACCGCCGACCGAGCGCGAGCGCGAGCGGCAGGAGCATCAGGGTCGTCGCGGTGTTGGACAAGATGCCCGACAGAAGTGCAGTGACCGCCATCATGGCGAAGATCACCCGGCGTGGACTCTCCCGGACCCACGCCGGGGACAACACGAGGGCCACCAGCCGATGATGAAGCCCGACCCGCTCCACCCCGTGCCCGAGCAGCAGGCCGCCGAGCATGAGCAAGTTCAGCGGGTGCGCATAAGCCAGCCCGACCTCACCGAGACTCTGGACCCCCAGCCCCGGAAAGGCCAGCACGGGCACCAAGCCCGTGATCCACATCGGAAGCACCCGGCCGACCCACCACAGCGCCATCAACCCGCCGACCCCCGCCACCTGCCACGCGGGGAGGGGGACAGCCGCCGGCGGCGTCAGGAGCAACCAGCCGACAAGACCGAGCGCTCCGGCCGCGACGCCAACGGCACGGTAGGCCGGACGCCCCGTGAGGCGATCCCAGCGGAGGAGCAGGTCGGAGATCCGATCGAGGACGGCGCGCATGGTCGCATCATGCCACCTTCCCCCAGGCCGCGTACCAGGGGACGTCATGGGGGCCCTCGCCCGGCACGAGGACAGGGGAACCCGCCGGAGTGAGTTGCCTCTTCTCGATGCCTGAGCTACCTTCGCGGCCATTCCGAGGTAGCCATGATCGACGAGTCCAACCACAAGAACCAAGCTGTCATCGTCTTCGTCTTGGGCCTGATGGGTCTGACCGCCTGTCAGATCTTGGCTCCCGTGGCGATGGTCATGGGCAATAAGTACGTCGCACAGTGCAAGGCCTTCGATATCCAGCCCGATGGTCTGGGGGTCGCGGGCCGGATCCTCGGGATCGTGGGAACCGTTCTCTTCGCGATCAGTCTCGCGTTCCTGGGGATTTACCTGCTTGTGGTCGTCGCCGTGCTCGCTTCGGGGATCTAGTCCGCCAACAGACGGGGAAACCATCCGCCACGCGCCAGGCTCCGTGCCGACGACGTGCTTGAGCCCGATGTCGGACGCCCTTCCGTCGTTCGGCTGGGCCCCCCTCATGTCCGTCGCGCTCCACGCCCACCCGAGGTCCGCATCATGAATGAACAAGCCCTTGAGAGCCGAGGCGTCGTCATCTTCGCCGTGGGGCTCGTGAGTGTCTTGGCCTGTCAGCTCTTGGGACCCGTCGCGTTCATCATGGGCCAAGCCTACGTCCGCGACTGCCAGGCATGGGGCGTCGAGCCCAGCGGCCTGGGTCAGGCCGGGCGGATCCTCGGTATCGTCTCGACCGTCCTCCTGGTGCTAGCCCTGGTGATCTACGGCCTGGCGTGCTGCGCTGGCGTCGGAATGGCGCTCCTGGGTGGCTAGCCGTCCACAGAGCCCCTCTTCTCCTCGCTCTTCCGCGATCTCTGCATCCCCCGCGTGGTCATGACCTCCCCCGCCCCCCAAGCACCCGCTTCGACCGTCCGGCGGTGGCTGGGTGGGACCCTTCTGGGCGCCACGTGGATCGGGGCTCCTACGCTCCACCTGAGTACGGTGCCCCGCCCTCTCACCCACGTCGAAGGCTCGATCGCCGTCCTCTGGCTCTCCTGCGCCTTCCTCGCGGCCGCCATCGTGCTCGCCTGGCCTCGACCGACCGACGGCGCGAGAGAACACCGGGTCGGGCAAGGGGTGCTCATCGCGCTCGCCGCGCTGAGCGTGCTCGTCACGTCGGGAACCGCCTACGCTGAGCCCACGGGGCTCCTCCGCCGCGCGCTCCGATGGCTCGCCTTTCCCGTATCCATCGCCAGTCTGGGCTTCGGCTTCGCCTGGATCGGCCGGGTACACCGACTGTCCAACCGACGTCGCTTCGCCCATCTCGCCGATCTCGCTGGCTTCGTGCTGCCCACGCTCTGGGCAGCAAGCCAGCTCATCGGAGGTTACCCCGGCCCCGCGTTGCAGATCCCAGGCGCCGCGGCTTGGGTCGTCGGCGCCGCCGCGCTCGCGGGCCTGTTCTGGTCACCTCGATCCCCTTGAGTGGAGCTTCCTATGCTTTCGATCCTGCTCGCTTCGCTGAGCCTCTCCCTCGCCTCCCCCCTCGTCGAGCCGCTCCCTGAAGCCCCCGAGGTCCCTGCGCCGCGGGTGCGGGTCGACGGCGCCTTGCGCTTCCAGGACATCCCAGAGGTCGATCAGCAGATCGTCGATCGGCTCCAGCCCTGGCAGGCCTTTCGGAGCGCGAGTTTCTCGGGCTTGTCGGCTGCTGAAGACGGCGGACTCTACGTCCTCACCCGCTTCGGCGCGACCGCCCAGCTCCACCACGTCGCACAGCCCGGCGGCGCCCGCGTCCAACTCACCTTCGAGGCCGAGCCGATCGCCTCGGCCATCCCTCATCCCACCAACCCCGATCTGGTCGTGACCCAGCGCGATGTCGGCGGGAACGAGGCCTGGCAGTACGAGCTGCTCGATCGAAAGAGCGGGGCCCGAACCCTGCTCACCGACGGGGCCTCGCGAAACGAGGGCTTCTCGTGGTCGCCCGACGGCGCCCGCTTCGCCTTCTTCAGCACAGCCCGAAACGGCACCGACTTCGATCTCTACCTCGGCCAGACCGCCCAGCCCAACAGCGCACAGCTCACCGTTGAGAACCAAGGCATGTGGCGCCTGACCGACTGGGGGCCCGGCGATCGTTCCGTGCTGATGTTCCACTACGAGAGCATCACCCGCAGCGCCCTGTACCAAGTCGACCTGAAGACCAAGGAGCGCCGTCGGCTGAGCGCCGAGGGCGATGTGGCGGTGAGCGGCGGGACCTTGGCCCCCGACGGCCGCACCGTCTACTTCACGAGCGACCACGAGGGGGAGTTTCAGAGCCTCTACACCTTCGACCTCGTCTCGTCCGAGCTCACCCCCCTCGCGCCCGATCTGACCTGGGATGTCGAGGGCTTCACGCTGTCGCCCGACGGACGCACCCTCGCCTTCTCGGTCAACGAGCGGGGCTACAGCAAGCTCTTCCTGTTCGACACCCGCCGCAAGCGGCGTACCGAGCCCACCAGCCTGCCGGCGGGACGGGTCTCGAACCTCAGCTTTCACAAGCAGAACCCCCGGCTCCTCGGCCTCTCGGTCTTCGGCGCCACCTCGCCCAGCGACGCCTGGACTCTCGACGTGCGCCGCGACCACGCCACGCGCTGGACCCAGAGCGAGACCGGCGGCCTCGATCCCAGCAGCTTCGTCGAGCCCGAGCTGATCACCTGGACCAGCTTCGACGGCCTCGAGCTCGACGCCATGCTCTACCGCCCCGAAGGCCCCGGCCCCCACCCCGTCGTGATCAGCATCCACGGCGGCCCCGAGAGCCAGTCGCGCCCCTTTCTGGCCTCGACCTATCAGGTCCTCGTGAAGGAGGTCGGCTGTGCCGTGCTCGTACCGAACGTGCGCGGCAGCCGAGGCTACGGCAAGACCTTCCTCACCCTCGACAACGCCGAGAAGCGCGAGGACAGCGTCAAAGACATCGGCACCCTGCTCGACTGGATCGCGAAGGAGCCCACCCTCGATGAGGGACGGGTCGGCGTGCGCGGCGGCAGCTACGGCGGCTACATGGTGCTCGCATCCATGATCCACTTCGGGGATCGTCTCGCGGCCGGGCTGAACGTCGTCGGGATCAGTGACTTCATCACCTTCCTCGAGAACACCAAGAGCTACCGAAGGGATCTTCGCCGCGTCGAGTACGGAGACGAGCGAGACCCCGAGATGCGCGCCTTCCTCCAGTCGATCTCGCCGCTGCGTCGCGCCACCGAGATCACCCCTCCCCTCTTCGTCGTCCACGGGGCCAACGATCCCCGCGTCCCCATCGGCGAGGCGGAGCAGATCGTCGAGGCCGTGCGCAGCGAGGGCCGCACCGTGTGGTACCTGCGCGCCGAGAACGAGGGCCACGGCTTCCGCCGCAAAGAGAACCGCGACGTCGCCACCGCCCTCGAGATGCAGTTCTTCGGCAAGATGCTCGACGCGGAGTAGTCAGAGCCCCGCGACCCGGACCTCGCGCTGCCCCTCGCGCAGCTCGCCGAGTTCGAGCACGTCCATCGGACAGACGTAGACGCAGATCCCACACTGAATGCAGGCGGAGTTGGCGTTTTGAACGGGGATCTGAAGCTCGGCGAAGCGCTGGACCTCGATGCCCATCTGGCAGGCCCGCGTGCACTCGCCGCACGAGATGCAGCGGTCGTCAGACTGGATCGCTAGCCGACCCACGTAGCGCGCCACGCCCTCCATATAGGCGCGCAGCGGGCAGAAGAAGCGGCACCACAGTCGGTTGCCGAGCACAGGGTACAGCGCGACCCCGACCAGCCCGGCGAGCACGAAGTCGACCATCAGCGCGTACCAGGTCTGGGCAAAGACCTTGCTGTCGGTCCAGAACGCGCCAGAGAGGAGCTGCCAGGCGTCGCTGACGAGCAGGGCCGTCACCGGGACTGCCATGAACAGGACAACCACACCCGCCCACTCCATTCGCCGGCTCCCCGGCCCACGAGGCGCGAGGTGTCTCCAGCGGTCGCCCAGCGTCTCGGCGAGGCCGCCGCATCCGCATAGGTAAGAGCAGAACTTCTCGTTATTGCGCCAGACATAGAGCGGGATCACCCCGAAGCTCACCAGCGCCCCGAGCCCCGTCCACAAGATCGCCGCCCAGACGGCCGAAGGATCTTCGGCGGCGGGATAGTGGACCAGCGACCAGACCGAGAGGGGCCACGGCACCGAGAGCCCGTAGAATGCCCAGCCTTGAGCGGTGACCGCGGCGACGGGGTGACCGGCCGAGGCCCCCAGCGCTCCAGCCAAGGCGTGCAGCCCCGGAATGAGCAGCTCGGGGATAGCAAAGAGGAAGAAGAGCTGAAAGCTGAGCAAACTCCGGTATCGCGCGCGCTGGACCGCGCTGTCGCGGTACTTCAGGAGGGCCTCGATGCCGAAGCCTGCGACCAGCGCCGAGTAGATCACCGTGCCCCAGAACCCGGCGTCGACGGTACGAAACCCTAGATCGAGCTCGATGAGCTCGGGCACGAAGCCCAGGACGTGCCCTTCGCCGAAGGGCCAAAGTCCGTTGTCGAGCTTGAGCACATAGTAGACGTAGACCAGCGCCACGAAGCCCAAGACCCAGGCCAGTCGGCGAAGGCGAAGCTCGCCCTCCATGCGGATCCCGAGCTGGCGCAGCAGCGCACGGGGAGCGGTGGCGCCGAGCAAGAGCAAGACCCGGTCGTTGGGCAGCGAGTTCGTGCCCTGGGGTCCCTCGATCTCGACGTGATCGGAGGTGATCCGCCGGACCTGGGAGTTTGGGAGGAAGGTTACCCGCCCTTGATCGATGAGGGCGTTCAGCCGATCGAGGTTGCCCTGCTTGGGGCGACTGAGCTCGGCTCGTCGGTAGGACAAGGTGACCTCGGCGCCGGCCTCGGCGGTGGCGATGGCGGCCTCGACCGCGGAGTCCCCTCCTCCGACCACCAGCACCCGCTGCCCTTCGTGGTCGCGGGGCTCGACAAGGGCGTAGCGTACCTTGTCGAGCTCTTCGCCCGGCACCCCGAGGGTGCGGACCGAGCCTCGCTTTCCGACCGCGATCACCACCCGTCGCGCGCGGTAGGTGTTGCGCGCACCGGCAGCCCGATCCGCCGCTTGGACAGCCTGACTCCCATCGGATCGGCCCTCCGCTCCGACCGTGGTTCGCACCACGAGCTGATCCCCGTCGCGGGCGAGGGCCTCGACCTGCTCGGGCCAGTGAACGGGGACGTCGGATGAGGCCAGCCACCGCTCCCATCGCGCGGCCAGGTCTTCTTTGGACGCGTCGGTGAAGGGGAGCCCCGAGGGGTTGTCGAGCTCGCGCGGCTCCGAGAAGATCGGCTTGCCGACCGGAAAGGCATGAATGGTGTGGAAGGGCTGGGCCCGCTCGATCACCACGCAGCGCAGCCCCGCCTCGCACACCGCCTCGGCCGCAGCGATGCCTGCCGGCCCCGCGCCGACGATCACCACGTCGAGCAGATCGGGATCGCCGCTGCTCGCCCCAAGCTCCTCGACGATGCGCTGTCCCACCGACCGGCCCTGCCGCAGCGCCGTCTTGATCACCGAGGCGTCGACCAGGTCTCCCACCACATAGACGCCCTCGACCTCGGCGCGGTAGTTCCGGTCGACCCTGGGCCGCGGCTCGACGCTAAGCCAGGGTGAGAACCCAAATCTGGAGCCTATCTGTGAGAGATCCACGCGCACCTCGAGTGCCTGGGATGAGCTAACACCCCTCTTCGACGGTATAGACGCACGGACCCTCGCAGAAGTTACGGACCTCACCCGTTCTGAGGAAGTGCACGACCTGCTGTTGGGCCGCAGGGGTACGGCGCACGCACTCGTGGGCGGGGTTGTCGTTCTCGGGAGGAAGGTTCGTGTCGGGCACCGCGGGGATCCCGTAGTCGTACTCCACGTAGGTCGTGCGGTTCAGATCGCCCTCGAGGATGGGCAGGCCGTAGATCTCGTTGACGACCGGAGCCACCATCGCGGCCTGAACGGAGCGCGCCTGGTACCGACTGCCCTCGATCGCGACCTGAGCGTCGGCCATTCCCGCCTGGAGCAAGAGTCGCTTCTGCGGGATCCCCTCGGGCGGATCCAAGAGGTCGTGGCTCCAGCCCACCGACTCGCCCACATCCCACAGGTGGATGAAGAGCGCGTGGATGAGGAACATCTGCTCGATCTCGGCTTCGTACATGGTCTGGAGGATCTGGAAGAAAGGCCCGAAGTTGGTCGAGCGCGGCAAGAGCAAGGGGTAGGGCGCCCCGGCGACGCTGAGCACCCCACGCTCGATGTCCGGCGACAGCCCCATGTACGCGCCCCCGAGGATCCCCCCCTGGGAGATTCCATAGTAGCCGAGCTGTGAGACGCCGGGCTGGATGAGGGGTGTGCCGTCGATGGTCAGGAGCTCGTCGCTCGCCAGCCCGCCCATGGCCATCCGGGCCGCCAGCGTCTTCTCGACGAAGCCTTGCATACTTCGCTCGGGCACGATGGCAAACCGGCCGATGTCTTGTACGATCATCAGGGCGATGGCGCCGGAGTCTTCGGTGGCCATGCCCGTCCAGGGAGAGGCGAAGAGCAGCATGCGGTTCTCATTGAGGAAGCGCCCGATCCAGCCGGCACGGGCCTCGCGCTCCGTTCCGAGCAGGCCGTGGCCATACTGCAGCACGAACGCTGGCTCTGGATCGTTCTTGAGCGAGCAAGGGACCCGGACCAAGAAGGGCGGCCTACGCTCGCCCTCGGCGAAGGGACGACCTTGCTCGTCGCGGTTCAGCACGCTGTTGATGCCGACCGCGTCGGTGTAGTTGGGCACGGTGAAGCGGCCGCGGATCATGCGGAAGGTGTGCTGGTCCGGATCGTCGCAGTCGAACTCCTCGGTGTCGATGACCTCGTAGGGGGGCCCGCTGGGCCCTGCCCACTCCAGCGCGTCGTCGCGGATCTGCTCCATCCGGCCCAGCGACGAGGTCCGCGAGGAGGTGTGGAAGTCCCAGGCGAGGGTCAGATCGTCACGAGCGAAGCCTTGCTCTTCGAGGGCGGGAAAGATCACCTGTTCGTAGTGGCGCCGACGCCCCTCGATCTCGTCGCGGCTGGAGGGGATGTTGTCGCGAATGGCGGCGAAGGCGGTGCTGGGCGCGATGTCGGCGCCCTCGGGGTCGCGTAGATTACGATAGGCGACGAGGTAGTGGCCACCGAAGTCCAGCGCCTTGGCGGGCCAGAGGATCAGGAGCCGGTCTTCGGGATCGGCCGCGTGGGCGTCGAGCTCGACCCAGTGAGCCAGCCGCTCGCCGGTGCGCACATCGAGGAGGATCGACTCGACATCGCCCTGAAGGTATCGCTCGATAGTCGCATGCCCAGGCAGGCGTTCGAGATCGACGGGCCCGAAGGACGCCAGCGCGGGCGTGCCGATCGAGAAGCCATCTCTCTCGTTGAAAAAGTCGGTTCGGACTCCGATGCCATCGACATTGATGGGGAGGTTCTGCTCGATCAGGCGCACCTGCCAGCCGGTCTCGGTCGAGGCGTCGGGGACGGCCTGGTAGTCGCTCGGCCACGGAAGCGCGCACAGGGACTCATCGAAGGCATCGCACGCCTCGAAGTCCCAGTCTGGGACCGGCCGACAGCCGAGCGTAGCGAGGGCGAAGAAGACGGCGACGGCGCGGACCATACGACCTCCAAGATCTCTCCGATCCTAACGCGGTGCTTACTCCTCGCCCCCCTGATCGGCTGGTTCGGCGAGCCGGTGTCGACGTGCCGCGGCGATCAGCGCACGGAGCACCACCCCCATGAGCTCGGGCGTCCTGCTCACCGGCTGGATAGAGGCCCGCTCGACCGCTGCGTCCAAGGCGCTCGGATCGTCCCACGCTCGCACGATCTCTCGCAGGGCTCGCTCCCCCGAAACCGGCCGCACCGAAGCCGCAGGCAGCGGCATCGGCTCCCCAGTCCAGCCCGCACAGAGGCGATGAAGCAGCTCCCCTATCGCTGCGTAAACCTCCGGTGTGTCCTCTCGCCGCACCAGGCGGAGCAGGAGCTTGGCCGCGTCGGGGCGGCCGTCAACCAACTCGATCAACGCGGCGTCGAGCGCTCGCACCCCCATGGGCAGGCGCCCGGCCAGTTCACTGCGGGACTCCAGCTGAGCGTGGGCCCGGCGCGCATCGACCGGGCGACCTGCGAGGGCACATGCTCGCGCGCGGTCGAGGACGAGGAGTTGCTGAACTGCGGCGTTGGCGTAGGTGTCGAGGTAGCTCTGAACCCGGTCGAGGATCAGCAGGGCGCTCTCGGCGCGCCCCGCTGCGGCCTCGTGGCGGACGAGCCAGTGTAGAGCGGTGGCTGCCGTTCGATGGTCCCCCAGCGCTTGCAGCTCGTCGATGGCGTGGACGAGCTCGCGTCGATCGCGCCGTCGCACCCGCCCGCTCACCGCGCGAGCCCGGAAGAGGTGGACCTCGATGACCCGTGACCGCCAGACCGAGCCCCGTTCGCGTGCGACCGAGAGGGCACGCTCCGCCAGGTGGAGAGCGTCGCCCGTCATTCCAAAGGCGAGGAGCGCGTCCAGAAACGCGCCAATCGCGCCGAGGTGCCGAGGAAGGACCTTATCTTCCCAACTCAAGATCCGTCGGCCCAGCGCCGCTCGGGACTCCGCGAGCGAGGCAGCGCGCGCGTGAAGGTGCACGATCATGGCTTCTTCGGCGATCCCGCCGCTCGCGCTCAGGGCTTCTTCGGCCCAACGGAGCGCCGCCTCGGCTCGACCTTCGGCCAGACAGCCTCGAGCTCGAGCGAGGGCGACCGCCGGGGTACAGGGCAGGCCAACGAGGGTACGGGTGAGCTGGCCCAGCCCCAGCCGGCCGAGCTCGGTCAAGCGCAGCATCCCGAGCACGAGGGTGTCCACGTCGAGCGCCTCCGGGGGCTCTTCGATGGCGGCAAGCAGCTCGTCTCGGGCGAGGACCAGCCGCCTCAGCGCGAGGCGCTCCGCGCGCCCCGAGTGGAGGATCCGACTCCACTCCACACCCCTTCGCGCCAGATCTTCGAGGGCACGCCTTCGGATACGCCGGCGCTCCGCGCGAGGGAGACGCTCCTGCGCCAGGTGTCGCACCGGGCCGGGCACCGAGAGCCGGAGCTGACCCAGGATCGCGTCGACTCGGTACCGAAGCAGGCCGAAGTCCGTGAGGGTCACGAGCGCGTCCGCCACGTCGTGCGCCCCCTCGACGACGACCGAGGCCGTCGCCACGTCGAAGTCACCGCGCAAGACCGCCAGGCGGTCGAGCGCCTGGCTCATCGAGCCCGAGAGGTGATGCCGCGCTTGCTCCAGGGCGAGCGCCATCTGACGCTCAGGCACGATCTCACCCTGCGTCGCTCGAGAGATCTTCCGAGAAGCCTCGTCGAAGCCCAGAGAGGCCACCAGCCCCGCCGTCACCGCCAGTCCGTGCGGCAACCCCCCCACGGCGCGACTGAGGTGCACGACGGCCTCGTGATCGCTCGGCCGCACCTGAACGCCGCGGCGGAGGAGACGATGCACGAGCGCCTCGGCCGCCACCTCGTCGCTCCAAGGCCGTATGAGGACCTGCATGGCCCCCGAGAGTCGAAGGGGCTCCGGGGCGGTGAGCAGGACCGCACACCGGGGCGCCCTTCTCCGCCAGCGCTCTACCATGTCGAGCGAACCTTGGCCGGACCGCTCAAAGCCGTCGATCACGAGCAGCGCCTCGCCGAGCTGTCCCAGCGCACGAGCGACCGCCTCCGCCTCATCGGGGGCCCCCGCCATGCCGAGCTCACTGGCGACGAGCTCATCGAGCCGGCCACCTGTCGCCGGCAATCGGACGAAGCGAACGCCCCCACGTCCACGAAGCCAGACACGGGCGCGATCGGCGACGGCGAGCGCCAGGTCGGTCTTTCCCGATCCGCCTGGCCCGTGCAGGACGACCGCCCCCACCCCCCCCTCAAGCGCCGAGAGGACAGCTTGAAGCTCCTCGACCCGCTCGGGAACCGGCGGCGCGACCGGCAAGTTCGCGATCGCCGAGGCCGGCAGGAGGTGAGGCGGGCCCTCGACCGCCCAGACGCTCTGTGGCGAGGCGTCGTCGGCGAGCTGAACGACGCCGAGCGGATGAGCCTGACCCCGCCTCCCGAGGACCCGTCGCGCTTCGTCCGAGAGCAGAAGGTGCCCGCGGACCGCGCGCTCCCACAGGGGGCTGAGCTCCGCGATGGCCGCCTCAACCGATGCTTCCCAGCCCCCATCGACCCAACGGAAAGCGTGGACCGCTAGCCGCACCGCGCCATCGCCTCCGGAGCCCAGCGCGCCTCGAAGCTCGTCGAGCAGGCCAGGGTTCGGTGCGACCTCGATCACCATCGCCGCCGCCCCCTCTTCCACGACCACACCTCCGACGTTGACCGCGAAGGCTTCCCACCGCTGACGCTCGCGGTGCCAGGTGCTGGAGGTCTGTTCAGGCCGCTCCCGAAAGGCCAGCCGGCGCGCGTCGAAGCCTATCCCGACGAGCAGCGCCTCGGAGGTCGGAACGCGCCCTGCGCGGGGGAGCCAGATCCCCGCGGCTTCGTCCTCGCGGATCCTTAGGACCGAGCGGGTGCCTTCCTCGGCGGAGAGGGCGTGCTGGAGCCGACGAAGCAAAACCAGGACCTCGGCGCGCCCCGACGGCTCGATCCCCAAGACCTGAGCTAGATCTTCGACCTCGACGAGGGTCCGCTGGGTCGCGAGGAGCCTCGTGAGCAGGCGGACCTCGGGCCTGGACAGGCGCACGACCTGACCCTGACGCACCAAGCAGCGTGCGTCGAGGTCGACCCAGCCACCGGGTATGGCGAACGTCCGTCTCACGAGGGGCGAGCATAGCGGTGGGGGACGGCGCGGGGTGGCTACGGAGCAGGCATAGCGCTAGATGTGCGTATGTCACCCCAACGAAAGCGTACCCTACGGCGCGAGCTCCGAGCCTGGCGCGACGCCCTCGATGAGAGCGAGCGGCGCGCGGCCATCGCGGCTGCGGTCGGCCACCTTCTCGACGCCCCCCTGCTCCGCGACGCCGCGACCGTCGCCCTGTACGCCGCCATGCCGGGTGAGCCCGACCTCCGACCGCTCCTCGAGCGCGTGCATCGCCAGGGCGGCACGGTGGCGCTGCCGGTCGTCGCCCGCCGAGCCGCCCCCCTCCTGTGGCGAGCTTACCGCGCTGGAGAGCCCCTGATCCCCAGCGACTTCGGGGTCCCCGAGCCCGGCCCGGACGCCCCCACGGTCCACCCCGAGTCGATCGATCTCGTCGTGGTACCCGCCCTGGTCGTCGATCGGCGCGGGTTCCGGATCGGCTACGGCGGGGGCTACTACGACCGCTCGCTGCCCCAGCTCACCCGCGCCCGGCGGGTGTGGATAGGCCTAGAGGAGCAGATCCACCCAGACCTGCCGGTCGAACCCTTCGACCAGCCGGTCCACGCGCTCCTGACCCGGAGCGGGTTCAGCTGGACCCCCGTCGCCCGAGCAGCGCCGAGCGATCGATGACCACCGGCGCGGGCGCCCCTTGGGGCGCGACCCTCCAGGACTGAAGGCGCTGGGCAGCACCCGCGAACCCATCACCTTGCACCGAGATCCCCGGCGGGACCTCGGTGAAGTGCATGAGAACCACCCGTCGACGGACCGCGGGGGGCAGGTTGAGCAGCTCTTCGTAGTGGGTATGGACCGTTCCGGGAAACCTGGGTTGGAAGGTGGTGTCGTGGAAGAGAGCCTGAGCGCGCGAGAAGCGGTCGCCGATGTCGGAGCGGAACTCGGTGTCGCTGGTGAAATAAAGCTCGGCATCACCCTTGCGGACACGAACGCCAAAACAAGGCTTTCCCGCCACATCACTCGAGACGTGAGGCGTGGCGTGGAGCGAGAACTGGACGCCCCCGATGGTGAAGGGCTCGGCTCCATCATCGGCGCACCCGTGGCCCCCGCGCACCGAGCGGTGGGCGATCAGGGCCGCCCAGCCATCGTCCCGCAGCCCCCGCGCGGGGCAGGTGTAGAGGCCGATCTGGGGTTCGACTACGCTCCGGGCACCCGAGAGGACGCTGGGATCGGCCCAGAGAGGGATAGGGACCGCCCCCCCCGGCACGCCATACGTGCGCTCCCATACGAGCTGCTCCAGGCCCCCGACGTGATCCCCGTGCAGGTGGGTCAGGATCACGGCCGCGACGTCGGAGCAGCGAAGGCCGAGCTCGCGGAGCGCTTGGGGCGCGGTGCCTCCGCAGTCGATCAAGACGGGCCCTTCCTCGGTCGAGATGAGGGCGTTATTGTGGTAGTTCACACGAAAGTCGGTGAACGCCCCTCCCGTCCCCAGGAAAGTGATCGTCAGGCTCAACGGTGCTCCTCCATCAAGAACCTTGACATAACCCTTGAAGCTCAAGGCCGTGGCGCGGCCCGCGACACGCTAAGGGTCCCACATCACGGAGGTCCCCATGAAGCGCTATCCCCTCATCCTCGCCGCGCTGCTCTGCCCGGTGTCCGCCCTCGCTGCCCCGACGCTCGGCGGCGAAGGCGACGACTCTGCATCCGGCCCAGGCGCTCCCGGTCAACCCGAGACCGATGACGCAGAAGAGGGCTTCATCATCAACGGCCGCGACGCCACCATCGACGACTTTCCCATGACCGGCGGCCTGCTCGGCCATGTCCGAGGTTCAATGCTCGGAAGCCCCCTCGACTCCGTCATGTTCCTGTGCAGCTCGACCCTGATCGCGCCCGACGTCGTGCTCACCGCTGCCCACTGCGTCGACGAAGCCATCCTCGAAGAACAGAGCTTCGGGCTCATGCAGGTCGACGACCTCACGGTCGCCTGGTCTCAACAGGTGGACCTCTCAGCCTACGGGATCGGGGGCACCAACGTCCTACCGAGCCACGCACACGCTGGCTGGGAGGCCGCGATGCACCCAGACTGGGTCGGCGGCGGGGGCCTCCAGGTCGGCATCGCCCAGAACCACGACATCGCCCTGCTCTTCCTCGATCGTCCGATCCATGGCGTGCCGGTCGGCTTCCTGCCAACCCCCCAGGAGGCCGAGCTGATCGACACCGATGTTCCCGTTACCATCGTCGGTTGGGGTCTCCAGCAGCCCGTGGGCCTCTTCGAGGAGCCTCCGCCCGGTAGCGTGTCGATCAAGCAGATCGCCGAGAGCTTCCTCGGCGAGGTAGGTCCTTTCGAGTTCCAGGTCGGCGTGGGACCCGACTCGAGCCGAAAGTGCCAGGGAGACTCCGGGGGGCCGACCTTCCTTCAGGTCGAGAGCGAGGTCGACCACGGCTGGCGCGTCATCGGCGTCACCTCGCACGCCTATGACGAGACCCAATGCCAGAACACCGGCGGGGTCGACACCCGAGTCGACCCCTACCTCGAGTGGATCGACGAGGAAATGACCGCCCGCTGCGACGACGGCAGCCGCTCGTGGTGTGAGGTCCCCGGCATCGTAGGGCCCGAGCACCAAGACGTGCTCGAGGAGTGGACCCCCGCCGAGCCCGATGACTCCGAACCCGATCCCCACGAGCCCGAGCCCGACGACGAGGATCCCGGCACCGAGGACGACGACGCGCAGGCCGACTCCAGCGAAGCCAACGAGAGGGGCGGGTGTGGCTGCTCGAACCTCCAGCAGGCAACCGCTCCCTGGGCCGTCCTTATGCTGCTCGGGGCGGTGGCGATCCGGCGGCGCCGACTTCGCTGACGCGCTGAGCCGACCCCCGACCGCGGCCCAGACGATCCGGCCCAAGCGGACTTGCAGGGCTTGACACAAGCCTTGAACCCTTCGGTGGGCACCGGCCCAATCTCGCGCTACCATCCCTCCTTCGGAGGAAGCCCATGCGTTCGACCGCCCTTTGTCTCTGTCTTGTGAGCATGCCCGCCTTGGCCTGGGAACCCCCTACTCTTGGCGATGAGCTCAACGATGGACCCAGCACCCCGGATCTCGACCAGCCCGAGCTCGGCCCCTGGATATCCGAGGCCATCGGCGACCGCGACGATGCCTTCATCATCAACGGTCGCGAAGCCACGGTCGATGAGTTCCCGATGTCGGGCGGCCTGTTGGCCAAGATCACGGGCAGCGCCTTCGGCATGAGCTTCGACGTCGTCATGTTCATGTGCAGCTCCACCCTCATCGCGCCCGACGTGGTGCTCACCGCCGCTCACTGCGTCGACGAAGACCTCCTCAATGAGCAGACCGGCGGCATCGCGAACATCGACGAAGTTATCTACGCCTGGACCCCCGAGGTCGACCTGTCCATGTATGGACTCGGAGGCCCCTCTGAGCTCCCCAGCCACGCACACGCGTCCTGGGACTTCGTCATGCACCCGAGCTGGGTCGGCGCTCGAAACATCCAACTTGGAACAGCACGAAACCATGATATCGCGCTGGTCTTCCTCGAAGAGCCCGTCACCGACATCCCCCACGGCTACCTCATCCGGGCCGGCGAGGCCGAGCAGCTCCAGACCGACAAGCCCGTCACCATCGTCGGCTGGGGCAACCAGGAGCCCGTCCCTCCGGGACAGCAGCCCGAGCCTGGGAAGGTGGCGATCAAGCACATCGCCGAGAGCTTCATCGGCGAGGTGGGTGAGACCGAGTTTCAGGTCGGCGTCGGGCCCGAGTCGAGCCGCAAGTGCCAGGGGGACTCCGGCGGCCCCACCTACCTCGAGGTCGTGTCGAACCGGGCGACCGACTGGCGGGTCATCGGCGCGACCTCGCACACCTGGGACATGAACCTGTGCGAGAACACGGGCGGAGTCGACACGCGCGTCGACTACTATCTCGACTGGATCGACGACGAGATGACCTCGCGCTGCGAGGACGAGAGTCGCTCTTGGTGTACGGTCGCCGGCATTGTGCCCCCGCCCCCCTCGAGCGAAGAAGAGGGTCGGGCCTGTGGATGCGCTGCGTCCGCCAGTCCATCAGGAGCCCTCCCCCTGTTCGGATTGTTCGGACTGCTCGCCCTGCGCCGTAGGCGCTGACCCGATCCTCGGCTCCATATCGTCGATACGCCAGGACCGGCAGACGCCGAGGGACGCGAACACCGCCCCTCGCGAGCCCCCGCCGGGGCGACAAGCCGCGCGGAGCTACTCTTCGTAGATGTCCAGGGCGAACTCGCCTTCAGTGGCTTCGTAGGCGCCCGCGACGCCGATCACGACGTGGTAGGGCTCGCCGACGCTGGTCGCCTTGAGGGTCTCGCTCACGCCAGGGTTCGGCGTGTTGTATTGAAGGCTGGTGTCGCAGGGGTGTGCGACGGCGCTGGGTCCGGTGCCTGTGGTGCCCGCCGAGCGCTGCGAGACGATCAGGCTGATCTCGAGATCAGACTCGGGGGTGGCGCGAACGTAGAGCTGCTTACCCGCGGGCTGCGCGTAGGTGAAGTAGACGTGAGCGCCGTTGAACTTATCGAACTGGGTGCCAGGCACGCAGAAGTTGGACTCGAGGAAGCGGAGGTCATCGGGGACCTCGCCTTCGGAGAGGTTGTAGATCTCGGAGCTCATCAAGACCGCGTTGGGCGGGATCGCGGCTCCGTTGTGCTGACCCGTGCCGAGGTCGTTGCCCGCAGCCTGGGAGTCGCCGCCTCCGCCTCCGCCTCCGCCTCCGCCGCCACCACCGCCGCCGCCGCCGCCGCCGAGGGTGTTTTCGTCGCAGCCGAGCACGGCGAAGGCCAGGATCGGGAACCAAATAAGCTTCTTCATCGCTCCTCCTAGGGGTCTACTTAGGGAGTATAGCCCGGAATCTGCCCCCTGCAGCGTCAACAGTCTTCGCGATCTCAACGCTCCCCCAGCAGGAGGCGCCCGCTCCGACAGGGCGGCCCCTGCCAAGGAGAGACCTCCCTCCGATCCTCCGCGAGGGGAGGGCCGTGACAACGGAGGGTTTCGGGTTAGCGATCCGGCCCCTCGACCCAAGGACGCCCCGTGAAGGCCTGGACCAAGCTCCGACGCTTCGTCGATCGTCGCAAGGCGGTGCTGCGCGTGGCGACCTTGATCGTCGCGCTGCTGATCGCGTGGGTGGTGGCGTGGCAGACAGGTCTTCTCGAGTCGCTCGATGTCGAGACGATCCGAACCTCGGTGCTGGCCTACGGCTGGGCAGGGGTGGTGATCTTCATCCTCGCCTGCTGCGTGCTCAACCTCCTTCACGTCCCAGCCATGGTCATGATCGTGGTCGCCATCGTGGCCTGGGGGCCCCTGCTAGGCTCGGGAGTGGGCTGGCTGGGGGCGCTCACGGCCTCGTGTACCACCTTCACCATCGCCCGCTTCATGGGAGGCCGCGCGCTGGGTGGAATCGACCACCCCTGGGCCCGCCGCATGCTCGAGGGTCTGGAGCGCCGCCCTCTGATCACCCTCGTGGTGCTGCGCACGTTCTTTCAGGCATCCGCCCCGCTGAACGTCACCCTCGCCCTCACCACGCTCCGCTTTCGCCCCTACCTGATCGGCTCCGCCCTGGGCCTCACCGTTCCGGTGCTGGTCGCCGCCTTGCTCACCGACCTCTTCGTCTGAGACCTACGGGTCCTCGTCAAGAACTCGTGAGCATTCGACGCGCCAAGGGGCCTCTAGGGTGATGAAGGCCGTTCTGGAGGGCGGTCGGGACCCTAGGATTATCGGCATCATCGGCCACAGCGACAAGCGAGGATCATTTCCTCCCGCCCCGCCCCCGAACAGGTTAAACCTGTGCCGCCGCATCGGGGTCATCTCACCCCACCGCTCATGCATACAAAGGAGGCACATGCGCGTCTGGACCGATGGTCAGACCCACGTGATCGAGACCCGCGACGGCCTGACCGTCCAGTCCGATGACTTCCACCAACACGAAGCCGGCGCTACCGCCGCCCGCTGGAGCTCTCGCGTGCTCGGCGGCAGCGTGCCGAACGACTGCGTCGCCGTCGCCCGCTGCGAAGGCCGAGTCGTCGGCGTGCGCATGCCATCGCGCCGCGCCGGAGCCAACCTCGTCCCCCTCCGTCACGCCGATGAAGGCTGGGTCTGGGGCAAGCCCTACGCCGTGCCCAAGGCGGTACGGACCGACTTCCGCGAGCTCTGGTCGCCGGGCAGCGCGCCCTTCAGCCGGGGCCGCAAGCTCGGGCAGGGCTCCAAGCCCTTCAGCCTGACCAGCAGCCCCTACGGGGTCTGCCTGGCCGACCACGGCACGGGCATCATCACCGCGCTGCGCAAAGGGGCGAACGAGCTCTCCCAGGCCATCCGCGTCCCCACCACCGACGACGCCAACATCGACGCCCTCGTCACCCAGACCGGCTTCCTGGTGCAGGTGGTGCTCGGCGGACAGCAAGGCGTGCTCATGCGCTTCGGTCCCACCGGCGCTCATCGTGGCTCCATGCTCTCGACCGGCGCCAAGGGCGAGGTCCAGTGGCTCGCCGACGGCACCCTGCTCCATGCGGGCCTGAGCGACGGCTACTTCCGCATCCGTCGCCTCGACGCCCAGTCGCTCGACATCATCGAAGAGCTCGACCCCTGCGGCCTCGACCAGGTCGACGTCGCGACGGGCATCGGGCCGGATCGCGATCGATTCATCGTGACCGACGGCCGCGTCGTGATCGTGGGTCGCCTGAGCGAGGAAGGCAAGTGGGTGACCGAGCCCCTCGACATGCGCATCGGCGAGGCGCCCAAGGCTGCCGAGCCGCCGGTCCTCACCCTGCGCGACCTTCACCTCGATCTCAAGCCCGGCCCGTTCGTGCAAGAGATGGACGTCGTCAACCGTGGTGGTCCTTGCCACGGCTTCGTCATCCGCGCGACGGCTCACGACGCGGTGTCGATCGATCGGGTGACCATCGGCGACCAGACCGTCGTGCTCTTCGAGAACCGCAAGAACCAAACCCGCGAAGCCCGCTTCGACAACCTCGAGCTCCCGGGCGACTTCAACCTGCAAGTGCACGGCGAAGCCCGGATCGTCGCCGAAGCTCCCGTCGAGGTCGGCCTCTACCGGCCCACCGGCGAGCCCTACGCCTTGGGCGTGCTGTCGTTCAAGATCCATGGCGCCAGCGAGGTCCAGTGCAAGACCCTCCTCGAAGGTCAGGACTACAAGCTCAGCGCCGACGAGCTCTCCGCCTTGGTCGAGGTCATGACCAACCTTGGCGTGGTCGACACCGATCTGCGCACCCCCGATCTCGGTCGGTGGACCGATCGATGCTGCCGCCGCCTTCAGGTCGAGTCTCCTCCGGTGCCCGAGTCCCCCGAGTTCAGTCGATGGCGCGACACTTGGATGCGGCTCACCGCCCGCGATCGCGCCGTTCGCCCCGCCGATGGTCGGCCGCCCCTCTTCAAGTTCGCCGCCGACCACCCCTGGCACATCACCCCCGAAGAGTGCGAGAACATCGTCGAAGGACTGCGCAACGTGCCCAACGACACGGTGCAAGGCTGGGTGAGCTTCGCCGCCACGGCAGCGGATCAGGGTGGCTTCCTCTTCTCCGCCGCGCACACTCCAGACTGCTGAGCCGGGCCTCAATCGAGCCTCGCCCTGAGCGGGGCCGTTCCGAGAGCCCACGTCGATGCGGCTGATCCTCGCGACCGCCGAGCCGAGCGGTGATGCCCTCGGGGCCGCGTTGCTCCGGGCCATGCGCGAGCAAGGAGCGCTGCGCGAGGTCCGCGCCGCAGCGGGTCCTGCCTTGGTCGCCGAGGGTGCAGGGCTGCTCGCGCCCGCCTCCGACGCGACCGCCTCAGGGCTGATCGAGCTGGTCGGACATCTTCCACGACTCCTCCGACACCGGCGGCGCCTGCTCCGCGCCCTCGATGACCGCCCAGACCTCTTGGTCACGGTCGACAGCCCAGGCCTACACCTCCCCATCGCGCGCGAGGCGAAGCGGCGCGGGATCCCGGTCGTGCACGCTGTCTGCCCACAGATCTGGGCCTCGAGGCCATGGCGGGTGCGCACGTTGAGACGCAGCGTGGATCACGTGCTCTGCTTGCTCCCCTTCGAGCCCTCCCTCCTCGCCAAACACCGAGTGCCGTCCACCTTCATCGGCCACCCCGCCGCGCGCGCCTGGGGACCCCGTCCAGCAGGCAACCCGACAATCCTGATCGCCCCGGGCAGTCGCCCGAGCGAGCTCCATCGCCACCTCCCAGTCCTCGCCAAGGTCGTCTCCCTGATGCGCGCACGTCGCCCCGAGGTCGAGCTGTTGTGCCTCCGTGCGCCAGGGCTGAACCCCGAGACCCTCGCCCCGCTCGGGTGTCGCCTTGTGGCGGATCTGGGCTCGGTAACGCCCCACGCCGCGCTGGTCGCGAGCGGTACAATCACCTTGGAGCTCGCCACCGCGGGCATCCCTCAGGTGGTGCTTTACCGCGTGCATCCCATCACCTACCTCCTCGGACGCCCGCTGCTCAACACTCCGTGGATCGCGCTCCCAAACATCCTGGCGGGACGCCCGATCGTGCCGGAGCACCTGCAAGACCTCGATCCCTCTCGACTGGTGGACGAGCTCTGCACCCTGCTGGGTCCCGCGGGAGAGGCGCAGCGCGAGGCGCTTCGACCCGTCATCGCGGCCGTCCGGCATGCCGATGGCCTCCGCCTCGCGGCGGAACTGCTCTGGAAGTACGCCCGACGCAGTGTGGCTGAGCCCCTGGACCGCGTTACCCCTGCGCCGAACACGCTGTCATCCCTCGGCATGGCGCCCCCCCCTCGCCCCCAAAACGCGCGACGGGCCGCCTTCCCCGAGCCGCGACCCGGAGAAGACATGAGGCTGCTACGCCGAAGAAAGGTCCTGAGTGCCTCTGAGATCGACGAGATGCGCAAATCCTGCCGGCTCGCCGCCGAGACCCTGATGATGGTCGGCGAGCACCTCAAAGCGGGCATGACCACCGACGACATCAACACGCTCGTGCACGAGTTCATCGTGTCGCACGGCGCCTATCCCTCCCCGCTCAACTACAAGGGCTTCCCCAAGTCGGTGTGCACCTCGGTCAACGAGGTCGTCTGCCACGGCATCCCCGGACCCCAGGTCCTCAAAGATGGTGACATCATCAACGTCGATGTCACGACCCTACTCCCTGCCCAGAACGGCTTTCACGGCGACACCAGCCTCACCTTCTACATCGGCGAGCCCCCTCCCCAGATCAAGCACCTTGTCGAGGTCACCCGCGAGTGCCTGGAGCTCGGCATCGCGCAGGTCAAGCCCGGCGCCCGAGTCGGCGACATCGGCGCGGCCATCCAGGCTCACGCCGAGGCCAAGGGCTGTTCGGTCGTCCGCGAATACACAGGCCACGGCATCCACCGCATCTTCCACGACGAGCCCACCATCCTCCACTACGGCAAGCCCGGAACCGGGGCCCGCCTCGAGAAGGGCATGACCTTCACCATCGAGCCCATGATCAACCTGGGCGGCCGCGCCATCGAGCACCTCGACGACGGCTGGACGGTGCTCACCCGCGACCGCTCTCCCTCCGCGCAGTTCGAACACACGGTCCTGGTCACCAAGAGCGGCTGCGAGGTCCTCACGCGTCGCCCAGGCCTCGCCAAGCACAGCGAAGACGTCCCCTGGGCCCGCCTGGGTCCGCTCTCGAGCACCCTAAACGACGAAAACCCCGCGTAGCGCCGCATGAGGCGTGAGGGCAGGCTTCGGTAGAGTACGCTAGGCTTCTTCCTGGGACTGCTGATCGGGGATCTGAAGGTTCGAGAACCCGAACCGGACCTTGAGCGCCATGTCGTTTTCATCGATCACCAAGACCAGATCGTCGACCGACATGCGGGTCTTGAGCGGACCGCCGACCGGCGACACCAGCTCTTCGACCTGATCGCGCTTGAGGATGGGCACGGGGTTGACCCTAGGCACCTGCTGTTCGAGCAGGTACTCCGCCAGCCTGGAGACGAGCTGAAGCGCCGCATGGTCGCCGATGTGTACCGCGAGATCGCCCAGGCTGCCGATGACGGCCCGGTGTCCCTCGTCGTAGTGGATGTCTTTGAGGGTGACGGAGGCGCCGAGCCGACGCTCGAGCACGAAGGGGATCTCGACGTTCTCTTTGAGGAGGACGATCTTGCCCTCGGCCACGCCTTTGACGAACGCATCCGCCGAGACCCGCTGGCGCCCGTAGCGAAGCTCGGTGCCCAGGTCGTCGAGCTCAACACGCCAGGTGCCTTCGATACGGATCAGATCGTTGACCCGGCGATAGACCCCCTCGCGACGACGGTGCCACACCGCGCGCGCCCGATCGCGCACCTGGAGGAGCGCGCGAGGCGAGCGACGGTCCTCGAGCAGCCCCGACACCCGCTCCCGCACCCCGAGCTGGCGCACGATCGCTCGAGCGTTACCCGTGAGGTCCATCTGGCCCTTGGTGAGCTCGATCGGCAGAGCCGCCGAGAGCAACTCCTGCCACAGCTCCCGCGAGAGATTGAGCGACAGGTGATAGCCATCCGAGCCCATGAAGCCTCCAGGGCGCCCCTTAACGCGCTCGCTCCCCGCGAGCCCCTCGCGACAGCGCCGGGCCTGTCATGACGCCGCGAACGCGGCTCGGGCTGCTTCAGGGGCTCTCTTTCGCGAGCCTTGGAGCCGTCTTTCCGTACCTCGCCCTCGAGCTTCGTGCGCGAGATATGAGTGGCATTGCCCTCCTCCTCGCGCTGATCAGCGCGCCCCTCCTTCGGGTGGGACTGGGACCGCTCTGGGGGCTGGCGTCGGATCGACTCGGCAGGGCGCGCCCCGTCGTCCTGGCCGCCGCAGCCCTGATAGTCGCAGGCCTGATCGTCACCCTGCCCAAGCTCGGCGCCATCGTCGCGGTGCTGGGCGTGGTGTTGCTCGCGGCGGGCCACGCTGGGATCGCGCCCCTGGTCGACGCAGCCTCCCTGCGCGTCGTCGAGCACGACCCAGGTCAATACGCCCAGATCCGTCGGTGGGGTTCGCTCGGTTTCCTTCTGGCCGTGCTCATCGCGGGGTCGCTTCGGGACCACCTGGGCCTCTCTCCGCTCCTGGTCGGCCTCTTCCTGGCGATAGGGCTGCTCTGGGCTGCACGGGGGCTCTCCAGCGCAGCCCCCCCGCAGCGCCCCCCGAGGCCCGAAGGGCTGCTCGCCGCGATCTCGTCGCCCTCCCCACTGCTCCTGCTGGCTGCGTCCGCGGTCCACTTCGCGGGGATCGCCCTCTACGACGGATTCTTCGCCGTCCATCTCGACGCCCTGGGGCACGGCATGATCTGGACGGGGATCGCGACCGTTCTGGGGGTGAGCGTCGAGATCGGTGTCTTCTCGATCGCGGGCCGGCTCATGGCGAGGTTCGGCGCCCCCACATTGCTGCTCTTCGCCATCGCCCTCAACATCCCCCGGTGGCTGCTCACAGCCTGGATCACCTCGCCCTGGGGGCTCGTGGCGATCCAGCTCGCCCACGGGGTCGCCTTCGGCGCCTTCTGGGTGGCCGCGGTGGCCCTGCTCACCCAGCAGGTTCCGCGCAAGCTGACCGGCGGAGCCCAGGGGCTGCTGGCCGCAGCCGTCGGGGGACTCGGGGCAGGGATCGGGAACGCGATCGGGAGCTGGGTCGTGGAGAGTCGCCCCACGCCCTGGTTGTTCTGGATCGCCAGCGCCCTGGGCTGCTGCGCCCTCGCGCTGGCGATCGCGAGCGTGTGGACCGCCCGCTCCCGCCGGAGCGAGCTCAGCCGTTGACCTCGGTGGTTCGGAAGAAGTAAGCCACCTCGATCGCTGCGTTCTCGGCGCTGTCGGAGCCGTGCACAGTGTTCTCCCCGATGCTCTTGGCGTAGAGCTTGCGCAGGGTGCCCTCGGCCGCCTCGGCGGGGTTGGTCGCCCCCATGATCTCGCGATTGCGCGCGACGGCGTTCTCGCCGCGGAGGGCCATGACGACCACCGGGCTCCGGGTCATGAACTCGACCAGCTCGCCGAAGAAGGGGCGCTCCTTGTGGACGGCGTAGAAGCCCTCGGCGTCGGCGCGGGAGAGGTGCATGCGGCGGATCGCGACGGGACGAAGTCCCTCTTCTTCGAAGCGGGCGATAATCTTACCGACGAGGTTGCGCTCGACGGCGTCGGGCTTGAGGATGGACAGGGTGGTCTCGATAGCCATGGGGCACTCCAGGGTCGGACGGGCATCAGCCCGGCTGTGGCCGCCGCGCGTAACCGATGGGGCCCATCTCGCACGTGACGACCGTGCATCGGACCCTCGGCTGTGCCATGCTGGGGACATGAGCGATCTCAAGACCTTCACCGACGCCGTCCGCGGTTGGATCCTCCTCGTCGAAGGAGCCTCCGATCTTCCACTCCCCACGCGCATCGAAGCCTTCACCGCCCACCTCGTCCACCTCTACGGGGCCGGGCTGAGGCTGCCCCCCTCGTCACACCACCCAGAGCAGCTCGAGGGATCTTCGCTCCCCTCGAGCTGGCCCGGCTTCGGGGCCCTCGAGGGACACGCGCCAACCCTGACGACGCTCCTGCACGGGATCACCTCGGATCTGGCGATGGGACTCGACCACCTCGAACAGGACCCGCAGGCCGCCCTGACGTGGTGGAGGTCGAGCTTCGAGCACCGATGGGGCACCCTCGCCGCCGCGGCCCTCCCCCGGCTGCACCTGGCCCTCCAGCAAACCCGAGCCCCTCAGGCAGCGCCGCAGCCCGCTCCGACCCGTCCGACCGCACCGCCACCCGACCCTTCGCTGGTGAGCTCGAACTCAGCCCCCCCGCTGCTGCAGCACGTTCCCGAGCCCCCGACCCGTCGCTCCACCGGGCGGGCACGACCTCGCGCCGATAGCCCCGGCGTGCTCGGCCTGCGCTGCGAGCCCGAGGAACGCGGACTGCGGGTGAGCGCCGTCCATCCACAGGGCCCCGCCGCGGGTCAGATCGAGCCGGGCGATCTCCTGCTCCTCGTCGACGGTGCCCCGCTGGGCGGGCTCACCGCCCAGGCGGCCCAGGCCGCCCTCGCCAGCGCCTCCGATCAGCTCCGCGATCTGGACTTCGAGCGCGGCGGAGAGCGACGCAGCGTCAGCCTCACCGCGGTCGCGCCCTCTGACCTGCAGCCCAGCCTCAGCGCCGTGCGACTCCTCCTCCTCGACCAGGACGCGGCCTACGGCCTCTTCGGAGCCCTGGTCGAGCTCGGCATCGCCGTCGAGCCCGATCCCGACCACGACGCCGTGGTCGTCCTCCAGGTGCCCCCCGCCGCGAACGCGGCCCTTCGCCCCAGCCTTCAGCTCGGCGCTGATCGCGGGATCTGGGAGGTCCTCCCCCGTGCGTGAGCGCCCGCTCGGACGTACCTCCTTCCTGAAGCTCCGCAACCGCGTCGAGCACGATCTACCCCGACCCACGGTGGCTCCCCGCACCTACGTCATCGCCAGTACACCCCGCTGTGGAAGCACCTTGCTGTGCCACGCCCTGTGGTCCACGGAGCGAGTCGGGGCACCGCGCGAGTACCTCAACCCCGCGCAGCTCAGAGACTGGACGCTGCGCCTCGGCCCCGGATGGCTCCTGCACGGCTCGGCCCGATCGAGCAGGCGCGCCCTCGCTGGAGGCCCACTGCCCCAGCCCGCCCTGAGGCGGTACCTCAACGAACTCCGCTCGCGGCGGAGTGGCCCCTCGGGTTGGTTCGGGCTCAAACTGCACCATCACCACCTGGTGCGCTGGCTCGGCCAGGGCGATCTGGAGTCGGTCCTCGGCCCGATCCACTGGATCCACCTCCGCCGTGAGGACCGTATAGGCCAAGCCCTGTCGTGGGTGCGAGCCCGGCAGACCGGGCGCTGGGCTTCCCACGCCCCCGGCCTCCTCCCCGCTCGGTACGACCCTCGCGCGATCCGCGCGACGGTCGATGCCCTGATCCTCGCCGAGAACGACTGGAAGGCGCGGTGGCGACGGGCTGGGATCCATCCCCGGCTCACCCTCACCTACGAGGAGCTCTGCGCAGATCCCCTCGCCTGCGTCAACCGGGTGCTGAAGGCTCTCGGCGAGTCCCCGGTCGAGGCTCTGGCAGCCCCGAGTCTCAAGCCTCAGGCGGACACGCTGAGCGCACAGTGGCGCGCAAGGTACCTCGCGACGCCCCGACCTGACACCCCTGCCGCCGCGGGCTACGGGCACCCATGACCGCCCTACCCCACCCCCTCCGTGGCCTGCTCCTCGACATGGACGGCGTGCTCGTCGACTCCCAAGAGGTTCACTTCGAGGCCTGGCAGCAACTCTTCGCCGAGCAAGGGATCCACCTCGAGCCGGAGCGCTTCGAGGACGAGGTCGTCGGCCTCTCCCGTGAGGCGGTCCTTCGCAGGATCCTCGGGGAGCGGTCCGATCGAGAGACCTTGATGCGCCGTAAGGCCGAGCTGGTCTACGAGCTGCTCGCCACGGGTGGCTGCGAGCCGCTGCCAGGCGTCGTCGATTTTCTCGACGAGGCCGACGCGCGCAAGCTCCCCATCGCCGTCGCAACCGCCAGCCTCATGCCCTACCCCTTCCTGGCCTCTGCAGGTCTCTCGGAGCGGCTGCCGGTCGTGAGGCACCGGGGCAACGTGGCACGGGGCAAGCCCGCCCCGGACGTCTACCTCGCAGCGGCCGAGGCGCTCGGGCTGACCCCCAGCTCCTGCATCGCTGTCGAAGACAGCCCGAGCGGCATCCAAGCCGCGGTGGCGGCTGGCTGCTTTACCGCCGCGGTGACGACCTCCTACGAGCCGAGCCGCCTAACGCACGCCGATGTGGTCCTGCCCACGCTGGACACCCTGTGGGCGCTCCTCGACGCGGACAGGCCCATCGGCCCCGGCTGATCAGCCGAGGACCTCACGCATCATGACACCCATCTCCGCCGGGCTGCGGACGATGTGCACCCCGGCTTCGGAGAGGGCCTTGAACTTGGACTCCGCCGTGCCCTGCCCGCCGCTGACGATCGCGCCCGCGTGCCCCATCCGTCGGCCCGGAGGGGCGGTCGCGCCCGCGATGAAGCTCACCACGGGCTTACTCATGTGCTCCTTGATCCAAGCCGCCGCCTCTTCTTCGGCGGTGCCCCCGATCTCGCCGATCATGATCACCGCGTCGGTGTCGTCGTCGGCGTTGAAGAGCTCGAGCACGTCAATGAACTTGGTACCGATGATCGGGTCGCCACCGATGCCGACCGCCGTGGACTGGCCATAGCCAACGGCCGAGAGCTGAGCGACCGCCTCGTAGGTGAGCGTGCCGGAACGCGACAGCACCCCCACCCGTCCCGGACGGTGGATGTGACCGGGCATGATGCCGATCTTGCACTGCTCGGGGGTGATGACGCCAGGACAGTTGGGCCCGATCAGGCGGGTCTCCTTTCCATCCATAAAGCGCCAGACCTTGACCATGTCGGCGACAGGGATGCCCTCGGTGATGCAGATGACCAGCTCGATGCCGGCGTCCACCGCCTCCATGATGGAGTCGGCCGCGAAGGGCGGCGGCACGAAGATGACGCTGACGTTGGCGCCGGTCTCGGCCATTGCCTCGGCCACACCGTCGAAGACGGCGACCTTGTCTTCGAAGCGCTGCCCGCCCTTGCCCGGGACGGCACCCGCGACGATGTTGGAGCCATAAGCCATCATCTGCTGGGTGTGAAAGGCCCCGGACTTCCCGGTGATGCCCTGGACTAGTACGCGCGTGTTCTTGTCGATGAGGATCGCCATACTCAGGCCCCCTTGGCGGCTTGGACCGCCTTCTCGCCGGCCTCGTTGAGGTCGGTTGCAGTGATGACATTGAGGTCGGAAGCGTCGATGATCTTGCGACCGAGCTCCGCGTTCGTGCCGGACAGCCGGACGACCAGCGGCACCTCGAGCCCGACCTCTTCGACCGCGGCGAGCACGCCCTCGGCGATGACATCGCACTTCATGATCCCGCCGAAGATGTTGACGAGGATAGCGTTAACTCGCGGATCCTTAGTGATCAGCTTGAAGGCTGCCACCACCTGTTCCTTCTTGGCGCCGCCGCCCACATCGAGGAAGTTCGCGGGCTCACCGCCCTTGTACTTGATGATGTCCATGGTCGACATGGCCAGACCGGCCCCATTGACCAGGCAGCCGATGGTGCCGTCGAGGTTCACGAAGGACAACCCGTACTCGCTGGCTTCGACCTCGGCAGCGTCTTCTTCGGAGAGGTCACGCAGCTCCGACACGTCCTTGTGCCGGTACAAGGCGTTGCCGTCAAAGCTCATCTTGCAGTCCAGCGCGATGAGCTCCCCGCCGCCCGTGACGACGAGCGGGTTGATCTCGAGCATGTCGCAGTCCATCTCGACGTAGGTTCGAACCAACTTCTGAAAGAAGGACGTCGCGTGGCGAACGGCCTTGCCGCTCAGGCCCAGCTCCAGGGCCAAGGTGCGGCCCTGCCACCCGCCGAGCCCGATGGCGGGATCGATATGCACGGTCTTGATCGCGGTGGGGTCGGCTTCGGCGACGTCCTCGATGTCAGTGCCCCCCTGTGCCGAGGCCATGATCATGACCCGGTGGTTGGAGCGATCGAGCATGACCGAACAGTAGAGCTCCTGCGCGATGTCCGCGCCGCCTTCGATGTAGAGGCGGTTGACCAGCTTGCCCTCGGGACCCGTCTGCTTGGTGACCAGGGTATGGCCGAGGATCTTGGTCGCGGCCTCGCGCACTTCGTCGAGTGAGCGGCAGAGCTGGACCCCGCCGAAGCCTTCTTCGGGGTGGCCCTCGGCGGCGGCTGCGATCTGCGCGTCGCTGGACAGCTCGACGAAGCGGCCCTTGCCACGGCCCCCTGCGTGGATCTGAGACTTGACGACCCAGATCGGGCCGCCGATCTGCTCGGCGGCCGAGACCGCGTCTTCGACCGAGAACGCGGGCTGACCGGGGGGGACCGGGACGCCGAAGCGCCGAAGGATCTCCTTGGCTTGATACTCGT
This sequence comes from Deltaproteobacteria bacterium, assembly GCA_007693595.1. Taxonomy (GTDB): domain Bacteria; phylum Myxococcota_A; class UBA796; order UBA796; genus REDI01. The sequence continues at coordinate 61,178 of REDI01000047.1, read as the reverse complement.
GGACTTTCATGCACACTCCAAGGCGCGTAGGATCCGCGCCGGATCATCAAAGGGACCGAGGACGAGACCTCGGAGGCAAAGAGGGGCCGCAGCCGCGCCCCCGCGGCGGACTCAGCCGTCGACCGAGCGGGGCGATTGATCTTCGGCCACGTACTTGGGCCGATAGATCGGCGCGCCCTTCCCGCCCCGGAAGTGGACGCGCTCGTCGACGATCTGCGCCGCGATACCCGAGCAGCGGGAGAGCCCGAAGAGGACCGTGTAGTAGTCGCTGTCGGTGAGACCCGAGGCGTTGAGCAGGGTGCCCGAGACGGCATCGACGTTGGGGTAAGGGTTCGAGATCTTTTGGATGGACGAGAGGATCTCGACCGCCACGCTCCGCATGTTGAGCGCGGTCTTGAAGAGCTCATCGTCGGGACAGATCTCTTGGCCCAGGGCGTACTGGATGGTGGCGCGCGGGTCTTCGGCCCGGAGGACGGCGTGGCCAAAGCCGTAGATCTTCTGCCGGTTGTCGAGCGCGTTCTGAATGAAGGTGCGGATCACCTGGGGATCGGAGCTACCGACCGAGCGCACGAAGTTCAAGCAGTCTTGGTTGGCGCGCCCGTGGAGGGGGCCCGAGAGGCCGGCCATGGCGGCGGTGAGGCTGCCGTAGAGGTCCGCGTGACCGCTCGCCACCGCCTTGCCCGTGAAGGTCGAGAGGTTGCCTCCACCGTGATCCATGTGCAGCACGTAGAAGACGCGGAGCATACGGGCGAGTCGCGCAGGGTCCGCGTTGGGAACGCCGAGCATATGTACGAAGTTCTCGATGAGGCCCAGCTCTGGCTTGCCAGGGATCGGCTCGCCCCAGCCCGAGCGCAGCCGAAAGACGGCCGCGACGAGCTCCGGGATGCGCGCGATGGCGTTGAGGGCGTCTTCTTTCCAGTCGCCGACCTTGGAGGTCATGCCCAAGGCGAGCAGCCCGGTCTCGAACCACTCCATGGGGTGCCCTTCGGCGGGAAGCGCGCGGAGGACGTCGAAGACCTTGGCCGGCACGCCCGAACGCGCCGCGAGATCGGCCTTGAAGGCCTGAAGCTCGTCTGCGGACGGCAGGTCGCGGTGGAGGAGGAGATAGACGATCTCTTCGGGATCGCGATGGGCGAGCTGCGCGATGGGATATCCTACGTAGCTGACCCCTTCTTGCGGGTCGACACGAGAGGTTCGGCACGTGCCGACCGGGACGCCCCGCAGGCCAGTGTTGAGGTGAGCCTCGGTGAGTTCGAAGAGAACGCGATCTGCCATTGACCTTTCCTATCCAGGCGCCACCGGGGACGGTGCCTGCGTTGAGCATGATGCAAGCGCTCGCTCCCTTCGTAAATCGACCTGAGGCCGCACGACCGAGCGAGCAGCCCGGAGTCGGGTTGTAGTCTCGCGAGGCAGTCCGGTCAACCGGGTACAGCGCCCCGGATCCACCCCCACGGAACAAGCGTAACCAACCCCGCATCGCCCTCGCCCCCATCGCTCGGCCGCAGCGAGGATGAGCGACGACGAGGGAGGCAACGGAGGCGAGCCGCGCTGCGCTAAGGCCCATGCCCTACCGACGCTAGCTCGGGTCCTTAGAGGGAGAGCCGACCACCCGTGCGCGCACGAGGTCGCGGTTGAGCTGAGCGATGGCCTTCAGCGGGATGCCCTTGGGGCAGATCGCTGCGCACTCCCCATGGTTCGTGCACGACCCAAAACCCTCAGCGTCCATGGTCTCGACCAAGGCGATGGCTCGCGACGTGCGCTCGACCTGGCCTTGGGGCAAGAGGTTGAGTTGACTGGCCTTGGCCGCGGTAAACAGGCTCGCCGAGGCGTTCGGACAGGCCGCTACGCAGGCTCCGCAGCCGATGCAGGCCGCGTAGTCGAAGGCCAAGTCGGCCAGGGGCTTACCGATGGGCAGCGCGTTCGCATCGGGGGCGGAGCCCGTGCGAACCGAGATGTAGCCCCCAGCTTGGATGATCCGATCGAGCGAGGCCCGGTCGACGACGAGATCCTTGATCACGGGAAAGGCCTCGGCTCGCCAAGGCTCGACGACGATGAGATCCCCATCGCTGAACTGCCGCATATGGACCTGACATAGGGTGCTCTGATCGCCTGGCCCGTGCGCGCGGCCATTCACCATCGCCCCGCAAGATCCACAGATCCCTTCACGACAGTCGTGCTCGAAGGCGATCGGCTCTTCGGCCTTGGCCACGAGCTCGTCGTTGATCACGTCGAGGACCTCGAGAAAAGACATCTCGGGAACGACCTCGACCGGGTAGTCCTTGAACGAGCCTGAGCCACCGGCCCCGGCCTGACGCCACACGCGCAGGGTCACTTTCATCACTTATAGCTCCGCTGGCTAGGTAGAACGTACTTAAAGTCGAGCTCTTCGCGATGCCGACGGGGTTCGTTCCCATCGCCCGTAAACTCCCACACCGCCCCGTGCTGGAAGTTCTCGTCGTCGCGCAGGGCCTCGCCCTCGGGGGTCTTGTGCTCTTCGCGGAAGTGTCCACCGCAGGACTCTTCGCGGGTCAGCGCGTCGCGGACCATGATCTCGCCGAACTCGATGAAGTCCGCGACCCGTCCAGCTCGCTCGAGGGCCTGGTTCAGATCGCCCGCGGAGCCCGGGACATTGACCTCGGCCCAGAACTGCTCGCGGATCTTCGGGATCTCTTCAAGCGCTTCGGTGAGTCCTTCTTTATTGCGCGCCATGCCACAGTGCTTCCAAATGAGCAGGCCGAGCTTGCGATGGAAGTAGGTCGCGCTGCGCTTACCCGACGTGTTCAACAGCCGCTCGACCCGCGAGTGGACCTCGGCCTCGACGTCGGCGAAGGCGCTGTGCTGCGTATCGTCGAAGCCGGGCTTGGTCTGCGCAAGGTAGTCCCCGATGGTGTAGGGCAGCACGAAGTACCCGTCCGCGAGGCCCTGCATGAGCGCCGAGGCGCCGAGGCGGTTGGCGCCGTGGTCCGAGAAGTTCGCCTCGCCGATGGCATAGAGGCCCGGGATCGTGGTCATGAGGTTGTAGTCAACCCAAAGTCCGCCCATGGTGTAGTGAGAAGCGGGATAGATCTTCATGGGGGTCTTATAAGGACTGTCGCCAGTGATCCTCTCATACATGTCGAAGAGGTTGCCGTAGCGATCCTTGATGGCCGCCTCGCCGAGACGGTCGATGGACTCGGCGAAGTCGAGGTAGACCGCCTGCCCACCCGGGAGCACGCTCCTGCCCTCGTCGACCATGCGCTTGGCGGCGCGGCTCGCGACGTCTCGCGGGACGAGGTTGCCGAAGGTCGGGTAGATCCGCTCGAGGTAGTAGTCGCGCTCCGACTCAGGGATCTTGGAGGGTGGGCGGGTATCGCCAGGCTTCAGGGGGACCCACACCCGACCGTGGTTGCGGAGGGACTCGCTCATGAGGGTGAGCTTGGACTGGTGCTCCCCGGCGACCGGCACGCAGGTGGGGTGGATCTGGGTGAAGCAAGGGTTCGCGAAGCCTGCACCACGACGATACGCCCGGTAGGTCGCCGTGACGTTCGAGGCACGCGCGTTGGTCGACAGAAAGAAGACGTTGCCGTAGCCTCCGGTGGCGAGCACCACCGCGTCGGCCGCGTGCCGCTCGATCTTGCCGGTCAGGAGGTCGCGCACGACGATGCCCTTGGCGTGGCCGTCGATGAGCACCACGTCGAGCAGCTCCCGGCGGTTGTGCATGGTGACACCACCGCTGCGGATCTCTTTGGAGAGGGCCTGATAGGCCCCGAGCAGGAGCTGCTGCCCGGTCTGCCCCTGAGCGTAGAAGGTGCGAGAGACGAGCGCGCCGCCAAAGGAGCGGTTCTGGAGCAAACCACCGTAGTCTCGCGCGAAGGGCACGCCTTGGGCTACGCAGTGATCGATGATGTCCACGCTCACCTGCGCGAGTCGGTAGACGTTCGCCTCTCGCGCCCGAAAGTCGCCGCCCTTGACCGTGTCGTAGAAGAGCCGCCAGACCGAATCCCCGTCGTTCTGATAGTTCTTGGCCGCGTTGATCCCGCCTTGTGCCGCGATGGAGTGCGCCCGGCGAGGGCTGTCGTGAAAGCTGAAGGCCTGCACGTTGTAGCCGAGCTCCGAGAGGGTGGCCGCCGCGGAGGCACCCGCCAGCCCGGTGCCGACGACGATCACATTGTAGCGGCGTTTATTGGTAGGATTGACGACCCGAATGTCCTTGCGGTGCGCGTCCCAGGCCTGTTCGATGGGGCCCTGAGGTAGCTTGGCGTCGAGGTTCATGTGGTCTCCGGAGCGCGAGCAGATGGGGAGGTAAGATACACAGAAGCGCTACTAGGAAGGTGACGATGGCGCGATAGGTCGCGCGTTGTAGTACTTGACCCCGTGCCCGGTGATGACGTCTTGGGACTGGACCCCGCTCAGCGCGTAGGCGAAGCCCGCCAAGGGGAAGGAGAGGTTGCCCACGAGCACCAGGCCTGCGATGAAGGCGGCGATGCTCCGCCAGAGGGTCGCCGTCGAAGCCTGATCGAAGCCGAGGGTCTGCACGGCCGACCACACGCCGTGGAAGAGGTGTAAGCTCAAGGCCGCGACCGCTCCGACGTAGATGGCCAGACTGATCGGGCTGCCGAAGCTCAGCAGCATGTCGTGGTAGACCTCGCCACGAATGAAGCCATGCTCGGCGCCTTCATAAAAGTTCACCAGACCATGCAGGGGCCCCAGGACCCCGAGGGTCAGATCCGCGATGTGCCACAGGATGAAGAGGAGGAGCGCGACCCCGCCATACCGCATGGACTTGGCAGCCGCGTTGGTCTGCTGCGAGCGCATCGGACCCTGGTAGCCCGTCCGGCGGGCCTTCTGGTTGTGGGCGATGAGCGAGAACGCCGAGTAGACGTGCACGACGAGCGCCGCCAGTAGCAACGCCCGCCCCCCCCAGACCACGGGCGCCAAGTCTTGTAGCTTGTGCGCGTAATCGTTGAGGACCTGCGGCCCCAAGTGGAAGTTGAGGTTGCCCAGCATATGGAACAAGACCCAACCGACGTAGACCGCGCCCGAGATCGCCATGGCGACCTTCTTGCCGATCGTCGTACGGTAGAGCGTGAGGACCGCGTTCATGATGTCTCCGCTGGTCGACGGCCCGACCCCGGGCCCAGGACATTGGCTAACCACCGACGGCCCCTGCACCATGTAGCGCAACAAGCCGTGGCGAGGATGCGCCGGTGTAACCGGCCCGATGGTAAGAAGGCTGACACCGCGAGGTCGCGGACCCATCGGCACAGGCGAACCCTCCTGGCCCGCCACGAGGCGCACTGTAGCAGAAGCGCGGGCCGAGAGGGAGGCTCCCGGCCGCGAGCAGCCGCTCAGCCTCGGCTCACGCCAGGAAGGACCGGATGGAATCCACCATGTCGACGCGCTCCCACGGGAAGATATCGCGACCGAAGTGGCCGTGAGCCGCGGAGGGCCGGTAGATCGGACGGAGCAGGTCGAGGTGCGTGATCAGCCCCGCGGGCTTGAGCGGGAAGAGCTCGCGCACACACGCGGTGAGCTGCTCATCGGAGTAGCGACCCGTGCCGTAGGTGTGGACGACGAGCGAGACCGGATCGGCGACCCCAATCGCGTAAGCCACCTGGACCGAGGCACGCTCCGCCACCCCGGCCGCGACCAGGTTCTTGGCGATATATCGGGTCATGTAAGCCGCTGAGCGATCGACCTTGGAGGGATCCTTGCCCGAAAAAGCACCGCCGCCGTGGTGACCGTGGCCCCCGTAGGTGTCGACGATGATCTTGCGCCCTGTGAGTCCTGCATCGCCCATGGGCCCACCGATCACGAAGCGCCCGGTCGGGTTGATGAAGTAGCGGGTGTTGGAGTCGCGCAGCTCCGCGGGGATGGTCTGTTCGACCACCTGCTTGATAATCGCTTCGCGCAGGTCATCGTAGGCGATCTCTTCGGCGTGCTGAGTGGAGAGCACGACCGCATCGACGCGCGCAGGCTTTCCTTCGCGGTACTCAATGGTGACCTGAGCCTTGCCATCGGGGCGCAGCCAGGGCAGCGTGCCGTTGCGACGCACCGCCGAGAGGCGCTCGGTGAGGCGGTGGCTGTAGTAGATGCTCATGGGCAGCAGCGCTTCGGTCTCGTCGCAAGCGTAGCCGAACATCATGCCCTGGTCGCCCGCGCCCTGCTCTTGGTAGAGGCCCTCGCCCTCATCGACGCCCTGGGCAATGTCGGGGCTCTGCTGCTCGACCGCGACCAGCACGGAGCAGGTCGCGCCATCGAAACCCATGTCGGAGTGGGTGTAGCCGATGTCTTTGACGACATCGCGCACGAGGGTCGGGTAGTCGACCTTGCCCGAGGAGGTGATCTCTCCGAGCAGCATGACGACCCCAGTCTTCACGGCCGTCTCGCAGGCCACGCGCGAGGTGGGATCGAGCGCCAGGTGGGCATCGAGCACTGCATCGGAGATGTTGTCACACATCTTGTCGGGGTGACCCTCGGTCACCGACTCGGACGTGAAGAGGTAGTTCTTGAGGGTCATGCTCTCGGATCCTCCCAGGCGGCGCCGCCGCCTCGTCAACGCCAGCCATCAGGGCGGGCGACGCGCTGCCCCCGAATGGAGCGACGCAGCGGGCCGCCCTATGCCGATGGCGAGGATCCCGTCAACCATGGTGCGGTCAGAGCAGATATTCTCTTCCTTTTATGACGACTATCGGCGCGGCAAAGACCGCGTCGACTCAGACGCGCTCGACCACCTCGTCGTCTTCCTCTTCCCAGTCGGGCTCCGACGTGACGACCTCGCGTGCGAGACGCTCCACGGGATCCGGACCACGTCCCCGACGATCCGTTCGCTTGTCCTTGAAGCGCCGGAGCTGCTCTTCCATGTTGTGAAAGACCTTGTCCATGGAGGCGCGGAGCTGCTCGTCGGTGTTCTCGGCCTTGAAGGTCTGGCCGCGTGAGGTGATCACGAGCTCGCAGATGGCCTGCTGATGCTCGACACTGACGACGAGCTGCCCCTCGGCTGCGGGATCCAGAAAGCGATCGAACTTGGCGAACAAAGCCTCAGCTCGCTTGCGGATCTCGTCGCGGGGGTTGAGCCGTCGGAAGGTGACCTCGAGTTGCATGCGCATCTCCTTGGTTTATCGCCCGCATGACACGGGCCCGCTGAACGCGGTAGGGTCAGAAACGCTGCTTTCGCAGCTTTGATGAAAGGTAACCGAGCTGTTCCCGGTACTTGGCGACCGTGCGGCGCGCGACCTGCACGCCCTCGGCTTTGAGCTTCTTCTCGATGGCGGAGTCCGAGAGAGGTTTCGCACGATCCTCGGCGTCGATGAGCTGCTTGATCTTCGCCTTGATCGAGGCTGCGGCGACGTCGGCGCCGCCGTCGGCCTGCTTGACCGCGGTGCTAAAGAAGAACTTGAGCTCGAAGATCCCATGAGGTGTGTGAGCGTACTTATTGCTTGTGACGCGCGAGACCGTGCTCATGTGGACCCCGATGTCACCGGCGACGTCCTCGAGGATCAGCGGGCGAAGGTGCTGGACCCCCCCCTCGAAGAAGTCTCGCTGAAACTTCAGGATGCTCTCCATGACACGACGGATGGTGCTCCGGCGCTTGTCGATGGACTGGATCAGGAAACGAGCACTCTCGAGGCGTTCTTTGATGTACTTCTTCTCTTCGGGCTTGCCCTTTCGCAGCAGAGACTCGTACTGCCGGCCCACCTTGAGGTCGGGGATCCCTTCCTCGTTGAGCTGGATCATCCACTCCCCCGAGACCCGAAAGACGTAGACATCGGGGGTGATGTAGCGGTCGTCGCCCGTCGAGAAGGCGCGGCCTGGGTTGGGCTCCAGTCGCTTGATGTCTTCGTGGTAGGCGAGCACGTCTTCTTCGTGGAGGTCGAGCGCGCGCGCGATCGCGCCATAGCGACTGTGGGCTAGATCTTGGAGGTGATGCTGCAAGATCGTCTGAAAGTTGGGATCCTCGGGGTAGGCCTGCCGTGCCTGGATCACCAGGCTCTCGACCAGATCACGCGCCCCACAGCCGATAGGATCGAGCCCCGCCACGATGTCGATACGGACGAAGTCCACGTCTTCAGGCGGCTGCCCAAGATCCTCGGCCAGCACCTGGATGTCGACATCGAGAAAGCCCTTGGTGTTCAGGTTACGGATGAGCGCTTCGGCTGCGACGCGCTCATCCTCCGCGCAGCGGACCGTCGCGAGCTGATCGAGCAGGTGGTCGGTCAAGGAACGCTCATAGGTCAGGTTGGCCTCGATGGGAGGGAGCTCGTCGAAGCCCGAGCTCCCTCCTGAGGACGTGCGCGGTCGATCGTTCATCTCGCGGATGAAGCCCTCCCAATCGAAGTCGGTCTCGCCCGGGGTCTCTTTCGTCTCGGACGCCTCCTTTCGACGCTGGTCTTCGAGTCGCTGCTCGCGCTCCGACATCGGATCGTCGGAGGGATTGACCTCGAGGGTTGGGTTCTCGAGGAGCTCCTGCTCGATATGGCTCGTCAGCTCGATGCGATTGTACTGCAGCAGCTTGATCGCCTGCTGCATGCGAGGGGTCATCTTCTGACTTAGAGTCTGCGACAATCCTTGATTGAGGCGAAACTCCATGGCCATTACGCACGCACTCCGGGGCAGCGAGGGGAGACGAGCCAAATGGCTCGTCCTCTGCCGACAATCTTGTCTACACCTCGATCATAAGGGCGGAGGAGCGTGGTGTAAAGGGGGTCGGCGTGATTCTTGCATCTGACGACCCGGCAGGGGTCCTGACCCGTCCCCTCGCACTCGCCCTTTAGCCACGGCGGGCGCACGCTACCCGACGAGTCGTCCCCGCTCGAGGCACCACACCTCATCACAGCCCTCCAGGGCCTCGCTGCCGACGTGGCCCGACCAGAGCACGGCCACCCCTCGCGCACGCGCTCGACTCAAGGCGGCGCGAAGCTGCTCCACGGCGGGCAGCTCAACCCCTACGAAGGGCTCATCAAGCAGGAGCACTCGCGGGTCGCGCAGGAGGGTGCGCACCAGCTCGACCCGCCGTCGCTCCCCTCCCGAGAGACTTCCAGCGGCACGGTCGCGCAGCGGGGACAGGCCTGCTTCTTCGAGCGACGCTATCGCCAGCTCGAGCCGGCTCCTGGGCTGACCGAGCATCACGTTCCGCAGGACCGACAGCCGAGGGAGCACGCTGGGTTCTTGGGGCAGCACTCCCAGGCCTCGCCGCACCCGGAGGTGTAACGGCAGCCTGGTGACGTCCTGTTCCCGAAGCCAGACCTGCCCGGCATCGGCTCGCTCCTCGCCGGACAACAATCGAAAGAGTGTGCTCTTTCCCGCTCCGTTCGCCCCCTTCAGCGCCACGATCCGGCCAGGCTCCAGGGTAAACGAAACCTCATGGACTCCAGACCCGCTGAGATAAACACGGCGCAGACCCTCGGCGCGCAGGGCGGTCATGGCGCGTCAGACGTCATGGTGACGCGGCAGTCCTCGCACACCACCCGCTCGTCGTCGAGGTAGATCACCATCCGGTGACCCCGCATGGTGCGGCCGGCATGTCGAAGCCTCGGATCGCCCTTGAGCTCGACCCGGTCCCGCTGAGGCTCGAAGATCGCGCGCTCTGCGGTGGCCTCTCTCCCCTGATGAGTGATCCGCACGCCTCCCTCGGCCACCGCGCGATCCACCCCCTCCTCGACGAGCGAGACCTCGATCTTGTCCGCGACCAAGGTGAGTTCGCCCCGCACCGCCCGCACAGCCCCGGTGAAGCTGATCCGGCGCTCACTCAGACGCCACTCGCTACGATCGGAGCGGATCTCGAGCGGTGGATGGCCAGGCACGGTCGCCAGGGCCTCGACGCCGCGCCCATCGCCCTCCGCGTCGATCCAAGCGCCTGCCAGGGTCAGCTCCGGGCCCCCCTCGATCGCCAACGTGACCTCCTGCAGGGGAGGTTCTCGTGGGTCGACGGGCTCTACCGCCAGGCTACCGCATGCGCACAGAAGAGCCATCAGACCCGACCCTCGCAGGCTCACGTCTTCTGCTCCCCTCGATCGCGCGCGATCATCGCCCCGGCAAAGGCGCGGAAGATCGGGTGCGGCCTGAGCGGGCGGCTCTGGAACTCCGGGTGAAACTGGCAGGCGATGAAGAAGGGGTGATCGGGGATCTCGACGACTTCTACGAGCACCCGGTCTGGCGACCAGCCCGAGACCTCGAGCCCCCCGGCGATCAAGCGCTCGTGGTATGCCGGGTTGACCTCGTATCGGTGGCGATGACGCTCATCGATGCGCGTCGCTTCGTAGATCCGCGCGGCCAGCGAGCCCTGGACCAGCTCGCAGGGGTAGCTGCCCAGGCGCATCGTCCCGCCTTTATCGGTCACCTTCCGCTGTTCATCCAGCAGCTCGATGATGGGATCCGTGAGCTCTCCGCCGATCGCTTCTTCAAACTCTCGGCTGTTGGCCCCCTTGAGCCCCAACACGTTGCGAGCGAACTCGACGACCGCGAGCTGAAGCCCCAAGCAGATCCCGAAGAAGGGCACCCCCTGCTCCCTCGCGTAGCGAATGGCGGCGATCTTGCCCTGGGAGCCTCGCTCCCCAAAGCCGCCGGGGACCAGGATGCCGTGCAGGCCCTCGAGCTGGGATCGCGCACCGCCGCGCTGGAGCTGCTCCGAGTCGACAAAGACGAGATCGATCCGCACCCGGTGGGCGAGCGCCCCGTGGACCAGAGCTTCGTTCAGACTCTTGTACGTATCGCTAAAGTCGACATACTTGCCGACGATCCCGACCCGCACCACCCGCTCCGCGTCACGAGAACGGGCGACGAGGTCGTTCCAGGGCGAGACATCCGGCGCCGGCGCGACCATGCCAAAGTGCTCCATGATCCGCTCATTGGCGCGCTCCCGCCGGAGGTGCTCCGGCAAGGCGTAGATGTGTGGCACATCTTCGACCGAGATGACGTCGTCGAGCTGGACGTTGCAGAAGTTGCTGATTTTGCGCCGAATCGAGCGAGGCAGAGGACGGTCGCAGCGACAGAAGAGGATGTCGGGCTGAATACCCGCCTGCAAAAGCTCCTTGACGCTGTGCTGGGTGGGCTTGGTCTTGAGCTCGCCAGCGGTCGGAATGAAGGGCACCAGGGTCAGGTGGATGTAGAGCGTCAGGTGCCGGCCGAGCTCCTGGCGCATCTGGCGGATCGCCTCGAGAAAGGGAAGACTCTCGATGTCGCCGACCGTGCCCCCCACCTCGACGAAGACCAAGTCGTGACCTTCGCCCACCCGCTTGATCCGACGCTTGATCTCGTCGGTGATGTGGGGCACGACCTGCACGGTCTGACCCAGGAACTCGCCCCGCCGCTCCCGCTCGATGACCGCCTGGTAGACCCGGCCCGTGGTGAAGGAGTTGTTCTTGCTCAAGCTCTGGTCGGTGAAGCGCTCATAGTGGCCGAGATCGAGATCGGTCTCGGCGCCGTCGTCGGTGACGAAGACCTCGCCGTGCTGCGCGGGGGACATGGTGCCCGGATCCACGTTGATGTAGGGATCCATCTTGAGGTTGGTCACCTTCCAGCCTTGGGCCTTCATGAGCGCAGCCAACGACGCAGCCGAGAGACCCTTGCCCAGCGCCGAGAGGACCCCGCCAGTGATGAAGATATACCTGACCTGCCTGTCCATGCCCGTACCTCCGCTCCAGCTCGCCGCCGACGCAACGCCTGTAGTCAGGAGCGACGCGGTTGTCTGCCCCAGACGCACAACGCCCCCGGAGCGAGGCTCCGAGGGCACCGTTGAACGCGGACCTGGCGGTGAGGCCTGTCCAGCCGGCGACTAGCGCTTGGAGAACTGGAAGCTTCGGCGTGCCCCTGCGCGACCGTACTTCTTACGCTCGACCTTCCGGGCGTCGCGGGTGAGGAACCCGGCCTTCTTGAGAGAGCCCCGGAAATCGGGGTTGGCCTGAAGCAAGGCGCGTGCGATCCCCAAGCGGACCGCTCCAGCCTGCCCGGTGTGACCACCACCACGGACGTTAACGAAGATGTCGAAGTCTTGGTTGGTCTGCGTGAGGTCGAGGGGCTGCGAGAGATCCATGCGGTGGGTCGCGCGCGGGAAGTACTGCTCGACCGGCCGCTTGTTGATGAAGATGCGACCATTGCCTGGACGAAGGTAGACGCGGGCGGTGGCGGTCTTGCGACGGCCAGTGCCGTAGTATTGAACCTTGTTGCGGACCATCAGATCACCTCGGGGAAGGGCTTGGGCTGCTGCGCGGCGTGGGGATGCTCGCTGCCCCCATAGACCTTGAGCTTCTTGATGATGTGGCGGGACAGCTTATTCTTGGGGAGCATGCCCTTCACCGCCTGCTGGATCATGCGCTCCGGGTCTTCGGCGCGAACGGTCTCGGCGTCGATGGACTTGAGCCCACCGGGGTAGCCGGAGTAGCGGTGATAGTGGTTGTGCTGAAGCTTACGCCCCGTCAGGTTGACCTCGGAGGCGTTGATCACGATCACGAAATCGCCGGTGTCGACGTGAGGCGTGAAGATTGGCTTGTGCTTGCCGCGGAGCACGGTCGCGACACGGGTTGCGAGACGGCCGAGGTTGTACCCCGAGGCGTCGATCACATACCAGTCGTGCTCGACCTCTCCCGGCTTGGCAGAGATAGTGCGCATCGAATCACCAGGCTTTCGGTTAGGGCCCGAGCCGCTCAGCGGCGGCGCGACAGCCCGAATGAAGTGGAAGCGAAACGGGCCACGCCCGTAGAGCCCGCCGCGCTTATCGGGAGGCCGTCACCCTGTCAAGGCCGCACAGGAAAGGCTGCTGGGCAGGCTGCCGAGTCTTGCGCGCAAGCCGGGCGCCGACGGTGACTTTTAAGGCAAAGACCGAGTGGGGAGCCCGGCGACCGGCGACGAGACAAGGCTGGAAAGCGCGGGCAAACGACGAGAACATACGCTGCGGCCGGCTAGTTGCAGGCGGGCGGAGGCTCGCCTTCTTCGCCGAGCGGACGTCGCGAGAACATGATGTTGGCGAACCCGCGCCGGCCGTCGACCCAGGTCGCCAGCACAGAGTCGCCGTGCAAGACGGCCCCTAGGTCACTGACGTACTTGCGACCCGCACAAAAGCTGTCGAGCCGGAGGTCGACGGGCTCCCAGGTCAGGCCCGCCTGGGATGAGAAGTTGTAGTAGACCTCGTTGAAGCCTTGGGGAGTGCCCCCCGTCGTGACCCCGTCGAAGCGATGATCTTCCCAGAGGACCGCCACGTTCTCGCCCTGAGCGACGACGACCGCCTCGAGAGAGTTGTTCGCCCCCGCGCGATCCCCCAAGTTCAAGCGGAACTCCGCGTCGCGCGCCTCGCCGCCATTCCGCTCGACATCGAGCGGTCGAGGATGGCCTTCGATAAAGGACCGATAGAAGATGTCGAACCCACCCGCGCGCCGATCCTGCCAGACGACGTGCCCTACGCCCGCGGACAGGGCCACCGCAGGGGACGCGCTGTCACTGCTGCCGGGACCGTTGCTCTCGACCTGTAGGGAGCTCTCGAGCCAGGTCATGCCCGAGTCCCCCGAGTAGTTGAAGTAGATGTCGCGATCGCCGCCGCTCCGCTCGTCTTGCCACACGACGTAGATCTCGCCATCATCGAGGGCGACCTGGGGCCTGAAGCTGTTCGCGAAGCCGGGCGAGTCGCCGGTATCCAGCCGAACGTCGGACGAGTAGCTGACCCCCTTGTCCGAGGAGATCGCCACGTAGATGTCGTTGAGGCCATCGCGGGCGTCTTCCCACACGACAACCACCAGGCCGTCGCCATCGGTCGCAACAGCAGGGAAGGCCGAGAACGCGCTGCCTGGCGGGTTGCTGTTAACCCGCTGCGGTTCGGTGAAGTTCGCCCCACCATCGTCAGACGAAGAGCTGAAGATGTCGAAGGTCCCGCCACGATTGTCGGACCAGACGACGTGAATCTCCCATCCCTTCGCTACGATCTGCGGCATGAGGCTCATCGCTCGACCGTCGGGGTCGGGGTTCAGGCGGCGATCGCTGCCCGACCAAGACTCCCCTGCCGTTCCCGATCGGTTGAAGTAGATGTTCTTATTGTCGAGCTCGCCGTCGCGGAGGTCTTCCCACACGACGAAGACGTTTTGCCCAATGCAGGCGACATCTGGGCGAGTCGCAGCCGCTTCGCCACGGTTGACCCGCACCGGAGCTTCGCGCCAGCTCTGGCCCCCATCCGGGGAATGTTGAAGCCAGATCGCCGGAACCCCTGTGCGGTCATCTTCCCAGACCACGAAGACGTCCTCGCCCGTGCTCCGACAGATGCGCACACTCGCGGCATCGAAGGCGTCGGCCGCGCCGGTCCCATCGAGCCGGAGGTCGCTGGATCGCCAGCCTGCGTCCTCGCCACCGTCACCGCAGGCAAGGAAGGACACAAGGAATAAGAGAGATAAGGGCCGCATCGCGCCTCCGTCGTCAGGCGCGTGGACCCGCGCGCGACCGCTGGCGTATAACCCGATGGCACCACCTGCGGGGAACCGCTTGACGCCCCCGACCTGCGTGGTAAACGCGCCATCCCTCGACGCGTCGCGGCGGGGGTCCACCTTCGCTCGGGGCCAGGGGTCGCGGGCATGCGCAGTCGCCGGATCGCCGGCACGGAGAGTCTGCCATGGACAAGTCCAAGCTCGGAATTCGATACACGTGCTTCAAGTGCGGAATCAAGTTCTACGATCTGAACCGTCCGGAGCCGCTGTGCCCCGAGTGCGGCGCGGATCAGCGCGAAGCGCCGGTTTTCGACATCAAGGCCACGTTGACCGGAAAGGGTTCTCGTCGGAAGCGTCGCGAGGAGAAGGATGACGAAGAGGACGTGCCCGTGGTCTCCGACGACGATGATCTCGACGACCTCGACGATGACGACGACGACATGTTCGGCGTCGACGACGATGATGACGACGAGGACGACGACTGAGGCCCCCTGCCCGCCCCCTCATGCCCTCGGTGAGGGCCCCACCTCGACGAGCCGACGGGCGCCACCACTCCGAACTTCTCCTACGACGGTTCTGAAGCCACCGAGCCGTCGTAGCGAACCCCCAACAGCGTCAGCCCATGGGCCGGCGCGGTCGGCCCGGCCATGGCCCTGGACCCCGATCGCAAGACCTCGCTCACCCACGCAGCCTCACGCGCGCCCCTGCCCACCTCGACCAAGGTCCCCGCCACGATTCGGATGGTGTGACGCAGAAAGCCGTGGCCATGAGCGTCGAGCCAGATCTCGTCATCGACCCGCCGCACGCTCCACGCCGGAAAGGTCCGAACGGTCGTCCGAGCTCCGCAGCCCGACGCCCGAAACGCAGAGAAGTCGTGGGTTCCTTCGAATGCGCCACAGGCCACAGCCATGGCTTCGGCATCGAGTGGCCTTCGGACCTGCCAGACTCGCCCTCGGCGTAGTGGACTCCTCACCCTGCTGTCGAGCCAGCGATAACGATAGTGCTTGGTTCTCGCTTGTCGGCGCGGGTCGAAGTCGAGCGGAACCTGCTGCACCTCGCGACACGCCACATCGAGGGGTAGCACCGCGTTCAACCCATCACGGATCCGCGCCGTGCTGCGGTGCACTCGGGTCGTGAACGCCGCCACTTGCCCCTCGGCGTGCACCCCCGCATCGGTTCGCCCACTCACCTCCACTCGAACCGGATGCTGGAGGATCCGGGCCAGCGCCCCCTCGATCTCGCTCTGAACCGACCGCCCCGACCGCTGGACCTCCCAGCCCACAAAGTCAGCCCCGTCATACTCGAGAACCAGCTTGAAGCGACGCTCCATCCAAGACTCCTGGCAGATCAGAAGTCGATCTTGAGCCCGGCGGTGAAGATGTCACCCGAGAAGGAGAAGCCTTGTTCGCCCTCGATGAACTGGCGTCGATACTCGAAGGTGAGCCAGGTGTCGTTGATGCCGGTCTGAGCTTCGAGCATGCTGGCACGGTCACGCGAGAAGGTGTCGAGCAGCAGGTTCGCGCCCAGCGACCAGTGGTAGCCGAACTTCGACCCAGAGATGCCATCTTTTCCGCCGGCGATGCTGTCGACCTGCTCGTTCCACAGCCACCAGTCGAGCCCCGCGCTCGCGTAAGGAACGATGAACTGTTCATCGATGAAGTGGAGCCGGAGGGTCGGCGAGACCGCGAGGGGCACGGCGGTGATCATGGTGCGACGGCTGCCGGGGTTGCCCTGGCTGTCGACGGTGAAGCCGAGCTCCTGAAAGAGCCCCGCACCGAAGTTCAGTTCGAGAAAGCGATAGATCTGGGGGCCGAACTCGACGTGGAGGACGTTGTTCCCCCCCGCGCCATAGACCTGGGTAAGGCTCTCGTCGCGGAGGGTGATGATCCCGTACCGCACCTGGATGTTCGCCCACGCTTCGGTCAGATCCCCCTTGAAGTCATCGGTGAGCTGAAGGCGGTCGTCGACGCCGTCGCCATCTTCGTCGGCGGCGTGGGCCACCGGAACCGAGAAGGCCAGACCCACCGCCAACCCTAGGGCGAGGATCGCCCCTCCGCGACGACGGGTCCTGAGCAACAGCGCGCCGAGCCCCAGCCCCAGGGCGGTCGCTCCGCGCACGCCGCCCGTGCCGTCGCAGTCGAAGCCGCCGCCCTCGCCAGCCAGCTGAGAGGCGCTCTGGGTCGGTCGAGGCCGGCCTTGTACTACATCGCTCATCGCTCCCTCCAGGCCGGCTTCATCCGTCGCCCTCACCGCAAGATAATAGGTCAAGTCGTTCGTCACAGGCGCGATCTCCACAGAGACGGTGGCCGAGTCGGGCGCAGGGACCTCGATGGGGGCATCGAGATCGTCGGGGCCAACATAGCTCGGTCCGCCCTCTTCATAGTCTTGAGGCGAAAAGGGCTCGGTGGTCACATAGAGGGTGTACCGCTCGATGTCGGTCGCGGCGAGCGCAGGAAAGGCGAGCCGCAGGCGCCGATCATCGAAGGTGACGGAACTCTGGCTCAGCGCGGGCGCGCGCGGCCGGGAGTCGACCAGGAGCTCCGCACCAGCGTGGCCGATCCGGCCGCGGCTGTCGGTGAGCCGGACGAAGACCCGTTGAAAACCCTCGCTCCACTCGGTGACGGGGAGCTCGATCTCTACGGATCCCGGCGCCGCACTCCCGGAGGCCAGGATCTCACCCCCTTGCCGGTAGGTGCCGCCGAGGGCGACTTCATAGGTGCCCTCCGTGTCGGTCGTGAAGGACAGCTCCAAGATATCACCCGTGATCACCCGTTCCGCCGAGAGCATCAGGTCATCGACCCAGGGTCGGTCGGTGAACACGAGCAAGCTCCCCGTATTGGTGGAGCCGAAGGCATAGCCACCGACCGTGGTGTGGAGCTCACGGATCGAACCCTCGATGGAAAAGGTCCGCGCCGAAGACTCCGGCAGCCCACCATCCGGGCTGCGGTAGACCACCATCCGATCGTCGTAGGCGAGCATGACGTAGCCATCGTCCTCGGAATCCGCCAGAAAAGTCCCGACCGCCCGGATGTTCCGGGCGGGGGTGAGCACCGGCGTATACATCGAGGTGAAGCCGTTGTGCTCGGCCACCATGCCCTCATCGAGGCGACTCACGACCAGCGCGGTCTGTCGCGCGGTCGCCGAGACGCTGGTGAACTCCACTCCGGCGCCGCCCAGGTTGAACTGGGGAAGGAGACTCTGGAGGTTGATGGTACTGATGAAGGCGTTTCCATGCGTGATGTAGATGAAGGCCGGCCCAACCGTGCTCGAGTGGTATCCCTCGAGCCCGATGAAGAGAGTCTGCGCGATCGCGCCGTCTTCGGGATCGATCATCGCCACCCGGAGCTGGTCGACCCCCTCTTCTTGGCCTACGGCGAAGACTCGGCGATCGCCGGTGCCGATCGGCGCAGAATGCATGGCGAGCACCCGCCGGTTGAGCGCCTGCACCACCCCTTCTTCCCCCACCGCGTCGATCGGGACCATGCTACCCTCGACGTAGGCGAAGGCCCGAACGGTGCCGTCGTTGCAGCCGACCCAGACCTCGAGCTCCTGGCCGACGCCTTCGACCACGGTCGCCCCTGCGACCGTACAGGGGTTCAACCGTGTCTGCTGCCAGGTTCGGACGTCGAGCACCACCGCGGAAGAGCCCACGACCATGGCCAGCACCTCGCCTGAGGAATCTGACGAGAGGTTGCGGACGATCGACGAGCCCACGTCGACGGTGGCCGCGTGGCGCTCGGGGCCAGCAGCGAAGGCGATCGACATCGTGAGCATCAGCGTAGAAATCATGGTGCACCGGGACGAGAGGCCACATGCAAGAAGGATGCCGTCTCGCGAGGGCGCCTCAGGTCGACCGATCTTGCCTCATCGCGGACTCGATCGCTCGGGGAGCTGCATCGACGGGACAAGATGTCAGCGTCCGCCGATGGACCTGCGGCGGCTGGACAAGCTGTCAGTGCGAAGGGGCTCGCAGCCGATCTCGTAAGAGGGCGGCGGTCAAGCTCACCGCACAGGTGGCGGTGGCACGGAGGTTGTCCATGCCGAGCCAGAGCTGGAGCTCCTGACCCGTGCTGCCGACGGCCCGCACCCTGGCTGCGTGCACGAAGGGCTCCCCCTCGACCTTCCGAAGCCTAGGCATAGACCTGGCCTCGGCGGACTCGATCAGCCTCACGCCCCCGTCCGAGAGCAGCTTCCCGACCAGATCGGGCAAGACCCGACGATCTAGCCGCAAATGCACGTCGGCTCCGATGCCGCTGAACACAGGCACCTGAAGGAGAGAGAGGTGAACCTGAAAGGCCCTTCCGACCATCTCTTGAGTCTGGGTGGCGATGGTGCGTTCGCGGGAGGTCCATCCATCGTCTTGGATCGCCCCCACCGCAGGAAGCACGTCGAAGGCCAGTCCTTGAGGAAAGATCCGACGGGGGGGCGTCCCTGCGTTGAAGAGGCTCACGACCTGCTGCGAGAGTTCTTCGATACCTCCCTTGCCTCGATCCGAGGCCGGGAGGAGCACGGTGGCATGGATCTGCCCTCGCAAGCCGGCTCGGGCCAAAGGACCCAGGGCTGAGGCGAGCATCAAGGCCACCGCAGAGGGTACCGCGACGACCTGACGCGCCCCGACGGCCGCGATCTGCTCGGGGTTCACCCAGGGTACGATGGTCGGCACATCGGAGTCCTCTGCGAAAGCTCCCGAGAGATCGATGGTCAGGATCCCCTCGGCCAGCGCGCGCTCCCCAAGCTCCTTTGCAACCGCCGGAGGCACCGCGAGCAGCACCGCGTCAGCCGCCGCGAGATCCAGGTGCTCCGCATCTTCGACCGAAAGGCGCTCGTCGCCGAACTCCAGGCTGGGCACAGTGGTCCTCGGCGAGGCCGCGAGCAGGAGCTCCGCGGGGCGCCATGGCACCCGATCGAGGACCTGAATCAGCTCTTGGCCGATGGCTCCCGTCGCTCCAGCGATCGCGATGCTCAATGATGAACCCATGAGACTCCTTGGGGGGTGGAAGGATGGTTCAGCTCGAAGGCGCGACCTATCGAGCGCGAGAGTCGAGGTCAACGACCGGCGGGCGGCTTGGCGTCGGGAGCGCGAAGATAGACTGGTCGCAGCTCCGTGGGGGACACCCCCTCGTCTCGGTCCAGACCGGACCGGGCGAGTCGAAGCAGCGCTGTCACACCAGGATCGTCGGCGGGCTCGACCAGCACGAGTCCGGCAGCCTCGACCCGCTCCCGATAGACGATCGCCCCCTCCCCCACCGCCATCATGCCCGGCGAAGACCACGAGAGCGCGACCGCCGGCTCCACGTCGGCCGGGGGGACGCGCACTTGACCGTCAGAGTCAAAGATAGCCGCGTATACTCTACCTTTCCGGGCATCGAGCAGGCTGAGGACCGGGCGACCTGAGCCGAGGTGCGGCGTCGCTCGGGTCCGCAGGGAGCAGGCTCCCCAGACCGGGCAGCCGACCGCTTGGGCGAGACCACAGGCCGTCGCGACCCCCACCCGCAGCCCCGTGAAGGCCCCTGGGCCGATCGCCACCCCCACACCATCGATCTGAGAGGGCTCGAAGCCGAGCTCCCGCGCGAGGTCTTGGGCCCAGGGCAGCAGACGAGACTCCGCCTTGCGGGTGATCCGCTCCGTTCGAACCCGCTCGCCCTTCGGGGAGCCAGCCCCGACCCCGATCACTGGGCCTACGGTGTCGAAAGCGAGGATCCGCACTCAGAACTCGCGGAAGATAAGTTTGTAGACATCGGAGATCGTGACGAGGATGATCAGCGCAAAGAGGATGAACACGCCAAACATCTGGATCCGTACCCGCATCTCGGCCGACAACGGCCGGCCGCGGATCCACTCGATGAGAAAGACGGTGATCTGTCCGCCGTCTAGGGCGGGCACGGGGAGCAGGTTCACGATCGCCAGCGACACACTGATCGAGGCGACGACCCCCGCGTAGAAGTGGATGCCCATCAGAGCGCTCTGCCCCGTGATGGTCAAGATGGCGACCGGACCACCCACAGCCTTGGAAGGATCGGTTCGTAGGCGCAGAATGGAGCCCAGAACCGTAAAGACGTTCTCGACGGCTTGCCAGGTGCTCTCCACTCCGAGCGCCAGCGCCGTGTGAGGCGGATACCGCCGGAGCACCCTCTCCGGCACGAGCCTCGCGTCGGGAACGAGCATCACTCCGATCACCGGACGGTAGCGAGTACCGTCGACCGTAGAGTCGTCGATGAGCTCCGGACGGAAGGTTCGCTGGAGCAGCTCGCCGTCGCGGAGCAGGGTGAGCTCGATCTCACGCGTTCCTGCGCTACGATCAATGCGATCGACAGCGGAGCTCCCGATCAGGGCCTTGAGGTGCAGAAAGTCACGGACCGGAGTGCCATCGACCGCATAGAGGCGATCGCCTTCGATCATGCCGGCTTCAGCCGCAGGCTTTCCTTCGTAGACCGTGCCTGCCACCACATCGGCCGGGGCGAAGCCCCAGGGGTTGGACCAAGGATCGTCGGAGAGCGGCTGCCAGCTCGAGCGCTGAATCGAGACGGATAGTTCCGTGATCTCGTCGGTCTCGCGGTCGTGACGGACGAGATCGAGCCGGGCCGAGGTCTTGGGCTCGAGGAGGCCCATCAGCTCATGCCAGTCCTCGACCGCCCGCCCGTCTACCGCCACAATCCCATCAAAGCTCAGTATGCCCGCCTGGGCCGCGGGGCTCTGCGGATCGTTGACGCCCACCCGCGACGAGCGACGCACGAGATCGGCGCCCAGACTCTCGACGTTGATCCGATTGACCGCCCGTCGCTCGAATGATCCGGCGGGAAGCGCCACGACCTGCTCGGCCCCCTCGCGCGCGATGGTGAGCTGCACCCGCTCTCCCGCCCTCCGGGCCAGCAGCGACTCGAGCTCCCGCCAAGAGCCCACAGCGTAGCCATCGACCGCCGTAACCGTGTCGCCGTCGCGAAGCCCCGCGTGCCACGCGGGGCTGTCGTAGCTGATCATCCCGAACTGGGCAGGATATTCCGGGAATCCTGCCAGGAAGAGCACCGAGAAGATCACGATCGGCAGCACGATGTTCGCCGCTGGGCCCGCCAAGAGCACGATCAAGCGCTGCCAGACGGGCTTCTGCATGAAGTCATTCTCGGGCGGGGTCGGAGGGCCCTCGAAGTCTTCTTCACCGAAGGGATCCGCGCCCGCTAGCTGAACGTAGCCGCCTATGGGCAAGGCAGAGAAGCGGTAGTCCGTGCCCTTGAAGGAGAAGCCGCCGATCCTCGGGCCCATCCCGACGCTGAAGACCGGAACTCCAATATTAAACATCTTCGCCGCTAAGAAGTGCCCGAACTCGTGGACGACAACCAGGATCCCGATGGCGAGCAGCGCGGCGGCACCCCCGATGAGGTAGATCATGGCGCGCTCCGTACCACGATCACCGCGAAGCCATAGACCGCGGGCGCGACGAAGAGCAGGCTGTCGATGCGATCGAGCAGCCCGCCATGGCCCGGCATGATCGATCCTGCATCCTTGACCCCGGTGGCGCGCTTGACCAAGCTCTCGGCGAGGTCGCCCAAGACCCCCAAAGTTCCGGCGATGAGGGCTAGGGCCGCGGCCTCGAGCAGGGGTAGATCGGGGATGAAGAAGTGGGCGATGAGCATCACGCCCGCCACACACGTCACGAGCCCGCCCACAAAGCCCTCGACCGTCTTCTTGGGCGAGAGCTGCTCATGAAGCTTGCGTCGACCGAAGAGGCGACCGGCAAAGTACGCCCCGGTGTCGGCGAACCATGCCGCCCCGAGCGCGATGAACACCCAGGCGAGGCCGTGGGGTAGATCACGGATCATAGGAAGAAACGCCAAGAGGCCAAGCCAAGACATTCCGAAGGCGTAGCGGCCCAGCCAGGCGAAGGCCAGTTCTAGCGACGGACCGGGACGCAACACGACGAAGACCGCCGTCGCAACCAGGGTGAGCCCATAACCGAGCCAAGCGAGCTCGGGCAGGTACAGGGCGGTGCCGTAGATGACGCCCATCGCGGGAAACATCCAGGCTAGCGCCACCTTCCAGCGATCGGGAAAAGCCATGCGCGCGTACTCGTAGCAACACAGAGCCAAGGCGGGCGGCACGAGCAGGTGCACGGCGAGGGAGCCCCCGAAGATCAGCGCAGGCACGAGCACAGCCAGCCCAACCAACGCGGCCAGTACGCGAACGATCATGCCTCTGCCTGTATCTGCGCGCCGGTCTTGCCAAAGCGACGCTCGCGGTCCGCGAAGGAGCGGAAGGCCTCGATCAGGCCGGGCTCACGGAAGTCAGGCCAGAGCACGTCCGTGACGTAGATCTCGGCGTAAGCCACCTGCCAGAGGAGGAAGTTCGACAGGCGAAGCTCGCCGCTCGTTCGAATGAGCAGGTCGGGATCCGGGAGTCCCTCCGTGTAGAGGTGCGCGCTGATCGCCGCTTCATCGACAGCCTGCGGTGCGAGCTCACCTTCCTGGACTCGGGTGGCCAGACGGCGCACCGCGTCGACGATCTCGGCCCGCCCCCCATACGACAACGCGAGGACCAGGCGAAGCCCCGTGTTCTTGGCGGTCGACGCGCTGACGGCCTCCAGCCCTAGGCGAACGGGCTCGGGGAGCCGGTGAAGGTGACCGATGGCGCTCAGTCGCACGTTGTTCTGTTGCAGATCGTCCTGCTCCTCACGAAGGTACCGCTCGAGCAAGGTCATGAGGGTCTGCACCTCGTCGTCCGGTCGGGACCAGTTCTCGGTCGAGAAGCTGTAGAGCGTCAGCACCTCGACCCCTAGCCGACCGCAAGCACGCACGATCGCCCGGACCGAGTCGGCTCCTGCCTCGTGACCCGCCACCCTCGGCAAGCCTCGCGCTGAGGCCCAGCGCCCGTTGCCATCCATGATGATGGCGAGGTGCCGCGGCACCGGTCCGTCCCAATCCATCCCTGCTCCCTCGCGACGTCGCGTCGGCTCAGACCTCGAGCACCTCAGCCTCTTTGGCGCCGACGAGCTCGTCGACCCGGGCCACGTTCTGGTCGGTCTGCTCCTGAACCTTCGTCAGATAGCGATGAAGCTGATCTTCCGAGATGTCGCCGTCGTCCTCGGCGCTCTTGAAGATGTCGTTATACTCTCGACGAACGTGC
This sequence comes from Deltaproteobacteria bacterium, assembly GCA_007693595.1. GTDB lineage: Bacteria > Myxococcota_A > UBA796 > UBA796 > REDI01. The sequence goes on along the minus strand of REDI01000047.1, from coordinate 37,683 downwards.
CTAACGCGGATCTTGGCCTCTTCGCCGAACTTGCGTACCTGCTTGACCAGGTCTTGCCGTCGCTCCGCGGTGAGGGGGGGCACAGGCACCCTGATGACCTGACCGTCGCTCGAGGGGTTGAGGCCCAGGCCCGCCGCGACGATCCCTCGCTCAACGTCGGAGAGGGTCGACTTGTCCCAGGGGGTGATCACGAGCAGTCGGGCGTCGGGGGCCTGCACCGTGGCGAGCTGGTTCAGCGGCATGACCGCCCCATAAGACTGCACCTGTACCTGCACTCCATCGACGAGCTTCGGTGTGGCCCGGCCGGTACGAACCGTCGCGAGACTCTGACTCAACGACTCGAGCGCCTTGGCCATGTCCTCTGCGAGCGACTCCAGATATTCTTCCATGGTTCAAGCTCCGCGAGGGCCCGCTGGGGGCCATGGGGGGTTCAACGAGGCGCGACGACCGTGCCGATGGGCTCGCCACGGACCGCCCGCGCGATGTTTCCCTCGACGTTCAGGTCAAAGACCACAATGGGAAGCTGGTTATCCATGCAAAGACTCAGGGCGGTGGCATCCATGACCTTCAGTCCACGCGCCAAGGCGTCGAGGTGGGTGATCCGGTCGAACCGCACCGCGTCGTCGTGTTTACAAGGGTCTTTATCGTAGATTCCGTCGACCTTGGTGGCCTTGAGGATGACCTCGGCGCCGATCTCGGCCGCGCGGAGAGCCGCGGCGGTGTCCGTCGTGAAGTAGGGGTTGCCGGTGCCCGCCACAAAGATCACCACCCGCCCCTTGTCCTGGTGACGGATGGCTCGCCGCCGAATGTAGGGCTCGCAGATCTCGGACATGCCGATGGCGGTGAGCAGCCGAGTCTCGCACTCGACCCGCTCGAGGGCATCTTGTAGGGCGATGCCGTTGATCACCGTCGCGAGCATGCCCATGTAGTCCGCGCTCGCGCGATCCATGCCCTCGGCCGCACCTCGGATCCCGCGAAAAATGTTGCCGCCGCCGATGACGACGGAGGTCCGCACCCCGAGCCCTCGAACCGCCTTAATCTCGGTGGCGAAGCGACGGAGCGTGTCAGGGTTGACCCCGGTGCCCTCCGCACCACCGAGCATCTCCCCCGAGACCTTGATGAGCACACTCTGGTACTTGGGGTGAGTCACGGCGGGATGCTCCAGACAGAGAGGACAAGGGAGTGACCCCTGGACCCGCAACGGGCCAAGGGGTCTAGAGGATCAGGCCACGCCTACGGTCTTGGCGACCTCGGAGGCGAAGTCGTCGGCCCGCTTCTCAAGGCCCTCGCCAAGCACGAAGCGCGAGAAGCGCCGCACCTGAATGTTCTCGCCGATACGGCCGACCGCCTCGGTAAGAACCTGGTTAACGGTCTTCTTGTCGTCCTTGACGAAGGGCTGCTCTAGCAGGCAGAGGTCCTGGAAGAACTTCTTCATGCGGCCATCGACGATCTTGTCGGCGATGTGCTCGGGCTTGCCCTCTTCGATGACGAGCTGCTTTTGGACCTTACGCTCCTTGGCGACCACCGCCTCAGGCACGTCCTCAACCCGCACGTACTCGGGAGCAGAGGCCGCGATGTGCATCGCGATGTCGTTGCAGAGGTCCTGGAACTGGTCGTTGCGCGCCACGAAGTCGGTCTCGGCGTTGACCTCGACCAAGACGCCGATCTTGCCGGTGCCGTGGATGTAGGCGTGCACGAGGCCTTCGGTGGCTGCGCGGCCGCTCTTCTTGGCAGCCTTGGCCACACCCTTGGAGCGGAGCCAGTCGATGGCCTTCTCGACGTCACCGCCGGACTCGCTGAGTGCCTTCTTGCAGTCGAGGATGCCGGCGCCGGTGCGCTGACGCAGCTCCTTGATCTCGCTCATACCCATTGGAAGTCTCCGTTTGGGCCGTCTGCGCGGCCCGATACTTGATGATGATGGGAGGGCGCGCCACGCACGCCCCGCGGGGAAGGGAGAGAACCGACGCGCGCTCAGGCCTCGGCAGGGGCGTCGGGCGCGCGGCGGGTGACAACCTCGACGCCGCCATCATCGACCGGCGCCGCTTCGTCTTCGGTGCTGTAGGCACCCGACGTGCGCCGAGAGGACTGGCGCCCCTCGATGATCGCGTCGGCGATGGCGCCGGTGAAGAGGCGGATGGACTTGATCGCGTCGTCGTTACCAGGGATCACGTAGTCGATACCGGAGGGATCGCAGTTGGTGTCGCACAGAGCGATGACCGGGATCCCCAGAGTGTTCGCCTCGGCGACCGCGATGTGCTCGCGCTTCGGATCGACCACGAAGAGGGCAGCCGGCAGACCACGGAGGGTCTTGATGCCCCCGAGGTTGCGATCCATGCGCTCGATGTCGCGGGTGAGCTCGAGCGCTTCCTTCTTGGTGAGGATGTCGAAGCGGCCTTCGGACCGAGCCTCTTCGAGCTTGTTGAGACGATCGATCGACTTCTTGACCGTCTGCCAGTTGGTCATGGTGCCACCGAGCCAGCGGTGGTTCACGTAGAACTGCTCGGCGCGGGTCGCTTCTTCGGCGATGACCTCGCGGGCGGAGCGCTTGGTGCCCACGAAGACGACCTGACCTCCCCCGACGGCGAGGGTCTGGACGAAGCGGGTGGCATCGACGAGTCCGCGCGCGGTGCGCTGAAGATCGATGATGTGGATCCCGTTCTTGGCGCCGTAGATATACGGCTTCATCTTGGGGTTCCAACGACGGGTCTGGTGGCCGAAGTGGACGCCTGCCTGGAGCAGGTCGCGCAGCGAGATGTTCATGATGTCTCCGATGGGCCTCGGGCCCTGGTTTGGTTGAACGTCCGTCGGCAGGCGCGACCGACCCTTCACAGGGCACCGAGGACGGCCTGGAGCTCCGACGTGCGAGCTAAGCCCGAGCTGACGCCACGGGCCGGAGCCGGGTTAGCACGCACCCACAGACTGATCAACCACAGATGGCGAGGGAGCCGGCTCGCTCAAGCCCCGGGCTGAGGATCCTCGGCTTCAGCCGACTCCTCGGGGTCATCGTACAGACCCGCGAGGGGATCGCCGTCGCCCTCAAGACCCAGGGCGAGCTCAGGATCAAAGTCATCGTCATCGTCATCGTCATCGTCATCGTCGACGGGGTCGCCGGTCTCTGGCGCGGCGTACAGACTGTCGGAGGACGAGCCCTCAACGACGGTGCCCGCGTCGGTGTCCTCGTCGAAGTCGAAGTCCCCATCCGGGTCGGTCGGCTCGTCGTAGTCGAAGGACGCGTCGAGGTCGAGCGGGCTGGAGGACAGGATGCTCGGCATGCCCTCAGGCGCCTGGGAGCTGGGGCTGGGGCTGGACGACTCCCCCCCGTATTCCTCAAGGGACAGCCCCGGCGTTTCGCCAACGGGAGCCACCGCGGGCATCGTAAAGCCTTCGCCACAACAGCGCTTGAACTTCAGCCCGCTGCCACAAGGACAGGGATCATTGCGGTTGAGCCCCACCTTGACCGCGAACTGCCGCGCCTCGTCGCCCGGCGACGGACGCCGGGGCGCGCGATCTTCGGCCCCGTAAGGCAGCGCGAGCTCCGGGATCTCGCCTCCCCCACCCGCAGCGGCCGCTCGGGCCGCCGCTGCCGCCTCACGGATCTGATCGAGCCCGAAGGCCCCACCACCCTTGACGAGCTGGCGAGCCGTCTGTTTGCTCGGCTTCTGCGCCGCAGCATCGAGCACCGCGAGATCGACCTTGCAGAGCTGCTCCAGCAGCATCTCGTCGCGCATGGCACTCATGAGCTGGAACATATGGAAGGCCTCGCGCTTATACTCGAGCAGCGGGTTGCGCTGACCATACGCCCGGAGCCCGACCCCCTGTCGGAGTCTGTCCATGGCGAGCAGGTGATCCTTCCAGAGCTGATCGACGTACTGCAGTAGATACATGCGCGCGACCTCAAGGAAGGGCTCCTCTCCCACGGCCTCGAGCCGCTCCGCGATCAGATCACGAGCCTCCCGATGAAGGCGCTGACGAAGCTCATTTCGGGCATGGTCGCGGATCTCGTCGTCGGTGTCCTCCCAGGCGAGCCCAAAGACCGCTTCGATCCGCTCGCGGAGCTTTCCGATCTGCCAATGCTCGGGGTGGACGCCCTCGATACAGGTCTCATCGACCAGATCGAAGGTGACGTTCTCGACGGCCTCGTCGATGAGTTCACGGATCCCGTCGCCCGCCAAGGCGCGCTTACGAAGGTCGTAGACCCCCTTGCGCTGGTAGTTCATCACGTCGTCGTACTCGAGCAGGTTCTTGCGCACCTGAAAGTGGTGACCTTCGACCTTCTTCTGAGCGTTCTCGAGGGCGCGGGTGATCCATCGGTGCTCGATGGGCTCGTCGTCCTTGAGGCCCATGCGCTCCATCCAGATGGTGATCTTGTCCGAGCCGAAGATCCGGAGGAGATCATCTTCGAGCGAGAGGAAGAACTTGGAGGAGCCGGGGTCGCCCTGTCGGCCGGAGCGGCCGCGGAGCTGGTTGTCGATCCGGCGCGACTCGTGGCGCTCCGTGCCGACGATGTGCAGCCCACCCGCTTGGAGCACGCGCTGCTCTTCTTCGGCACACTCCACCCGGAAGCGCTCGAGCGACTTGGCATAGCCCTGGGGATCCAGGTCGGGATCCGCCTCGGATTTCGCCATCTCTTCGGGATTGCCGCCCAGCTTGATGTCGGTGCCGCGTCCTGCCATATTGGTCGAGATGGTCACCGCGCCGATGCGGCCCGCCTGCGCGACGATGCCCGCCTCGCGGTTGTGTTGCTTGGCGTTGAGGACCTCGTGGGGGATCTTGGCGCGCTGGAGCAGCTTGGCGACCCGCTCGGAGTTCTCGACCGAGGTGGTGCCGACGAGCACGGGCTGCCCCCGCTCGTGCTTCTCGCGGATGTCGGTGAGCACCGCGCGATACTTCTCCATCTGCGTCTTGTAGACCACATCCTCGTGATCGAGCCGAGCGATCGGGCGGTTCGTCGGGATCACCACCACCTCGAGATCGTAGATGTCCGCGAGCTCAGCCGCCTCGGTCTCGGCGGTGCCCGTCATGCCCCCGAGCTTATCGTACATGCGGAAGTAGTTCTGGAAGGTGATGGTGGCGTAGGTCTGGCTCTCGGGCTGGATGCGGACGCGCTCCTTGGCTTCCATGGCCTGATGGAGCCCATCGGACCATCGGCGGCCGCTCATGAGCCGGCCGGTGTGTTCATCGACGATGATGACCTCGTCGCCCCGGACCACGTAGTCCTTGTCGCGCTTGAAGAGGTGGTGCGCCTTGAGGGACTGGTTGACGTGATGCAGGAGCATCATGTTGTTGTCGTCGTAGAGGTTGTCGACCCCGAGGCGCTGCTCGAGCTTCGTGATGCCCGTCTCGGTGAGGGTGACGTTGCGAGACTTCTCGTCGAGGGTGAAGTCGACGTCGACCTGGAGCAAGGGGACCATGGCGTCGACGAAGCTGTAGAGCTCGGTGTTGGACTCCGCCGGACCACTGATAATGAGGGGGGTTCGGGCCTCGTCGATGAGGATGGAGTCGACCTCGTCGACGATCGCGAAGTTGTGCCCGCGCTGAACGTACTCGTCGAGGGAGTACTTCATGTTGTCGCGGAGGTAGTCGAACCCGAACTCGTTGTTGGTTCCGTAGGTGATATCGGCGGCGTAGGCCTTCCGCTTGATCGAGGGGTTGCGCTCGTCCGAGAGGATCTTGCCGACCGACATGCCCAAGAAGCGGTAGATCTCGCCCATCCAGTCGGCGTCGCGCTCAGCCAGGTAGTCGTTGACCGTGACCAGGTGAACGCCCTTGCCCGAAAGCGCGTTCAGGTAGATGGGCAGCGTCGCGACTAAGGTCTTGCCTTCGCCGGTCTTCATCTCGGCGATGCGACCGCCGTGGAGCACCTGCCCGCCGATGAGCTGCACGTCGTAGTGGCGCATGCCCAGCGTGCGCTTCGAGGCTTCGCGGACCGTGGCGAAGGCGTCGGGGAGGATGTCGTCGAGGCTCTTGCCGTTCTCGATCTGGAGCTTGAAGTCTGCGGTCCTCGCCGCGAGCTTCTCATCGGAGAGGCTCTCGAGTTTGGACTCGAGGTCATTGATTCGGGCGACCATTGGACGGAGCTTGCGGATCTCGCGCTCGTTCGCGTCGCCAAAGACTTTCTTGGCCAGTTGCGTCAGGCCTTCGAACATGGGCTTCTCGCGTGCCGATCGACGCGGCGTTCAGGGAGGGCGTCACGCGCGCTCCCGCTAAGGGGCACGCACAGGGCCCCCCAATATGCCCACCTGACCCACCCAGGCAACCTCCAGACGCGGATCCTTGCGAGGATCCTTGGCACAGGCCCGGATCGGGCACCCGCCACTCAGCGCGGGAGGTAGTCGAGGGGATCGACAGCGTGCCCATCGATGCGCACCTCGAAGTGAAGGTGAGGCCCGGTCACGCGGCCGGTGCGCCCGACCGTGCCGATGAGCTGTCCACGCTCGACCTCGTCACCCTCCTTGACGAGGAGGCGGTGCAGGTGGGCGTAGCGGGTGGTGATCCCGTAGCCATGGTCCACCTCGATGAATCGCCCATACCCACCGTTGTAGAACGCGCTTCGCACGGTGCCCGGCCCCGACGCCACCACCGGAGTGCCCCGCGCATTACTGATGTCGAGCCCCTTGTGGAACTGCGCCTTTCGACCAAAAGGTGAGCGACGGTAACCGAAGCCAGAGGTGAGGGTGCCCGTTGTAGGCCAGTGGCTCGGCAAGGCCTCCTCGAGGGCCCTCAGCCCCTCCAGCTCTTCGACCAGGGCGTTGAGGTCGGGCTCTGCCTCTTCGAAGACCGCCAGAAAACTGTCGGCCCGGGCGATGATCGCATCGGCCCAGGCACCCGATGGGCGCAGCTCCTGCCCGATCTCGCCGACCTCGACCTGATCATAAGGCCCATCATCGCCAGGATCGGGATCGGGATCGACCTGCGCGTCGGGCGGAGGATCGTCGATGTCCTCGGTGGGGCCATGATCGCCTTCGGGGATGTCTCCGAGCCCGCGCATCTGGGCATCGTAGATCCGTAGGCGCATCAAGATCCGGTCGACTTCGGCCATGCGCCGGTCCAACTCTTGAACCCGACCGCGCATCGACAGGTTTTCGTCAAGGAGATCATCGTAGGAGAGGGCCTTTGGTAGCACCGCAATCAGCGCCACCGAGAGCCCGATCACCCCGGCCCAGCCGAGGACCGCGGCCACTCGCCACAGACCCGAGCCCCGTGGCGGAGACTCCGGCCGCGCCTCGGGCCCTCGGTCGCCGGACTCTTCAGGGGTCAAGACAGCTCGTCGACCGAGGCGATGACGACCGTGATGTTGTCGTCGCCGCCGCGCTCACAGGCGAGGTCCACCAACCGGCGCGCCGCCTCTTGGGGGCCGTACTGGGTGACGTGATCGAAGAGCTCGAACGGCTCCACATGGCCCGACAGCCCGTCGGAGCAGAGAAGGAACTGATCCCCCCGTCGAATCGCCCGGACCTCCACGTCGACCTCGACGTCTTCCTGGTAGCCCAGAGAGCGATAGATCACGTTGCGCATCCGGTGGCTGCGCGCCTCTTCGGCGGTGAGGACGCCCGCCTTAATCTGCCGCGCGACGAAGCTGTGATCTTCGGTCACCTGTTCGACCCGGTCGTCGCGTACCAGGTACAGTCGGCTGTCGCCGACGTGGGCGATGAAGGCGTTCCCGCCGTCGATCAGCATGGACACCGCGGTCGTGCCCATGCCGTGAAACTCTGGGGATTCGCTGGCCTTCTCGAAGATGCGCCGACCCGCGAGCCTCAGGGCGTAGCGAAGCTTCTCGCGCACCAGCTCGACCGGATCGTCTTGGTCGACCGAGAGCTGATCCCCGATCTCCATGTTCTCAACGATCTCCTCGACGGTGTTGACACAGATGGCACTCGCGAACTCACCGCCGTTGTGTCCCCCCATGCCATCGGCGACGACAAAGAGGTTGAGCTCCTCGTTAATCAGCAGATTATCTTCGTTATGGCTCCGCTTGAGCCCAACATCGGTGATACCGCAGGACGTGACGCGCATGGGATGTCTCCAGTCAGGCGCCGCAGGGCGCGTTGGGGGAATAACCGGCTGCGAGGGGGTCGCGCTCGACCTCAGGCCTGGTGTGAGGGGTACAGGGCTCGTGCGATTCGCTGAAAGCCGGCAAGATCAACCTGCTCCGCGCGGGTCCGGGGATCGACGCCCGCACGCTCGAGGGCGGTCCGGGCCTCGTCGCGGCCAAAGAGCGCCCCCAGGCTGTTCGCGATGACCTTGCGTCGCTGCGAGAAGGCGGCCTTCACCACCCGATCGAAGTCGCGGACCGGGACCCCGCCGGTGTCGGGCTCGGGCAAGGGCTCAAGGCGAATCACCGAGGAGTCGACCTTGGGTGGAGGGTAGAAGCTGCGGGGAGGCACGGCGAGCAGAAAGGCGAGGCGGGCGCGGGCCTGCGCTACCACCGAGAGCGCGCCATACGTTCGGCTGCCCGGCGGAGCGAGCAGCCGATCGACCACCTCTTTCTGGAGCATCACGACGACGCTCGGGAAGAGCCCAGGGTGATCGATCAGGTCCATGACGACGCGGGTGCCCACGTTATAGGGAAGGTTCGCCACCACCTTGTGCGGTACACCCCCCAAGAGCTCCGGCCATCGCTGGTCGAGCGCGTCGCCCCGCACAAGGCGCACGCCCGGAAAGACTCGCTCGATGTGGTCGGCGAGATCGCGATCGAGCTCCACCGCGGTCAGCTCGGCGCCCGCTCGGGTGAGCGCATGGGTGAGAATGCCAAGACCGGGTCCGATCTCGAGCACCTTGTCGCCTGGCGAGATGCCCGCACGTCGGACGATACGGTCGACCACGCCTTGCTCGCAGAGGAAGTGCTGCCCGAAGCGACGGCGCGCTCGCTGCTCCAGCAGCCGCAGCACGGCGCGGGGATCGTCGAAGCCACCACTCATGCCAGCCCCCAGGAGGGTCTAGCCACCCCATCCAGGTCGTGCCGTTCGCCCCGAAGCAGGCGGAGGCGGCCCGCACCAGCGATCATCGCGGCGTTGTCGGTACAACGCGATCGCGCGGGGAGGTAGACTTGGAGCTTCGGGAGCGCAGCGGCCCGCTCGCGTAGCTCGCGGTTTGCGGCGACGCCCCCGCACAGGGCGACGCGACGCACCCCGGTCTGCTCCGCCGCGCGCTGGACCCGATCCAGGAGGCAGTCTACGACGGCGGCCTGGAAGGAGGCACAGACATCCTCATCGGAGGCGCGGCTCGACGAGAGCACATGGGTCCGAACCGCGGTCTTCAGCCCCGAGAAGGACCAGTCCAGGCCCCCTGGAGCTGGCCGAGGGAAGGAGACGGCGCGCGGATCTCCGTGCGCCGCGAGGGCGTCGATGCGCGGCCCTCCGGGATAGCCGAGCCCCAGGAGGCGCGCCGACTTATCGAAGGCTTCGCCAGCGGCGTCGTCGACGGTCTGGGCGAGGACTTGGTAGTCACCCAGCCCGCGAGCCAGGTACAGGGTGGTGTGCCCCCCGCTCACCACGAGCCCCAAAAAGGGGAAGTCCGGCGCCGAGGGCTCGAGGAGGGCCGAGAGCAGGTGCCCCTCGAGGTGATGGACGCCGACGAAGGGTACAGCCCAGCCGGCCGCGAGGGCCTTTCCCCAAGACAACCCCACCAAGACCGCCCCGATCAAGCCCGGCCCCGCGGTCGCTGCGACCGCGTCGGGGGGCGCGCCGCCCGCTTGCTCGAGGGCAGCCCGCACGACCACCCCGAGCTTCTCGACGTGAGCTCGCGAGGCCAACTCCGGTACGACACCTCCAAAGCGAGCATGAACCTCTTGGGTGTGGACCACGTCGCTCTCGATGCCATCTGGCCCGACGATGGCCGCCGCTGTCTCGTCGCAGCTCGTCTCGATGCCCAATACGCGCAACCTGCCTCCGGAGGGCTTCAGCCCCGCTGCCCGGCGCAGGTAGCCGATCCTCCGCGTCTCGTCACCCGAGACGACGCGCTATGATGGGTACGGAGGTGCCATGGACATCGCGGTCATCGGGGCCGGACCCATCGGGATCGAGGCGGCGCTCGCCGCCTCGGATCGCGGGCACGACGTCACGCTCTTCGAGGCGGGCGACGCGCCAGCCCACACCATGGCGAGCTGGCAGCACCTTCCGCTCTACACCAACTGGCGCCAGAGCACGACCCGACGAGGGCGCGACCGGGCGGGGCTCGACGTCGACCTTCTGGCCTACCCTACCGCTGAAGCGCTCATCGAGCGCTACCTCCGACCCCTCGCCGCGCACCTCACCATCCACCTTCAGACCCGCGTCGTGGGCATCGCGCGCCAGAACTCCTGCAAAGAGCAGGACCTCCAGTCCAACCGTCGATCCTCCGATCCCTTCCGGCTCCTCCTTCACGTCACGACCGGCGACGCCGCCACTCAGGCCGACGCCGTACTCGACTGCTCCGGGGTCTGGAATCAACCCAAGCCCGTCGGACGCGGAGGCCTCCCCACCCCCGGCGAGCTCGCCGCCGTCGCAGCCGGTCGCCTTCGACATGGACCACAGCCCACCGACACCCTCCGCGACCGCCGGGTCCTGCTCGTGGGCGACGGACCCGATGCCGCGATGATGCTTCGGGATCTGCTCGAGGGGCCGAACCACCCCGAGGTCCTCTGGATCAGCCGCCACCCGCGCGGCCCGAGCTTCGACGGCCCCCTCGACGATCCCCTCCCCGCCCGAGCAGCGCTCCGCGACTTCGCCAAGAGCGCCGTCACGCGCGTCGATCACCGCCCCGGCGCGCAGATCGATGCCCTCCGCCCCGTCGGCCGCACCGTCGAGGTCCACCTGGCCTCCGGTGAGGTGCTCGAAGTGGATCGGGTCTTCGGGTGTACGGGCTACCACCCCGATCTCAGCCTCTACCGGGAGCTGCACGTGGCGTCCTGCCCACGCACCGAGCGTCCAGGCCGGGCGGAGCCCACCGCACCCTTCACCAGCGAACACCGCTTCTTCGTCCTGGGTCGAAAGAGCGCTGGTCGACGCGAAGACTTCGTCCTCGCCCAAGGCCACGCGCAGATCCAAGCCGTCCTCGATAGCCTATGAGAGCGCTTCTCGTCATCACCCTCACGCTGCTTCAGTCCCCAGCCCTCTCCCGCGAGGTGGTGGCCGACCGGGTGGTCGTCGTCGTCGACGAGGAGCTGGTGCTCGCGTCCGAGGTCCGCCTCGAAGCGGTGTTGACAGGGCTGGATTCTCCTTCTTTGCCCTTCTGGACCCTGGACAACGGCACTTCGCTCGAGCGTATGGAGCAAGCCGCTATCGTGCGAGCCCTGGCAGCGGGGGTCGACCTCTACGACCCTCCATCCCAAGAGATCGAGGAGCGCCTCGCGCGACTTCGCGAACGATTCGGTCGACCCGAGAGCTGGAGCGCCTTCAAGCAGCTCTGGGGCCTGGACCAGCGCAGCATGACCCGCATCGTCCGGCGACGCCTGCTCGTCGAGCGCTACCTGAGCAGAAACCTCGCAGAGGACCCTTCAGATCGCGAGGTCTGGCTGACCGCCTGCCGCGATCTGCTCGACGAGGTCCGTCCTCGGCTTCGGGTCCGTCACATCGCTCAGCGTGGGCCCCTGTGAGGCTCGGCGAGTTGCTCCCGAGCCACGCCGAGCAGGTCGCGGCACTCGAGGCCCTGGGTCCGACACCCTCTTGGACCCAAGGTGAGATCCTCGCGACCCTGTCTCGCCCCACCACCGCCGGCTGGGTCGCGACCGAGGATGGCCGGGTCGTTGGGCACCTGCTCAGCACCCTCGTCGCCGGCGAGGCCGAGATCTTGATCCTCTCTGTCGATCCCACGTTCCGAAGACAGCGGGTCGGGCTCACGCTCCTGGCGCACGCCGCGGCGCGCTGGACCGAAGGGCGGGTCCAGCGAGCCTTCCTTGAGGTTCGGGCCGATAACGAGCCAGCCAGGCGCCTCTACGTCCGGGCCGGGTGGGCACTCCTCGGGGTCCGACCTGGCTACTACGCGGACGGCACCGACGCGATGGTGATGGAGTGGGTGCCCGGGGCCGCGGCATCCGCCGCGACCGAGATCAGGTTCGACGGAAAGGAAGGGTCTTTTTGATCGGAAGGGGACGCGTGATCCGCTGAAAGCGCCACCGCTCGACCTGGCGAACAACGCAGGACTCCAGCACGTCGTCGGCCGCGTCGGTGGCCGTCAGGCTGACGCCCGAGACGCTTCCGTCGGTCTGGACTGTGGCCATGAGCACCCAGTCTCCTTCGAGATCGGGTCGTGCGTTCCGAGCGGTGGAGTAGCAATGACTCAGCCGAGGGAGGTTGCGGCGAAGGGTGCGGGTGACCATCTGCCGGATCTCGGCGTCGTTGGTGAGCGGCGGAAGGTCGAGGTTGACCTGCAGCGGAGCCGGCCCCGAAGACGGTGCGCTCACCGGAGCGGGGACGCCGAAGGAGGGCTGCGCATCGCCTTCGTCCGACTCCGCGCTAGCTTGACCTTGGGTTCGGCGCCCCGGATCCTCGACGGAGTCGGTGTCGTCGCGGAGGCTGGCCAGCGCATCGCCATCGACCTCGGTGGAAGGGGGAGTGACCTGAGGCTTGACGATCTTGGGAGGGGTGCCCGAGGGCGCACGCTTCTCGATCGGATCCGAAGCGCCCTGTGCCGAGTCTTCGGGCTCGGCCTGGCCCTCCTCCGCCTCCTCCTCGCCCGCGGCCACCTCAGCGAGAAACTCGTAGTCGAACGTGTAGGAGTCGCTATCGTCGAAATCGAGAATCGCAAGCTCCGGCGCTGGCTGGATGGCGTACCAGATCGCGCCGCCGAGTACCCCAATGACCAAGGGAAAGGCGATCACTAGGGGGAGGAGGGCGCGACGCTGAGCGCGCTTCTTCGCGGCGACCTCTAGGCCTTGCTCGACCTCTTCGCCAGGATCGGTCGGCTCTTCTTCGCCGGGAATGGCGGCGAAGCAGTGGGGGCAAGTCCCCCCGTAGAGGATGATCTGCTCATCTACCGAGCCTGCACAGAAGGGACACTCGCCCACGATGGGTGCTCCTTGAACCGAAATAGCTGAGAGCGCCATGACTACGGCGGGATCACCACCGCGGCCCGTGCCCCCCTCGGCTCCAAACTATAGCTCAGACGGACCCCTCGACCAAGAGCCAAGGGATTCGGAGCGCCCACCTGGCGGGCACCCCGCGACGAGGATGGCCGTCGGAGGGTCGACACCCGGCCCGCCCTCAGGGTTCTTGCAGACCGTACATCACATCGAGGGTCGTGACCATGACGTTGCACCAGGCGTGGAAGAAGGCGCCCGCCATGACCTCGCCCGTGCGCGCGCGCATCCAAGCAAAGAGGAGCCCTGGGAAGATGATCGCCACATGCCAAGGACGGAAGACGACGATCGAATGTCCGAAGGCAAAGAGGATCGTCGCGAGGATCAAGCCTGGCCCTACGGTAGCGCCCAGGAGCTTCATGCGTGGCGAGAAGGCCTCGTCGATGCGGGTCTGGAGGTAGCCGCGGTAGAAGATCTCTTCGGGGATCGCGACGAAGAAGAGGTGGTAGCCCATGAGGAGCAAGAGGTTGCTCGGGAAGGCGACGGGCAGCTCGACCGTGGGAGCTACCGATCCGAGCACATAGAGATGCCATGCGTGATAGCCGAGGATGAATGGCGCTGTCGTCGCGAGCACAACCACGCCAAAGAGCCCCAGCGTGCGCAGCCAGAAGCGGCCGTCCCGAAGCGGAGGGATGGCGAGGGGGTAGCTCCAGGAGTCCACCCCCCGCAGACGACACATCAAGACTGGCGCGTACAGAAAGAGGATCGGCGCCGCGACCAGGATCAGCTCGAAGCCCGTCGCTTCCCAGACCACTCGAACGCCTCGAATAATCAGGTTGACCACCAGCCACAGCACGAGGATCTCGAGCCCGATCTTGGGGATGGACTCCCCGGTGGGCTCACCAGCCTCGGGCGCGGACCCGGTCACCTCTTGGGCCCACGCACGACCAGGTGCCCCCCGAGGACCATGGCGTTGATCGAGGTATTCCGCCAGACACGAACGGCATCGCCCGGGCGAGCGGCGGGCGGCTCATAGCCGAGACCGAGAGGCCAGCAAGCCAACGCACCCGGCCCCCCAAGGCGGCGGAGCTCGGCGACCAGGGCGAAGAGCTCCGGCTCATCGGAGGCGTCGAGCCGCTTGGCCAAGACGCGACCGTCAGGTGCGACGACCGCCGGGTATCGCTCCACGAAGTCGGCGTCGGCCCGCAGCGCGACCGCGCCGAGGCGGAGGGCATCGACGACCCGCTCCGCGCCGCGCAGCGAGCCGTCGATCCCATCCCAGACACAGCCCGGCTCTTCGCGGGGATCGCGCTGAAGCCAGACCCGCGCCTGGGCGACCGCTCGTCGATCATCCGCGCGGACGAGCACCGAGCGGGAGCCTCCGCCCCATCGACCGCCGCCGCCACGGCCGACAAACCAGCCGAGCACTCCACCTTGGTGAAGGATCCCGGCCGCTTCCTTGAGGTTGTCGAGCGAGAGGCTCGATCGGATCCCCGCCGCCTCGAGGGCCAGGCCTGCCTGATCATCTTGAAAGGCGCGCCCATGCCCAGGCGCCCGGGTCCGACGGGGAGCGAGCCCTGCGGGGGCGCTCGCCGCCCCCAAGGGCAGGGAGCGAGATCCAGGCTCGGGCAGGACGAAGACCTCGTCGAGATCGAGGCCCTCGGCGATGCGCGCGACGAGGCGTGCGTTCTCGAACAGGGCCCCCCCCAACACGACGCGCCGGACGCCGTGTCGAAGGCTGTGCGTCCGAACCATACCCCCCAGGGCATCGACCAGGTTTTCGAGAACCGAGGCCGCGGCGATGGCGGGATCGGCCTCGCGCAGGCGATCGTAAACGCTGGGTCCCAGAGGGAGATCGTCGGGCACGGGGTAGGCCCGTCGGCTGAGACGCCGTCCCACCGAGCTCAATCGCCGGGCCAGACGCTCGACCAAGTCGGGAGAAGGACGCCCCCGACCTGCCTCGGCCCACAGCATTGGCAAGCCCGCCACAGGCTCGTAGCCGAGGGCACCGGCGCAGCGCTGGAGGTGCGTATGCAGGACCGAGAGCGCCGAGTCCCGGAACTGGGGCACGAGCATACCGCTCTTCCCTCGAAAGACCGCCACACTCGCCCCGTCGGCCTTGGGATGCGCCGTGATAGCGAGCACGTCGTCGTGGGGCTGGCAACGGTAGGCGGCATCGGCGAGGGCGCGGTGCATGTCGACCATGAGCACCCGTCGCGGGCGATAGCCCCTTCGGTCGAGCTGTTTCGAGAACCACTCTGCCGTCATGTCCTCTTGAAAGGAACCAAAGCCGGTCCAGCGCAACGCGGCTTGATACGCGACGTGGGCATCGAGGGCCGGCGAGAAGGGATCGTCACCCGCGAGTCGGCGCAGCCCAGGGTAGCGACGCAGTACGAGCGGAGGCGTGAAGCGGCCCGCGACCGCGACCTGGTCGACATCGGCCCGGCCGAGCCCCGCCGCCTCGAGCACGTCGGCCATGGCACCCCAAGGGAAGACCCGTGAGTGCGAGGCGCGGTCCAGGGAGGCCTGGGTCGTCGTCGCGACGATCTCTCCGTTGATGACCAGCGCAGCGCCACTATCAAGCCCATCGGCGATCCCCAGGATGACCAAGCTCAGAGCCCCCCGGCGCGCGGTGCAGCCTCAACCGCCGCGCTCGCCATGAGCAGCGGCGTGAGATCTTCAGCCTGGCTGGTGAGGTCCAGCAGTGCGATCTGGGCGTTCGCGTAGGACAAGGAGTCGGCCAGGGACCGGATCATCGCGACCCTGAGCGCCCGTCCCGCGTCGTGGGGATCGGCGATGACCTGAGTCCAACCTGCGCGATCGAGCTTGAGCACGACGGTCGTGTCGTGGGTCACGCAGGAGGCGGTGCGGGGGCGATTGTCGATGATCCCCGCCATGCCGAAGGCATCCCCGGGCCCGAGCACAGCCACGGGCTCGACCTTGTCGGCGTGGGTCTCGATGAGCACATCGACGGTGCCGTCAACGATCAAAAAGAGACTATCGCCCACCTCGCCTTCGGTGCACAGGAAGGCCCCACCCGTCCACGCCTCAACCTGAAAGGCAGGCGCAACCTGGACCAGTGCCCCAGGCTCGGAGTCCGAGAAGAGCCGGGAGCTGCTGAGAGCCGAGACCACATCGACCTGGGGAGGGCGGGTCGGCGC
The DNA here is from genome assembly GCA_007693595.1 of Deltaproteobacteria bacterium. Lineage (GTDB taxonomy): Bacteria > Myxococcota_A > UBA796 > UBA796 > REDI01. The sequence continues at coordinate 21,528 of REDI01000047.1, read as the reverse complement.
TCCGCGACCGAGCAGGCGAGCGACCTGACCAAAGAAACCCGAGGTGGGGCGATGATGGGCAACGACCGTGCCCTCGGCGAGCTCGGCGATGCGGGTATCCACCCGACGCAGGTGATGGGTGAGGCGCTGCAGCGCCATCTCTTCGATGCGCGCCGCGACGGGGTTGCGCCGCGCGAGGAGCTCGGCGTAGCCTTCGGGCGTGAGTACCAGCAGCTCCGCCTCGGTGTTCGTCTCGACCGTGGCGGTTCGGAGCCCTCGGGTGAACAAGCCGATCTCACCCACCATCTCGCCCGCACGGGCGGTCCACAGCTCGAGGTCGCCCGTTCGGATCTCGAGCTCGCCATCGACGACGACGATGAGCGATCCTCCCTCGTCACCCTCCATCATCACGGGCGTGCCGTGGTGCACCACCCTGGTGTCGAAGCAGTCCAAGGCCTGTTCGACTTGGCGCGGGGTGAAACCTTCGATGAGTGGAGCGAGCGGATCGGGCATGGTGATACCTCGGCGTCTCAGGTGAGATCGAGCAGGGGCCGCAGGAGCGGATGCAAGCGGGTGGTTGAACTCGCACCCCGACCATACTCTAGCAACAAGCCATGCTCCAGCAGCCGAGTCTTTCGGTCGGCCGCGATCTCGAGCCCGCTGGTCCCATCGGCGTTGGCCAGGGCCTCTCGATCGCCCGCGATGAGCAGCCGACGCATGCGATCCATGCGATCGGCGATCGCCGACTGGACGGATGGCATGTCGATCTCTTCGTCGGCGTAAGAGTGAGCATCGAGAAGCAGAAAGACCAGGTCGCGCAGCACACCCCCGCTCGCGCGCACCACCTCGTCGACGACCTCGTCGGGGAGCTGCCCCCCGTGGGCCTTGACCACCGACCGCAGAAAGGCGGCGCCCTCGGGGGTCTCGGGATCCGCAGGCGCGACGTTCAACACCCGCCAAGCATCGAGCACGCCGACGTTCTCGGGGCCGTAGGAGACGCTCGGGGCGGCGGTCACCACGAGGTCGGCGCGGGGACGCAGGTGAAGGAGCTGGGCGAGGATCGCTCGAGCGAGCTCGGGCTCGAGTGCATCGACGCCGTCGACCAACAGAGGAAGTGAGTCCGCCAGATCCGCCGCGCCCGTCAGCTCGTCCCACGCGGCGATGGCGATCTCGGTCGGAGAGAGGGTACGCCCCTGCCCCTGGGGAAAGGAGGGGTCGCTCGCGCGCAGGTCTTGAACGAGGAAGGGAGAGGGCTGACGCTCGGGCCCATCGCGCACCCAGGCCTGCACGGTCTCGACCGCGAGATCGTAGAGCACACGATCGGGATCGATCCGCCGGAGGCTGCGAAGGTCGAAGAGCACCGCGTAGTCCTGCTCGCGGAGCTCGTGATACACCCGCCGGAGCAGCGAGGTCTTCCCCAGGCCGCCATGACCCGAGAGCAGGATCGGTGTGAGTCCACGACGTACCCGGTCCACGATCGAAGCACCGTCGAGGCCAGGCGGCGGAATGTAGCGCTCATCGTCAACATCGAGAGGCGAGAGGCCTCCTGGATTGGGGTGTGGCTTCATGTCACTCTCCGGGATCGAGGCCGGTGGCGGGCGACCGTACCACCATGACAGGGACGGGGGAGCTGCGCAGCACGGCCTCGGCGACGCTCCCGAGCAGGAGACGCGCCAGCCCGGTACGCGCGTGAGTGCCGACCACCACCAGATCGGGACGGTGCCGCTCGATGGCGCTGGCGATCCCCACGCTGGGCTCTCCGTGGCCGATGTCGCGCGTGACTCGCACGCCCTCGCGCTCGATGAGGGCAACGTACGGCTCGAGATCGACGAAGGCGTCGGCGTCGAGCACCTGTTCGTTCGTTCGACCCTCCGCCGACTCCGCGAAGGGGTTGACCCCCGCCGCCACCGAGACCACGGTGAAGAGAACGATCTCGGCCCCCAATGGAGCCGCGAGCGCGAGCGAAGCCTTGACGATCTCGGTGGTCGCCCCCCTGAGATCTACCGCGACCAAGATGCGCTCGACGCTCATGCTCACCTCCCGACGCAGGCTCCATAACCGAAACGGGCCGGCCGCCGATCAGTCGATGAGCGGTCGAAGTTCTTGTTCGGGCACGAGGACCAGGCCCTCATAAGGGCCGACTTCGACCCGCACGCGGCGCTGTTCGCGCACCGTGAAGCGACGCTCGTCGCCCACGGGAAACGCAGGAGCAAGAACGGTTCCCGGCTCGAACGACACGGACATGGCCGTGCCCTGATACTGCGTGTGGGCCGTGCCTCGGCCCGCGGTGTTGATCACCACGAGGGCATGGCCATCGGCGTGCTCCCGCTCGAAGGCAAGGATGTGCGCGTCCTCTTGATCATCGACCCGATCGGAGGTCCAACGAAAGGCCAGCGAACCGCGCGTGAGCGCTGGATAGGAGCGGCGCACCCGGTTCAAGGTCGCCGTGTGTCGGAAGAGCTCGCCCTCCGTGCTGAAGTCGGACCACCAGAGCGGCTCGCGGTTGGCGGGGTCGTTCCCCCCATCAAAGCCTTGCTCTGTCCCGTAGTAGATGCAGGGGATACCGTCTTCGGTCAAGAGGAAGACCAGCGCGGCCTTGAGCGCCTCGTGGCCACCTGGCGCGTCGAAGAGGAAGCGCTCCACATCGTGGTTATCGATGAAGGTAACCAGCGCCTCTTGGGGGGAGATGTTGAGCCCGCCGGGGTGGGGTCTGGAGGCGTAGTGGACCTCGCGGCTTGCGAAGAGGGCCTCGACCCGGTCGGTGCTGCGCCCCCACTTGAAGATGTCGTCGAAGACCTGGAACTTCTGCGAGAACCAGAAGGCGCTGTCGAGTTCTTCATCGAAGGTGTAGCTCCCGATCCGCTGATCGTCTCCATCGAAGATCTCGCCGAACATCAAGAACTGCTCCTTGCCGATGTCCGCCGCGTGCTGCCTCATGGCCGGGCCAAACTGCTGCCAGAAGGCGTGATCGACGTGCTTGACGGTGTCGATTCGGAACCCGTCGATGTTGGTCTGAGTCATCCAGAACTGGAAGACGTCGATGAGGGCATCGCGGACCTCGGGGTTGGTCGTGTCAAGGTCCTTCAGGCCCCCTGGAAAGTCCCCACGCTCGACCTGCTCCGCGACGTTCCAGTCGGTGACCCGACCGCGCCGGTTATACCAGTCGTCGTTATGAAACTCGGGGGGAGAGGGCGGGATCCGATTGATCTCAGGCATGTAGACCCACTCGATCGGCGCGGGCCCCGACTCGCCCAGACTCGTCCACCCCTGGACCCCTCGTGGATCGTAGGGAGGGTCCCACTCCGAGATGACCTCGATGGGATCCTGCCAGAACTCCCCTTCGTCGAACTGAGAGCCGGAGCCGAAGATCGTGGTGTCGGGCCGACCATTCCGGTTGATGTCGTAATAGAAGAGCTGGCCTACATGGTTGGTCACGATGTCGAGGATGACCTTGATGTCGCGCTCATGGAGCTCGTCGACCATACGGCGGAAGACGGCGATGTCGCCGAAGTGGGGGTTCACGTTTTTGAAGTCCTGCGCCCAATAGCCATGGTAGCTGGATATCCCCGCATCTTCTTCCACGTTGACCACGATGGGGCTGACCCAGACGGCGGTCACGCCGAGCGCCTCGAGGTAGTCGGCCCGATCGATCACGCCCTGGTAGTCACCCCCTTGATAGCGCGCGAGCACGTTGTCATTGAGGGTGACGTTGTAGTCATTGTTCCGATCCCCATTGGCGAACCGATCGACCAAGATCTGGTAGATGATCTCGTCGCGCCAGTCGTCGACATGGTTGGTGATCGGCGGCGGCTCGGTGAACGGATCGACCGGAGCACAGGCTGAGAGCAGGCTGATCACGAGGAGCGGGCGCATGGAGTTCTCCGGGAGCTACGACGCTTCCGCCTGACGAGCAGGCTGATGGGAGCGGGGACCGAGTAGCGGGCAGGCCGCGGGTTCTCCAGCTAGGAACGGGTCGGGAGCATGTTGAAGCACGAGACCGACGACGAGTCCACGCTGGAAAGCTCACGGGCAAGCCAAGCGACAGGACGATGCCCTACAGCCTGCTAGCCCATCGGACGCGGTCGGTCACGGAGATCTGAGGCCCCCCGTGACCTCAACCGCCCCCCTGGCCTTCCTGGGGTGTAGCCCTGGTCGGGTCGTCTGGATCGGTGTTGCCGATCTCGTCCGAACGCTCGGGGGATGGCGTGACGGGCTCGTCCAGCGCGTGGGGAGACCGAGGGGGCGCGTCGGCGCCAGGCCCCACGAGCTCGGCCATGGGCTCCTCGTCGGGGACGGGGGAGGAGAGCGGCTCGGCGGGCTCGGGCAGCTCCGGTGCAGACCGAACCTCGAAGACCTGCCCTGGCTCCAGCACGATGGGCTCGACCTCTCGGGCCAAGGGCTTGAAGATGCGGCGATAGAGGTTGCCTCCGAGGAGGCCATCCGGGTCGTAGCGCTCCTTCAGGCCAAAGAAGTGGCCGAGGATGGGGTCCCCTAAGGTCGCTCGAAAGGTGTCGGGCGAGATTAAGGAGTCCTTGGCGAGGTAGAACCGCCCCCCCGCCTCGACGACCACGCGCTCGATCTGCCGCGACATCGCGAGGAGCTCTGCACGGCGCTTAGAGCGGACCGGGAAGTCCATCGCGAGGCTGTAGCCATCGAGCGCGTGAGAGAGCCAGAAGGCGTCGGGCCGGTGGCGCTTCATGACGACGAGCCAGGACTCGTAGCGCGCTCCCTGCTGGATCTCGAGCACTCGCCGAAAGACCCTGCGGGCGACGTCGCGGGGGATGAAGATCTGGATCTGGACCAAGCCGTGAGGAAGGTAGATCTTCTTCCAGCCGGGCACGTAGTCGAGCAGGAAGTTGAACGGAGCGTGACCCTGCAGGTGGCGCTCCTGAGAGGCCTGACGCGAAGCCCAAGCGTAGCGCAAAGCGTTGACCAAGCGCATACCTGGACGGTTCGCGAGTGGACGCAGGAGCCGCCAGAGCCATCGCTTGGGCACTCCGAAGATCGTGTCGGGGAGCGCCTGCTTGGATGGATCGAGCCAGGTCCGACCATCGGGATCCTGACCGGGCTTGGTGTAGCGCGCGGCGTGCAGGTTGCCCCGCCCCAGCGCTGGACCGCGACCGAAGGCATCGATCCAGCCCACCACATAGTCCCAGCCCGCGTCGGTATAGCGCTCGAAAGCCAAGAACATCGCGTCGAGATCCCGCAAGGTCTCGGGCTGGACCTCAAGCCGGCCACCGTGGACCTTCTTGAGTCGCAAGGTGATCGAGGTGAAGACCCCCAAGGCGCCAAAACCACCGATCGCCGCGTGAAAGAGGTTGGGTTCACTCTCGCGCGTGACCCGTCGGATCTGCCCATCGGGGGTGACGAGGGTGAACGCGACCACGTGCTCTCCAAAAGGCCCGTGTGCGACGTTGTTTTTCCCGTGAACATTGGCCGCCGTGCAGCCCCCGATCGTGGTGGTCATGGTGCCGGAGACGACCGGAGGCCAGTACCCTCGCGGCAGCACGTGCTGCCAGAGCTCCCCGAGGGTGAGACCTGGCTGGACCGTGACCGTGCCGCTCTCTGCGTCGAAGTCTTCGATGCTTCGCATCGACCGCATGTCGAGGGTGATCTGCCCGTCGTTGAGGGCCGCGTCGCCGTAGGATCGGCCCTGCCCCCATGCACAGACGCTCGCGCGCCGCTCCTTGGCCAGCCCAAAGGCGGCCGCGACGTCTTCGGCGCTCTCGGGTCGCACCACTGTGGTGAGCGCCCGCGTGTTCATGCCCCACGACTCTCGTGGCTCGAGGCTCTCTTCGGTGCTCATCAGACGTCCATCCTTCGAAAGAAGACCGAGGGGATGGTCTGGATCGCCGCCATAATCGGACGCCAGGTCCCCGGTACGTAGACCGTACCTGAGGCCTCGAGGGAGGAGAGGATGTCGCGGGCACATCGCTCCGCATCGATGAGCAGCGGCAGCTTGTCCCGCCCGGCGGTCATGGGGGTGTCGACCGGCCCCGGTTTGACGGTGACGACCTTCACACCGTGGCGATCCAAGCGGTTGCGCAAGGACTCCATGAAGGTATGAAGACCCGCCTTGGAGGCGCAGTACGCGGGATTACCGATGCGACCTCGATCGCCCGCCACCGAGCCGACGCCGACCAGGCTGCCGGAGCCCTGGAGCCGGAAGCGCTCCGCCGCCAGGTTGAGCCAGGCCATCGCACCGATCAGGTTCACCTGAACGATCTGCTGGTCGAGGAGTGGGTCGTATTGGTCGGGCCCGATCTCGGGCATGATGCCCGCGCAGTAGATCAGGATGTCTAGCCCGTCGAGCTCCTGCACGATCGCCTGGAAGGCTGCCGCCGTTCCCTCGACATCGGTGACGTCGTGGACGTAGGCGGTCGCCCTCGCCTCATGTTGCTCCGCGTTGGCTCGCGCACAGACCTCGACCAGGAGCTCGCCCCGACGCGCGACCGCGGTCACGCGAGCGCCCCGCCTGACCAGACCTTCGACGAGCGCTGCTCCGATCCCACTGCTAGCGCCGACGACGATGGCGCGCTGTTGCATGAGGCCTCCAGGCGAGACACCTCCGTCTCGCTACCCTTGGATACCACACCCGGGCCAGGCACGGGGCCGAGGTCAGCCTGGATCACGCTCCACCCGTCGCTCCAGACGCTCCAAGGCGTCGGCGGCTCGGCGAGAGACCCTCAGCTCTTGGGCCGGCTCGAGAGAGGGGTCGGCCGGGAGCAGAGCCAGGGCGTAGACCGCGATCCGCTCCCCTTCCTTGCCTCGGATGGTCTTGACCATCTTCGGTGCGCCCAGGTTCGCATCGGCGAGCATGGCGGCAGGATCCGGCGCCGGCCTGTCGAGGGGCCCACGCCAAGATGCGCCAACCACGCAGGGGTGCTCGGGGCACCGGATATCGATCACCTCGATGCCGCTACCGCGAAGCGCCGCCTCGAGCCGCTCCCGGAGGCCCTCGAGGCGGAGCTCCACGGGCAGATCGGGCGGTGTGGGGACCGGCTGCCCGACCAGGCGCGCGTCTTCGAGCAGGAGGGCTTGGAGCCGAGCACGCTCCTGCGCGAGCTTCGAGCGCGCCACGAGCAGCCGCTCCTGGAGCGCCGCCGCCTCCACACAGGCCTCGGGCTCTTCGGCCGGGCTGGGCTGGGGCCAGCTCAGCCAGGCCACCAGGGCCCCGGCACAGACCGCCGAGAGCATGAAGACCGAGACTGCGTCGGTAGCCTTCACGGCTTCTCCTCGAGCTCTCCGGCGGCGGCCTGGCCCCGGAGGAGCCGCGTGGCGCGGACCTGCATTCGCGCCAGCCTCTTGGGGGTCGCACCGGCAGCCGGCGCGAGGGCGAGCACCGCCCGGTCCTCATGGCGGAAGAGGTGCTCGCCGTGAGGGAGATCGAGCTCCTCCTCGTCCTTCAGCGAGAACAGCAGCATGCAGGGATCTTCCTCGCAGCTCGCCTCGAGAAGGCCCCCAGGTAGGCTCTCGGAGCGCGCCTTTGCACGGGCCTGCTGACCTTCGAGGGTGTCTTTAGAGGACCACCAAGAGGGCACCCCGCCGATGGGCGCAAGCTGCAGCTCGATCTGGTTCCAGTGCGCGCGCACCTCGAGCACCTCCTCCTTGACCTCGACCAAGGACTGGGCGCGGATCTGCACGTCCTTCTCACAGGCCTGCGTGCGCTGGGCCTCCGAGGGCCCCGAGGCGCCGGGTGTCAAGCCCTGAGGGATCAGAAAGCCCGCGAGGGAGCCCACAAAGAGGCCAGAGCCGACGAGGGAAGGGACGAGCTTGGGATACTTCAACGCTACTCCGGGACGACGACGCGGCGGCTGTGGATCCACCACTCGGCGCCTAGACCTACATAATGCTGTGTCGGCGACCCGAAGCGCACGTCCTGAGGGTTGAGAAAGTTCAGCGCCCCCTCTGACCAGCGTGAATACGTGTAGACGACCTGGAGGCGCGGCCGCGTATAAGCCCCCGGAGCGGCCTGGATCGCCGGGATGAGGCTCACTTGGGTGATGCCCCCTTGATCGTGCCGCCCCGTTCGAGGGTTGAGCCCACGCGGACGCACAAACTGCTGGCTCAGCTCGACGGACAGAGCCCCGTGCTTGCCGATCCAGAGGTTCGGCCGAAGCACCCCCACCGCCTCGAAGCGATCGTCGAAGCGCGTTCCTGAGGCCTCGGCGTTGTAGACGTTGTTCGTGTAGCCCGCCCACTGGAAGCCGAACCAGCCGTGCTCGGTGTTGCCGGTGAGCGCCAACAGAGTGCGGCGCTCGGATCGAACCCGAAGGTCGGAGTCGAAGCCCGACTCGGGCACGGTGAGCTCACCGATCGCCGCCAGCCCCGTGGAGTGGCGGACCCAGAGATGCACGAAGGACTGCTGAGCCCAACCCCAGAGCGAGATCTGCCCACCGACCAGCATGCCACGGTCCGAAGGGAGATCCTGGGGCGTGCGTTGCCCGACGCCATCGTCGACCAGGCGCGTTCCGGAGGGCATGGCGTGGTACTCCCCATAGGCCTTGAGCCGTAGGGTCATGTCTCCGATAGGGATCCGCTGCTCCGCGGTGAGCGAGGCCACCGAGCGCTGCCGATCGAGCACGAGCACGCGCTCGCCCTCGACTCGACCCAGGCGGGCCACCAGCGCGTCTTGAACCTGCCACTCGCCCTCGACGAGCCGGTTCACCCCCACCTGGGCCGCGATGCGGGTCCGATCGATGTCGAGCGCGCCGCCACCCCCGTAGGTGTTGAGGTTGTCGAGAGGCCAGAAGTCGAGGAGGTAGATGTCGTCGCCCCGATACATGCGGCTGCCGACCCACGCGCTGAAGTTCGTGCCCGAGATCTGGCGGAGCTCGGCGTAGAGGTTGCGCAAGGCAATGATCGAGTCGAAGTTGCCCGTGTAGTGAAAGACATCGCCGGTCACCGCGGGTGTGACGAGGATGGTCAGCTCCGTGCCGTCGTCGAGGGTCGCGTCCCAGCCGACGTCGAGTTCGAGGTAAGGGCCGAGCTGAAGCCGAGGGCCCCAGGTGGCGATCTGCGAGCCGGAACCTCGGCCCCCTCGAAAGTCGGTCGAGGCCTGGACGCGCCCATACGAGCCGGTGAAGGGCTGAGGTCGAACCGGCGTCAGATCCTCGGAGCTCTGGATCGCCGAGCCGGTGGACGTCGGCTGGGGCGTAGGCTCATCGCCTTCTGCCGCGAGGGCGCTGGCAAGGAGGAGCAGGGAGATCATGCCTCGCTCTCGGTTTGGGGGGAATCGAGGGTCGCTAGGCTCGAGAGGACCTGCCCCGCGACATCGCGGAAAGCCTCGCCGAGAGGATCGTCGGAGAGGGCAGCAGGGACGCCCGCGTCGGCCGAGGCGCGCAGCTTGGTCTGCAGGGGGATCTGGCCCAGGACGGGCGCTCCGTGTTCCTGAGCCACCGCCAGACCTCCCCCCTCGCCAAAGACATAGTCGCGCTGACCGTCGGGGAGCTCGTACCAGGCCATATTCTCGACGAGGCCGAGGATGGGGACCTCGAGCTTGCGGAACATGGCGATCCCACGGATCGCATCGTCTAGCGCGACCTTTTGTGGGGTCGTGACGATCACCGCTCCCGAGATCGGGACCGCCTGAATCAGGCTGAGCTGGGCATCCCCCGTGCCAGGGGGAAGGTCGACCACCAAGACATCGAGGTCGCCCCAACGCGTGTCTTGGAGGAACTGCCGCAGCGCACCCATGACCATAGGGCCCCGCCAAATCACTGCCTCATCGGCCGGAACGAGCATCCCGATAGACAGGCACCGAACTCCGTAGGCGACGACCGGCAAGATCTTTCGATCCGCGTCCGCCAGGGGCCGAGAGGAGATGTTGAGCATGGTCGGCAGGCTGGGCCCATAGATGTCGGCGTCGAGCAAGCCCACGCGCTGACCGAGCCGAGCGAGCGCGATGGCGAGGTTGACCGCTACGGTGCTCTTCCCGACCCCTCCCTTGCCCGAAGCCACACACACGATGTGGCGAACTCCGTCGAGCGCACGCTTGGAGATCGGGCCCCCGTGCGGCTGCACCCCACCCCCACCGTGCATGCCGGGCAGCCCCTTGGAGGGCTTGGCCGCGGGGGCGGAGGTCTCGGTGGCCTCGGCCATGCGGGCGATGACGACCACCTCGCCGTCGAAGCCCTCCTGCCGCACATTGGCCACGAGGGCTTCTTCGATGGCGCGTCGATCCGCCTTGGGGTGCTCCTCACCGAACCAGAGCTCAAAGCTCAGCTTATCTAGTTCGGAGCGCGCGTTTCTGACCATGCCGGCGAGCCACACGCTGCGACCCGTCACCGGGTCGCGCACTCGGGTGGCTGCGGGCTGCACATAGAGAAGCGGATCGGGCGCATCGGACATCGCGACTCCTAATGAAGCCGAGCGCATATCCGATCCGGAGCGACCGTGGGGCTACGATGTTCACCACGGATCCGACCCGCTCGCTGGGTTGCAAGGTCAGTGGGTTGCGGCCCCATCGACGCCGTGGGCGTGACCGTGCTGCTTCTCGGCTTCGGTCGCGTCGCGCACACCGACGATCGACACGTCGAAGTGCAAGGTCTGCCCCGCGAGGGGATGGTCGATGTCGATCAAGACCTCGTCGCCATCGATACCGACGATCCAGAGCATGATCTGCTGGCCGTCTTCGGTCTGGGCGCCGAAGGGGCGACCGACCTGAACGGGAAAGTCGGCGGGAAAGGCGGAGCGCTCCATGCGCTGAGGACCTGGTCCCCGGCGCTCACCGTAACCTTCGGCAGGAGGCACATGCGCGACGAATGCGTCGCCGACGCTGCGGCCTTCGAGTTGACGCTCCAGCCCCGGCACGATGCTGTTGGTCCCGTGGAGATACGCGAGGGGATCGCCGCCGTCCGAGGAGTCGAGGGTCTCTCCGGCGTCGTTGGTCAGCGTGTAGTGGAACATACCCACCATGCCGTCTTGAATGGTTTGGCTCATGACTCTCTCCTAAGGGTCGGGTTCTCGGCGCACCGTAGCCGGTCTAGGCGTCAGGGCAACTCGGGACGACTGCGGCGTTGCTCCCGAGTGGGCCCCGCTGGTAACATCGCCGTCATGCGTCTGTGCCTCCCCCTGCTCTGCTTCCTGGCAAGCCCCGCCTTCGCGTCCTGGCCGGGCGATCTCGCGGTGTCGCGCATGGGCGAGCACGACGGCGCTCCCGTGGCGCCCGAGGTCACCGTGGCCGGCTTCGAGCAGATCGCCCGCGGCCTCGCCGCGACTGTCGCGAACAAGCCGGTCGCCCCCGCCCGCACCCTCGGGGCCGCGGGTTTCGACGTCTCCTTCGGGCTCACCACCGCGCTGCTCGACCGCGGCTCGCCTACCGACGGCGACCCGAGCGGCTGGGATCTCGCCCGTATCGACGGAGACGCCCCTCCCTTCCTCGCCATCCCGACCCTCAGCCTGCGCAAGGGGCTCCCCGGAAGCGTCGAGGTCGGTGCAGCGGGCGGCTGGATCGCGGGGACGCGGCAGGGCGTGTTCTCGACCTTCGCGCGCGCCGCTCCCCTCGAAGGCTACGAAAAGGGTCCTGATCTGGCCTTTCAGCTCGGCTACGCGACCTATATCGGCAACCCCGAGCTCAGCCTCGGGACCTTCGACCTCACCGCAACCTTGGGGGGAACCTTTCCCTTCGCCTCCGACGACGAGATCGCGGCCGGTACGTTCAGCCCCTACTTGGGCGGAGGCCTGCTCCTCTTCCACGCGCGGGCCCACCTTGAGCCCAGCCTGCGCGACGCCCTGTTGGGCACCTCTTCGCGCGACGATCCCGCGACCCTTCCTCTCACGCCGCTCCCAACGATCCAGGGGGGCTTTCAGATCACCAACCACTCCGTCCTGGTCCGTCTCGCGGTGAGCTACACCGCGACCGTCGGGCCTTCGGCCCATGCAGGCATGGGGTTCGCGTATTGAGCAGGTCGCCCCTCTGGCGCCTGTGGTTGGTCTTGGGATCCCTTTTCATCGCCACCTCCCTGGCCGCGCAGCCCACCATCCTAATCGAGGCCGAGGTCGATCCGAGCCTCCAGGCGATCACAGGCACGATGACCCTGGATCAGAGCGGGGGAGTCTACCTGGTCGATCCGCTCGCCGATCTCCCGGACCCGCCCGATGATCGTACCGCACTGCGGACCCAGCCTGGCGCCACCGAGCGGGGAACCGTACGATTCCGTCGCACCGCAGAGAACACATGGAGCTTCTTCGCCCTGCTCCCCAAGCGATGGGGCGACATCGGCGTCCAGCCTGGGAAGCGGCTCTTCGCCAACGGAGGCTGGTACCCCCAGCCGCTCAAGGACGGCCGGCCGGTCGAGGCCTTGTGGGCGGTGTCCGTCAAGCTGCCCCAGGGCACCGCTGGCACGCTCGGACACAGCGCAGGACAAGAGGAGCTGGCCTGGCTCGGGCTCGGGGATCGCGTCAGCCTCGCCGTGATCCAACGAGGTCGAATCACCACCCTCGAACAGGACGATCTCACCGTTCACATCCTGTCCCGCAGACGCCCACCCCGGTCCTGGCGCAAGCGTCTGCTCCCCACCCTCGCTGAGGTCCGCCCCCCCGAGGTGCCCTTGGCGATCAGCGTCGTGCGCGCCCCCTTGCGCCGCCGCCTCGCGCGCCCCGGCGCGGGGAGCCTCTTCCTCTCGGACCGCGCATGGCGGCTCACACCTGGACTGCGCCGATACCATGACCCCGCCATCAGCCGTGCCGGGCTGGAGGCCGGGCTGGAGCTCCCCGACCCGCTCGCGCGGGAGCTGGCCGCCGCCACCCTCACCCAGCACCACATGAGCGCTCGTGTCGGGGCGCAAGGCGTGCTCCGCTGGCTCTCGTGGAACCCGGTCATCGACGCGATCCTCAACGACCGGACCCTCCCATTCTGGGCGGACGTCTTCGATCGACCTCACCCCGACGACCCCCTGCGAGACGATCTTCGAGAGATCTACGGTGGCCGCAGCCCCGCGACCGCATTGGCCGCCCAGCTGCGCGCCCACTATGGCGCCCTGCCCCCCTACGCCCTGGGCACAGGGCTCACGCAGGGCCTGAGCCCGCGCGAAGCCGCGGAGGTCGCCGAGATCGATCCCGCGCTGGTCGAGGGCTGGCGGCGCCCGTACCCCTCTCAGGACCTACGGCTCTCCGTCGATCGTAGCGAACGCTCCATTCAGGTCGACCGCGAGGCGCCCCGTGACGCCCCGGCCGAGGTGTTAGAGCTACAGATCGACCAGGATCGTCGGACCTTTCTTCTGGGACCCGGGCCCGACCAGATCGAGGTCGTGCTCGACGAGGCGCCTCGCCGGGTGGTGGTGGACCCGGTCGGCCTCATCGAGCAGCGCACCCGGCGCGGCGACGCCTGGCCACCCAGGTTCGCCATCACCTCCGCGGCGTGGCTGGACGCCGTCAACCTGACCGAGGGCTGGGCCAGCGGCTTCGCGAGCGTCTGGGCAAGGGGTCGAGACGACACCCGCAACGTCTGGGGTGTTGGCGCGAGCGCCAACCAACAGACCCTCCCGTCGCTCTCGGTGAGCTGGCTGCACCGCCGCGGCCCCCTGCAGGATGGACTCAACCGTCCTCACCGCTTCTCGATCTGGGCCGAGCCAGCCTGGACCAACCCGCGCTTCGCTGGGGGGGACCGACCCCTGCTCACCCTGGGAGGTGGGGTGGCCTACGCCTGGGATACCCGAGTGAGCGGCCTTTTTCCTCTCCGTGGTCGCCGCCTCTCGGTGAGCCTGAGCGGAGGGGTGCTCCCGGCTGAGTCGACGCGGTGGGGCACGGCTCGACTCCACGCAGCGGGCGTGACCTCACCCCACCCGAGATGGGCCCTGGCAGGCTACGCGAACGCCGCTGGAGCCATGGGAGACACCGAGCAACGGCTGCTTTGGTTGGGAGGTCCGGGCGCGATCATGAGCCTCCCGCCCGCCTACGCCATCGGACGCACCCGAGCGGTGACCGGCGGCGAGATCCGCTACGCGCCCGTTCGACACGCGAGCCTGCCCCTGCTGGGCCTCGCCTGGCTCTCGGAGGTCCAGCTCTCGATCGGCGCCGAAGCGGGCGGCGCGACCACCCTTCAGCGCGAAAGAGTCGGGGCTGTCGGCCTCACTGCGGGCGGCAGCCTGGTCTTTGATCTCTTAGGAGCGAGCCCGAGCCTCGTCGGGGTCACCCTGGGCCGACCCGTCGTGCTGTCGGGGCTGCCTTCGACCGAGAGGGTACAGGTCATGGTACGCTTCGGACAAGCCTTCTGATCCGAACGTCAGCCCTGGGCTGGTCGGTCAGGGGGCTGGATCTGCGCCGAGAGCGGGTACGCACTGGCCCTGATGGCACTCCGCGCGCTCCACGCCCGGCGCTGGGGGCTCGTCGACCTCGGGGCAAGCCGAGTCGGGACAGTCCCTCTTCCCCCACGCCTCGATCGCTGGCAGCCACGACTTGGACACCGCCGTCCGGCAGGCCTCAGGGGCCACACAGCAGTCCATCGCGCACGAGATCACACAGTCTTCGTCGGTCTCGCATTGGCGCGCGGCCGAGGTCGTCAGATCGGGCTTGATCACCACGCCCGGATCGTACGCATCGGCCGGTCTAAGGGGGGGGAGGGTCAGCTTGTCGGGGAGCTCATCGCTACCCTCCTCCAGCTCCGTCTCGTCCCCAAGGCGATCCGCAGGGCGCCTCGGAGGCATGTCCAGCAGATCGGGGAGCGAGAGATCGTCTTCGTCTTCGTCTTCGTCTTCGTCTTCGGGTAAGACATCCTCTGAGATCTCCAGCCCCGGATCGCCAGCCTCGGGATCGTCCTCACCCGTGTCGGGCTGCTCCGCTTCAGGATCCCTCGCCGAAGGGACCGATCCCTCCGCGCCGTCCGAAGGCGCTCCGCGCGGTGGCACCACGGGGGCGGAGGTCGCCGGCCCTCCCTTCGCTGACGCTCCGGGCCTCTCGGAGCTCTCGGGCGGAGGAGGGGTCGGGGTGCATGCTCCCAGGAGCAGGGCGAGAAGCAGGAGGGGCATGGCTTGACCTCAGGGGGCCGGACCGGCTGGCAGAAGCTCCTGCCGGTCGTGGGGCGGATGAGCGAGGAGGACCGGCCGCGGATCGAGTTCCGCTCGGATCTGAAGTGGAGCGTCGCGCGGGATCTTCAAGGTGATGTTCACTCCTCCGGCGTAGACGATGTGGGCCCAGATCGCCTCGCGCTGAGAGGGGATCCGAGCTTCGTCCCAAAGCTCCGCGAGCCGATCACGCTGCGCCTGAACGCAAGATAGATCCCCGACCTGAGCGCACGCGAGCAGCTGCCAGCGGGCGAGGGACCACTGCTCGGAGGGGAAGGAGAGCTCCGGCTCGATCGCGGAGAAGACTTCATTCGCGCGCTGAGGCTCACCCGCGACCATGAGGTACTGACCGAGCACCAGACGGGTCAGCGGATGCTCGGACGCGATGGAGCGGGCCACGTTGAGCGGTTGGGCGATACCCTCGCCCCGGTCGAGCAACACCGCCACCTGGCTCAGACCCAGCGCGATGGCGAGCCGTGCGCGCTCGCCCTCAGGATCGGAACCGAGCCGCCGGTCCGCGCGGTCGAGCTCGTCGAACCAACCTCTGAGCAAGGGATGAACCGAAGCGGGATCGACCGTAGGAGAGGAGGCGATCTGATCGTTCGCCACGCGCTCTACCATCACCAGCGGCGGAGGAGCCCCGCCCTCGAGGGCCAAGCTCAGGAGCTCCTCGGACCGCTCGAGCCCCTGGGGTGCGCCGTCGATCTGGTAAGCCATGGACCATAAGCGAGCACCTTCGAGGTAGAGACGGCCCTTATCGCCCTGCGGCAGCCGCCGCGCTCTCCGGCGTAGCACCTTGGTCGCAGGGACGATCTCGTCGAGCATCGTGAGGGCAGCCGCCGCGAGCCGGATGGCCTCGGGCTCGGAGCGATGCCGCCGCGCATGCCGCCGGGCGCGACGGGTCAGCCAACGGGCCTCACGCGCCCCCTCGTGCCCCTGGAGGTGGCGCATGACCTCGACGTACAGCGCGACCCCTTCCACCGTCGAACGCCCCTCGCGCCCCACCTGAGCTTCGAAGGCTCCGAGCTCGGCCTCGAGTCTGGATGCGTCGTAGTCGGGAAGCACGGCGGTGGAAACGGTCTTGGCCAAGCGGAGGTCGACGAGATGCTCCTCGGGGATCCCGGCGGCCTCGGCTTGGGCGATGAGATCCTCCATGCCTTCGATGTCGAACTCCGAAAGGCGAAAGCCCACCGCGAGCCGCCAAGCCTCGGGATGCTCGGGCTGGTCTTCGAGCATCAGGGCCACCGCATCGCGGAGCTCCTGAGACGTGGTGGACGGATCGCGCACCCTCCGATCGATGTGATCCATCCAGGCGTCGATCGGACGAGGCCGAGCCGAGATCCGGAACGAGACCTCGGCCTTGCGTTCGGCCAGCCGACGATCGAAGCTCTGAAAGGCTCGGAGGTAATGCGGGGCTGGCTCCGCGAGGTCCTTCAGGAGGGCTTCGGCCTTCTCGTCGTGCCCCGCGAGACGAAGACCACGGTAGTAAGCCTCGGCACGGATCGGGATCTGACCGAAGGAGTACACCGAATCCAAGACCTCGACGCCACGACGTGCGTTGCCCGCGTCGATGAGCCACAGGCCGATGTAGATCGACATGCGCTCGTCTTGCTGGGCCTCGCGCTGCGCCGCCATGATCGCCTCGGGGAACCACCGTCCTGCGACCTCGGTGGCTGCCTGGAGCGAGATCCGGATCTGGCGGAGCAGGGCGGCGCGCTCCCGATCCTGTTCGTCGGCGAGCCACCGCTTGAGACGACGATCAAAGAGGGGGTCGGACTGCGCCTGTTGCCCGATCTGATGAAGATGAAAGGCGGCCTGCACTTCGATGGGGCGCAGGTCCCGCCCAAGGAGACCACGGCGATGAAGCTCGCGTAGCATACTGATGATGAGAAAGAGCTCGACCACCTGGTCCGCGGAGTCGGTGGGGGTGTCGAGCGGATGGGTCGTAAAGAGCGAGAGCCGGATCCGGGCCTCACGCTCGAGGGCCGGCGCTGCGTGCCTGTCGAGCTCCAAGCCCTTGGTCAGCCTGGAGATGGCGGGCATGACGTCGACGAAGGAGATGGCATCGGACTCGACAACCTCTTCTTCCTCCTGGGAGTCTTCGGCCTGGGCGGAAGGATCGGTGTCCCTGTCGTTGGCGAAGGCCGACGTCCAGAAGAACAGGGTCAGGAGGGCGAGCAATCGGGTCACGGGCACGGCTCCAAGCGATGGAGCCGTGTATCGTCAGCGCGCGCGACTCGCACCATCGGCTCGCGCACCGCCAGCCCCAGCCCCCAACTCTTCGACGCGAGCGAGAGGCCGTGGGGCCACGAAACGAAGGGTGCGACAGGGACGCTACCGATCGCCAAGGTAGGCTTCGGGGGGATGCCCATCGACCTTCAGCGTGCCCTTGGGGGTGTCTTCTTCGAGGCGCAAGGCGCCTACGTAGCCCCCCCGCTGGCCCCAAGGCCCGGAGCGGGCAACGATCACCACCGTGCCTGGGATCTCGGGGTCCGGCGGGTTGACCTGACTGAAGACATCCTTGGAGCCCCAGCCCAACCGATAGTCTCCGCGAGGCAGCGGCGGGAGCTTGTAGGTGCCCCCATCGACGGGATCCACCCGGATCTCCCAGGCGATCGAGCCCGACTCCCGCTGGTGGACGAGGGTGAGGGTTCGCGGCTTGTCGAGCGGAGGATCGAGCACGAGATCCACCCCGTCGAGCGAGGCAGGGAGCTCGATGGTGGCCTCGGACGTGGAGCCGATCCGCTCCATCGGCGCCGCGGGGACGGGGGTCCCCGCCCGGCCATCACACACAGCCCAGGCGTAGGTACTCTGGGTTGGACGGAGCCCGACGACCCCGACCCCCTCCACGACGTCGCCGTGCAGGATCGCTGGCTGGCAGGTCGCCTCATCCGCGCCTTCGAACTCGACCGGGAGGGGCTGGGGCCGGCTCTTGATCAAGACGCGGCCGCGATCCTCTCGAACGTCTAGATCGAGATCCCCGAGAATCGTGCTGCAGCGCACCGTCGGGAGCTGACGAGGAAGCCCACGAAAGACCGAAGCAGGGACCTTCTCGCCACACTGGATACGGGTCTCGGCCTTGAGGCCGTCACCGAAGGTCCACGAGACGTCGGCCATGCACTCGAGCTCGGTGCGACAGACCAGCTCGCCTTCCCGCAAGGGCGGGAGCTCGACCCGGACCTCACCCGCGTCGGTGTCCCGCTGCCAAGCCCGGCGCCACTTAAGCCCCCCTCGGTTGAAGTCCACGAAGGTGGCAGGATCCTTCCAACGGACTTCGAATCGGCCATCTTCGTCGGTGAGCATGCCGTGCTCTTCGGAGGAGATCCGTTGACGAGCGATGGGGGCGCCGTCGGCGGTCACGAGCACCCCCTTGATCCCGCGCGGGCCGGTCTGGCCGACCCCGTGGCACCCCATGAACAGGAGCGATACCGCCAAGATTCGCTGCACGTGTCCTCCGCGGCGGGATGGTAGCGCAGGCGGGCTCACCGTGCACGGGGCCATCGCATCACCTGGCCGCTGGAGGGCGCTTCGACCCCAGGGGACCGACGGGCTAGGGTCGACGAGGAAGGCTCCATCGGATCCCTTCCCACCGCCTAAGTGCCCTCCCCGAAAGGAAGATGTCAGACTTCTGCCCCCCCGACACCAGCCCCTTCTGCGAGGCCGTTTACCGAGTGGTGCGCCGCATACCTTCAGGCTGCGTCGCGACCTACGGCGACGTGGCGGCAGCGCTGGGGCATCCTCGCGCAGCACGCAGGGTGGGCTGGGCGCTCTCTCGGCTCTCGCCCGAGCGGTCCGTGCAGATCCCATGGCAGCGGGTCATCAACGCGCAAGGGATGATCTCGCTCCGCGACGACCCCGTCCGTGGCCCTCTCCAGCGCCGCTTGCTCGAGCAGGAGGGGATCCGCTTCGACGAGCGCGGGCGCTGCGACCTGCCGTCCCTACGCTGCCTGCCCGAGGACCTCGACCCTTGAGCTTCGACCCTCGGCGCTTGATCTTCCTCATCGGTCCCCCCCGTGGCGGTACGACCCTGCTCAGCCGCATGCTCCACGCCCACCCGCAGATCTACGCGGGACCCGAGCCCCACCTCATCACTCCGCTGGTGCACCTGGGATACTTCGGCAGGGTTCAGAAGGCTCCCTACGATCCCGTGCAGACCGCACGGGCCCACCGCGCCCTCGTGGCGAGCCTGCCGGGTGGGGAGCAGGACTACCTCGACGCGATGCGCGCGATGCCCGACACCCTCTACGGCCGGCTGCTCCAGAACAGTGGCCGCACCTTCCTCGTCGACAAGACCCCTGCCTACGCGCTCGTTCTTCCGACCCTCCTTCGGCTCTACCCCCGAGCTCGGTACTTGGTGCTCACCCGCCACCCCTTCGCCGTCTGGTGCAGCTACGCCAGGACCTTCTTCGACGACGACTGGGCCTTCGCCCACGCTCACAACCCGGTTATCGAGCGCTACGTTCCCGCGATCGCGAACCTCCTCCGCGCCCCACCACCAAGCACCGATATCCATGCCCTCACCTACGAAGCCTTGCTCGCCGATCCGAGCTCGGAGCTACGACGGATCTGTGACTGGCTCGGGCTTGATCATCCGCCGACCATGCAGCGCTACGGCGAGTCGAGCCCCCCCCCGGCCGGGCTCGGAGATCCTTCGACCGTTCGCCGGGAGGTCGAGCCCATCCCAACGCATGCCACCGCCTGGGCAGAGACGCTGCGGGACCGTCCTGCGCGGCGGGCGATGCTCGAACGCATGGTCCGCCACCTCGACGAGGAAGACCTCCGCGCCTGGGGCACCCCCCGAGACCAGCTCTGGGCCCCGTTGAAGACCCAACCGAGCCGTCCACCCCGCCCCTCCATCGACCGGCACCTGATCGAACGAAAGGCGTTGCTGATGCTCCGGCGTCGGCTCCGCGGGAGTCGGGCCGCCCGCGCGCTGGACCGCGCCCGGTTCGCCATCGATGTGCTGCTTCGAGACAACGGAGGCCCCTAGCACGACGGCCGACCCAGGTGCATGAGCCGGTCGACCATGGCATGCTGCCGCACAAGTGAGGGCTTCATGTTGCTTCTACTTCTCGGCTCGCTCGCCCAGGCTGGCGGCTACTACTTCAGCGACTCGGGCATCGTCGCCTCGGGGCGCGCGGGCGCCTGGGTCGCCGGCGCTGACACGCAGTTCGCCCAATACTACAACCCCGCCGGCCTGATCCGCGTCGATGCCCCAAGCATCTCGGCGGGGCTTTCGGGCGTCCGACAGGGCGTGCGCTTCGATCGCATCGACGACGCCGGAAACGCCTTGGACCCAGCCAGGAACCGGGCCCCCGCATTCCCCGTCCCCCAGCTCGGCTTCGCCAGCCCTCTCGGCGACGACGCGGCGATCGCCTTCGGCATGACCTCGCCTTTCGCGCCGACCTTCGACTACGACCCCGAAGGCGCACAGCGCTACGGACTCATCGACTCGACCATCTGGCTCTTCTCCTTCGGACCCTCGGGAGCCTACAAGCCCCTGCCTTGGCTGACCATCGGCGCGGGCATCGGGATGCAGATGCTACGGGTGGACCAGCGCATCAAGGTCACGACCAGCGGCCCCCGCGACGATGGCTCCGACCGCGAGAACGGCGACGTGCTGGTCGATGCCCAGACCTGGGACTACGGAAAGCCCTTCTGGAACGTCGGCGTCCTCATCGATCCCGACCCAAGGGTAAGCATCGGCCTCTCGATGACGCCTCCCGCACGATTCCGTGCCAGAGGGCCAGCAAACCTGGACTTCACCGGCCACAGCCTCGATGACTCCCTCGATCAGTCCGTCTGGACAGACGAGCGCGTCACCTTGAACATCAACCTGCCGATCGTCCTGAGGGCAGGCGTAGCGATACGACCCCGCCCCAACCTCGAGATCGAGCTGGCCACCGTGTACGAGCGCTGGTCCAGCCTCACCGACATCATGGTCGAAGACATCGATATCACCGTGCGGAGCTCGCGACTTGGGATCGAGCGCGATGTCCCCCCAACGCTCGCCCTGCCCGCCGGCTTCGGCGACAACTTCAGCCTTCGGCTGGGTGGCGAGTGGCGCGCCAACGACGCGATCGAACTTCGGGGCGGCGTGATGTGGGAGAGAGGCTCCCTCCCCCCCGAGCGGATCAGCGTCGCGCTGGTCGACCCTTGGAAGCTCCAGTTCAGCAGTGGCGCGAGCCTCTGGCTGGTCGAGGGACGGCTGCGCTTCGACGGGATGGCGAGCTACCTGCACATGCCAACCCTGAACATCACGAACTCCGAGGTCACGCAGGTCGGCGTGCCCGTCCTCACGGACTCGGTCAACGTCGGCACCGTAGGCAACGGCACACTTCGATCTCACGGCTGGACGACCGGGCTTCGCGCGGTCTGGATCCTGACCAAACACACCCGCAAGAACCCGCGCAACACCACCCCTCCCCCGGCCAAGCCCGACCACGCCAGCGGCCTGTAGAGACCGCGAGCGTGCCTCAAGGGGGCCCAAGAGAGGCCGACGACGAGGCGCTCCCAACGACGAGACCCCGAGGGAGCGGCGTGTGCT
>REDI01000076.1 GCA_007693595.1 Deltaproteobacteria bacterium | reverse complement strand
CGGCCAGGTCGGTGCCTCGATCGCAGAGCGCGAAGAGCTTGGTCTTGAGCAGGTCTGCACGGCCCAGCGTGGTCAGTGTGAGCGAGGCCCCCGCGAAGGCCACCTGCACCCGAAGTGCCCATCCGTCGGGCAGAACGTCGGCGAGCTGCATGGGGCCGTTGTTCAGCCAATCGTCCGCGAGCTCGACGCCTTCGCCTCGGAGGTGGATGGCGAACTCTCGAGCGGCCTCCGCGATCTCCAGAGGCAACTCGGGATGAAGGATGTCGAAGTCGCGGGTCTGTCGATCGATGACCCCGAGCAGCGCGAGCGCTGATCCGCCCACCACGACGGCGTCGAGACGCAGCGAACGGGCCGCGAGCCAGGCGTCGAAGGATTCGATGGTGGGTCTGGGCAGCATGTGGGTTCACCTCAGCGGGTATCGGAACAACTGATACTACAATGTAACCGCCGATCGAAACGGGTCAAGCCTGCCCGCGGAGACCCTCTGAGAACGTCACGCATTGCCATCGTTTCGTATGAGGCATCGCCATGGCCAAACCGGCACCCTCCATGACTGGGTCGAGGAACTACCCGCGCGGGGGCGGTATACGTTCAGCCGCGCCGAGCCGATGTCCGCCACCGATGCCTCGCCGGCGGCCGTCGCGCAGACGCTCTACCGACGGAAGAAGCGCAAGGCGATCGTCAGTCCCCGGGCCCCTCATCCTCGATCCGCTCATCCCCCGTCATGGAACGCGAACCCTCAACCTCAACCCTGTGGTGGCTCCCCCTCGCCGGCCAGCTCGGCCGCGATTCGCTCGGCAGGAGCGCGTAGGCGGGCTCCTCGAGCGTACATGGTCCCGCAGTCCCCGGGCCAGCCTATCCCGGTCCGCTCATCCCCCGTCATGGAACGCGAACCCTCAACCTCAACCCTGTGGTGGCTCCCCCTCGCCGGCCAGCTCGGCCGCGATTCGCTCGGCAGGAGCGCGTAGGCGGGCTCCTCGAGCGTACATGGTCCCGCAGTCCCCGGGCCAGCCTATCCCGGTCCGCTCATCCCCCGTCATGGAACGCGAACCCTCAACCTCAACCCTGTGGTGGCTCCCGTTCGCTGGCGACCTCGGCCGCGATTCGCTCGGCAGTAGTGCGGAGGTGGGCTCCGCGAGCCCGCGCTCGACCAGGTGCTTCATGAACGCCACCGGATCGGCGCCGTTGAGCTTGCACGAACCGATCACGGTGTAGAACGCCGAGAGAATTCGCGTGCCCCCCTCCGATCGCGACCCTTGGTGCGCCTTGCGGCCTTGTACCGGCGCACGGAACAGCCGCTTAGCGTGGTTGTTCGTGAGTGGGACCCGGGGATCCTCCAAGAATCGTTCGAGAGGCCGGCGCTGATTGACCAGGTAGTTCAGCGCCTTGTCGAGGAGGGGCCGAGCTTGCCCAAGCAGCCGACCTTGTTCAGTGTGGAGGCTTTGCCCTAGCTAGCCCTGGGGAGGTTGCCCGAACTGGGATTCGGGAAATAGGCCTCCTCTTTGGCCTGACGCTCGATGGCGAAGAGCTTGCCGGTGTCCGCGAGGAAGAGATGCGCCTCGTCGGCTTGGGAGATGACCTTCTTGAACCCGCGACGGCCATGGAGTCAGCATTCGGCAAGGTCTAAGTTGGGCAGGTCGATCCCCTCGAAGCAGCCGGCCTGAGCGGGCCATGTCAGCTCAGCCGCGTGGATCGCGGTGGCGTTCGAGCAGCATGACGACCGTTGGCTAGGCCGAGCCGCTCCTTCTCGACCAGTCCGTAGAGAGCATTGAGCCTCATTTCGGAGGCCGGCCGGCGTGGTTCGCGCGTAGACGTTGATGCTTCGCGTTCTGCCGATCATCCGAGCCGCCCGAGGAGCACGGCTACCGACTCAAGGCCCAGGCTGGAGAGGACGTCACCCTTGGGGTTTCGAACTTGGAAGCTAACCTGGACGCCAGCCGCTTGATCAGGCGCGACAACAACGGTGCTGAAGCGCACGCCCTCGTCGAGGTCGCTGCTCCAACGGTACAGGGAGGTCGAGGAGATCCCGATTGCCGCGACCGCCTGCCAGGTGTGGCGCGTGTCGAGCATCGGGCGCGCCCCCTCGACGATCTCCCTGCGTAGCCAGTCGGGGAAAGGTTGGTTCGGGGTCGTCGGGCGATGGGTCTAGACGGTCTCCGAGAGTTGCTTGAGCATCGGCTCCCCCTTTTGGGGGGAGGAGAGGCTTAGTCAACGGGGATCAGCTCGCCCGGGGAGGGCGGGACCATGTACGGTCAACCTGCTTGCGCAGGGACGCCCGATCTCGAACTCCGAGGCGTAGGGCGCGAAGAGGTGAGTGGATCGGCATCGTCAGTTCTGGCGCCGTCGCGACGAAGGACACGGGCAACTGGTGGCGTGATTGGAGAGGCTCGAGTGGTGTGGGGCGTTCTCGGGAAGGCGTGAGACCTCACGGCTTCTGTTTCGAATACCCACCGCTCAGGTTCAGCCACCGTCGGCAGCGCCGTTCTCGCAGCGCTTCAACAGGCTGTGCAGCGCGTTCGGGCGATCGGACTCCACACCTTTTAGATCCCTCGCGGCGAGGCTGATGTACTCTCAAGGCATCCGGTTAGGCCTTTCTCCAATTAGCGCACGCCTGTATCGGGCAACATTCTATCAGAGATTCGGCCGCAGCCTCGGGGCGGTTTGCTATCTTCGAGGCGAAGAGATACAATCACACTGAACTCTTGAGTTCTTATCTGTTCTGCCATGTCCTTCTCGGGCGCGCAGTACCACAAGAAGCCCTCCCATGAAGCGACAAGCGACAAGCGACTAGGTGCCCCAGACCCACGACCAGTCCTTCAGCACAGGCCTCGAACGCCTTCGTGCAACCGGCCGGCAACGCCGAAGCGGCGGAGCTAGTATCGAAGGGAGCCGCTTATGATGATGACGCAATGAGCATTCTTGAGATGGCGGGCACCCTGGCCGAGCAGACCGACAAAGCCGCAGCTGACTCCTCGTCGGTCGCTGCTGCGGCTGAGTCGGGCGTTGCCGACGGCGGCGGGGCCTTCCCCTTTGCGTCTCGCATCCAGGCGAGCTTCGGCAGACACGATATCTCGGGACTTCGCGCGCACCAAGGAGAGTCTGCCATCTCGGCGGCTGAAGCCATTGGCGCGAACGCCTACACCACAGGCAGCGACGTAGCCTTTGGCACTACGCCCGACCTGCACACCGCCGCACACGAAGCTGCGCACTTCATCAGCCAGCGCGGCGGGGTGCATCCCGCGGGGGGGGTCGGCGAGGCCGCAGACCATCACGAGAGCCACGCGAACGCCGTGGCCGATCTTGTCGTCCGCGGAGAAAGCGCAGAAGACCTTCTCACTGCGCACGCCGGATCTGCGCAGACCGGCGGCGCGCAGAAGAGGAGTGTGCAGCGACAAAGTGGTACTGAAACCCACACGCCAGGCACTGGTACTGAGTACACGGTGGACGCCTACCGCCAAGATCTGACAATGACCATCAACTTCCTATTCGACTACCATCGTAGCGCCCTGAGCCAAGTCCAGAGTACTCTGGGGCGTGAGGAGTTCGGTGCTGCAGATGCGTATCCACACAGCCCCGGCATCTACCGGGCACCGCCGCGCCGGGTGACCTGATC
>REDI01000009.1 GCA_007693595.1 Deltaproteobacteria bacterium | reverse complement strand
GTCGCCGTCGCCGTCTCCGTCGCCGTCGCCGTCCCCGTCGCCGTCCCCATCGCCGTCGCCGTCGCCCGGGTCAGGGCTGAGGCACCCACAGCCGCTGCTGGGCCCTTCGGTTCCGCTCAGGGTCGCGTCGCAGGTCTCGAAGTCGGCGTCGAGGTGGCAGAAGGCGCCGTAGCCGTCCGCGCCGGTGACCGACACGTTCACCAAGCTGTGCAGGCCACCGTTGACTCGGATCCCGTGGTTGCCGGTGTCGAAGATGCTGAGGTCCATGAGGCTGACCTGCACGTCGGGGGAGGCGCTGGTGTAGCTGGCGAAGACGCCGTGGACGCCGGTATCGCGAATGGTTCCCGAGCGACGAAGGGATTCGCCCGTGATGACCGCTCGGGTAGTGGTCAGGTTCAAGCCGCTCAACACGACGTTCTCGATGTCGAGGCCGTTGATGGTGAGATCGTTGATGTTGCTGGCGTGTACGCCGTGTCGTCGGATCTGGTCCTCGGTCGTGGGTCCGCCCAGAAGGAGGTTCGTCAGCGTGAACCGCCCACCGAGCGCCGTGGTGGACTTGGCGCGGATCGCGCTGCCCACGTTGACGCCCTGGACCTCGACGTTGTTCAGGACGGCTTCGGCATCGACGGTGGTGTACTGAATGTGGATCGCGCCGCTGTCGGAGGTCGGTGTGGTGCGTGACTTCGTGACGTCGCGGAGCGTGACGTTGTTCAGGAAGACCTCGCTGTCTCGGGCGTCTACGGCCGTGTTGATCGCGTCGTCGATCGTGACATCATCGAGGCGGAGTCGGCAGTCCCGGGCGTCGATCACGGGGCCGTGCTCGTCGCGCTCGATGACGAGAGGTTCTTCGCCATCGAAGAAGTAGACCTGCCGGAAGGGGCTGGTGGTGCTCTCGGTGAAGGTCACGTTGTCGAGGCGAAGGTCGCCCGCATCGCACAGGGCTGCCCATCGACCCAAGCCCGAGAGGGTGACATCGCGGGCGTCGATGGAGCCACCGTTCGCGAGGAATGCGCTCAGCGGGTAGTCGCTGAAGGAGGAGTCGCGAACGGTGATGGTCGAGGTGCCCATCGCCTCGATGCCGGTATTGCCGTTCTCGAAGGTGGTGTCCGACACCTCGAGCGAGGAGTCGAAGGCGAAGGCGTCGACCGAGGCGTAGTGGACATCGACCGGCGTTCCATCGGTCAAGGATGCGGGGAAGATGTAGTCCGTATTTTGGAACATGGAGTTCCGTAGCAGCGCGGCCGTGCCCCCGCCCAGGTAGAGGCTCACGGCGGTGCCCGCGCCGAACCGGGTCGAGTCGACGTTGACCGAGGAGCCCTGACTGAAGATTCCGATGATCTCATTGTTGTGGAAGGTTGAGCCCTGGACGTTGAGTACGCCGTTTACGGATGTCAGCCCCCACTCTTCGCTGCCACTCACGACGCTGTCGGTGATGTCGCCGTTGCTGCCGATCAAGCCAATCGCCATGTTGCAAGCCAGGCCGGTCGGGGTGACGCAGGCCTCGTCGTCGTTGCGGGTGTCGAGGACCTGGACGCGGTCCATCGTGAGCTCGCCCGAGTAGAGCGCGAGGCCGAAGGCTGCGTTGTTCTCGACGACGGCGTCGCTGATGTCGAGGGTGGCGCGGGTCCCCCCCCCTCCCGAGGGGCTGAGGAGCGCACCCGAGAAGTTGTTCCCTCGGATCACCGAGGGCTCGGTCTCGGTTCCGGTGATGATCAGGCTGGATTCGATCCCGAAGATGCCCATGGAGCCATCGGTCTGCTCCCCTTGCTCATTGAAGGTCGTGGGGCGGGAGGTCTCGGGATCGGTGATGACGCTCGTGCTGTGGAGCTCTGCGTCGATGCAGTTCACGCAGAGTAGACCGTAGGCGAAGTAGTTGAGGATCTGCGCTTCGTCGGTGAAGACCTCGGTGTTTCGGATGGTCATGCCGGCGATGCCGCCCTCGATCACGTCGCGCTCGAGGGTGAGGGTGCCGGCGTCGTCGGCGCTGATCCCCACGGTCTCGGGATCGGTGATCGTGTTGCCCGACAGGGTCGCGCTCGCTCCGCTCTCGAGCCACACGCCCACACCATCGAGGCTGAAGAAGTTGACGCTGTCGAGATCGCGGCGTTGCGCACCTGTGATGATGTTGTCTTCGAGGGTGGCTTCGCCGTCTCGCTCGACGTAGACGCCGTAGGCGCCGGGGTTGGTGATGGTGCTCTCGCGCATGACGAGGGTGCCGCCCGAGACCTGAGCGCCCCCCCAGCCTGGAGCGGCCATGGTGACCCGCTCGAGGACCGCGTTGGCGCCGCTCTGGACGTCGACGCCGTAGTTTGGAACGGCGATGAGGTTGGCGTCGCGCACGGTGAGGGACCCGCCGTTTTCGACGACGAAGGCAGAGCGGGTCGTGTCGACGGTCACGTCGAAGAGGGTGACGTCGCCACCTTGGCCGACGGTGACGGCAGAGTTGTTGACCGGAGGGAGGAGGGAGAAGCCTGCCCCGTCGATGATGACGTTGCTCGTGAGGATGAGGGCCTGGCTCAGGTCGTCACACAGGGTGATCGTGTCGCCGTCGTTGGCGTTGGCCACGGCGTCGTGGAAGTGGGCGTAGGCGAAGTCCTGCCCCGAGACTTCGATGCAGCCCGGCTCGTAGTAGGTGTCGGTGCCGGTGTCGGAGTCGAGTCCGTTCCCGCCGCCTCCGCCTCCGCCTCCGCCCCCGCAGGCAGAAGTGAGCGCGAGCCCAGTGATAGACGAGATCAAGACAGAGCGGACGGACAGCATGGCACAGCCTCCAGATGACGGCGCAGGGTAGTCTATCTCAGGGTGACCCTCAACCTCTAAGAGGGGCTCGACGGAAAGATCCCTTACGGCAGCCCGAAGGGGTGGCCGATGGGTTAGCGCCGGGCCTCGACGGGAGGAGTCCATGGAACGGGAAGAGCTCGACGCACGCTTGAGCGAGATGAACCGACAGGCCGAGCTCGGTGGGGGGCAGGCCCGGATCGACAAGCAACACGCCCAAGGCAAGCTCACCGCTCGTGAGCGCGTCGACGCGCTCCTCGATCCCGGCACGTTTGTCGAGATCGGCCGCTTCGTGACCCACGACTGCGTCGACTTCGGCATGGAGCAGCAGAAGATCCTCGGTGATGGCGTGGTTACGGGGCACGGGCGCATCGACGGACGACTCGTCTACGTCTTCGCCCAGGATTTTACCGTCTTCGGGGGCAGCCTCTCTGCGGCCCATGCCCGCAAGGTCTGCAAGATCATGGATCTGGCCATGCGCAACGGCGCGCCGGTCTTCGGTCTCAACGACTCGGGCGGCGCGCGCATTCAAGAAGGGGTGGCGAGCCTGGGTGGATATGCAGATATCTTTCTAAGAAATACGCTGGCGAGCGGGGTGGTTCCGCAGATCAGCGCGATCCTCGGCCCTTGCGCGGGCGGGGCGGTCTACTCGCCGGCCATCACGGACTTTATCGCGATGGTCGAGGGCACCTCGTATATGTTCGTGACGGGTCCAGACGTGATCAAGACCGTCACGCACGAGATCGTCTCCAAAGAGGATCTCGGTGGCGCGGACACTCACAACAGCGTGAGCGGGGTCGCTCACTTTCAGGTGCCCGACGAGAAGGCCATGTTCGCGCTGCTCCGCGAGCTCTTGTCCTACATCCCTCAGAACAACCTCGAAGAGGCGCCTCCGCGCCCGACCGATGATCCGCACGATCGCGCGACCCCTGAGCTGGTCGAGCTCGTGCCCACCAACCCCAACCGCCCCTACGACATCAAGGAGCTCATCGCTGCGATCGCGGATGAACAACGCTTCCTCGAGGTGGCCTCCGGCTATGCGCAGAACATCGTCGTCGGCTTTCTGCGGCTCGGCGGCCGGAGCGTGGGGGTCGTGGCCAACCAGCCGAACATGCTCGCGGGCTGCCTCGATGTAAACAGCTCGATCAAGGCCGCTCGCTTCGTGCGGTTCTGCGATGCCTTCAACATTCCCCTGCTCACGCTGGTGGACGTGCCGGGCTTCCTGCCAGGCACGGCGCAAGAGTATGGTGGCATCATCAAGCATGGCGCTAAGCTGCTCTACGCCTTCGCCGAGGCGACCGTGCCCAAGGTCACCCTCATCACTCGAAAGGCCTACGGTGGCGCTTACGACGTGATGAACAGTAAGCATATTCGGGCGGACCTCAACTTTGCCTTCCCGACCGCAGAGATCGCGGTGATGGGGGCGGAGGGTGCGGTCAACATCCTCTATCGGCGGGAGCTGGCGACCAGCCCCGACCCCGAGCAGGCGCGCAAGGGCAAGGTCGAACAGTACCGGGAGCGCTTCGCCAACCCCTACGACGCAGCCTCGAAAGGATACATCGACGCTGTGATCCGCCCGGAACACACCCGCAGGGTCCTGGTCGATGCCTTCGACAGCCTCGAGGGCAAGCGCGATCAGAACCCTCCGCGAAAGCACGGGAATATTCCTCTCTGAACCCTTGAATCATCGGGCCTGTGCCTCAGGGCCTTGCCCGCAGCGCGCGAAGTGGCTAATCCGGGCCGCGTCCAGCGGCGTGCGTCTCGACCACCCTCGACCCGTGGACAGCCCACGGGGCGCTG
Source organism: Deltaproteobacteria bacterium (assembly GCA_007693595.1). Lineage (GTDB taxonomy): Bacteria > Myxococcota_A > UBA796 > UBA796 > REDI01. The sequence continues at coordinate 51,143 of REDI01000009.1, read as the reverse complement.
GTTATGCGCGCCTCGCCATCAACCTCCAGTCTCGGATCCCAACATGGTTCGCATTCGCCTTACCCGGCTCGGCGCCAAGAAGCGCCCCTTCTACCGCGTCGTCGTCGCCGACTCCCGCTCCCCCCGCGACGGTCGCTTCATCGAGCAGGTCGGCTACTACGACCCCATGAAAGACCCCTTCGATCTCAAGCTCGAGCTCGATCGTATCGATCACTGGGTCGGTCAGGGCGCGCGTCCGAGTGACACCGTCTCTCGCTTGATCACCAAGGCGCGCGAGCGCGTCGCGGCGGAGCAGGCCTGATGCAAGATCTGGTTCACCACTTGGTCCGCCCCATCGTCGCCAACCCCGACGATGTCTCGGTGCAGACCGTCGAAGGGGAGTCGGTCGTCATGCTCGAGCTCGTCGTTCACGCCGACGACCACGACAAGCTCACGAGCGACGATGGCCGCACCCTCCGCGCGCTGCGCACCGTCCTCTCGGCGGCTGCGGGTAAGCGCAAGGCCACCCTCGACCTGGTCGAGGAGCATGGCGCCCTCGAAGACGGCGAAGAGTAGCCTCCAGCCTCTCCCCGGCCGCGGCCTGCTCGATGACGAGGTCGAGCTGGGTGAGGTCGTGGGGATCTTCGGCGTTAAGGGTGAGCTGCGGGTTCACCTCCACAGCCACCGCGACAGCGTGCTGCTCGAAGGTCCGGTCGACGTGGTGCTTATCGCGCCCGACGGGGGTCGTCGGTCGGCGTCCCTGAGCTGCCGGCCAGGTGCCGGAAAGCGTATCCTCGGGCGGATCCGAGGGGTGTCGCAGCGGGAGCAGGCGGCCGAGCTCATGAAGACGCGGATCGCCATCGCGCGTCACGCCCTCCCGCCGGCGGGGGAAGGGGAGTTCTACGTGGCGGATCTTCAAGGTCTGACCGTCGAGGTCGACGGGGTCGCGCGCGGCCGAGTGGTCGACGTGGCGCACACCGCTGGAGGGGACCTGCTCGAGCTCTCGATCGATCGCGACGTGCTCTTCGTGGCTTTCGCCAGCGAAGCCATCCTCCAGGTCGACCTCGAGGGGGGCCGTCTGGTGCTCGACCCTTCGGCCCTGCACGAGCTCTGAGACGTGAGCCCACCCCACCGCTTCTGTGTCCTGACGCTGCACCCCTCCATGGTGCAGGGGCCGCTCTCCATGTCGATCCTCGGGCGTGCGCAGCAGCGGGGGCTCGTCCAGATCGAGGTGCGTGACATCCGCGACTGGGCGGAAGGTCGGCATCGGCAGGTCGACGATGCGCCCTATGGGGGAGGGGCGGGCATGGTCCTCAAGGTGGACGTGGTAGCGCGAGCGATCCGAGCGGTGCGGCGGCCTACGAGCCGAGTCATCCACCTCAGCCCTGCCGGGGCCCCCATGAATCAAGCGACCGCCGAGCGCCTGGCTCAAGAACCGGACCTGGTGCTGCTCTGTGGACACTACGAAGGTATCGACGCGCGGATCGATGCATGGGTCGACGAAGAGATCTCCCTGGGAGACTTCGTCCTCACGGGGGGGGAGCTCGCGGCGTGCGCGGTGGTCGACGCCACGGCCCGGCTGATCCCCGGGGTCCTCGGCAACGAAGACTCGGCTCGAGACGAGTCTTTCTCGCGGGGCTTGCTGGAGCATCGGCACTTCACCAGGCCCCGAGACTTCGAGGGCGCGACCGTGCCCGAGGTCTTGCTCTCGGGCGACCATGCCAAGATCGCCGCCTTCCGCCACCAAGACGCCATAGAGCGCACCCATCGGCTTCGCCCCGATCTGTACCGCGCCTGGCGGGCGAGCTCGGGCCTGACCCGAGGCTACGATCCGGCCGGCGTTGATGGCCGCCCATCGACGCACGGGGCTGGCGACGTTGACGACCGCAAGGAGGGGGGCTAAGGGGCGCCGGTTCGCGGTGCGCCGGAGCTGGCGCTCGGGCTAGCCCTCTGGGCGTTTCCTGTCATCCTGGCGCCGCATCGCCATCTTCCAGCCCCTTCTTGAGGTCCGCCATGAACCTTCTCCAGCAAGTCGAACGGGAAATCCTCACCGCCCGCAAGCGCGAGACCGTCGACGTCCGCCCCGGCGACACCGTGCGCGTTCACGTCCGCATCGTTGAAGGCTCCAAGAGCCGTATTCAGATCTTCGAGGGGACCTGTATCCGCATCAAGCGCGGCGGTCCCCGCACCACCTTCACCGTGCGCAAGATGGCGTCCGGCGTCGGCGTCGAGCGGATCTTCCCCGCGACCTGCCCGAATGTCGAGCGAATCGAGATCACGGCGCGTCACAAGGTGCGCCGGGCTAAGCTTCACTTCCTTCGTGGTCGTACCGGCAAGGCTGCACGTCTCAAGCCGATCCGTGACTTCGTGCCCATCGTCGCTCTCGCCGAAGAGACCTCCAAGCGGAAGCGCCGCGGTAAGAAGCGTCGCCAAGCGGCTCGCGACGCCTAGGTCTCTACCACCACGCTTCCCTAGATCCCAGGGGTTCGCGAATGCCCCGTGAAGCCCCCAGCACGCGGGAGCGGTCCTCGGCTTCTACGACCGAGGCGCGTCGCCGTGCGGTTGGATCTGGGGTCCAGGCGGAGCGTTGGGTGGCCGAGACCCTCAGGGGTCAGGGCTGGGAAGTGCTGGCACAGAACTGGCACGGCGGCGGCGGGGAGCTGGATCTGATCGTCCGTCGCGACGGCGCGCTTCGTATCGTCGAGGTGCGGGCGCGCTCGGGGGAGGCGGAGCTCCCTTTGCACGACGCGGTCGGCCCGGACAAGCAGCGGAGGCTTCGGCGAGCGGCCGAAGCGTACCTGGGGGAGTGCCCCTACGCCTTCGACGAGGTCGCCTTCCTGGTGGTGCTGGTCGATCTCGCGGCGCGTCCGTGGACCGCTCTCTGGATCGACGACGCCTTCGACGGGGCGTGACCGATGGCGCTCTGGCTCGTCGCGACCCCGATCGGCACGCTAGGCGATCTCTCGCCCAGGGCGCGTGAGGTCCTCCAGAGCGCTTCGCTGATCGCCGCAGAGGACACCCGTCGCACGCGCCAGCTTCTCTCGGCGCTCGATATTCCAGCGCCCGAGTTGATCGCGCTCCATGCCCACAACGAGGCGAGTCGCGCCGAGGTGGTCCTCGAACGGGCCGTCGATCAGAGGGTGGCGCTCGTCTCCGACGCGGGCACGCCGGGGATCTCCGATCCTGGAGCACTCCTCGTGAGCCTCGCTCACACGCGCGGGATCGAGATCCGCTCCGTGCCGGGGCCGAGCGCGCTCGCTGCCGCGCTGGCCGCGAGTGGACTGCCCGCCGCCCCGTCCATCTTTCTTGGGTTTCCGCCAAGAAAAGGCCGATCCAACTATGCTGTGGAGGTCTTGTCGCGCCCAGAGACCCTCGTGTTCTACGAGGCCCCGAGCCGTGTTGAGGAGCTGGTACGCGCGCTGGCGGCGGTCGACCCCTCGCGGGAGGCGTGCCTCTGTCGGGAGATCTCCAAGAAGTTCGAGCAAGGGATCCGGCAGCCCCTCGGCGAGCTGGTCCAGACCCTCGCGGGGGGGCCGCGGATCCGGGGCGAGTGCGTGCTGGTCGTGGGGCCTGGGGTTCCGGTCAAGCCTTCCCAGGCGCCCGTCGGAGGCGACGGGCTGAAGGACATCGCCGAAGCCTTGGCGGCTCGATGGGGCACCTCGAAGCGCCACGCCTATCAGGCCTTGCTCGATCTGGAGCGCCAGCAGGAGCGCTGAGGCCCGCGCGCACTCAGCGGAAGCGCGCCGTGATCTCGGCGCCCAGCGCGGACTGAACGCTGTCGGCGGTGGTGCGGACGGCGTAGGGGTGTTCAAGCTGGTAGGGCAGCGCCCAGAAGGCGCGAGTCCACAAGCGCAGGGCTGCGGGCTCGGCGATCTCGACGTCGAAGGCCAAGCCGCCGTGCCACCCGAGGTGCGCGGCTCGGGTGACCGGATCTTGTTGGCTCGCCACCAATACATCAGGCAGCAGGACCCCTGAGGGAAGCTGGGCTTCGGATCGGTAGCCGACCCCGGTGCTCAGATCGAGACGAACCTGGGTCGTCGCGCGACTCTCGCGGGTGAGGGGGAGCTCGACCCCTCCGCGGACGTCGACCCGCTGTCCGGGGGCCACCCGAAGATCGACCGGATCTCCGAAGCCATCTAGCGTGGTCACCCTACGGGGGGTGGTCCACTCGAAGGTCGCGCGGGCGTAGGGGATGCCGACGCGGGTCTCTTTGCTGAAGGCGGCGGAGGCGTGCAGCGTCGGCCCGCCCTCGCCGGGGCCCCTGATCCCCGCGTCGTTGACCTCCCAGAAGGTGCGATCGGGTGCCGAGCGCAGCGCGAGATCGATCCGGTAGCTGACCGGCGCGGGACGCTCCTCGGGGTGCTCTCGCTCGGCGAGGGGCGCGAAGGCGACGCCGACCCACCAGCCGAGAAGCCCCCGGCCCTGAAGCTGCGGCGGTTCGTGCAGGCTGGGGCCCATGGCGGAGCTGGGGCGGCCGGTGGCGGGGTCTTGCAGCATGCGACGCCCCTCGGCGAAGCGGATCTGGCGCAACGGGAGATGTTCGAAGCCTCCGAAGACCGCGAACCCATCGGCGGGGGCGAAGATGGCGCGCACGTTGAGCCCATGCTCTAAATCATGACGTCGCCCCACCCGTACCGACCCGTCGTCGGTGTCTTCGGCGAGGCCGATAGAGCTGGGACGGGCCTCGTAGGCGACCGAGACGTCGCCCCGAAAGGCCGGGGGGAGTTCCGTCTCGTTGGAGGCGGTCGCAAGACCTAGCAGGAGCGTCAGCATGAGGCGAGGGTAGCAGCCGGCGCTGCGTCGGAGAGGAGAAATCGGGGAGACTGCGGAGGAGCTCCGAGGGATCCGGGCTTAGCTGTCGCGCAGGCCATAGTCTTTCATCTTGGTCTGAAGGGACTTCCGAGAGATTCCTAGCCGCTTGGCGGCGCGGGTTACGTTGCCGTCCTCCATCTGCAGGACCCGCTGGATCCGGGTGCGCTCCAGCTTGGCCGTGTGCACCCGCACGAACTCCTTGAGCCCCATCTCGTCGAGGTCGGCGCTTGTGCCGGGAGTCGTCGCGCCGGCGCCCAAGCCCGCCAGGTTCTCGGCACGGATGGTGGGCCCATCCGCCAAGAGGATCGTGCGCTCCATGAGGTTCTCGAGCTCACGGATGTTGCCCGGCCAGGTGTGCCTGGCCAGGACGTCGAGGGCCTCGGGCTCGACGGCCTCGACCGATTGGCCGAGGCGCTCGTTGAAGTGTTCGAGAAAGTACCCTACCAGCAGGGGGATGTCGGAGGTGCGATCGCGGAGGGGAGGTAGGTGCAGGGGCACGACGTTCAGGCGGTAGTAGAGGTCTTCGCGGAAGTTGCCCTCTTTCACCGCCGCGGCGAGGTCACGGTTCGTCGCCGCGATCACTCGGACGTCGATCTCGATGGGGTGCAGGCCCCCGACGCGATCGATGATGCGCTGCTGGAGGGCGCGGAGGATCTTGACCTGCATGTCCTTGGGGAGCTCGCCGACCTCGTCGAGAAATAGCGTTCCGCCGTTCGCGATCTCGAAGCGGCCCGGCTTGGAGGTGGCGGCGCCGGTGAAGGCGCCCTTCTCGTAGCCGAAGAGCTCGGCCTCGAAGAGGCTCTCGGGGATCGCGCCGCAGTTAATCTGGATGAAGGGCCCGTTCGATCGCGGGGAGGCCTCGTGGAGCGCTCGGGCGACGAGCTCCTTGCCGGTCCCGGATTCGCCGGTGATGAGCACGGTGGTCGGCGAGGGCGCGACCTTCTCAATGAGGCCGAAGAGCTGCTGCATACGGGGGTGTTCGCCCACGATGCCGAACCGTCCTGCGGGGCTTCGCTGGATGTGGCGCCGGGCGTTGCGCTGTTCGGTGGCGAGGGCCTTCGTGACGACCGCGGCGATCTCGTCTTGGTCGAAGGGCTTGCTGACGTAGTCGAAGGCTCCGAGCTTGATGGCCTCGACCGCGCTGTCGACCGTGCCGTGTGCGGTGATCAGGATGACGGGCAGGCCAGGTTGGTGCTCGGTCACCCACTGAAGGAGCGCCATGCCATCGACCTGGGGCATCTTGAGGTCGGAGATCACGACGTGGAAGACGTCGTCTTGCAGGGCGACGATGGCTTCGCTCCCATCGGCGGCCGCCGCGGTCTCGTAGCCCGCCCGCTTGAGGTGGGCCGCCAGCACCTTTCGAATGCTGGGCTCGTCGTCGACGATCAAGATCCGACGGCTCATGAAGGAGGCTCCGCGCGCGAGAGGGTTCCCAAGGTCCTACCCTTGACCCCGTCAGCATACCACCCGGTTCGGAGCCGCGGACGACCGCAGGAGCCGACCTCCCCACTCCAAGAACCGAGGCCCGCTCGAAGCCTAGGGACACCCTGCCGGGTGTCGAGAGATGTATCGAACCCTGGCGATCGTGGAATAAAACGAGCTAGGGGAGTGTCCCCTGTGAGCCTGCTGTGGAGTCCTGATGATCGCGAGAACCCTACGCTCTCTTCTGCTCGGTGCCGTGGTGCTCCTGGGCCTCCCTGCCGCGGCGGGCGAGCCGGTGACAGACTTTACGCTCCGCGACGTCAACGGAAAGCGCGTCCAGCTCGCGGACTACCAAGGCAAGGTGGTCCTCCTCTCGTTCTGGGCCACCTGGTGTGGGCCGTGCAAGGTCGAGATGAAGCACCTCGATCGCTTTCAGCGCGAGCTTCGCGACGAGGGCTTCGAGGTCCTCTCCATCTCATCGGACGATGCGCGGACCGCCTCCCAGGCCAAGCGCTACGTCAAGCAGAAGCGCTTCGACTTCACGGTGCTCCTCGACACCGACGCCTCCGTGACCGGCACGTACAACCCTAACAAGACCCTTCCTTATGGGGTGCTCATCGGCCGCGACCACAGGATCGCCAAGATCTACTCAGGCTACAATCCGGGCGATGAAGAGCGGCTCCTCGCCGACATTAAGGCCGAGCTCGATCCATCCTCCAAGCCGGTCAAGTCCAAGGGCCGGTCCAAGGGCGAGCCCTCCGAGCCCCCTGTCCTCGAGTCGGCCTCCACCAAGGATTCAGCCGGCTGAGCGAAGCCAGAGGTCACGGCAGGCCCTCGCCCAAGGATGGGCGCTCGGGCGCAAAGGCCGTGTGAGGCGGTGGTCGTCGGGCCCTGGACCGTGTAGGGTGCCGGGCGCTTGGCGTCGTCGCCCCCGGATCCCGATGCAGTGGTTTCGTCCGATCGCGAGTCTTCTTGTAGCCTTCGGGGCCGTTCTGGCCCAGGCGGCGGAGCCTGGCGTGCCCGATCCGCCTCCCTCTGACGACGTCACCACCGAGCCCGAGGTTGAGTCTGGGTCCGACGCTGAGCCCGAGGCCAACCCGAATGAAGGCGTCGGGGTGGGGGCGGCGGAGCCCTCGGAGTCCGAGCCCGTTGAGCTCCCGGTGGTGCCGCCGGTCAAGAAGAAGGAGCGCAAGATCGGCGTGACCTTCAACGAGGACCTCGAGGTCCGGTGGTGGCGGCGGCCCGAGCGCCTGCCGGACTTCCCCGAACGGGCGGTCTTCAACTATGTCGAGCAGGTCAATCGGTTCTCGGCCTTCTTCACGGGTGGCTCTCGCTGGACGGGGTGGGCCCAGCTCGATCAGGTGGCTCTCTTCTTCAACCGCTACAAGCTCGACGGGCAGATCTACCACGAGCGGGAGCTGCTCCAGCCGGACATGCGGTCGATTACGCCTGGATTTTCCTACATCAACCTCGAGAAGGTGGCGGTCAGCTATAAGGGCGACGACCTCGAGGTCACGCTCGGGGACTTCTACGCCGCCTTTGGACGCGGCGGCGCGCTGAACCTCAACCGGAACACCGACATTGACATCGACACGTCGATTCAGGGTATGAAGGCTGTCTACCGTCCCGGTGACTGGTCGGTGACCGGGCTCTTCGGCCAACTCAACCGTCAGCAGGTCTTCCAAGACAACCCCAACATCCTGATCGGTCCCGACCGACGCCATGCGATCGCGGGCCTCTCCATCGAGCGCTACGGCGTCGGTCCAGCGAACGTCGCCCTTCACGGGGTGGCTCTGGACTATGTGAACCAAGGCGGCTGGGAAGCCGGATTTCGCGAGCTCGGAACCACGCCCGATGTGCTCGTGGGCGGCGCGACGGTCGAGATGGACACCGGACCGATCGAATGGGCGGGCGAGGTGGACTTCTATGGATTTCCCACGGCGGAGGCCTGGGGGGGAGGGGAGCCCTGCGGTGGGGATCCCAACTGCTTCGGCTTTGCAGGGTATCTCTCGTCGACCATCTATGCAGGGGCGGCGTCGGTTCTTGTGGAGGGAAAGCGCTACAAGGACACGCAACGCATCAATGGACCCCTCACGAGCGAGCTGTATCAGGTGGCCATCCTGCCCACTCTCGAATACGAGATGGCCATCACCGAAGACTCGGCGGCGACCCTGAATAGTAACGATGTCTGGGCCGGCTTGGTCCGGGTCGACGTGCAGGCCAGCGACGCCTTCATGCCCTACCTCTCGCTCATGGTCGCGCGCGACGAGGATCTTGGGGTGCTCCACTTCAACCGCGTACCCGAGACGATCATCCACCCGCTCACCGGGGTCGAGCTCATCGCAGGGGATTCCAGCGTGATGGCGAACGCGGGCTGGCGCACGGACCTGCGCGACGGCACCCAGTGGGGCTTCGATCGACAGATCCACGCCGACGTCCAGGCCAAGATGCCCTTGTTCGGTGACTACTACTTCGCACCGCAGGTCAACTTCGAGCACTTCAAGTGGGGCGTGAACATCGGACCCGGGGAGTCGCCGGAGCTTCAGCAGACCGACTATATCGAGCTGGAGTCTTCGCTCTCCTTCATGAAGGGCTCGCAGCTCGCCGTGACGTGGTTCACCGACTACACCACCAATCCGCTGGTGAACGACATCGGGAACCTTGGACGAGACTGGTTTGGCGCCCTCGAGGTCCAGTTCAAGCCCACCCCTGCTTGGACTATCCGCGTATTTTATGGGGCTTACAAGTCTGGCATTCGCTGTGCGGGCGGACAGTGCCGCCAGCTTCCGGGGTTCAACGGGGCGCGCATCGCCGCGACGGGGGCGTTCTAGCCTTCTGTGGGGCTCGTCCCCTCGCTGGAGGTCCGGCTCTTGCCGGACAGGGAAGGGGAGGGCCAGGATGGGTGTCGTCTAGGTCAAGCCTGACGCGAGCCCGTTGACAGGCGCAGCCGTACCCTCCTACATAGGGTCCGACAACTCAAGCCCGTGACCTGCAAGGGGTTTCCTCTCATGAAGCGTACCGCATTGTTGGCTATCCTCGCCGTCCTCTCGACCGTTGCTCTGGCTTCGCGGGTCGACGTCGAGCGGGTCGAGGCTTCCTCGGTCTATCCCCCCGAGCAAGGGATCCGGTACGACGCGAAGATGGCGACCGACGGCAAGCTCGCGACGGCATGGATCGAGGGCGAAGAGGGGAGTGGGCTCGGTTCCTGGCTCAAACTCCACGCCGCGGGCGAGACCGAGCTCACGGGCGTGCGGATCTGGGGTGGGCTCTGGTCGAGCTACGACTTTTGGACTCGCGCAAACCGTCCCAAGACCCTCGAGGTCAAGTTCGATGACGGCTCCACCGAGACCCTCACCCTCCAAGACAAGATGGAAGCCCAGAACCTGATGTTCAGCAAGCCGCGCAAGACCACGTCCATCCGGATTAAGATCAAGGAGGTCTATAGCGGGAACACATGGTTCGACACCGCGATCTCCGAGGTGCAGCTCCTCTCGGCGGCGCCTGCGGATCATCACGAGCCGACCGGCTTCGCCTTCAGCTCTAAGCTCGCTGACGACGGCGATGGGAACTACAAGCCCGAGAACATGACCGATGGCGTCCTCGACAGCATGTGGTGCGAGGGCTCCGACGAGGGCGATGGCACCGGCGAGTGGGTCGAGGTCAGCTTCGGATCGACGGTGCCGGTCAAGTCGCTGAGCATGATCAACGGTGTCGGGGGCAACCTCAAGGCCTGGATGAACAGCAACCGGGCCACCAAGGGTCGGCTCACCTTCTCGGATGGCTCCACCCACGACATCGACATCAAGAACGGCGCGACCCTGCAAGAGATCCCCTTCCCCGAAAAGAAGACCTCATCAGTCAGGCTCACCTTCACCGAGGTCTACAAGGGTAAGGAGTACAACGACCTCTGCGTGAGCGAGCTCTACTTCCGCTGAGCCTCGCTCGGCTGCCTCACGCGAAGGGCTTGAACGCGGTATGCTCCCGCGGGCCGTGAGTCCGCGCCGGTCCGAGGGAGTGACGATGAAGATCGCCGTCGTGGTCAACCACGTGGATCAGGTTCGTGCCGCGCAGTCCACCACCCGGCTCGCCGCCACGCTCTCGGATCGGGGCCATCAGGTCTGGCTGATCGGCATCGGTGACATCGAGCTCGACGCGCGGGGGCATGTGCTGGCGACGGCCTCCACCCTCGCCCAGGATGCCGGCGCGTTTCGCTCCATGGAGCGCTACCTCGAAGCGGTGCGCGGAACCGCGGGGGTGAGCGAGCGGCTTGACCTTGAGGAGCTCGATGCCCTCTTGCTGCGGGTCAATCCGGCGCGCGACAAAGATCGCCCTTGGGCGCAGCAGGCCGGGCTGCACTTCGCGAGATCACTCGCTGCGCGGGGAGTCTTGGTCCTCAACGATCCCGAGGGCCTAGCCCGCGCCTCGACCAAGCTCTACCTGCAGCAGTTCCCCGAGGCGGTCCGTCCGAAGACGGTCATCACCCGGTCCGCCAGCGAGATCCGCGCCTTTGCCCGCGACGTGGCGGGTCCGATCATCCTGAAGCCCATGCTCGGAACCGGCGGAGCCAGCGTCTTTCGGGTGCTGCCCGAGGATCACGGCAACCTCAACCAGATCATCGAGGTCGTGACCGAGCGGGACTACGCGATCTGCCAGGAGTATCTTCCCGAAGCGGAGCAAGGGGACACGCGGATCCTGCTGCTCAATGGCAGGCCTCTGGTAGTCAAGGGTCGCGTGGCGGCGGTCCGTCGGAGGCGCTCGGGCGACGATCTGCGGAGCAACGTCGCGGTGGGCGGGCGTCCCGAGGCGGCCTTGCCGTTCGATGAAGCGATGCACGACCTGGTCGAGCAGGTTCGGCCGCGGCTCGTCTCCGACGGGATCTTCTTGGCCGGCCTCGATGTCATCGGCAACAAGCTCGTCGAGGTCAACGTCTTCGCACCAGGCGGCCTCGATGATGCCAGCCGCTTCGAGAAGGTGAACTTCGCCCAGCGCATCGTCGAGGCGATCGAGCAGAAGGTCCGGTTCGCCAGGTACGCTGAGGGCTCGGTCGACAACCGGGTGCTCGCCACGCTCTGAGCGCCGGGTGAGGGGAGCGAGCGAGCCCGGCGCGGTCCACGGGCCCAACGCCACGGAAGGGCGCGATCAGGATTGGGGACCAAGGAGGGGGGGAGTCAAGGGCGGGAGCCGCTCAGCGAGCTGCCGGAGCCCCGTGACCGAGCCGAGGCCCTCGGTGAGCAAGGGCAGCGCCCACACCGGGACCTGTCCGGCCGTCTGTGAGAGGTCGAGGGCGGCGGCGTGGTGGCGCTCGGCGATGGCGTTGCGGCGCACGGCCTCGTGTCGGAGCGCCACCGACCAGCGATGCCACAGGGGCTCGCTCACGTCGTTGGGGGCCGGGTGGAGAGCGTGGAGCGGGACGTCGACCGGCTCGATGAAGCGGTTGATCACGAAGCCGTGCAAGGTCAGTCCCTCGGCGGCGGCCTCACGGATGAAGGAGACCGCGCCCGCTCTTGAGGCCGTGGAGGCGGTCGTGACGAGGAGCAGGTCGGTCTGCTTGGAGTGAAGGGCGGTCTCGACCTGGGCTCCATGGCGAGCGAAGCCTTCGGAGACCCCGCCCATCAGGCGGAAGAACTCGGCGATGTCATCGACGACGTCTTGACCCACCAGGGACAGGACCCAGGCGAAGAGACGCCGCGTGCCGCCTCCGGTGAGTCCGCGGCCGGGGTTGACCAGGCGCCGAACGACCGGCCCGTCGAATAGCTCCTGCACCTTTCGCGGGGCGAGGAAGAAGTCGATCGCGTGCCGGCTGGGCGGCGTGTCGACGATGATGACGTCGTAGCGATCGGCGGTGAGGAGCTGGTGGAGCTTCTCGGTGGCCATATACTCGTGGGCTCCGGTGAGCCGGGTCGAGGCCGCCTGGTAGTAGCGGTTCGCGAGCAGCTTCTCGGCGGCCTCAGGGCTGGTCGAAAGATCGCGAACGGCGTTGTCGAAGGTTGCTTTTCGGTCGAGCATCAAGGCGTGGAGGGATCCCCCCTCGGCGACGGAGAGGCTGGAGAGATCGACGGGCTGGGGATCGTTGTCGAGGTGGCTCAGGCCGAGGGCGTCGGCCAGCCGCCTCGCAGGATCGATGGTGAGCACGACGGTCCGGTATCCTGCGATGGCGTAGGCCAGACCAAGAGCGGCGGCGGTGGTGGTCTTTCCGACGCCACCCGTTCCGCAGCACAACAGCAGGCGAGGGGAGGTCATGAGGCCTCCGGGGCACGGAGCTGCGCCCGGAGCGCCTCAGCCAGGGTCGGTTGGTCGGAAGTGCGCAGCTCGTGGGGCTCGATACGCGGCAGCGTGAAGGTGGGTACGTCGCGGGTCGCGAGGGCTTCACGGAAGCGGTCGATCGCGCGGATCTGCCGCTCCTTGGTCAGGATGGCGGCGCGACCGAGCTGAACCAGGCTCGCCCCCTCGCGGGCCTCGAGGACCGGAGCCATCTCGGTCCAGCCTTGCTCTGGAAGTCGTAGATCGCGGACCTGGTTGACGATGCCAGCCGCCAGAAGCCGCTCGTTCACCCCGAGCTGCTCGAGGAGCTCCAGGCTCTCGTTGACCGGGAGCTCATCGGGGAGGGTGACCAGCACGATCCCGGTGCGCTCTGGATCGTGCAGGAGCGCCTGGATCAGCTCGGCCTCATCGGCGACGAGGCCGCCGCCGACCATCTCTCGCATGGAGTCGGCCGCAGCGAGGAGGGTCAGCCCATGCCCCGTGGCGGGGGCGTCGAGGATCAACAGATCGTAGGGTGGGTCGTCGGCGCTCGGAGTGGTGATGAGGTGGTTGATCTTTCCGAGCTGAAAGAGGTCGTGCATGCCGGGGACTGCGTCGATGAAGGCGCGGAAGACCCGGTTGTGAAAGAGCATGCGAACGAGAGCGTTCACCCTGAGCTTCTTGCGCCCGAAGTCGTCGAGGCACTCGTAGGGCGTGAGCGAGAACGTGTCGACGTTGGGCGCGATCGCGCGCGGTGTGAAGCTGCGGTCGGCGAGCCCGAACCGGGGGGGGACCGAGCCGCTGCCGTACAGCTCCACCACCGCGGCCCGTAGCCCGAGCTCGCCGGCGGCTAGCCCGAGGGTGATGGCGACGGTGGTGCGGCCGACTCCGCCCTTGCCTGCAACCAGTAGCACCTTGCGGTTGAATAGGCTCAAACCTGCTCCTCAGTGGACTCGATGGCGGACCGAACGGCTCGCCAAGCGCGGGCCGAGATCAGCAGGTCCAGGTGGCCGGCCCCCTCGATCTCGACGCCTATCGAACCTCTAGCGCGGGCCGAGCTGCGGGGCAGGACCATCGGGTCGAGAGCGCCAGCGATGCACACGGTAGGGACGGCACAGGGGGATAGTCCATCGAGGACGGGCGCCTCGGGCAGGGTCTCGCGGCCCAGGGGTCCCGAGGTGAAGACCGCCATCCGGGTGCCGCGCCACGGCGTGCCGAGGGTGATCAACCGCTCGACGCGCTCCGCTCCCCCAAGGTGGGCGAGATACCAGGCGCAGGTCAGACCACCCAGGCCGTGACCGACCAGGACGACGCGATCGTGACCGCTCGTCTGCCGCAGCACGTCGACGTGCTCTGCGAGGCGCTGGGCGCGCTCCGCGAGGGTTCCCTTGCCCGGGCCGACTGCCCAGGCCCAGGCGTAGCCGCGGGAGCGCAGCGACGTGGCCAGGGGCAGGAGCGCGATCCTGCGCTGCGGAGGTCCAGGGACCAAGAGGACGGCGGGCCGGGAGGGGGCGTCGGGGGCGCAGGGGCGCTCCCTGGGCTTCCCGTCGCCCCACGAGAAGAGTCCTGGCAGCCCGAGCAGCAGGCGCGCTGAGGTCTCGCGCGAGAGCGTGCCAAGCTCCCGCCGACCCAGGCGGGCGGGCTCCCCTCGCTCCGCGAGCAGCGCGACCCAAGCCGCCGCCGTCGCGCCCAGCACCGAGAGTACGAGGATCGCTGGAAGAAGAAGGAGTTGGTGGGCTAGCTCGAGGATCGTGGCTCCGAAGGGCTGGGGGGGTTGCTCCGCTCGCCTCGGGTCCCTATATCGGGACGCGCTGGAGGTGCTCATGCCAATCTATGAGTATCGGTGTCCCGAGTGCGGGAACGAGTTCGAGAAGATGATGAAGATGTCCGCTGCTCCTCCTCCTTGCCCTGAGTGCGGGCACGAAGAGGTCGTGAAGAAGGTGAGCGCGAGCGCCTTCGTGCTCAAGGGTTCGGGCTGGTACAAGGACCATTATGGTCTAAAAAAGTCCCCGTCGAGCCCCAAGACTTCCTCCGATGGGGGCAGCGAGAGCTCCCCGAGCCCTTCGACGACGTCGTCGACCGCCACCGCCACCGCGACCCCCAAGGCCAGCTCGGAGTAGATCATGTCCGCCCAGATCCTCGACGGTCGAGCGCTCGCTCGGCAGCTCAACACGGCGCTCGCCGCCCGCGTCCCCGAGCTGCCCCGTCCCCCGGGCTTGGCGGTGATCCTGGTCGGTGCTGATCCCGCCTCTCAGGTCTACGTTCGCCGCAAAGGTCAGGTGGCGGAGCGCCTGGGCTTTCTCCACCAGCAGCACGATCTGCCCGCCGAGACCTCGCGTGAGGACCTGCTGGCCCGGATCCATCAGGTGGTCGCCGATCCGAACATCGACGGCTTGCTGGTGCAGCTCCCTCTGCCCGCTCACCTCGACGCCTCCGAGATCATGGACGCTGTGCCTGTGACCCACGACGTCGATGGCTTCACCCCGCCGAACACGGGGCTCCTCTCTCAAGGTCGGGCGAACCTGGTGGCCTGTACGCCGCTTGGGATCATGCGACTGCTTGAGCACGCGGCGGTTCCTCTCTCGGGTCGGGAGGCGGTCGTGATCGGCCGGAGCAACATCGTCGGCCGGCCGATGGCCATGCTGCTGGAGCAGGCGGGCTGCACCGTGACCCTTTGCCACAGCCGAACTGCGAACGTCGCGGCTCATTGCCGCCGCGCCGACGTGGTGGTGGCGGCGGTCGGGGTCGCGCAGATGGTCCGCGCAGATTGGATCAAGCCTGGCGCGACGGTGATCGACGTCGGTATGAACCGCGGCTCAGACGGGCGCCTTGTCGGGGACGTGGCCTTCGACGAGGTGGTGGGTCACGCCGGCGCGATCACCCCAGTCCCCGGCGGGGTCGGTCCCATGACCATCGCCATGCTCATGGAGAACACGTGGCGGGCGTCTTGTAGGGCGCAGGGCATCTCCTGAGTCATCTCGCGCATCGCCCTTGACGGGGCAGGGCTCGGATGTCACACGAAGGCTTCGCCCGAGCGCCCCGAGGTAGGCATGAGCCTTCGCCGCACCGTCTTTTTCGAGGATCACGTCGACGCTGGGGGCCGCATGGTGCCCTTCGCCGGCTTCGAGCTGGCAGTCCAGTATGAAGGCCTGCGACAAGAGCACGAGTGCGTCCGTCAGCGCGTAGGCCTCTTCGATGTGAGCCATATGGGCGAGGTCTTCGTGCGGGGGCCCAAGGCCCTGCAGGCGGTGCAGCACGCCATCACCAACGACGCCTCACGGCTCGACGATGGGCAGGCGATCTATACCTGTATGTGTACCTCCCAAGGCGGGGTCGTCGATGATCTGGTGGTCTATCGCCTCGACGAAGAGGAGTTCCTCATCTGCGTGAACGCGGCGAACCGCGACAAGGACTTCGCCTTCCTGCAGGCGAACAATCCGCATGGTGCCGATCTGGTGGACGAGGGGGATCGATGGGCCCAGCTCGCCTTACAGGGGCCCCTCGCCCAGCGGGTGCTCCAGCGCGTGACCCAGGAGCATCTCGACGATCTGCCTCGTTACACCATGTTCTTCGATCGCAGCACCGTGGCGGGGGTCGAGGGCTGCCTCATCGCGCGCACCGGCTATACCGGCGAGGATGGCTTCGAGATCTTCGCCCCCGCCCGTTCGGCCCGCCCCCTGTGGACCGCGCTGTTGGAGGCCGGGGCCCCCGAAGGCATCAAGCCCTGTGGCCTCGGCGCGCGCGACACCCTACGCCTCGAAGCTGGAATGCACCTCTACGGGCACGAGCTCACCGAAGACACGACCCCCTGGCAGGCTGGCCTTGGCGGGGTCGTCGCTCTTGAGAAGGGCAGCGACTTCGTGGGCCGAAGCGCGCTCATCGAGCGAAAGGGCACCGCCTCCGAGCGCCTGTGCGCCCTCGTGATGCGCGACAAGCGTATCCCTCGGCAGGGAATGCCCCTCGTCTCGGAGGGCGAGTACGCGGGTCGGATCACCAGCGGCACCCGATCGCCCACCTTGGGTTACGGCATCGCCTTGGGCTACGTCCGCAGCGATCTCGCCCGTGTAGGCCGCGAGCTTCAGGTCGATGTTCGCGGCAGCCTCTCGCCCGCCGAGGTGGTTCGGCGTCCCTTCTACAAGCGCACGACCTGATCTGGAGTACCCATGAACTTCCCCGACGATCTGAAGTATACCGACCACGACGAGTGGGTCCGCGTCGACGGTGATCTGCTCACCCTCGGGATCTCTGACTTCGCCCAGGACCAGCTCGGGGAGCTCGTCCACATCGAGCTGCCTGAGGTCGGAGCTCAGCTCTCGGCCGGCGACGTGGCCTGCGAGGTCGAGTCGGTCAAGGCGGTGGCCGAGGTCTACGCCCCGGTCGATGGCGAGGTCGTCGAGGTCAACGAGGCCCTCGACGGCGCGGAGGACACCGTGAACGAAGATCCCTACGGCAGCGGGTGGCTCCTTCGCATGAAGATCTCTGACCCTGGCAAGCTCTCGACCTTGCTCGATGCGGGCTCCTATCGCCAGCGGGTCGCCTCGGCCTGATGCACCACGCCGGTGCAGGCGACGGGTGGTTGGAGCGCGTTAGGGCCCCGCCTCCCCCGCCTGTTCGAGGTGCGCATGTCTCCCTCCCTCCCGCCGGCTGGCGCCTTCCTTCCTCGTCATCTAGGGCCGAGTGCCCAAGACATCGCCTCGATGCTCGAGCGCATCGGCGAGCCGACGCTCGATGCCCTGATCGATGCTGCAGTCCCTGCTTCGATCCGATTGAACGGGGAGCTGGATCTACCCCCAGCGCGCACGGAGCACCAGGCGCTCGCCCAGCTCGCCACCTATGCCTCGCAGAATGAGCTGTGGCGGAGCTATCTTGGCTATGGCTACCACGACACCCTCACGCCCCCGGCCATCCAGCGGCACATCCTTGAGAACCCTGGATGGTACACGGCCTACACTCCCTATCAGGCCGAGATCAGCCAAGGTCGCCTCGAGGCGCTCCTCGTCTTTCAGACGATGGTCTGCGAGCTGACGGGTATGGAGGTCGCAGGGGCTTCCTTGCTCGACGAGGCGACTGCCGCCGCCGAGGCGCTCTCCATGTGCCATCGCCTCAAGAAGGGCAAAGTCGATGCCTTCTTCGTCGACCACCGGGTCCATCCTCAGACCCTCGCCGTCGTGCGGACTCGAGCCCGGCCCCTGGGCATCGAGGTCATCGTCGGAGATCCTACCACCTTCGACTTCTCGCGCTCGGTCTGTGGGGCGCTGGTTCAGGTCCCGGACACGACCGGGGTGATCGGGGACCTGCCCGCCTTCGTCGAGCGGGCACACGCCGCCGATGCCCTGGTGGTGGTGGCGACCGATCTGCTCGCCTGTTGCCTCATGCGAGGGCCTGGCGAGGTGGGGGCGGACATCGTGGTGGGCAATAGCCAACGCTTCGGCGTTCCCCTGGGGTATGGCGGCCCTCACGCCGCCTTCCTCGCGACCCGCGAGGCCTTCAAGCGCACCATGCCCGGGCGCTTGATCGGGGTGAGCCGCGACGCGGACGGCAACCCGGCCCTTCGCATGGCCTTGCAGACCCGTGAGCAGCACATTCGCCGCGATCGGGCCACGAGCAACATCTGCACCGCCCAAGTCCTGCTGGCGGTCTGCGCAGGCATGTTCGCGGTCTGGCATGGGCCCGAAGGGCTCCGCGCCATTGCCGAGCGGGTGCACCACCACGCACGTAGGGTCGCCAGCGGCGCGCGAGCGGCGGGCTTCTCGGTGCCTGGTGCCTTCTTCGACACCCTCTTCATCGAGGCGGGGGAGGCCCGACCCGGGATCCTGGAGCGGGCGAGGCGCAAGCGCATCAACCTTCGGAGCTTCGGCCAGGGCGGGGTCGTGGTCGCCCTCGACGAGACGGTGACCTCCGCCGACGTCGAGGATCTCCTCGCCTGCCTCGGGGCCCAGTCCAGCCCCGAGCTACCCCTCGCGATCCCCACTGCGGTCCAGCGAACGACGCCGATGTTGGTCGATCCGGTCTTTCACCAGCACCGCAGCGAGACCGCCTTCATGCGCTATCTCTTCCGGCTTCAGTGCAGGGATCTAGCGCTCAACACCGCCATGATCCCGCTGGGCTCCTGCACCATGAAGCTCAACGCGGTCGCGGAGATGATGCCGATCTCCTATCCCGGCTTCTCCCGGCTCCACCCCTTCGTGCCCCTCGCCCAAGCCACCGGGTATCGACGGCTTTTCGACGATCTGGAGCGCTGGCTGGCCGAGATCACCGGCTTCGCGGCGGTTAGCCTTCAGCCGAACGCTGGCTCTCAGGGTGAGTATGCCGGGTTGCTCGCGATCCGCGACTTTCACCTCTCCCGGCACGAGCCGCATCGCGTCCACTGCCTGATCCCCACCTCGGCACACGGGACCAACCCGGCCTCCGCCGTCATGGCGGGCATGGTCGTCGTGCCTGTCGCGTGCGATGACGATGGCAACATCGACGTCGCCGACCTCCAGGCGAAGGCCGAGAGGTTCCGAGACACCCTCGCAGCACTCATGGTCACCTATCCTTCGACCCACGGGGTCTTCGAAGAGGGTATCCGCGAGGTCTGCGCCATCGTGCACGAGCGCGGCGGTCAGGTCTACATGGACGGGGCCAACATGAACGCGATGGTCGGGTTGTGTCGTCCGGGCGACATCGGCGCCGACGTCTGCCACCTCAACCTCCACAAGACCTTCTGCATCCCCCATGGCGGCGGCGGTCCTGGCATGGGGCCCATCGGTGTGGCGTCCCACCTGGCTCCCTTCTTGCCCGGACACCCCGTCGTTCCCCTCGAGGGGCTCGACGAGCAGGGGCCGGTCTCGGCTGCGCCGTGGGGGAGTCCTAGCATCCTGCCGATCTCGTGGGCCTACATCGCCATGATGGGGCCGCAGGGGCTCCGGCGCGCGAGCGAGGTCGCCATCCTCTCGGCCAACTACCTGGCCCGCTCCCTCGCCGGGGACTTCGACGTGCTGTATTCGAACCCTGCGGGACTCGTCGCCCACGAGTGCATCCTCGACACCCGCCCCTTCAAGGCGGCGGGGGTGACGGTCGACGATCTGGCCAAGCGCCTCATCGACTACGGCTTTCACTCGCCCACCATGTCTTGGCCGGTGGCGGGTACGCTCATGGTCGAGCCCACCGAGAGCGAGCCCAAGGCAGAGCTCGACCGATTCATCGACGCGATGCGACGGATCCGACGCGAGATCCAACAGGTTGAAGCCGGCGAGTTGCCTATCGAGCGCAGCCCGTTACGCCTCGCGCCCTTCACCGCGTCGAGCGTGCTGGGGGCTACGTGGGACCATCCCTTCAGCCGAGAGGAGGCCGCCATGCCCACCGAGCACCAGCGCCTCCACAAGCACTGGCCCGCGGTGCGTCGCGTCGACAACGTCTTCGGCGACAAGAACCTGTTCTGTACCTGCGACGCCTGGCCGACCGAGGCCTGATCCTACTCGTGCATGAAGGGCTCGAGGGTGCCGCGTCGCTTGGCGTGGCGGAGCTTTCGGAGCGCCTTGATCTCGATCTGGCGAATGCGCTCACGGGTGAGCGAGAAGCGCGAGCCGATCTCTTCGAGAGAGTAGTTGGTCGGCTCGCCGATCCCGAAGCGCATGCGCACGACCTTCTCTTCGCGAGGGGTGAGGGTGGCGAGCACCGCCGAGATCTCCTCGCGGAGGGCGGCGATGTCGGCCGAGGAGTCGGGCGCTTCGCAGGTAGGGTTCTCGATGAAGTCGCCCAACGTGCTGTCGGAGTCCTCCCCGACGGGGGTGTCGAGGCTCATGGGCTCCTTGACGAGCTGGAGCAGATCTTCGACCTCGTCGTCGTCCATCTCGAGGTGCTGAGCGATCTCGGCCACGGTCGGCTTGCGACCAAGCTTCTGGCTGAGTGACTTGCGCGTTTGGTTCACCCGGTTGACGATCTCGAGCTTGTAGATGGGGATGCGGATGGTGCGGATCTGCGACTCGATGGCTCGGATGATCGCCTGGCGGATCCACCACGAGGCGTAGGTCGAGAACTTGAAGCCGCGGGTGTAGTCGAACTTCTCGACCGCCTTGATGAGGCCGAGGTTGCCCTCTTGGATGAGGTCGGCCATAGGCAGGCCGCGGTAGGCGTATTGCTTGGCGATCGAGACCACCAGCCGCAGGTTGGCCTGAATGAGCGCCGCGCGAGCGAGCTCGCAGTCGGCTCCCATCTCGGAGATCCGGCGGGCGACCTCGACTTCGTCATCGCCAGAGAGCAGCGGGATCGCCCCCATGCCCTTCAGGTACTTGTCGAGGACCGACGCAGAGTCGGACGCGGTCGACGAAGACTTGGACGCTTTGGTGCGCGCTCGCGATGCAGATGCTGCCATGGGTGTCTCCTCGTTCGTCAGGATGCTGCTGACGTAGTGAGGAAGTTGCAATACTTGTGCCATGGTGCTGCTCCGCGCTGAGGAGGGGGAGAGGAGGCTGATGCGTGCCTTGGTCGGCATCCGCTACCTGCCCATCAAGAGTTTACACCATCCGGGGAGCGTCAAATCTTGTACGGCGTCAAATATTCTTGACGCGCCACGCACCCAGGGCCACGAGATCGCGACAGCGAAGTCGTGGTCGCTCAGGGCTCGGAGGAGCCCTCTCTCTCGTCAGGATCGACTCCCGCCGCCTCAGCCAACGCGCGATAGGGATCGGCGGCGCCGCGAGCGATCGCCTCGATCCGCTGGAAGAACCGTGGCAGGTCTTCGTCTTCTTGGTGGAGCACGGCCTCGAACCACTCTGGCGAGCGGTTGTATACACGGAACTGGACAAGCCGTGCGTTGTTCCACGGGTCCCGCTGTACCCACTTCACCCACCGTTCTTGGTTATGGAAGCCCGCTGCTCGGGTTCGGTCGGGTATCGTGTCGAGGATCGCTTTCTTGCGTTTCTCTTTCATGGGGTCTGGCAGGTCCTCCCGATAGAGATCGTCCAAATCTTTGTACAGCTCCCGCATCATCTGGCCGAAGCGATCACGATCGGCGCGAAGCTTTAGTTCTTGCGTGACTTCGGGGCTATCGCTCCCGTAGGTTTCGCGGAGATAGGCCAGGCTCGCCGTGTCGCCGACGAAGTTGGCGAGGGACTCGTTGAAGGCCACTGAGCCTGGGATCCAGACGGTGGCGTGGGTGAGCTCGTGGAGGAGCACGTTGGCGAGTCGGGCCTCGGTCCAGTCCGCCATGGCCGGCAGCAGGGGATCGTTGAACCAGCCCAGCGTGGACCACGCGCCGGCGGTGCGCACGTAGACGTCCAGGCCCTCGGCGCGGAGCGCGTCGGCCTTGTGTTGGGCTTGGTCCTGGTCGAAGTAGCCGAGGTAGGGGACGCGGCCCACGATGGGAAACCACCAGGTTCTGGGTCTGAAGCGCAGGGGCTCGCAGGCCGAGACGTTGTAGACGGTGTGGTTCCAGCCCGGCGAGATCGTGCTGTAGTGGCCGGTCTCGGCGAGCCCCTGGCGCACGGCGAAGTCCCGGATGCGGGGCACTTGTTCCAGGCGCGCGCGCTGGGCGGGCGTGAAGTCGCCGGTGGCGAGGGCATGCTCCAAGTCCACCCGCCCCCAGAGCAGCTCGAGCTGGTAGGCCGCCGCCGTCACCACGTAGCGCACCCGAGGGTGGAGTAGGCTGAGCCCCCCGAGGACCCCGGCGCTGGCGATCACGAGGGCCAGACCGAGCAGGACATTCCGTCGAGACAGTCGCATACGCTACCTTCACCGATCGCGTCTGAGGCGTCCAGTCAAGGAAGGTCCCTCGGGATGGCTGCGGGACCCCCTTCGCGACGATACAGGGCCCACATCGCAGAGGGTGCCCGTAGGAGGGGAAGTGGACTGGTTGCGCGAGATCCTGGACACGATCGTGGCGGGGGGGCCGGTCATGATCCCACTGGCGCTCTGCTCGATCGTCGCGCTCGGTGCTTTCATGGAGCGCTTGGTCTCGCTGCGTCGAGGTCGAGTCGCCCCCTCGGCTCTGGTGCGCGAGGTCGAGCCCTTGCTCGAACAAGGGGATCTCGACGGCGCGAGCGCTGTGTGTCGTCGCTACGACTCCGCCCTCTCCAGGCTGGTCCTCGCGGCGATCGCGCTCCGGCTTCGTCCGGCGGCGGAGCAGCGGGAGCGTATCGAGCAGCTCGGCCGTCAAGAGGCCGCCACCATGGAGCGCTTCGTCCCGATTGTGGGCACGGTGGCCTCCATCGCGCCGCTCCTCGGGCTGCTCGGCACGGTGGGTGGCATGATCGTGACCTTCGCCGTCATTCAGGAGCAGGGCATGGGGGACGTGGCCAAGCTCGCGGGCGGCATCTCGCAGGCCCTCGTCACGACCTTCGCGGGGCTCTCGGTCGGGATCCCCGCGCTCATCGCCAACCGCTTCCTGCTCGCCAGGGTCGATGCGCTGCTGCTCCTCCTCGAAGAAGAGACCGCGCGGGCGTTGTCGTTGATCCGATCGACCGTAGGCGGCTCCTCATGAAGATCGCGACCGGGCGCCGCGCCGATCCACTCATCGATCTCACCCCGATGATCGACGTGGTCTTTCAGCTCGTGTTGTTCTTCATGGTTTCGACCACCTTCAAGAATGCGCCCGCGATCCAGGTCGATCTTCCACAGTCGGGGCCCGATGTCGTGGTGGCGGACAGCGAAGACATCACCCTGTGGGTCACTGTCGGGGGGCAGGTCTACCTCGACCAGCAGCCGGTCGACGAGGAGGAGCTGCGCGCGCGCCTGTCCCAGGCTGGCGCGACGCGACCCGAGACCTTGGTGGTGCTCAAGGCCGATCGGGGCGTGGCCCACGGCAAGGTGGTCGCGATCCTCGATATGGCCCGCGCCTATGGCCTGGGGAGGCTCGCCATCGCGACCGATCCTCGGGTCGAACCCCAGAGCGCTGACCAAGCTCGGTAGGGGTCCTATTGTATCAGGGCCTCACCTTGGTTATGCTTCGGCTCCCTCCGAGCCGAGTCGTGCTCATGCGTCCCCCCCTCGTTCATCGCCTGGCCTTCGTCATCGTGCCGCTGGTGCTCATCGGCGCAGTTTCGCTTGCGGTGGTGTTTGGTGAGAAGGGGGTTCTGCGCCAACACGAGCTTCGGAGCGAGCTCCGCGAGGCGAACGAGCGACTTCAGAGAATCGAGCTTCGCAACCAGCGACTCCTGCGCGAGATCCACGCCATCGAGCAGGATCGGGTCGTGGTCGAGCGGGTGGTCGCCGAGGAGCTCGGCTGGGCTGCGGCGGGTACGACGCTCTATCACTTCAACGATACGGCCAGGCCCGAAGCGAAGTAGTGCGCGTCGGCGCGATCGGTGGTCGCCGGGTCCGCCTCCCCGAGCGAAGTCCTCGTGGCTCTGATCTTGCGTATTGCGGCGAAGGCGCTACAGGTGCGCCGCGTGGCGGCGTGGGTTCGTTCGGTTCAGCGCTTGACCCTGCCGCTCGCCTGGTCGACAATCGGCCCGGTCCAACCTCTCTGGGAGCTCGCAGTCATGGATTTCTTTCCGATCATCGGCGCCTGCTGTAGCCTTACCTGTTGCTTCATCTTCTTCATCGCTATCATCGGCGGCATCATCATGGTGCTGCGCCGTGGCAAAGACGGCGGCGATGTCGCAGCGAGCCCAAGCGCCCAGTCCGACAAAGAGCTCCCCCAGAAGCCCCCGCCAGCTCCGACTATGGCGCCTACGCCTCCCGATGACTACGCCGACGACGATGCCCCGACCGTGGTGGCTCCTCCTCCCCCGGGCCTCGGCGCCGAAGAGGTGCCAGAGCCCCCGCCCAAGCCCAAGAAGCCGCGCGCCGGGCAGACCATCATCGCCTTCGACGACGATGACGACGAGGACTTCTAGGCCCCCCTCCCAATGGGTTCGGACGACCCGATCGGCTGTGTGGATCGCCCGATCGGCTGCGTGGATCGCCCTATCGGCGTCCGCGCTCCTCTCTACCGCGTGTGGCCCCGTCCCCGACCAAGGGGAAGGTCTGCTGGGCACGGGTCCGGCGGCTCCCTTCCCCTCGGTCTTTCAGCTCGACGACGAGGGCTTCGTCGATCTGAAGGGTCTTCCAAGGTATGACGGGATGGAGGTCGATGTGGGACGCACCGCCTGGCGGCGGGGCTTCTCTCCTGCGCAGGTATCCATCGTCCATCTCGAAGGGCTCGATGCCCAGGACTTGCCCTCTTGGCGGTCCCCGACGCCGGGCCAGGGGCCCGTGCGTCTCCTCGATCTCACCGAAGGCACCTGGCTGCCAGTCATGGCCGAGCTCGATGCGAACGCGCCGCCCGCCGAGGCGTCGCTCCTGATCCGCCCCCTGCAGGCGCTTCCCCCGGAGCACCGGGTCGCGGTGGTGCTCACCACCGAGGCGACCCCGAGGCCCGAGCGCTTCGATGCGCTCCTCTCCCGTCGTCCTCCCCAGAGCATCGCCCACCTGCGCGATCACTTCCGAGAGCTGGTGGCGTCCATCGAGCAGGCCGGCCTCCCCGAAGGCGAGATCGCCTTGGCCTGGGACTTTCCTATCGAAGACGCGCTCCGCCCCACCCGCTCTGCGGTCGCCAGTCTGCAAGGCTTTACCTCGCAGATCACCTGGGATGAGCTGCGGGTCGACGACCAAGCCGACGGCGACGGCTGGCGAACCGCCATCGGCCGCTTCACCGTGCCCTCGGTCCTCGACGAGGAGGGCTATCTGCGGCTGGAGCCCGACGGGTCCGTCACGTCCGAGGGCGAGGTGTCCTTCGACCTCTGGGTCCACGTGCCCGAGTCGGTCCGTGGCGCGCCGCCCGGTACGGTGCCGGTGGTGATCTTTGGCCATGGGATCTTCGGCGCCTCCGAGTTCTACCTCGGTGGCTCCTCCCGGAGCGCGGTTCACCGCGTGGCCGAAGAGGGGGGGGTCATCATGGTCGCTACGCGGTTTACCGGCTTGTCTCGGCCCGATCTGGGGCTTGCGCTCTCGGTCGCCAACGACATGACCCGTATGCCCCTGCTCACCGAGCAGCTCGTCCAGGCTCAGGTGGGGCTCCGAGGGCTGGCAGAGTTGGTCGCCAGCGGGGAGCTCCTCGATGAGCCGGTCTTTCAGGCGGAGTCGGGGGGCAGCCTCGCGCGCGACGAGGACCCCGCCTACTACGGCATCTCCCTCGGCGGGATCCAAGGTTCTGTCGCGATCTCTCTTGGGCTTCCGGTGGCCTCGGCGGTCCTGCATGTCGGCGGGAGCATGTGGAGCACGATGCTGGAGCGCTCGTCGAACTTCGTGGCCTTCGACGGCATCGTGCGCAACAAGATGCCCGATCCTTCGGAGATGGCGCTCATGATCGCCTGGACCCAGCTCCACTGGGATCTGGTCGACCCCTACGCGGGCGCTCACGCGCTCGATGGGGTGAACGTGCTCCTCCAAGAAGCCCTCCTCGACGAGCAGGTCCCCAACCTCACGACCCGCGCCCTGGCGCGGTCGGCGGGCATGGCGGCGGTGGGGCCCATGGTCGAGCCACCTTGGGGCCTGGAGCAGGTGGCGGCACCCGCGCGGGTCGGGCCGGCCTACACGCAGTTTGATCCAGAGCTCGAGGGTGCCCCCGACGTGAACCGACCCGCCTTCGAGACCGGCGCGCACGGCGGACCCCGTCGCTGGCCCGGCGTCCGAGCCCAGACGGTGCACTTCCTGCACCCCGACACCCAGGGCGAGGTCATCCACGGCTGCGGCGAGGCACCCTGCACCGACTCGAACCGTGGCACAGCCGACTGACTCGGCCCGAGTCCAGCGCTCTCTATGTCTCTCCTTCGCTCGGCTTCGCCTCGCCTCGGGCTCGCGAGCGATCTGTCTGGGTCGACACGCCCCAGCCGCCCCCGCCTGGGGTCTGGACGCAGACGCGAGCCCCTCGGGGGAGCGTGGTCGAGGCGCCATCCCAGGGCTGCCACTGTCCGTCCACTTCGAGGGCTGCCTGGCCGGCCCCTCCCGGCGCGCCCCCTTGGAGGCCCTGAGCACCGAGGGGGCGCCAGCAGGCGAGCAGGCTGGCGTGGGCAGGGGCCAGCACCTCGATCTCGCGGATCAGGCCTTCACCACCAGGGTGTAGGCCCGCCCCCCCAGAGCCTCGCCGGAGGCTGAAGCGGTGGACTCGGAGCGGGAGGCGATGTTCGAGGACCTCGACATCGGTCGCGCGGGTATTGGTCATGTGATCTTGCCGAGCGCTCGCGCCCGGGCCGTCGGGTCGGCCCCCCGCGCCGCCTCCGAGGGTCTCGTAGAAGCTCCACCCTTCGCCGCCGAGCGTCAGGTTGCTCATGGAGCCCGCGCCCGCTGCGGCTCGCCCGGTGGCGCGAAGCACGAGATCGACGATGCGCTGGCTCGTCTCGACGTTGCCTCCCGCCACCGCCACGCCGCTCGGGGGGCTGAGCAGGCTCGGGTGAGGAA
Organism: Deltaproteobacteria bacterium; assembly: GCA_007693595.1. Taxonomy (GTDB): domain Bacteria; phylum Myxococcota_A; class UBA796; order UBA796; genus REDI01. Next base: position 24,329 of record REDI01000009.1, on the reverse strand, counting down.
GGCTCAGGTCGAGAGGCTCGAGCGTGCCCTCGTTCAGGGGGATCGGGCGGCCGATCAAGACTCGTAGGGCGTAGAGGACCGCCGCGCGGACCACGGCGGGCGGGGCGTTGAGGTTGCCTGGGTGGGGGCCAGTCGTACCGGAGAAGTCGACGTGCAGGCTGCCCGAAGAGGGAGTGAGCCGGAGTCTCAGGTCGAGATCGTCGAGGCGGTCCTGGGCCTCGCCGGCTCGCAGACTGGGGAGCAGATCGGTGACGGCTTGGGCCGAGAGGGCCTGGAGGTGTCTCATCCAGGTGCGGATCAGCGACGCGGGCCCCAAGGTGCGCAGCAGCGTCGCCGCCTGGTGGTTGGCCGCGATCTGTGCCTGAAGATCGGCGAGTACCGTCGGCAGGGCGCGGCTCTCGGCGAGGAGCTCGGCGAGGTCCGGCCGGAGGGAGCTCCCTTGAAGGAGGGCCAGGCGGCGCACGACGAAGCCCTCCTCGGCGAGGGACTTGGATCGAGGGGGCATGGAGCCGGGGGTGAGGCCGCCAACATCGGCATGATGCGCCCGGTTCGCGACGAAGAAGACCGTGTCTTCGTGCTCCACCGCCGTGATCACCGTGAGATCGGGCAGGTGGGAGCCCCCGGCGAAGGGATCGTTGGTCAGCCAGGCCTGCCCTGGGACGATCGGCTCGTCGGAGGCGAGGAGATCGCGCACGGTCTCGCCCATGGCCCCCAGGTGGACCGGGATATGGGGCGCGTTCGCCACCAGCCGCCCCTCGGGGTCGAAGATCGCGCACGAGAAGTCGAGGCGCTCCCGGATATTGACGGATCGGGCAAGCCGTCGGAGGACCTCGCCCGCGCTCTCGGCGACGGCCATGAACCGATGCCCCCACAGCGAGAGACCCGCTGATGTTCGCGCGGTCGGTGGGGCAGGCTCGGCGCGATCGACGTGGTCGAGCCGCAGCAGGCCCCGGTCGCGCCGCGCGAGCCATCCGGGTGGCACAGCGACCGCGGTGGTGTCGCTGAGGATCAGGAGGGGTCCCGGACGCGGCTCCTCGCCGATCGACCAGGGGTCGCCGTGGACCGGAGGGGGCGCCCTGGGAGGAGCGAAGGTCCGCACCCGGAGGTTGACGACCTCGAGGGTTGGATCGCTGGGGACAAAGCCGTAGCGCTGGTGGTGCACCGCGCGGAAGGCCTCGGCGATGGAGCCGAGATCGTCGCGCTCGTCGATCGAGAGCAGGAGGGCGTGATCGGTGCCCTCGCTCCGCAGCTCGAGGAGCCAGGTCGTCTCCCCCAGGTCGGGAAGCTCCCGCTCGAGCGCCCGCAGCCGGTCGAAGAGCGAGGGCCAGAGCGCTTGGAGGGGGCTCCAGCAGGCCTCGAGGGCTTCTTCTTCGGGGCGGGCGAGGCATTGGCCAAAGGCGGAGAGCACGGAGGCGCAGGGGTGAATGAGTACGGTTCGGATCCCTAGTCGAGCCGCGACTTCGGCGGCGTGCTGACCCGCGGCCCCGCCGTAGGCGACCAGCGCGTGATCGCTCAGATCGACGCCCCGCGCCTCGGCGATCTGGCGCACCGCCGACGCCATGCGCTCTCGGGCGAGGTCGAGGAAGTCCTGGGCGGGGGCGGGAAGCGCCACCTTCTCGGGCTGCAAGGGGGGATCGAAGGCGAGGGGATCGATGAGGCCCGCCGTCAGGGCCGCGTCGGTGACGGTGGGAGGCCCTCCGCGGCCGTAGCACTGGGGTCCGGGATCGGCGCCAGCGCTCTGGGGGCCGACGTGGAGAGTGCCGTCTTGCATCGAGAGCACGCTGCCCCCGCCCGCCGCGATGGTGTGCACCTCGAGGATGGGTCGACGCAGCCTGACCCCCGCGACCTCGAGGGCACCCTCGCGCCGGGGGAGCTCGCCGTGGTCGACGCGGCAGACATCGGTGCTCGTGCCGCCCATGTCCAGGCCGACCGCCCGATGGAAGCCAGCCTGGGCGGCGATCGCCGCCACCGCCAGCACGCCCCCGGCGGGGCCAGAGAGGACCGCCTCGGGGGCGCGGAGCTCGGGGGCGCGGCACAGGCTCCCGTCGGACCGCATGGCGAGGGCGTCGTCGGGGATCTGGTCGCGCTCCAGAGCGCGTCGCAGAACCGGCGTGATGGAGGCGTCGACCAGGGTGGTGTGGATCCGGGCGAGGTAGCCGACCTCGGGATCGATCTGGTGGCCGAGGGAGAGGTGCAGGTGGGGCGCGCGCTCGCGCAGCCAGGCGGCCAGGGCCAGCTCGTGTGCGGGCTGCGCGGGCCCGTGGAGCAGCGCGATCGCCGCAGCTTGAAAGGCGCTCAGATCGAGATCGGAGGGAAGACCGAGGGGCTCGATCTCGCGCCCTTCGGCGCTCAGTCGTCCGGGCACCCCGATGACCGTCCCGCACAGCGGAGCGGGGGCGACCACCGTGGGGTCGAAGAGATCGGGGCGGCTCATGTCGCCGATCGCGGGCAGATCCTCGAAGCCCTGGGTGATGAAGAGCACCGTGGGTACCCCGGCACGCTCGAGCAGGGCGTTGGTCGCGACGGTCGTGCCGAAGGTCAGGTCACCTTCGGCCAGCGCTCCGAGCACCGCGCGGTCGGAGGGCACCTTGCGGACGGTCAGCTCGCCGTCGGGCGAGAGGGTGACGACATCGGTGAAGGTGCCGCCTCGGTCGATGAAGGTTCGGGTGCGGTCGGGGCTCACTCGATGCGTAGGATCGGGGGACCGCCCCCGACGATCACCTTGGCGTTGGGAGACGAAGCGAGGCGCTGGAAGGTTGTGATCGCTTCGTCGTTCAGGATCGAGTGGGTGAGCCCTTCGCTGAGGATGTCATAGGCGTCGCGCTGCCCTTCGGCCTCGATGACCAGACGCTCGGCTTCGGAGGTCTGCTGCCGCAGGGTGTAGACCATCTGCTCGCTCTGCTGCTCAGCGCGCATGCGCTCCTGAAAGGCGCGATAGACAAGGTCTGAGCGTAGGGCGCTGCGCTGAAGGACGACCTCTTCGATCTGGATGCCGTAGGGGGTGAGCTTCTCGACCATCTGGTCGCGGATGCGCTCCCCGATGTTGGTGCGGCTGGTCGCGCGCCCGAGCGCGTAGATGCGCTGGGTGGACCACCGGAAGGTCGGGTCGAGCAGCTCGCGCTCGTAGCCGGGCCCGATCCGCTCGATGAGGCTCGGAGCGTAGGTCGGATCGACCGAGTAGACGACCGAGGCTGTGACCTCGATGAGGGTGCCGCGATGGGAGGTCACCTGGTGGGTGAGGTCGACGGCGCGGCTGCGGGTCGGGACGCGGTAGAAGCGCACGCCGAAGGGGCCGTGGCTCGTAATCCCAGGGTAGGAAGGCTCGGTGGCGAGCTTTCCGAAGGTGCTCTGCACGCCGACCTCGCCAGGATAAATCGTGGTGGCGCAGGCGGTGAGGAGCAGCAGCGAGAGCGTTCGGAACACGAGGACCCTTCCACCATGGTGACAAAAAGGGTTTATCCGCCTCTGGCGCGATCGCAAGGGCTCCTAGGGCTGACGCGCGCGCCCCGCTGCGCTACCGTGGGGAGCCCTCGGGAGGTGCCGTGCAGATCCTTCAGCTTTCCTCTGAGATTGTACCTTGGTCCAAGGCTGGTGGCCTCGGAGACGTCTGCGGGGCCCTGCCTGCGGCCCTGGCGGCGCGGGGGCACCGAGTCGTCACCGTCGCGCCGCGCTACGCGGCCTACGACGAGGTGCGCGAGACCCCCTGGCGCGGCGGGGCCTGGCTCTATGGGGCCCATCATCAGGTCTCGTGGACCTACCTCGAGCGCGACGGCGTCCAGCACCTCTTCGTCGATCACCCAAGCTTTCGCCGCTCGGGCATCTACGGCGACGCCAAGGGTTCTTTCGGAGACAACCTCTTCCGCTTCAGCCTGCTCTGCCGTGCGGCGCTCCAGGTCCCGGATCTCCCACTTCCGGGAGGTCGCCTGGGCGACGAGCTGGTCTTTCATGCCAACGACTGGCACACCGCCCTCGCGCCGCTCTTCCTCGACGCAGTCTTCCGCCCGGCGGGCCGATTCCTACGCGCCCCGAGCGTCCTCGCCCTGCACAACGTCGCACACCACGGCTCGCACGAGCTAGCCCACTTCGACGCCCTCGACCTTCCGGGAAGATGGCGCTCCACCGTCGAGCATCGGGGGCGGCTCTCACCGCTCAAGGCGGGGGTGGCGACGGCGGATCAGCTCATCACCGTCTCGCCCACGTATGCCCGCGAGATCACGACCCACCTCGGGCATGGCCTCGAGCCCTTGCTCGGCGCGCGCTGGTCGGATCTGCACGGCATCGTGAACGGGGTGGGCAACGACTGGGAACCGCAGACCGATCCACGCTTGCCCGCCACCTTCTCGGCCGAAGACTTGTCGGGTAAGGCGGAGTGCAAGCGGGTGCTCCAGCGGCGCTTCGGGCTCGCCGAGGATCCAGACGCCCCGGTGGTCGCCTTTATCGGACGGCTGGTCTACCAAAAGGGGGTGGACTTCATCGAGGCGCTTCTGCCTTGGATGGTGCAGCGGGGGGCGCAGGTCGTGCTGCTCGGGAGCGGCGATCCACACCACGAGGGCTGGATGATGTCTGCGCCGGGCCGCTATCCGGGGCGGGTGGGCTCGTGGGTCGGCTACGACGAAGATCGCGCCCACCTGATCGAGGCGGGATCAGACCTCTTCCTGATGCCTTCGCGCTTCGAGCCCTGTGGGCTGAACCAGCTCTACAGCCTTCGGTATGGCACCGTTCCGATCGTGCACGCGACGGGGGGCTTGGTCGACACCGTCGTCCCCGTCGATCCCGAGCGGGAACGGGGAACGGGCTACGTCTTCCTCCACCACGATCTCCGCTCCTTTCAGCGCGCTATCGAGTCGGCCTTAGGGCTCTACTTCTCTCGGCCCGAGGCGTTCCGGGCGCTGCAGCAGCGGGGGATGCGCCAGCGCTTCGGGTGGGAGCGGGCCGCCGAAGAGTACGAGGGGGTCTACCAGCGCGCCATCGCGCGTCGCGCCTCTCTGGCTGGGGAGCCGCTCGCGGGCCTGTGAGCGTGCGCTTAGGAACCCAGGAACCACCGCGAGAGCGCTGGCGCTCGGCTGCGCAGGGAGTCTTCGATCGTGCCCCAGAGCTCGCGGGCCGTCTCGGGGTGGAGCAGCACCGGGTAGGCGCTGAGGGCCACGAAGCCGAAGGGGCCGACGTCCATCAGCACCAGCAAGCCCAGGTGAAAGAGGATCCCGGCGAGCAAGATCCAGGGGTTGGTGCGGCGCAGCCAGATCAAGAAGGGGAAGAGTAGCTCGAAGATAAGGGTAAACCAAGACATCGGGCCTGCGATCCAGGGCAGCCCCGACAAGACCACCGCCACAGGCCGCATGCCGAACTGCAGAGAGACGAAGTTGTAGGCGAGCGCGCTGCCATCGCCGGTCCATGAGGGCTCGAAGAGCAGCTTGAACATGCCGGTCGAGCCATAGATGGCGATGAAGACGACGATCATGAGGTAGCGGCCCAACGGGCTGGCCCAGGTCCGGCCGAGCTGACGGCGCCACGCGGGCGAGAAGAGGATCGCCAAGGCGATCCAGGTGAGCAAGCGATCATAGGCCTTGGCGTTGTAGGCCTCGCTGGCGATGAGGAACCAGCTCCCGCCAGCCCAGGCGAACAGTCCGAGGGGCAAGAGGCGTCCGCCGTAGGCGACCGCGAACAGGCCAGCACTGCCGAGAAGCCACGCGGCCCAGGCGTGGGTCGGGGTGACGAGCATCCACTCGTTCAGGCGGAAGGTGTGGCTGATGAGGATCGCGTCGGCGCTCCCGTAGACGTCACCGATCCCCTTGTGGCGTGGGAGATGGGCCATGCCAGCCGCGAGGACCCAGAGCAGCCGGCACAGGGTCCAGCCACCGGCCCAGGTGGGCTCGAACCAGGCCTCCAGGCTGTCGCGGGGCGGGCTCATCGCGGCCGCTCGCAACGGAAGGTGCCCAGGGGGATCCGCTCGAGATCGTCTTGGGGCTGAACGAAGCTCCCCAGCGTTCGGGTCCACTGGAGCTCGGTGAAGCGGATCCGCTCGGGGTCCAGCCCGCTCCGGGTGCACGCAGCCTGGGCCAGGATGCCGAGGTTCTTCTTGCTTCGGCGGACGTGGCGGCGGTGGTAGCGGTGCCCGCTCTCCCAGCGGTAGGGAAAGATCTTGGGAAGATCCAGGCTGTGCCACTCTCCGCCCGCGAGTGCCTTGGCCTCGACCTCGACATGGCGCGCGTCCTTCGCCGTGAACATCGACCAAGCTCCGATCACCAGCCAGCCGGGCATGGTCTGGTGCGCTTTGTACTTGAAGGCAGCGATGAAGTAGATCGACAGGCCGATGAGGAGCAGCAGCCCGAGCACCCGCATCCAGGGCGGGGTGGGGAGCACTAGGGCGTTGGGAGGGAGAGGTCGCACCGCGCGCGGATAACGCGCGCTGGGCGTGGTGTCCTCAGGGCGAGGGGCCCGCTAGTCGTCGAGCGGGAGCCAGGGGTAGTCCCCATCGACGATCTCCCAGGGGGGTTGATCAAAACCGTCGTAGGTCGACGCGTCGAGCATCTGGTCGGTCGTTCGGCCGTGCACTCCGGCCCCCGTGGTGCCCGCGTTCGTCGTGCCGGCCCGATCCATGTCCCAGTAGACATCGCTCCGGGTGCCGCCCGCGCTGCCGAAGCCCAGCACGCCCCGCGTGTTCGAGCCGCTAAGGATCTCGGCGGCGGAGTAGCTGGTCGAGATGACGAAGCTGCTCTGTCGATCCCCGATGAGGCCCGCGATCCAGGTGGTGCCTTCGAGGCTCATGTCGGTGTAGGAGTCAAGGATCAGGGGAGGGCTGGTCGAGGTGCTGGGGATCTCGCCCACCAGGCCACCGATGCGCGTGCCGACCCCCTCGACGCTCCCGTGGGAGCTGGACCGATCGAGCACCCCTCCATTGCGCATGACCGCCGCGATGCCGCCGGTCTTCATGTGGGTGCTGGAGCTGATGTCGATCACGCCGTCGAAGGTGACCTGGCTCGCTACCCCTTCGAGGGTGTTGAAGAGGCCTCCGGCGAAGGCGGGGGTCCACGAGGCGCGCGGCGCGTAGACGACCCGGCCGGTGAAGTGGGTGTTCGAGACCACGCTTCCGCTCGCGAGCTGAACGGCGATCCCGACGATGTTCCTCGCTCCTAAGACCTCGCCGTGGACGTGGGTGTTCAGGATCATGCCGATCTCGTCGGTGGAGTCGCTGGGTTGAACCGTGCGGGCGACCACGGCGCAGCCTCGTTCACACGAGACATAGGCGTCGGTGAAGGAGATGTCTTGGACCCTACCTGTGAGGGTGTGAATGAAGGCGAGCTGTTCGAGGTCGGGGCGATCGATGCGCAGGGACTCGATGGCGTAGCCATCGCCGTTCAGAACTCCCGAGAACTCGGGGATGGGGTCCCAGTCCAAGCCTGAGATGTCGATGTCGTTCGTCAGTCTGAAGGTGCAGTGGGGCGCGGTTCGAATGGCGTCGAGGGCGTCGCGGGTGTCGACGGCGTAGGGGTTGCCCGACTCACCGCTGCCGCCGCTCCACGGGGTGAAGTCGTCGGCGCACTGGAAGGGCACGGTCGAGGCGACCCCAGAGGCGGTTCCGCTGTCGTCGAAGCCATCGGAGGCGTAGACTTCGCAGCGCCAGTTCTGATCCGCTTCGACCACGGCGCCTGGGAGCGAGCTCGAGGTGCCGGTGTCCATCGTGGAGCCGACGTAGGGCTCGCCGTTGACCGTCCAGCTGAAGTGGTAGGTGATGGTGTCGGTCGGATCGGGATCGGTGCTAGGAGTCGTGACCGAGCAGGCGATCGGATCGCCGGGGTCGGGTCGGGGAGGCGCGACGGTGATGCCGGGGGTGGAGGGCGGGGTGTTGACGACGGTGACCTCGATGGACTCCAAGACGTTGCTGTCGGCGTGGTCGTCGTCGGTGGCGAAGATCTCGACCTTGACGCGGTCGTCGCGCTCGGTGCGGCCGTGGGGGAACAGGGGACCCGTGACATCCGAGACCACGGCATCGTTGAGGGTCCAGGTATAGGTGAAGGTGAGGGGATCGTCATCGAGGTCGGTGGCGGAGGGCACGGCTTCGATGTTGTCGAGGGTTCCGGGAGTCTCGGGCCCGATCCGAACGCTCTCGGCCACGGGGGCCGTGTTGCGGATCACCACCTCGTTGCTGGTCGCGGTCGGCCCGTCGGATTGATCGTCGGAGGCGAAGACCTCGGCGGTCACGACGTCGTGCTTGACGAAGAAGGCGGGACCGAGCGTGTTGTCGGACCCCTGCTGCACGACCGCCTCGTCGACCAGGAAGCGGTAGGTCAGGGTGATCTCGTCGCCGTCGGGGTCGCTGAAGCCGGTCGCGGTCGCGGTGAGGGTGCTATCGGTCACCGCGTCGCTCGGCGCGAGCACGACCTCGCCAGCGAGGGGGGGAGAGTTCCCGATGGTCGTGGACAGGGTGACGCTCTCGCCGTCCTCTTCGCCATCGTTCGGGGTGATGGTGACGCTCCAGATCTGCCCGCGGCTGAGCTCCTCGCCCGAGACCTCGGCGCTGGTGACCGCGGCGTCGGAGCCGTCCACCGTCCAGGCGTAGCGGAAGGTGACGTCGTCGTCGTCGTCGTCGGTGGCGGTGAGATCCACGGACAGACCCGTGCTTCGATCCGGTGGGTCGTGGGCCCAGGTGGCTGCGGTGATCTCGGGGGGAGTGTTGAGGATCTCGACCTGTGCGGTGGCGGGGGTGCCGGAGAGGTTCCCCTCGAAGGGCGTGATCGAAACCTGCCAGACCTCTCCCTTGCGGGTGTTGCTGCGGTTGACAAGGTCGGAGGTGAGATCCTCTTGGAGCTCGTCGTCGCGAGACCAGGAATACTCGTAGCGTAGGCCGGCGATGGGATCGACGATCTCGACCGAGAGGTTGTCGGTCGTTCTTGGATCTTCAGGGGATAGTACGATCTGGGGGGCCGCGGGGCCCCCCTCGCCCGAGTCGGTGCCGATCCCGTCGACGTCGTTGTTGCAGGCGATGACCACCAGGGCGAGGGGCAGGAGCGAGAGCGATGAGCGTGTCATGGACTGAGCCTCCGGTGAACACGCTCAGCCTGTCACCATCGGGGTCCTGTGTCGTGATCGAACGACCCCTGTGACCATTCATGACATCTGGGCGGAAGGGGGCCTCGGTCCCTCGGCTCGAAGGGGCGGTTGCCCCGCGTGTCGTGCGCGCCATGCACGTTGGATCGATGAGGCCCGAGCGCGCTCAGCGGTAGAGTCCGACCTCGGCGATGCGTAGATCGGCGGCGCCGGTTCGATCGACGGCGATCAGCGAGAGCCGCGTCAAGCGGGTGAGGTCGAGCTCGCGCGCGATCCGGTAGGGCTCGAAGTCGGTGAAGGGGATCCGCACCTCGGTCCACTCGGTGGAAGCCGTGAACGAGCCGCGCCAGGACTGCCAGGGCCGGCGGGTATCCGGGGTGCGCAGGTGGGCGCCGTAGCGCTGGCCGTCTCCGCGGACCACCAGGCGCAGGCCGGTGTAGTCCGAGGCGTCCAAGCCTCCGAGCTCGAGACCGACCTGCACGAAGCCTGGGGAACCGTAGCCGGGGACGTCGCGGACCTCGCCTGCGAGGTGGAGGTGGTCCCCGTGCGGGGATCGGACCCGCGCGGCGCGCACGTCGGAGACGCCGCCCATCACCCGGTCGCTCATGGCGCTCCAGCGGGTTCCGAGCGCGGAGCGCTCGTCGGCACGGGAGAAGTCGTCGAGGAGCATGGTGGCCTCGGGCGGAGAGGCGAGGGCGAGCAGGGAGAGGAGGGCGAGCATAGGGGAAGGGTAGGCGCCTCCGTCCAGGGCTCAAGCTCGCATCAGCAGAGACGTAGTCGGCTCTACCAGCCGGTAGCGGACCGCTCCGCCGCCCGTCGAGCCCCCACGAGGTTCCGCGCGACAGGACCGAGCTGCAGCTCCGCCAGGGCCCCAGTTGCGAGCAGCCTCGCGTGCCATCGTAGGTTTGGGCTCAGGATCGGGTAGCCACACGTGGCGCAGGGGAGCTCGTACTCCTCGACGAGGCGATCCACGAGCGCTCCCCCTGGCCGGTCCCTCAGGAAACCCGTCGCGAGCAGGACCCGATCCACCGCCAGGAAGTCCTGGCCCACCTGGAGCCCGATCGGGGGAGGCGATCCCAAGCCATTCAGGAGGTGAGCGCGCGTCACCTCACCCTCGACGAGGTGGATCGCTCCGGCCCTCGCGGCGTGGTCCAAGGCCTCGGCGAGCTCTTCGGGCATGGAGCCGCGGTGCCTGGCGGCGGTGATCTTCCGGCGGCGGAGGTCGGGATCGGGATCGGCCAGGAAGCCCCGCATGTGCTTGGGCCCGACCCAGCCGGGGTCGCTGTCGAAGGTATGCACCCTCGGCCCATGGCGACGGACCAAGTGCACGACGCAGCCCCTCACGGCGAGCTTCAGGGCGACTTGAGCGGCGCTTATACCCCCTCCGACCACCGCGACCCGCTCCGTTGCGGAGACTTGAGAGGCTTGAAAGCCGGGCTCGAAGAGGTGGTGGATGGTGGCGCCTCCGCGGAGCAGCTCGCCCGCCCAGGGTGGACGGTAGAGCGAGGCCGAGGCGCCGAGGGCGAGTACGACCTCGCGGGCGCAGAGCTGGCCGCTGGTGGTCTCGACGCGAACGCAGTCCTCGTCGAGCTGGATGCGCTGGGCGAGCCCCTGGATACGGACCTGGGCGAGTCGATGATGGTCCTCGAGCCAGGCGCAGTGATGACGGAAGAGTTCGACGCTCGGGCGGTCGTAGGGGGCGAGAAAGTGCGCCTTGTCGTCGAAGCCATGCGCTCGGGCGTGCTCGCGCAGCGCCCAGGGGCCGAGGCCGAGGTGGTGGACCACCGGCGACCGCAGGTGGGTCATGCCAGTGTTCTCGGCGCAGTGCCACCACTGACCCAGCGGCGCGTCGTGAGGGTCGAGCACCGCCAAGTGGCCGCGCCGGAGGCCGTGTCTGGCGAGGAGGGCGATGGCGAGGTGGGTGCCGTGAGGCCCGCCCCCGATGATCAGCGCATCGAGCATGGGAGGGCTCTATCCCAAAACGCATCTAGATTGCAAGTGCATATGGATTGCGGGTTGGGCCTGCTGTCCGCCTGCGCTAGAGTTCATCGATGGCACCGCCCGATCCCGATCTCTCTCGCATCCCGCGCCCCTCCGACGTCGAGCGGCCCCACCCGATCTACTGTGTCTGGGAGCTCACCCTCGCCTGTGACCTCGGTTGCCGGCACTGTGGATCTCGGGCGGGCCGCGCGCGGCCCCAGGAGCTCTCGACGGCGAGCTGCCTGGACGTGGTCCGTGAGCTGCACGAGATCGGCGTACGCGAGGTCACGCTCATCGGGGGCGAGGCCTACCTGCGAGAGGACTGGGATGTGATCGCCGCCGAGATCACCCGGCGGGGCATGAGCTGCTCGATCACGACCGGCGCGCGCAACCTCGACGCGGATCGGGTGCGTCGGGCCGTCGAGGCAGGGATCGGGGCGATCTCGATCTCGATCGACGGCCTGGAGCAGACCCACGACGCCCTGCGGGGGGTCCAGGGCTCCTGGCGAGCGGCGATGGATGCGGCCGAGCGGGTCGCCGCCACCCCGATCCAGCTCGGCTTCAACTCCCAGATCAACCGGCTCTCGCTGCCGGAGCTACCCGGCATCGCGGACGCGCTCGTCGAGGTCGGAGGGGCGGGCTGGCAGATCCAGCTCACCGTGCCGATGGGCCGCGCGGCGGATCGCCCCGAGCTTCTACTCCAGCCCTACGACCTGTTGGAGCTCTTTCCGCTGTTGGTCTGGATCAAGCGAGAGCGGCTCCAGCCCGCCGGTATCGCGCTCTTCTTAGGCAACAACATCGGCTACTTCAGTCCCTTCGAAGAGGAGCTTCGTTATGGAGGCGAGCAGGGCGCCTCGTGGTCAGCCTGCTCTGCGGGTCGCTACACCCTCGGCCTCGAGGCGGACGGGAAGATCAAGGGCTGCCCCTCGCTGCCGACCCGCAGCTTCACCGGCGGGGTGCTCGGGCGCGATCGCCTGGCCGATGTGGTCGAGAACGCCCCGGAGCTACGAAGCCTCCGGGAGCGCACGGTCGAAGACCTCTGGGGCTTGTGTCGAACCTGCCCTCACGCTGCCCGTTGTCTGGGCGGGTGCTCGTGGATGACCACCATGCTGCTGGGTCGGCCGGGCAACAATCCGTACTGCATCTCCCGCGCCTTGGCCCTCGAGGCCCACGGCAAGCAAGAGCGGGTCGTCCGGGTTGAGCGCGCACCAGGGGAGCCCTTCGACGGGGGGCGGTTCGAGATCGTGCTCGAGGAGGCTCCCGCAGCGTCGGCGCCTACCCTGCTGGGGGGGAGGGACCCGGCCCAGGTGCTCGCGGTGCGCGCCCACGACCAGAGCCTCTGGTCTGCCGAGGCGCTGCGCGAGCGGCTCCGGAGGACCTGAGGGGGCCCTGGCCCGTCGCGGGTGGCGACGAGCCGACGTCTTCGCGTCGCCGACCGAGCGGGTCGGGTTCGGTGCGCGGTGCGACTCGACGTCTCGTGGGTCCCGGCCTCGGTTGTGATACCTACACATGCTCGATGAGAGCGGGCACAGGATCGGTTCGGGGCGGTCGTGTTCAGAAGGGGGCTTGTATCATGAGGTGCAGTCGGGTAGGCTTCGGCCGCGCCACTTCCGCGAGGCGCTCAAACATCTTGGAGGATGCATGGTCAAGTATAAACTGGGGGGCCTCCTGCTGGCTCTGGCTCTTACCGCATGTAATGGATCGGGCTCTGAACCCGAGAGTTCCGAGAGTTCCGAGAGTTCGGAGTCTTCCCAGAGCTCGGACGAGCTCTGCACGAACGACATCGTGAGCACCACGCCCGAAGAGGGTGCGACAGACGTCTACTTTCGCGATGACATCCGCATCGAGTTCGCCCAGATGGAAGAGCTCGCCACGGTCTTGGTGACCGCGGGCGAGGATCAGGCGAGCGGCGAGACCACCTGGGACGGCGACACGTTGGTCTTCTCGCCCCGTCCCGGCCTCGCAGCCGACACGGAGTACACGGTGCACGTCGACTATTCTTGTGAGCACACGCCGTTTACCTTCACCACGGGCGAGGTCGGCGACCCCATCGACCTCCAGTCGGACGTCTTGGTGAGTCGTGGCTACCTGCTCGACCTCAACGGCGGAGAGTACGAGCCCGAAGAGCTCACCAACGTCTTCAACCAGCTCTTCGAAGAGGTCGTGATCATTGGGGTCGACCATGTCGATGCCGCGGACCAGACCATCGGCTTCGTCGCCACGAGGGCCCTCGAGTACGAAGGCCGCGACGACTCGTTCGGCACCATCGACGAGAGCTTCGATGGGCTGAACCAGACCTGCGCGGCCTCGGTCGAGTTCCCGGTCGCCACAGACTTCAGCGACAACCCTTACTTCGAGGCCGGGCCGACCTCGATGGACCTCACGGTGGGCTCCCTCACCGTGCCCGGCGAAGACGTCGTTCTGTCAGGTGTTTTCGGCCCCAATGGCGACTATGTGACGCGTGCCTCCCTCTCGGCGCGCTTCGACACCCGCCCGCTGGTGCCGCGCATGTTCTCTTGTGGCGGCGATGGTCAGGATCCCTGTGACCCTGGGGCAATCTGCGATCTCACGTCGGATCAGGGCATCGACTGCGAGCCTTGCGACGCCGCCTCGAGCGCGACCGAGTGCACCGAGACCGAGGACGCCTGCTGCTTGAGCTTCAAGGCCTCCGAAGTCGAGGGAATCGAGCTCGTCGATGGAGCGGGAGAGTCCTGGGCGCCTCTGGCGACCACCGCCCCGATGGACCCCGACGGCGCCAACGGTACGGGAACCCTAGACGCCCCCATCGACCCGTGCTTGGTCGACGAGATCGTCTGCCCCGCGAGCTGGTGCCCGGCGGCTCGCTGATCAGGAGCGCTGAACCCGCACCTGCGCACCGTCGTCGGGCAGGCCCCGTTGAGGCTTGTCCGGCGTCGGGAGCGCTTCTCGAGTCTCCTCCCATCCGCCATCCGGGGGTCTGGGCGGTCTGGGCGGTCACTCCTCGCAACGCTCCCCGTATCGCACCAGCCGTAGGCCGTTGGCCCGCATTCGGGTCGTGGGCTGGGCGTAGTGAATGTGGTTGACGTGCGGTCTGGGGCTTCTGAAGCTTCCGCCGCGGATCTCGTGATCCTCGACGAAAGACTCGCCGGTGGGTCCGTCGTTGATGCGGACCCGGCGCGGACGAACCCCCTCGGCATCGCGGGTCGTCATGAAGCGGCGGTTGCCCCAGACCCACTCCTGCACGTTGCCGCTCATGTCGTACAGGCCGAAGGCGTTGGGTTCGAGCAGGGCGACGGGGTGGGGCTGATCGTGACTATTGCCCACCCACCACGCCACCTGACCGACCTCCTGGCTGCCGGCGAAGCGCGTGTCGACCCCCGCTCGGGCCGCATGTTCCCACTCGCCCGGGGTGGGAAGACGGTAGCCCTCGCAGGTGGCGCCGCCTCGCCACCGCACGGTGCCTTTGCGGATCCGGTAGCAGGGACGCAGGTCATCGTGCTCCGACAGCGCGTTGGCGAAGCGAACAGCCTCGACCCAGGTGACGTTGGAGACGGGGCAGGTCTCGCCGCAGCGATCGGTTCCCGGAGGCGTCTGGCGCATGATGCGTGCCCACAGGCCGCGGGTGACCTCGATCTCACCCACGAGCAGGGGGGTGGTGATCTCGAGCTCGCGGCTGCCGGAGCGCTGCTCCAAGGAGCAGTCGTCGGTGACGCCCGGCGTGCAGCCGACCCGCGTCGCGCCGGGAGCGATGGGGCGGGTGGGGTAGCCGCTTCGCAGGGCGCAGCGGTCACCCGGAGCCTCAGAGAGCCGGTCATGGAGCTGGCTCATCTGTTCGTTGGGGCGGGATCGTGCCGCCTGCTCCGACACGCTCGCGGTGAGTCCTGAGGGGGGCCCTGTGGAGGGGGGAGGCGTCTTCACCGTCGAGGCGGGTCGAGGCAGCGGCGCGGGGACTTCCGTGGGTTTGGGTGAAGTCTCGGGCCGAGCGGGGGTCAGGTCGGTCCGAACCAGCGCCACGGCGCAGACCTGACGGGCGCGCAGGTTCACCACCGCGTCGATGCCGATCGCGCTCCGCAGGCCGGCGCACTCCTCGGCGGTGCGGTCGGTGCAGACCCGCTCCACCATGCGGGCCAGGGCGACCTGACGTGCGGAGGCCTCGGCCTGATCGGGGGGCTCGCCGCGCCGGAAGGGGCGGTGGACCTTCTCGAAACGATGGTTGTCGGGAAGCCGGATGTGGCAGTCCCCGTCGTCGTCGAGCTCGGTCCACCCCGCGTGCGCGGTGGCGCTCAAGCCGAGGAGCAGCAAGGGAAGCAGCATAGGGACTCCGGTCGAGGGGGGTGGACGCCTGCCCGGGGGGCGACATTCATGGAGGAGAGGGTCAGGCCCTGACGCTCGGGCACTCCGAATACGGGATCTGAAGGAGCGTCACTCGACCGGAAGCTCGGGTGGCTCAGGCGCCGACACGCTGCCCAAAAAGGCCCCCAGCGCGTCGAGAACACGGGGGTCGATCTCTGGAGGCGACGGGGGGTGGTGCAGGTCCGTCAAGCCATGACCGATCCCCGAAATCAGGTGAAACTCGGCGTCGCGGCCTTGGGCGGCCTGCCGAAAGCGCGCCAGCTCGGCCGGCGGCACGTTGAGATCCAGGGTGCCCGAGAGGAAGAACAGGGGCTTGTCGAGCGAGCCGACAAGGTGTAGCGTTCGTCGATTGAGCACTTCGTACTCGTAGAGGGCGGCCAGGGTGACGCCCCCACCCATGCAGCGGTCATCGGGATCGTGCACGGTGTTGATGCGATCCATACACAGCGCCATGGTCGCGGCCTGCGCCTTGATGGCGGCGCCTTGGATAAGGTCGCCTTGACGCATGCGCTGCGCGGCGAGGCCCTCGAGCTGCCCGATGACCGTGTCGCGAAAGGTACCGCTGAAGCCGGCGAGCATGGCGGCGGCGAGGACTCGATCGTCGGCTTCGGCGACGTGGAGGCCGAACGTCGCGCCCTGGCTATGCCCGACCACCACGATCGCCCGGCCATCGACCTCGGGTCGGCCCGCGAGGTAGTCTACGGCGGCGTGGGCGTCCTCGAGGAAGTATTCGAAGGAGAACTGGCTGAAGTTGACCTTGCGAAGCTGAGGATAGCACGTCACGCAGCTTCGCTTGTCGTATTGAAGCACCACGAGGCCCCTGCGAGCCAGATCCGCTGCGAGCGCGTCGAGGACCGCGAGGGGCTGGTCGTAGGCGCGGACCAGCTCGCCCGGTGCGCGGCCGTGGCGGTCTTGGGGGCCGCTCCCGTGGAGCAGCACGACGGCGGGGCGGGGGCCGGGGAGACCCTGGGGTAGGTGGAGCGTGCCCTTGAGCTCGCTCGGTGGGAAGGTGGGAGGAGTCGGAAAGGTGACCTCGGCCCGTTCGACGACGCTCGGTCGGGCAGGCTCACAGGGCGCCCCGTGGGTCGCTCGGAGCTCGGTCAGCCCGCAGGCTGTGTCCGGGAGGCGACGCTGGCTGCGATCGGCGTAGGGCTCCCAGTCGGCGTCGAGCGCGCGCAGGGAGGTCGGGAAGAGGGCGGGCAGGGACCCGAAGCACAGCAGGGCCACGGGCAGCCCGAGCGCGGTCACCCCCGCGAGGATCCAGAGGATCTGACGGCGTTCAATGGAGGGCATGGGCAGGACCTTTGAATTGGGCTTGGGTTTGTTCGTGCTTCCAGCAGATCCAGAGGGCGAAGGCGGTACGGATGGGGACGCTCCCCAGGTTGACGATCGCCAGGATCGTCTGTGGGATGCGACCGCGCCCCCTGCTCAGGCCTCGGGCAGTCAGGTCGAGCACCGCGACGGCGTCGTGGAGGATGAAAAGGGCACGGAGGAGGTCCATGGGGCGCACTCTCGGTTGATTCGGGGGGATGACCGTCGGGCGAGAAGATGGACAAGGCTCGCAACCCACACGGGGGCGGGCTTAGAGGGTCGCCTCGACCAGGGCCGGGTGGATGGCGATCCGAGCGGCGTGGCGAAGGGACAAGGGACGCTCTTGACGGGCTCGTCGCTTGAGCGGTCCGAGGTGCGGATGATCGAGGTCCAGGAGTCGGGCGCGGTGGTGGACGGCTTCGGCGCGCGCGCCTGCCAGGTCGTTAGCTCGGGCGGCCCAGAGGTGGATCTGCCCCCTGCGAAAGCGGTTGGGCTCGTGTTCGAGCGCGGCGCTCAGGGCCTCGCGGGCGCCCTGCACCTCTCCGTCGGAGAGGCGAGCGACGCCAGCGAGGAAGAGGTAGCTCGACTCATCGGGGTCGAGGGAGGCCGCGCGCTCGAGGGCGGCGCGCAGCTCGGGGCGAGGGGCGGCCCGCTGCTCGAGTCGAACGGCCTCGACATAGGCGCAGTGGGCCTCGGAAGAGGCGTAGCGGGAGGGGTTCGTGGGCGGGGTGCTCGCCTCGAGAGTCCGCCCGCCGACGGGCGCGCCGAAGTCGAGGTCGAGGGTGGCGTAGGCCCCGTGCCCGGTCGGGGAGGAGCCGACGCTCGTATGAAGCTGGCCCATCGAGAGGTCGGCGACGAGGCTCTGCACGGTGTAGGGGGCCGCGAGGCAGGCGCCACCCGCCCGCAGGTGCTCGGGGTGGTCCGGGTCGGCATGGTCCCCCAGCATCGACCACATCGAGGCCACGTCGTGCCCACGGCGGGCGCCGTGGCGGCGCAAGCTCTTTGCCCGGCCAGCGCAGTCGTGGACCCACGCGGCGTTCGGGGCGATCTCGCCGGCTTGGTGGTCGGGGTGGGCGTAGAGGTTCGCGGTGCAGTGATAGGGCTCACCGGCCTTGGCGGGGATCGCGCGAGCCCCGTGCGCGGTCAGCTCGACCACCGCCGCGGTGTGCTCGCGCGCCGACGAGATCGCCAGGCCCCAGGTCGAGGCGCAGGGGCGCTCCCCCGCGATCGCGATGGCCTGTTCCAAGGTCGAGGCCCTCCGCGCGACCTCGTGGCCGATGTCGACGATCGAGGCCCCCTTGGTCGAGACGGCGCGGTGGAGCCGCGTATGGGCCGTGACGCAGATCCCCGCCTCGTTGAAGGCCGAGACTCCGGGCACATCCGCGCCGCGCATCGTCAGAAAGCCGTACCGAAGCCCTTCGCGCGGGCGACAGAAGACCACGGCCGGGGCCTCATCCCACACGCCGACACCGGGAAAGTCAAAGTTCCGGGCGTGCAGCAGCCGCCCGTCGCGGGTGCCGTCGTGCCAGGCCATCAGCGTAGAGCAGCCCGGCGCGCGCGCCATCTTGGCGAGGTGGGGGATAAGCCCCATCCGGCCCAGCAGACCCACGGCGTTCTGGAAGACGTCCATCACCGAGACGTAGCGCGCGAGGTTCGGATCCCCGGTCAAGGCCTGATAGAAGGCGGTCGAGCGGTCCTGAAGGTCCTGGGGACGGTCGCGGAAGAGCCGGTGTACCGCCGCGTCGAAGGCCGGTCGTAGGGCCTTGATCGCCGCCCGCTCCGCTCGGGTGTGGGTGCCCGCTGCCAGCATGCGCCAGGCCAGTCGGGGGTAATAGTCGGTCGCCGCCCGGTAGCCGCCGTACTCCCGTAGAATCTCGGCGTGCTGTCGGCCCATCTGAACCTGGCTTCCGGCGGTGTGGATCACGAGCAGGGGTCGCGGCATGAGCGCTCCGATCGAAGGGGAAAGCCGGTATGACACCTCTACCCCACGCCGAGGACATACGCCCTCAGCCCTCCACGATCCACCCGAGCCGGCCCAGCCCGCTCCTGGCGAAGGCCTTGGCCAGACCCCAAGGGGTGATCGCCTGGGGGGGCGCCAGCTCATCGCGGCGATAGCGCCGTAGGGTCTCGGCGCGGCGTAGCTTTCCACTCGAGGTGCGAGGGAGCGTTCCCGGCTCCAGCAGCAGGATCGCGTCCGGCCGCAGTCCGGTCGCCGCTCGGATCGCCTCGGCGCAGGCCTGGGCCTGATCTGGGTGGGGGGCGCGGACCTCGACGAAGACCAGCAGGACCTCGCCGTCTTCGAGGACGTCCGAGACCGCGACGGCACAGCCCTGCCGAACGCCCTCGACCTCGTCGACGGCGTTCTCGACGAGGTGGGGGGCGTGGTTTCGGCCCCGCAGGATGAGCACGTCCTTGGCGCGTCCTGCGATGTAGAGCTCCCCATCATGTACGAACCCCAGATCGCCGGTGTCGAGCCAGCCGTCTTCGAGGGGCTGATCGTCGCGGTCGAGGTAGCCCTCCATGATGGACGGCCCCCTGGCCCACAGCTTCCCCACTCGGCGTGGGGGCAATACCTCGCCGTGGGGATCCCGCACCTCGAGGCTGAACCCAGGCACGGGTCGGCCGACCGAGACGATCTCGACGCCCTCGGGGCCAGGCACCACGCGACCCTCGGCCAGGGCGTCGGGATCGCAGGTCAGGATGCGGGGGGGCGCCGCGGCTTCGGAGAAGGTGACCGCCAGCGCGGCCTCGGAGAGACCGTAGACCGGGGTGAGGGCCGTCGCGCGCAGGCCACACCGGCCGAAGCGTTCGGAGAAGGCGCGTAGCGTCGAGGGCCGAACCGGCTCGGCGCCGTTCAGGGCGAGGCTCCACGAGGAGAGATCGAGGCCGTCGAGCTCCGCCTCGGAGATGCGTTGAACGCAGAGGCGATACGCGAAGTCTGGGGCCGGCGAGACCGTTCCTTGATAGTCGCTGATCGCTCGAAGCCAGGCAGCGGGTCGGGCGAGGAAGAGCTCGGGGGGGAGCAGAGTCAGGGAGGCACCCAGACACAGCGCTGGGAAGATGCAGCCGATGAGACCCATGTCGTGATAGAGCGGCAGCCAGCTCACGCCCGCCCGGCTCGAGGCGGGTCCGGTGGACAGGACCTCATCGATCAAGGCGAAGGTCTGGGCGAGCACCTGGGCGTGGGTGAGCCCCACGGGCTTGGGATCCCGAGTCGTCCCCGAACTGAACTGGATCATCGCCAGGTCATGCGGATGGGAAGTGGTGATTGAAGCTGTCGGACCCTGGGATAGCGTGGTGGCGTCCAGCGTACCGAGCGAGGGGGAGAAGCGGGCGAGGGTCTGCCCGAGCAAGCGGTGGATGCGCGGCTCGGTGATCAGCAGCCTGGCCTTGGCGCACCGAAGCATCCCAGCCGTCTGGGCGTGGTAGGCCTCTAGCCGCCCCAGGCGCACGGGAGGGTAGAGGGCGACGGGGACGGCTCCGAGGAGCTGGCAGCCGAAGAAGGCATCGGTGAAGGAGGGGGCGGTCGGGAGGATGATCGCGACCCGATCGCCGGCCTGAACCCCCTTGCGTTGCAGCGTACCGGCGGCGGCGCGCGCGCGACGGTGCACCTCGGCCCAGTCCAGGAGGGTGGGACGCTCACGTCGATCGAGAAAGCGGAGGCCATGGCCTGGCGGAGCGTGGTCCGCGGCGTGGTGGAGCCAAGCGCCCAGGGTCGTGGGACCCTCCGATCGGCGCAGCGGGGGGCGCTCGAGTTGAGCGGTGCTCACGCAGGCTCCGCGGCCTTGGCGACGATCAGGGCGACCACGTCGTCGAGGGTGGCGAGCACTCGCTCATCGTCGGGGTCCAGGCAGACCTCGAACGTATCCTCGATGGCGACGACCAGGGTGAGCCGCTGCACGCTGTCGAGCTGGTGGGCGAGGTCCTGGCTCGCGAGGGCCTCGAGGTCGTCGGGGGCGATCCCGAGCTCGTCACGAGCGAGCTGTAGGATGCGGTCCTTGATCGCTCGGGCCTTCATCGGGACTCCAGCTAGGTGTTCTGGCGAGGCGCGCGCGGTAGAGCAGGGGCTCAGCCCCAAAGAGACGGGGCTCGGGTTGCAGAGGAGTAGCGCAGCGCGTCACCCTCCACAAGGAGAGCCATCGCGAGCTCGCCTACACGCTCGGTGCTTCGTCGAGGTCGTCTACGACGGACGCTGGAGGCCTCACCATGCCCGGCCCTGGTCGGGCGAGCCCACGCGAAGGACCTCCCCCTGACGCGCCGTGGTCGGACCCATCGTGCGAGTCGGAGCTCTGGACCTAGTCTGCGTGGGCGCCGTCAGCGCGGGGAAGGCCTACCACTCGAGGAGGGCGAGCTCGGCGCAGAAGCCAGGACCCATCGCGAGCATCATCCCGAGGGAGCCGGCGGCCGGCCGGCGCTGCGCGAGGGTGTCGCGCAGCACGAAGAGCACGGAGCTGCTGGACAGGTTGCCGACCTCGGACAGGGACCGCCAGGTGATGGCGAGATCGTCTTCGGTGAGCCGGAGCGCCCGCTCGAAGGCCCGGAGGACCTTGGGACCTCCGGGGTGGCAGACCCATGAGGTGATGGCTTCGCGGTCGAGCCCTTGGCTCGTGAGGAAGGCGCTGACATCGTCGCCGAGGTAGCGCTCCACCATGTCGGGCACCGTCGCGGCGAGCACGATGCGAAAGCCGCCGTCGTCGATGTCCCAGCCCATCACCTGCTCGGTATCGGGGTAGAAGCGACTCTTGCTGGCGAGGACGTGGGGGCCTAGCCCTTCGATGGATCGGGCGTTGCCGATCCCCACCACCGCAGCCGCCCCGTCGCCGAAGAGGCCGGTCGCGATCAGGTTAGGGATCGAGAGATCGCCTCGCTGCAGCGTGAGGGAGCACAGCTCGACCGAGAGCAGCACCGCCACCTGGTCGGGGAAGGCGCGCAGGTAGTCGGCCATGCGGGCGATCCCTGCCGTGCCGGCGACGCAACCCAGGCCGAACATGGGCGTGCGTTTGATGTCGGGGCGGAAGCCGAGTCGGTTGACCAGGCGGGCGTCGAGGCTGGGGGCGGCGACCCCGGTGACGGTGGTGAAGAAGATCGCGTCGACCTCAGCGGGCTCCAGCCCCGCCTGCGCCAGGGCGCTTCGGACCGCCTGCTCCCCGACGTCGAGGCCGACCCGGAGCCAGGCCGCGTTGCTGTCGCCGAAGCCACGCAGCGCCTCGTAGCCCTCGAGGGGCAGCGCGAGGTGGCGCCCTTGGACCTGCACCGCCTGGTGGAGCTGCTCGACGCGCCGAGGGTTGTGGTGGCTGCGCATCCACAGTCGGGTCAGCGCATCGACGAGCTCACGCTGGCTGTAGCGGTGGGGGGGAAGAGCGGTGCCGACAGCGGCGATCTGCAAGGGAGCCTCTCGGTGGATACCGTGGGTGTAACGGCCGGGGAGAAGGCATCCCAGCGGGTAGAGCGGAGCGCCTGCCCCGATGCGCGTGGAAGGAGGGCTAGGCTACCCGGAGTCGGCTGCGGAGGAC
Source organism: Deltaproteobacteria bacterium (assembly GCA_007693595.1). Lineage (GTDB taxonomy): Bacteria > Myxococcota_A > UBA796 > UBA796 > REDI01. Next base: position 2,148 of record REDI01000009.1, on the reverse strand, counting down.
CCGGTTACCCGGAGTCGGCTGCGGAGGACCTAGGCGGCCTGCCAAGCTGCACGGCGTGGTGTCCCCAGCCTCTCGGCCTCGCGGAAACGCTCGAAGGCGCGTGGGCGGGCAGCCCTGTCCTGCGCTCCTTCGACGAAGGCCCTCGCCTAGCGCCGACGTCGGACCAGGCCGACCAGGAGCAGAGACACCCACAGCGCGCTGCTCCCGGCGCTCACGCACCCGCAGCCTCCCTCCGAGGCCTCGAGGGCGTCTTCGAGAGGTTCGCCCACCTCGGGGTCGCCCCCCGGATCAGGATCGTCGCCCGGCTGGGGCTCCTCGACAGACTCTGGCTCGAAGGGGAGGTCCTCGGGGCTGATCCGCGCGAGATAGAGCGCCCCCCGCCCGCCGACCCCGCCCGTCCAAGGAGCGAGATCGGCGCCGACGCTCAGGAAGTCCGCGGCGGCGGCGCGTCCAAAGAGGAACACGCCGTGTCGGTTGAGCGCGAGCGCTGCGGGGGCGCTGCCGGGGCTGTCGAGCCGGGGCGCGCGCAGGGTCGTGGCGTAGACGACCTCGTCGAGCTCGGGGGAGAGCACGGTGAGCGTGGTGTGCCCGCCCCAGAGGTCCTCGGGCCAGTCCATGAGGGCGTCGGAGGTGGTGAACATGCGGTTGCCGCCGGTCGCGAGCACCAGCACCCGCCCCTGCGCGTCGAGCGCGAGATCGTGGATCGTGTTGCCAGAGTTCTGCGGCCAGCGGGCGACGGTGCCGTCGTCGTTCCACTCCCCGTTGCTGCCTTGACGGACGGCGTGCTGGTACCACGCCCTCTCGACCTCGCCCGTGCGCGGATCGAGGCTGCCGACCCAGCCGATCGAGATGTTGCCGGTGTCGCCGACGAGCGTGCCCGGCAGCCGGGAGACGTTCGATCCGTGCTGCCAGAGCGCGACGATCAGCCGCTGACGTACCGGATCGAAGACCATCGCGCGCGGCCCCTGATCGGGCTCGCTGATCAGACGCTCGAGGCCATTGGTGACCCACTTGAGGTTGCCGTCGAGATCCCACGCGGCGATGACCGCGTCGAAGGCGGGGAACCAACGATCCGTGCAGTTGAAGTCATACTGGAGGTCGAAGCTCCCGAAGATCGTGCCTCCGTCGAAGTCGCTGACCACGACCTGCCCGCCCCGGCGGTTGCCCTTGAGGTCCACGCGGCAGTCGCCTTGGTGGAACTCGGCGTCGGGATCGGTGTGGTCGTACCTCCAGAACAGGCCCTCCCAGAGGTCCGGGGCGGATCGATGGAGGTCGATCGTCCAGAGCCGCCCCGGATCCGGGCGATCGACGAACTCCACGACCTCGAGCGTCTGGGTGTCGTAGCGCATGAGGTAGCCGGCCTGGCCCGTGCCCGAGGTGCTGCCGGTGACGTAGACCGCGCCGTCGTGCAGGGCGATGCCGGTGAGCCCGGCCTGATAGCCGATGTGCTCCTCATCGCGTGTGCGCAGCCCACGCGGCACGTTCGGAGGTCCCCCCCGCGCGCCGAGCACCGTCTGCCCCTGGGCGTCGAGCACGACCACCGCCGCGCGACCATAGTCGCTGTGGAGGGGAGGGAGGAGGCTCGCCATGCGCGACAGCGGGTCTCCGCCCAACACGATCACCTCCTCGTCGACGGCGACCACCGACGGCACGAAGGTCTCGGCGGGAAACAGCGAGAGCCACCGGATCCGCCTCCCGTCCGGCGAGAGCCTGACGACGAAGCCCCGATGATCCCCTGGCTCGTCGGCGATCAACAGGTTGAGGTCCGCCGCGGGAAGCGGAGTATCGGCGTGGACCGCCCCGACCAGGATCAGATCCCCATCCGGCGCGACCGCCAGGTCCGAGGCCCAGTCCAGCCCTTCGCCCCCGACCGTGCCCACGAAGGTGCCCGCGTGAGCGGTCGAAGCCAGGGCGAGGGACAAGCACAGCAGCGGTCGGGCCACGGGCACCTCCAGCGTGAGTGTAGCGCGCGCTAGGGCGGATCTCGGAGGAAGAGATGTAGTGTGGGTCACCGGGGAGGTGGGGGTCGAAGGGGGGGGGGGAAGTCGAAGGGGGTGGCGAACTCGAAGGGGGTGGAGTTGCGGGCTCGACGTACCGTAGTCGCCTCAACTTCGGACCTTGGGGACCGTAGTCGCCTCAACTTCGGAC
>REDI01000057.1 GCA_007693595.1 Deltaproteobacteria bacterium | reverse complement strand
CCCCCCCCCCCCCCCCCCCGCCCCCCCCCCCCCCCCCCCCCCCCCCCCCCGCGGCCCGGCGCCCGGGCCCCCCCCACGCCCCGCATCCGATGAGCCCAAGGCAACCGGACCGTCCATCGTCATGCCTTCGCCCTCGCTCCCCACCACGTCGCGCGAGCCCTCTCCGGCCCCCAGCTTCGGGGAGCGCCGGGCCGGGAGCGTCACGACCGCTCCCGAGACGGTTCAGCGCTGGATCGAAGAGCACGGCTGGTCGGGCGCCCTGATCCGCGCCGTTCGCGAAGCGAGGGGCTTGAGCCTGCGCGACGTGGGCGACGCGACGAAGATCTCCGCTCGCTATCTCGAGGCGATCGAAGCGGATGACTTTGGGCAGCTTCCGTCCTCGACCTTCGTCAAGGGCTACCTGCGCGAGATCGCGCGGCTGCTCGACCTGGCAGAGTCGGAGCTCATCGCGGGCTATCTCCGTCGGATCACGTGAGCGCGCCCAGAGACGGTCGCGAGCGCTTCTGCGGGGTCGCTGACGCAGACGGTCGGCTCGACAAGGTGCTGAGCAGCGCGCTACCGGGCCTCTCGCGGACCCGCGTTACCGAGCTCATCAAGGCTGGAGAGGCTCGGGTCGACGGGGTCGTGCAGGCTCGGCCGAGCGCGCGGGTCGCGGTCGGCAGCACCCTCGAGCTGAGCCTGCCACCACCGGAGCCCTCGGATCTGCAGGCCCAAGATCTACCGCTCTCGATCCTCTATCAAGACGCCGACATTGCAGTGATCGACAAGGCTCCCGGCATGGTCGTGCACCCCGGAGCAGGGCACCGCACGGGCACCCTGGTTCACGCCCTGCTCCACCACATCTCCGATCTCTCGGGGGTTGGGGGAGTGGAGCGTCCTGGGATCGTGCACCGGCTCGACCGGGGCACCTCGGGGCTCTTGGTCGTCGCCAAGCACGACGTGGCGCACCGAGCCTTGGCAGGGCAGTTCGCCATCCACGCTGCACGACGTAGATACCTGGCGTTGGTTCATGGGGTCCCGGGAGCATCCGGTGGGACGATCCGATCGGTCCTGGCTCGAGACCCCCGCGACCGGCTCCGCTTCGCCTCGACCGACGATCCCGGTCGCGGTAAGCGGGCGATTACGCATTGGCGGCGCCTCGGGGGAACCCATGGGGTCGGTCTGGTTGAGTGCAAGCTCGAGACAGGCCGAACGCACCAGATCCGCGTGCACCTCTGCGAGGCGGGCCACCCGATCGTTGGGGACCCGACCTATCGTCGCGCCGGCTGTACCATACCAGCGATCCTCGATGCGCTGGCCAAAGATCTGCAGAATCGACCCTTGCTGCACGCCTGGTCCCTGGCGATCGACCATCCTCGTACCGGCGAGCGCATGCGCTGGTGCGCGCCGCTGCCAGCCGACCTGCGCGAGGCGGTCCAGTCGCTCGACCTGGAGCAGGCGCTCCCGGCTCCGCTGCGAAGGGCGTAGCAGCCTGACGCGCCTCGGGACCGCGCGTCGCGCAGCCCAGGGGTTCCCGGCTAGGAACGAGGAGGGAGCCTCTGCAGCATCGGACCCACCAAGAGGCACCGCTCGGAGTCCATTGGACGTGCGGAGCAACTGCAGACTGCCCGATGGACCGCTAGGGGCAAGCGCTGTCCGTCGAAGGGTCATAGGTGCGGTCGATCTCGACATCTTCGCGCGACTCGGCTCGCTCCCCGTAGAGCTCGGCTTGGATGCACTTAGGCTGGTTGTCGGGGCACTCGATGCACTCCCCTCCGATCGAAGCGTAGAAACCGCAGATGTCTGCGAGCTCGGTGAAGTCTTCGATGGGGCGCACGTCGATGAGCCCGGTGGCGGTGACGTCCAAGATGGCGTCGCCGTCGGCGCTGAACATTCCGCTGAGCTGGAACTGAAGGATCTCCATCTGGAGCGCGCCGAACTCGTAGGGTAGATCGATGGTCTCGGTGATGAAGTGCGGGTTGTCCGAGAAGTCGATCGGCTCGCCGGTGTCGGCGAGGGGGTAGCATGCGGCTTCGCGCATGGCTTCGTCGCGCTCCTCGCCCACGGCCGCGACCAGATCGATGGTGGCGTCGGCCTCGACGGTTCCCTTGACCTCGAAGATGAACCACTCAAGCGCCAAGGAGCCCTCCCCATCGCCTTCGAGCAGCTCAATCAGCTCCGGATCCGGGGTGATCCAGGTCATATCGTCGTAGCGGATCGCGTAGCCCATGTCGTCCAGATCGTCGAGATCGACCGGGGGAGCTTCGGAGTCAGAGTCGGAGTCGGAGTCGGAGTCGGAGTCGACGTCGGAGTCGGAGTCGGAGTCGGAGTCGGAGTCGCTCTCGACAGGCTGGGACGAGACGACCGGCTCTTCGTCGCCGTTGCAGGCGAGAAGTGAGATCAGGCTGAGGCCGAGAAGAAAGGTGCGCATCGGGGCTCCATCGTGAGGGGGCGGGGGCGCTTAACCCCTCCGACCCGTCCATGGGAACAGCTTGGCCAGAGGGGGCGGCATGTAGGTTCTTAACGGAGGAAGGCGCGGGGAGGCGGAGCCTACCGTGCGTCACTGGTGGAGTCGTCGGAGTCGTCCACGCACTCTGGCTCTTCCAGACACTCCTCGATCTCGCAGACGTCGTCGATGATCGTGAGAGGCTCGTCGAGGGCCTGGGCCGAGATCCGATCGGCTACGAGCGCGATGCAGTAGACGCCGGTGCCGTCGGGGCACTCCACGCAATCGACCCCGAGGGTCACTGCGAGCTCGCAGACCGCGTCATCCTCGGCGTCGCCACCGTCGGCGACGAGGTCCTTGAAGGGCCGGGTGTCGATGATGCCCGAGAGCTCGACGCCTTGGATCGAGCTTCCGTCGGGGGCGAAAGAGCCCGCCAAGAAGAGATCCTCGATGACGACGTCGTTGCCGCTGACCGAGACACTGAACTGCTGAGGGCCAACCTCGAAGTAGGGGTTCTCAGAGATGTCGGCGGCGGGGAAGGGGATGGTCTCGAGGCAGGGCTCTTGAACCCCGGGCTCCCCTTCGACTCCGAGGGCGCCGACCATGGTGATGGTCGAGGCGCTGACGTCGACATCGGCGATGCCCACGAGCAGGTCGAAATCGAGGAAGGAGCCGATGAGGCCGCCCACCCCTTCGGGCTCGATGAAGTTGGCATCGTTGAGGTTGAGGGCGTAGGCGCGGTCTTGAAGCCCCGCAAGATCGACGCTGGCTCCAACGACGCTGGTGCTCCAGGTCGCGGACGAGGAGCGCTCGGTACCTTCACAGTCGTAGGTGATGGTACTGGTGTACTCGGAGGAGGAATCCAGGGGGGCATCGGGGGTGAAGATGAGGCGTCGGCCCACGACCTCGGTGGAGCCGTCGACAGCGCCCGAGGAACCTTCGACGGTCAGCTCCGCGCCATCGGGGACCTGTGCCGGGGTGAACGTGGCTTGAACGGTGCCGCGATAATACACGTCATCCGCATCGTTTGCGGGAAAGAGCGAGACTGAGATTCCGCACTCGGATCCCGTGTCGGTGTCGTCGCCGTTGTCGCCGTCACAGGCCATGAGCGGGGTGAGAGAGATGGCCAAACAAAGGCCGAGAGTACGGTGCATGTAATCCTCCATCGACCGCGCCGACTGCGCGGTAAGCGGGTGTAGCCGATTCCACGGCCCGCTGTCAATGCTTTGGCACCGAGCTTACATGCCCATGCCGCCCATGCCCATGCCGCCCATGCCGCCCATGCCGCCCATGCCG
>REDI01000073.1 GCA_007693595.1 Deltaproteobacteria bacterium | reverse complement strand
TCTTGAACCCGCGACGGCCATGGGACCAGCACCCGGCGAGGTCGAAGTTGGGCAGCTCCACGCCCTCGAGCCCGAGGTCACCGCCGCGATCCGCCAAGCGCTCCAGGGCTGCATAGGCGCTGTATCCATCGCAAACGAGAACCCCATCGAAGTCGCGCAAGAGGCGCTGTGCGGCCTTCTTCGACCGCGACGGCTGGAGGACGAAGTACACCAACTGTAGCGCCTCTCAGTTTCCCGGACAATCGACATGGGGTATTCACGCTGCGCTCCTGCGCTGCCGTGTGGAGGAAGACGACGTCGCCTCATCGGAGCCTCAGTGCCGACGGCCGACCCTGGTTCAGCTACGCCCGCGGCTTGAAGTGCACGACCACTACCGCGCGGCCTGCGGCTCGTTGCTCGGCGACCATGCCTGGTACGGCCACCTTGCCCGGCTCTCGGATCAGCTCGGCGGGGACGCCCCTACCCTTGCCGCGGGGGGCTGACGGCACCTCGAAGCGCAGGTTCATCAGATGCTCACAGGGTGTAGAGGGGACGTCTGCCTTGGGCTGGGCGGCGAGAGCTGAGCAGTCCTGGGGGGCGTCGAGGGCGTCCAGCCACGATAGCGGCTCGACCGACGCGACGACGTAGAGGGAGCGCATCTGGGCGTCCTGCTCGGAGAGCACCCAGCCGTCGGCGAAGAGGAGTCTCTCTTCCGACTGGGCGGAGTCGGGCGCTGCGTGCACCACCTTGCGCCAGGTGCCTTGGCTGTCGGAAACGGCGAGACCGTAGACGTGGAGCCCCGCGCCAGCGACGACCTGCAACCAGACCTTGTCTCCGGCCTTGATCGAGGTCGGGACACCCATCGTGACCGGTGCGCGGACGAAAGCGTCGCCGTCGGCGTGCTCCACACCGGCGCGCAGGCGAAGGGAGACAAGGTGCTGCACGGGATCTCCGGGGGCAGGTGGTAGGCTGGACGGGGCGGCCACCGCTGGCGTGGGCAGGTTGGCGTTACTCGACCCACCGGGAGAACCGCCGGGACCGCTGCACGCCGCCAAGGCCCCGACAAAGATCCACGTACGCACCATCAACTGGCGGATCTCTGCATGGTCTCGCCCGCCGACAGGATCGCGTTTGAGAGCTGGTCGACATAGGTCAGCTGTGCGCCCATGGTGCGATGGTCGGTGACGGTGGACGGCGGCCAGTCGGACCAGGTAACCAGCGCCAGGGCCCGCATGGATGTGAGCATGCCGCCCCAGAGTTCCTCGGCGCGCTGGTCGTACGCAGCGACCAGCATGGTCCTTACGGCGCGGAGGCCCTCATCGACTGCAGCCCACGCATCAAAGTGCTGCTCGGGAGCCTCCGCGAGAGGTGCCTGATTGGTATGCTGGACGACGGCGTTGTCGATCAGGTCAACCGCCGTCTCGCGTTCGTGGCAGAGGTCCATGATCTGCTGTCGAGCGTCTTGCAGACCCCTAAGCGCGATAGATGCGACGTCAGTCAGGAGGTTGATGGAGTCTGCAGAGAGTTGGTTGATGCGCTCCTCACGGGTCAACTGGGCACCTGTGCCAGAGTGACAAGAGTCCATCACGAAGCGGATGTTCGCACCCTTGCGGGTTGCGGCGCTCACGATCGAATCGACCTGACCGTAGCTGTACAGGTCGGTAGGGTTGGGCGGGAGGTCGTCATTGATGCCGCACAGACCCTCGGGAGCGCCGTGGCCAGCAAAGTAGGCGACGAGGTCATCTCCCTGCTTCACGTCTCCGATCAACCCGTTGTAGGCCGCGCCCATGTCTGCGGAGCCTAGGTCGTTCCGAATATTCGTGTCGTAGCCGCGCACCTGCAGCTCCGCCGCGAACGAGGCTGTCTCAGAGATGGGGGTACCAAGGGGTTCGATGTTGACGTAGTTCTGGTTCGCAACCAGCACCGCCGACTTATTGGCGGTGTCACTCTTTTTTGAGGCCTGCTGCTCGCCGTAGCTGACGATGGTCGGGTGGTGCAGTCCACTGTCGTTGACGACCGCCGGTGACCCGAGCGAACTCTCGGTCATATCTTCAAGGATATCGGCCAGCGAGGCATCCGGGTTGTTCTGCAGGGCCGAGACCAGGGCCGGCGTAAACGAGTTGTCGAAGGCGTATTCGGTGTCGGCGGCCGAGCCGAGCACTGTGCCACGGCCTTCTGGCGTGGGGGTCGGCTTCTGATTGGGCGTCTGGGGCTTTGGCTTTAGCGATTGTTTACTATGCATATCATTTTCCGAGGAGTGGAGTCAGGTGGCTCGGGTCCCAGAGTGACGGCCGGGTGGTCGCAGGTCGAGGACGGTGCGCCGGGGAGGCGCCATGGATTGCTCAAGGCGAACGCTCCATCCGCCAACGGTCCCCTCGTGAGTCTGCAAACCGTCGACCATAAACCCCATCGCGTTTCTGTATAGCAGAGCAGCGACCTCTTGTCTAGGCAAGCCACGGAAGTGACACTGGAGGTCCGGTAGTCCGAACGCCGTCAAGCCTCGCGTGTCCATGAGTTCGTCCCCCACGGGAGCGCCCTCTAGGCGGATGTAGCGGACGTTGAGCAGGCCTAACACCGGATGCGGGTCTATACCGAGCATCGAGTGGTCAAGCAGGTGCTCCGGATCCGAGAGCAGCTCGGCGGATGGAACCCAGACCAATGCCGCCCCCATGCCCTCGTGTGCCGCTAGGATCGCAGCCAGCAGGCGTCGGCCCCGCTCGTTCGGGGCGAGGTGGCCCGTCATGAAGTCCCGAACCTCCACCGCGGCCCGAATGCCGTCAAGGTGCTGCATAAGGTTTGGGATCCCGAAAGTTTGCGCGACGGCTGGGACCAACTCGGACGGGGCTGGCAGGTCGATCGGTCGCATGTGGAGCAGGGATCTCACCGCACCGGGACCTACACTGGCCTGCAGAACGGCGTTCGGGTTGACATGGATCTGAACGTCGTCCAGCCGCGTCCCGAGGAACACGGACACGCTCTCCAAGGCCGGCTCATCGTGAAGGAGCAGAAGGGCTCGGATAGACGGAGCGGGCAGTGTCTCAAGCGGGATTGGTGTGGGTTGCGGCATGATTTCACCGAGGGTCGCGAGGGGTCGGGTGGACCGGCGAGCCACCTGGCTGGCTCCCCACATTGCCAGACCTGGAAGACGGCCGCATCCGGGCCGCCGGCTCACATCTTCGCACATCGAAGCTGTCGCTGATGGGGTGCCCGCGACCCGCTCACGAACAACCACGCTCAGCGGCCGATCCGTACGCCGGTGCAGGGCCGCAAGGCGCACCAAGGCTCGCGACCGGAGGGGGGGCACGCGGATCGCCTCGGCGTTCAACACCTCGATCGGCTCATACAAGCTCAACGGCGCCGATCCGGTGGCGTTCATGAAGCACCTGGTCGAGCGCGGGCTCGCGGAGCCCACCTCCGCACTCCTGCCGAGCGAATCGCGGCCGAGCTGGCCGGCGAGCGGGAGCCACCACAAGGCTGAGGTCGAGGGTTCGCGTTCCATGACGGGGGATTAGCGGATCGTGGAAGGACGGCCCGGGGACTGCTGGACCATGCCCCGCGCCACCTTCCCGCGGTGAGCAGCGCCACGTCGTAGCGGCGACCCAGATGCTCCATGAGCTGGTCGATGAACCAGGGGGCTGGCGGGCAGCCGACCGTTCTGTACTCCGGAGGCAGCACCACGAGATAGTCGTTTCGGGGACTGACGATCGCCTTGCGCTTCTTCCGTCGGTAGAGCGTCTGCGCGACGG
>REDI01000029.1 GCA_007693595.1 Deltaproteobacteria bacterium | reverse complement strand
GTGTCGGTGTCCGTGTCGGTGTCCGTGTCGGTGTCGGTGTCGGTGTCCGTGTCCGTGTCCGACCGCAAGGCGGTTTCGGACGAGGAGCCGGGATCGCTCGAGTCCGGGCAGGCGGACAGAACGAGGCAGAGCGAGAGCAGGACCTGTCGCAAGCATCCTCCATGCAGCAGACCCTTCGACCATAGCCCGCCGGACCGCAGGAGGGGAGCTCTACGCTACGCCCGCCTTGGGCGCGCTCAGATCTTTCCGAGCTCCGTGCTGAGCCGAACGAGCAGCGCGTCTACGACGGTTCGCCCCGCGGCGTTGAGCTCGAGGGCCGCCCTGGCGTCGTCCAGGGCACGACTCATGCGGGTCACCCCGTGAGGCCAGAGCGCTCCCGCCGCCCGCTCCGCCAAGCGAGGCTCATCGAGCACCTCGACCTCGGCCCCCGAGGCCCAGACGCTCGCGTCGCGCACCAGCGCCTCGATGATCTGCATGAGAAGCTCGACCCTGGGCGCCCAGTCCGGCCTTCCCCCCGAACAGATCTCTCTGGAGAGCTCGAAGATCGGGTCCAGCTCCCCACGTCCCACAGCACGAAAGACCTTGTCGCGCAGCGCTTGCCGCGCCTCGAGCGACTCCGCGGTGAGCGAGAGGGCCAGCCCAGGACATCCCATCGATAAGCGGGCGCGCGCGAGGGCGTCGGACTCTCCGCGCGCTTCGAGCCAGGCGGCGACGGTGGGCACGTCGAGGGCGGCGAACCGGACGGGCTGACAGCGCGAGACGATCGTGGGCAACAAGGAGGCGCCCCGCGAGGCGATGAGCACGAAGCCGGTGCCATCGGGCGGCTCTTCGAGGGTCTTGAGCAGCGCGTTCGCGGCGGCCGGGGGCATGGCCTCGGCCGGATCGACGATCACGAAGCGCCGACGCGCCGCGTAGCGGTGATAGCCCGTCTTTCGGATCATCTCGCGGATCTGCGCCACCGTGATGATCGGGGTAGCCCGGCCGGGTTCAGGCTCGAGAAGGACTACATCGGGGTGGTTTCCCGCCGCGATGGCTCGACAGGTCTTGCACTGCCCGCAGGGGCAGGGCGGCTCAGGAGACTCGCAGTTCGCCGCCTGCGCCAGTCGAAGCGCGATCATGCGCTTGCCGATCCCCTCGGGCCCCTCGAAGAGATAGGCGTGGTGCAGCGCGTCGTCGCGCACCCGCGACCACAGGTGCTCGATGACTTGGGCGTGCCCAAGGATGTCGACCACTCCACTCACCGCTCGCCTCCACTCCCCGGATGTATCGCGGTCCAGCGTGCCAAGCCCGCCGCGATCTCGGCTATCACCCCGTGTTGCGAAGCCCTTGGGCCACCCCATTGAGCGAGACCCCGAGCGCTTCTTTCAGGGTCGGGTCGAGCTCTCCTTCGGACTGAAGTCGCTGTAAGAGCACGACCTGCACCACCGAGAGGGGGTCGACATAGGGGTTTCGGAGTCGAATCGCGCGCTCCAAGACCGGCTGATCCGCCAGCAGATCGTGCTCCCGCACCTCGGCGAGCCACCGAACGGTGCGCTCCCGTTCGGCGATGAGCTCCGAGAAGACCTGCTTATCTTGCTCGTTGCCCAGTCGCTCGACGTAGAGCGTCGCGATCTGCGGATCCGCCTTGGCGCACGCGAGCGCGACCTTGTCGAGCAGATCTTGGAAGAAGGGCCACCGCTTCGCCATGCGACGGAGCTGCGCCAGCCCCTCGGGGGAGGAGCCGACCGCCTCGAGGGCCGTGCCGACCCCGAGCCATCCCGGCAGCATCAGCCGCATCTGCGTCCATCCAAAGACCCAGGGGATCGCGCGGATCCCCTGCATCTGCCCCGCGCCCTTCTCGCGGTAGGCGGGCCGGCTACCATAGTGCACGTGCGCGAGCTGCCGTACCGGCGTGCATCGAAGGAAGAGGTTGAAGACCTGATCCCCCTCGTGCACAAAGCCCCGGAAGACAGGCAGGGCACTCGCGGCGAGCTGATCCATGATCTGACCATAGGAGGCGCGCTCCTCGTCGGAGAGGACGGTCCGCCACGGGCCCCCCGCGAGCAGCGTGCCGGTGGCGAGGACCTCGGCGCTGCGTTCGGCGATCTGCGGGAGTCCGAACTTCTGACTGATGACCTCGCCCTGCTCGGTGACCTTGATCGCGCCCTCGACCGTTCCTTGCGGCAGGGCCAGCAGTCCGCCGAAGACCGGCCCCCCGCCACCGCGCCCCACCGTTCCCCCACGACCGTGGAAGAGGGTCAGAGAGATCCCAAACTCACGGCAGACCTCAGCCAGCGCGACCTGCGCCCGGTATAGCGCCCAGGCGGCAGGGAGCACGCCAGCGTCCTTGCCCGAGTCGCTGTAGCCGAGCATGACCTCCTGGCGATCGCCGCGTGCACGAAGCTGACGACGATAGGAAGGATCCGTAAAGAGCTCGCGCAGGACCTCGGGGGCCCGGATGAGATCATCGCGGGTCTCGAAGAGGGGCACCACGTCGAGGCTGGAGGCGGGCTCCTCGCCCGCCAGGTCGATCAGGCCCGCCTCGCGCGCCAGCAAGAGGACCCGGAGCAGGTCGTCGGCGCAGGAGGCCATGGAGATGATGTAGGTCTCGGCGGCTCCGGCGCCGATCTCGCGCTGGATCTGATGGGTGACCTCGAAGACGCGCAAGGTCCTGCGGGTCTCGGGCTGAATGGGGGTGTGAGGCCCAACCAAGGGGCGCCTGCCCAGCAGCTCGCGGCTCAGGGCAGCGCCTCGGAGCGGTTGAAGGTCCAGGACCTTCGCGAGGTCGTCGACCGCGGCGGTATGGACCGCCGCGTCTTCGCGAAGATCCATGCGTAGACCGTGGAAGCCCTGCGCCTGGACCTTGAGCTGAAGCGGAAGAAGGAGCTGCTCCTTCGCGCGGTGAGCGCCCGCCTGTTCCAAGGCCTGCTCGATCGAACGAAGGTCCTCGGCGAAGGCCTGGGCGGTCTGGTAGGCGGCAGGGTGCTCCGCACGCCGGCCCGCGTCGGCATCTTCGAGACGCTGGCGGGTCGCGTCGAGCCGGCGTGCCATAAAGGTGAGCTTGAGTCGGATGGGCTCCTCGCGATCGCGGGCCCGGTTGGCCTGGAAGACGCCAGGCAGCAGCTCTGCATCGACCTCCAGGCTGTCGAGCAAGGGCTGCGGCACAGCCGCGATCCGAGTGGAGAGGGACAGGCGGTGAACCAGCTCCTCGACGCGGTCACGGTAGTGATCCACGACCCGGTGCGCGGCGCGGCGCGCAGCGGCGAGGGTGATCTCGGGCGTGACGAAGGGGTTGCCGTCGCGATCCCCCGCGACCCAAGTGCCCGGCCGGATAGGTAGAGGCCTCGCCCCGGGAGACACCTGGGCCCAGGGCGTCTGGTAGACTTGCTCAAAGGCAGCCTGTGCCGCCCCAGAGGCCTGAGCCACCACGTCGAGCAGCCGATGATCCAGGTACCATAAAACGGTGCTGACCTCGTCGAGCACGCCGGGGCGGTCGCGGCGGACCTCACTCGTGAGCCACAGGAGCTCCACCTCGCCCCGGAGGGCGTCATCGAGCTCACGCCGCGCCCGCTCGGTGGCGGTGTCGCGCGCGAGCAACGCATCACAGATCCGGGCGAGCAACGTGAGGATCGTGTGACGGGTACTCTCGGTTGGGTGCGCGGTGAGCACGGGCCGGGCATCGAGGCGCAGCAAGGCCTCGGCGGCTTCGGCGGCGGTCGCCCCCTTCTCGCGCAGGTGGCGCAGCGCCCAGCGAAAGGAAGCGGGCTGGGGCGGATCGTCGGGGTGGGCGCGACGACGACGGGCTCGATGCACCTGCTCCGCGGTGTTGATCAGCAAGAAGAAGAGGGTGAAGGCACGGGTGACCCTCTTGACTCGATCCGCAGGGAGCGCCTGAACCCGAGCGCACAGCTCGTCGAGACTCGGAGCTCCCTTGAGCCCGTGTCGGCGAGCGCGACAGAGCCGACGGAGATCCTCGACCTCTTGAAAGACAGGCTCGCCCTCGAGCCGAGCGATGATCTCGCCGAGGGTGGTGGAGAGAAAGCGAACATCTTCGTGAAGGGGACGATCTTGGGGACGGACGACCGTCGACATGAGGGCTCCGGGACAGCTGGAGGCTAGGTCCACTCGCGCAACCTCTTCTGCCGAGGCCCTCGATCGGGTCGCAGCGGAGAAGAGGCACGAGTGATTCAGGGAAAAGCAAAGACGAATAGGCCGGCGCGAGGGAGACCTCGGACCAGCCTGGGTGTCGCGGGCGACTCAGCGCACGCGCAACAGAGCGACGACCGCGTGCAGGCGAGCTGCGCGGCGATCAGCCTTCGCGGGACGCGCGCTGCTCGGGCGAGAGCTGCGCGGCGGGAGCGTTCGCGACCGCTTCGGAGGAGTGGACCTGGAACGGCGGCGTCGTGCCCTGGTTCTGGCGGGCGCGCTTGGCATCGGCGCCGGCGCGCTTGCGGCGCAGCTTGCGCTTGTAGCGAGTCGTCTGGGTAAGGGAAGCCATAGGGATCTCCTGTGGAGCCAGGGGGCTCATCAAGTCGGCCCCGACGACTAACCGGGCTCGCAGGCCCGCGCACGTCTGAACTTCGTTGAGGTTCCGCGGTAGCGCGTCACATGATTGTGCGGCAAGCTAGGCACGACGCGCGCTCAGAACGCGCCGAGGAGGAGATATGAGCATCTACCGTACCGTGCCGGTGCTATGGGTGGCCTTGGGGCTGCACGGCTGCGCCATCGTAAGCGAAGGTCGAGACATACTGGCTGGCTTGACCAACCCGCTGGTCGTCCAGACCCTCGTCCTGGGGGTGGAGCTCCCCTCAGGGGCCGACAACATCACCTTCCCCGAGGAGTTCTCGGCGGGCTCGACCGGAACCGCCTTTCTCGCCGACGCCGGCAACGTCGCCGATCTCGAGAACGCCCCGATCTCCGGCGCCGAGGTCTGGATGCAGGCCGAGGTGCTCGACGAGGCCGGACCAGGCGCCTACACCCTCGCGCCGGGCGCCATGGCGTACGCTGCGGGCCAGGAGTGGTCCCTCCGGGTGTCGACCGGCGGCAACCGCGAGGCCTCCGCACGGATCTCCCTGGCTCCAGCAGCGGACTTCGAGTTGCCCCTCGTGCACCCCGCCGAGGCCAGCCTGACCATAAACCTCACGGATCAGGGCTTCGACGGGGCCTTCGTGGTGGTGAACGACGCCGAAGGGAACATCACCTTCGACAACCGCCCTCAGGGCATCCGCGAGTTCTACGACTTCACCCGCGGAGAGCCGGCGGGCATCATCGAGATCCCCGGCGAAGCCTTCCCCGACGCCGGCCCCTACGCCGTCGGGGTGGCGGGCATTCAGACCACGACCGGCCGGGACAACATGGAGCGCATGAACACCGCTCTCTCGAGCATGATGAGCGGAAACTTGGTCTTCGAACCGATCATCGTCGAGTAGGCGCTACGCGGTTTCCGGATCGTCGCCCTCGTCATAGGCGTGCTCCCCGAGCGGCTCGACGCTGCCAGGCTGGAGCCCCTCGAGCACGCCTTGGCGCACCAGGCTCTTGGCCGCCCCCGCCATAAAGAGACTGCCCGTGACCAGGGTCTCATCGGCCTCGGCGTAGACCTCGGCCAGATCGGTGTCGATGCTGCGCCCGACCGCCAGCAACAGATCGAGGCCCGCATCCTGAAGGGTGGTCGCCAGCTCCATGGGGTCGAGCGCCTTGGGGTGCGCGCACCGCGTCGTGACGACCTCGTCGATGTAGGGGACGAGGGGCTCGACGAAGGCGGCGGCGTCGCGGCCCCGTCCCATGCCGACCAGCAGGATGCGCCTCTCGACCCGCTCGCGCCCCGAGAGCCAGGCCGCGAGGGCCTTGGCTGCGTCGATATTGTGGGCTCCATCGACGATCAGCCCCGGCGCCAGCTCCTCGAGCCGCCCACCGATGTCGACCTGCTCCAAGCCCCGGACGATCGCATCGTCGGGCAGGTGGAAGCCCAGGCGGCGCAGCCGGTGCAACACGCCGACCGCGACCATGGCGTTATGACCCATATGCTCGCCCTGAAGGGGCAGATCGACCCCGGTGACGGAACCCTCGGGGGTCGAGAAACTCCAGCGACCCTTTCGATACTCACGGCGAAGCTGTTGCCCGGGCGCCCAGAGGTCACAGCCCAGGCGGCGAGCGTGCAGGCCGACCACATCGCGAGCTTCGGCGGGCAGGAGGCCGGTGACCACCGGGACGCCCCTCTTAAAGATCCCCGCTTTCTCAGCGGCGATATGGGTGAGGGTCGGACCGAGCTCCGCCTGGTGATCGAGGCCGACGGTGGTGATCGCGGTGATGACGGGCTTGAGCACGTTGGTCGCATCGAGTCGACCTCCGAGCCCTGTCTCGAAGACCGCCGCGTCGACCCCACTCCCCGCGAAGACGAGCATCGAGAGCACCGTCATGAACTCGAAGTACGTGAGCGGCGCGCGCTCTTCGCCGATGGATCGAGCCCAGTCCATGCGGTGCCGGTCGAGGGTACCGATCCAAGAGGCGAGGCTGGCGTCGTCGATGGGGGTCCCGGCGATCTGGATACGCTCGTTGACCTGCTCGAGGTGGGGCGAGAGGTTCAGCCCGGTTCGATAGCCAGCCTGCCCGAGGCAGGAGGCGATCATGGCTGAGGTGCTGCCCTTGCCGTTGGTTCCCGCGATGTGGATCGAGGGGAAGGCCACTTGGGGATCCCCGAGGTGGGCCAGAAAGGAACGAACCCGCTCCAACCCAAGCTTGACGCCCGCCTGGGCCAGCTGATCGAGCACGGGGTGACGGATCACGGGGAGCTGCCCTCGAGCTTGGCGTCGGTGCCCTCGCGGAGCGCCGGATCGTCATCGGAGGCGCGATTCGCTGGGCGTTGAGCCCTGGGCAAGGCCGGCAGCCCAAGGAACTGTCGGAGCAGGATCCCAATCTCGTCGCGCATGTCGCCCCGACGCACGATCCGATCGACCATGCCGTGATCGAGGAGGTACTCGGAGGTCTGAAAGTCGTCGGGGAGCTGCTGGCCGATGGTCTGCTCGATGACGCGAGGGCCAGCGAAGCCGATGAGGGCCTCGGGCTCGGCGAGGATGATGTCGCCGAGCATGGCGAAGGAGGCCGCGACCCCGCCGGTGGTGGGGTGAGTGAGCACGCTGATGTAGGGCAGGCCGCGATCCTGGAGGCGCGCGAGCGCCGCACACGTCTTGGCCATCTGCATGAGCGAGAGCACGCCTTCTTGCATGCGGGCCCCACCCGAGGCGCTCACCACGATGGCGGGTCGCTCCCGCTCGGCGGCGCGCTCAAAGAGGCGGGTGATGGTCTCGCCGACGACCGAGCCCATGGAGCCGCCCATGAAGGCAAACTCGAAGGAGCCGATCTCGACCGGCACCTGATGGATGTGGGAAGAGACCGCGAGGAAGGCATCGTTACAGCCGGCCTTCTTGCGTGAGGCCGCCACCCGCTGACCGTAAGGCTTGCTGTCGACGAAGTGGAGCGGGTCGACGGAGAGCAGGTGATCGTCGTGGACCTCGAGGGGGCCGGCGTCGCACAGGAGCTTGATGCGCGTGGTCGCGTCGATGCGGAGGTGGTGCCCGCACATCGTGCAGACGTGACCGTTCGCGGCCAGCACTTCGTTGAAGAGAGGCTCGTGGCAGGCGGGGCAGCGGGTGAAGAGATCGGGCACTTCGGCGCCGCCTTCGCTACGCTTGTGCGCCA
The DNA here is from genome assembly GCA_007693595.1 of Deltaproteobacteria bacterium. GTDB lineage: Bacteria > Myxococcota_A > UBA796 > UBA796 > REDI01. Next base: position 48,614 of record REDI01000029.1, on the reverse strand, counting down.
CGAACTCTTTGCGTTGCTCAAACCACCTTCGACCTTGGTTGGCCATACAGCCCTCGCGCTGGACCGTGCCCCTATCGTACCTTGACCGGATGCGCCCCCCAGGAGCCACAGTGATCGCTTCAACCCAAGCTGCAACCTTGAGCAAGTCTATTCAGGAGCTCGCCGCGCACCACCGCATCTCGAGCCTGTCCGTCAACGTGCGCGTCGACGGGCGCGAGGTCTTCCACCTCTCTCACGGCCTGGCGCGCCGGTCCCCTCCCCGACCCGCCCTCGACGATCAACCTTACGATCTGGCCTCCCTGACCAAGGCGCTGGCGGGATCGATCGTCACAGCCTCGATGATCGACGAGGGCCTGCTTCGCGACGAGACCCCGGTGAGCGCCCTGCTGCCCGAGGTCGACCCCAGGATCACCCTTCGTCATCTCTTGGATCACAGCTCGGGGCTGCCCAAGTGGAACAACTTCTATGAGGGAGCCCGAACCGCCTGGGGCGTAGCCAGCACCCGCGCAGGGATCTTGACGCGAGCCTGTCAGACTCCGATCCAGGCTCCCCCAGGCACCCGCCACGTCTACACCGACATCGGCTTTCTGGTCTTGCTCCGGCTGCTCGAGCACGTCGGAGGCGAGCCCTTCGACCGGCTCTTCGCCCAGCGCGTGCTGAAGCCAGCGGGCCTGACCGATCTGCGCTGGGGCTGGCCGATGGCGGCAGCGACCGAGGCTTGTCCGGTGCGCGGCACGCTCATCGAGGGGACGGTGCATGACCTGAACTGCGCCGCCCTGGGCGGGATCAGCACCCACGCGGGGCTCTTCGCCCCCGCGCGCGCCGTGTCAGCGCTAGCCCAGGCGCTGCTCGACGCGGCCCTGCATCCCCCATCGCACCCCGCCCTGCCTGGGTCCGTCTTGGGTCGATGGTGGAGGGAGCGGGGCCCCGGAAGCCACACCGGCGGCTGGGACACGGTCAGCCGAGGCAGCTACACCTCGACCGGCCACCACGTCCCCGACGACGCGGTGGGCCACCTCGGTTACACCGGCACGAGCGTGTGGATCGTCCCCTCCAAGCGCACGATTCTCACGTTGCTCACCAACCGGATCCACCCCCGCGACGAGCTGGCGGGGATCCGCGCAGCGCGTCCCGCCATCCACGATGCCATCGCCCAGACCCTCGGGTGGCCCCGCGTCGGCTGAAGCCGGTTAGCCTAAACCGCCCCGTCCCCGGAGTCCCTATGCGCCGCCTCACCTCGATCCTCGGCAACGCCCAGCGCCTCGATGGGGGCGCCATGTTCGGCAACGCCCCCAAGGCCCTGTGGACGCGCTGGATCCAGCCCGATGACCAGAACCGGATCCCCCTGTGCTGCCGCTGCCTCCTCGTCCAAGAAGAGGGTCGCAACCTCTTGTTCGAGACCGGGATCGGGTGCTTCTTCGAGCCCAAGTTCAAAGATCGCTACGGGGTGGTCGAGGACGGCCACGTCCTCCTCGAGAACCTCGCCACGGTCGGCCTCTCCCACGAAGACATCGACGTCGTGGTCCTCTCACACCTGCACTTCGATCACGCCGGTGGGCTACTCACCGCCTTCGATCCACAGCGCCCCCCCGAGCTGCTCTTCCCTCGGGCCACCTTCGTCGTCGGCGACCGCGCCTGGGCCCGCGCCAACGCTCCGCACTTCCGCGATCGCGCCAGCTTCATCCAGGATATCCAGCGCCTCCTCCAGGCCTCGGGCCGCCTGCATCTCACCGAGGGTCCCACGTGCGAGGTCCTGGGCGAAGGCTACCGCTTCCACCTCTCCGAGGGGCACACCCCTGGCCTCCTCCTCACCGAGATCGACGTACAGGGGACCCCGGTGGTCTTCGCGGGCGACCTGATCCCCGGTGCGCCCTGGGTCCACCTGCCCATCACCATGGGCTACGACCGCTACCCTGAGCGCCTCATCGACGAGAAGGCGGCGCTGCTCACCGACCTGCTCGACCGCGGCGGCAGGCTCTTCTTCACCCACGACCACCAGGTAGCGCTCGCGGGGCTCGCCCGAGACGACCGGGGCCGCTTCCGCGCTGTGGAGCCCCTGGAGCACCTCGCTGGCTGGGAGGCCTGAGTGATCCTCGACCTCGCCGCCGGCCCCCGGATCGCCGTCGTGGCTCCCTGCCATGCCTTCAACGAAGACCGCTACCAGGCCGGGGTGCGCTGGCTGCGCGAGCGAGGCGCCGAGGTCGTCGAGGCCGAGGACCTGCGCGCCCGCCACCGCTACTTCGCCGGCTCCGACGAGCACCGGCTGAAGACGCTGGTCCACGCCCTGACAGCCCCCGACATCGACGCCGTCTGGGCCGCGCGGGGTGGGTCGGGCATCACCCGCCTGCTCCGTCGGATCCCCTGGACCTCGCTCCCGCCCCGACCCGTCCTCGGCTTCTCGGATCTGACCCCCCTCCTCGATCAGCTCGCCCTACGTGGCGCGGCGGCCATCCACGGACCCGTGCTGCACAGCATCGGTCAGACCTCCGCCGATAGCCTGAGCCACCTCGAGGCCTTGCTCCGCGGCGGAGCGCTCGATCCCCTCCCCGGCCACCCCCTCATCCCCGGTCGGGCCGAGGGGCCGATCGTCGGGGGTAACCTCTGCCTCATCGCCTCGACCTGCGGCACGCCCTACCAGCTCGACGCGAGCGGGGCGATCCTCGTCCTCGAAGAGGTTGGGGAGCCTCCCTACAAGGTCGATCGGCTCTTCCAGCAGCTCACCGACGCGGGCGTCTTTCGTGGGGTCGCTGGCGTGGCGCTGGGCTCGTTCACGGGCTGCGGCGCCCCCGCCGACGCCCCGTGGAGCCTGCACGAGATCTTCGAGGAGCACCTGGGGGGCCTGAACGTGCCGGTCCTCGACGAGGTCCCCATCGGGCACGGCCCCGACAACCACGCCTTCGTGGTGCGACATCAGGCGGCGATCCGCGACGGGGCGCTGCATCTGGCGCGGTGATGGGAGGGGTGACCGAGCGACGTACCCTTCGCGCAGGGTCGAGCGACCTCACCAAGAGACCAGCACGCCGAACGCGATCCTCAGCCCGTCGATGAAGGCATAGGGGGCACGCTGACCCCCAGGAAAGAAGGTCGTCGAGCGACCGTAGGGGCTGAGGCCGATCTCGGGGACGAACTGAACCTGCCCGACGCTGACGGGCATCTCGACGCGCCCATGGACGCCCATGCCCGAGAGGGCCTCGACGCCGCCCGGGGTCCGTGCTCGGCTGAACGCAGCTCCGAAGCCGATTACAGGCCGAAACGAGTAGACGAGATTGCCGAGCTGAAAGCCGAAGACCTTGGGGCACCAGCCGACCTCGGCGCGGCCGCGGACCATGCGCAGGGCCGGATCATGGTGCAGCTCCCCTGGAGCGCGCGGTCCTTGGGCCGACCACTGATCGGCGCCGACCCGAACCGACACACACGCTCCGGGGGACCAGGCGTACCCGGTGTCGAGGGCCCCGGAGAGCCCTCGGCGCACCACCGCGCCCTCGAAGCGGCCCGCGTTGAACGGGAGGACCAGTGAGAGCCCCGCGCGCGCTCGCGCGAGGGACTCCTCGGAGGGGTCCGGGCGCTCTCGACCACGCTCGGAAGGGTCGGGATCTGGGAGGACGTAAGGGGTTCGCTTGGGCGGGGTCGGAACCTGCTCCTCGAAGTCGACGAGCGGGTCGGTCGGCGCCTCGACGCGCACTCGACGCTGGAGCCGGGTCGCGATCTCGTCGGCCTGAGCGCGCACATCGGGATCGACGCACCGCCTGGAGCAGCTCATGGCCAGGCGGGCGGCTTCGGCGGGACGGTGCGCCTGGAGCGCTCCGAGCAGCGCGAGGGTAGGTCGGTCGAGGCGCTCCGGCTTCTCGATGCGATCGCGCCAGTCCTCGACGAAGACCGCGCTCTGGGCCGCGGCGGTCGCGGCGGGCACGGGCTGTCCCCGATCGATCCGCGCGGTGATCGCGTGCAGATCCGAGACCACGCGAGCCTCGACCCCTTGCTGGAGGTGCCGCTCCACCGAGGTTCGGGCGGTGTCGAGGCGGCTCCCTTCGTCGAAGGAGAGCTCCCGCGCCGCGACCTCGAGCCGGCGCTCCGCGAGCTCCATGCGCACCCGGAGGACCTTGAGGGAGAGCTCGTGCGCCTCGACGACCGACGGTGGGGTTCTACCACGCATCAACGCCACGTTGCGGCTGTCGATGGCCCGGCCCCAACGCTCGAGGTCCGCCTCGAGAACGTCGAGGATCTGACCGGGATCCGTGAGGTCGTAGGCCTGGTCCGCCTGCGCCTGCACGTCTTCGGGGAGCTGCGGCGCCGCGAACGCCAGTGCGAGCAAGAGAGGGATCATCGGCGTGGCGTCCCCACGTCGCCAACTCTTCTCAGCTTGAGAAGGTGCATGGCGGCGCGCATGGGGGAGCGACCCGCGAGCACGAGGTACTCCTGGTCCGGCCGTAGGCGACCCCGCTCGACGAGGAGCTGTTCACCGGCGATCATCAGATCGTCGATGCTCCGAACCGGGGGCACCACCATGGGGGTGATGCCCCAGGCGAGCTTAAGCTGGTCGACGACCTGGGGATGGGGCGAGAGGGCGAAGATCGAGCTACGGTGTCGCATCTTGCTCGCCTTGATCGCAGCCTGACCCGACCAGGTGAAGACGACGAGCGGGAGCTCAGGATGGTCGCGCAGGGTGAAGGCAGCGGCCCGGATCATGGCGTCGTCCAGCCCCTCGAAGGGGGGCATCTCGCTGGGGAGCGGAGGGCGAAAGTACGCGCTCGCCTCGACCTGTCGCGCGATCCGGTCCATGGTCGCCACCGCCTCGCGGGGATAGAGCCCGACGCTCGTCTCGCCCGAGAGCATCACCGCGTCGGTGCCGTCGAGGATGGCGTTCGCCACATCGGTCGTCTCGGCGCGGGTGGGCCTGGGGTTCCGCTCCATGCTGTCGAGCATCTGGGTGGCGGTGATCACCAGCGCGCCCCGAGCCGCCGCCTGGCGGATGATCTGCTTCTGGAAGACGGGCACCTGCTCGATGGGGACCTCGACGCCGAGGTCCCCCCGCGCCACCATCACCGCCTCGCAGTGATCGAGGATCCGGCCGAGGTTGCGCACCGCCTGAGGCTTCTCGATCTTGGCGATGATGGGGATCCGACGGCCGAAACGGTCCATCTCTTCGATGAGCTCCAGGAGATCGGGCGCGTCGCGCACGAAAGAGAGCGCCACGTAGTCGACCCCCACCTCGAGGCCGACCTCGAGATCTCGGCGGTCCTTCGCGGTGAGGGACGGGACCGACATGTCGGTGTCGGGGAGGTTCAAGCCCTTGTTCGACGTGAGCACGCCGCCGTATTCGATGCGGACATCGACCTCGGGGGGATCGAGCTCCAGCCGGACCTGGGCCACCTCGCCGATCAGCGCCCCGTCGGCGAAGAGCACGACCTCGCCCACCTTCACATCGTGGGCCATCTCGGGGTAGGTGGTCCCGACCCGGTGGCCGGCGCCGATCACGTCGGGGTCCATGACGACCGTGAGCAGATCGCCGGGAGCCAAGGTGAGCTCCCCCTCGACCTTTCCCAGACGGATCTTGGGCCCCTGGAGATCCAGCAGAACGGCGACGGGCTCATCGAGGCGCATCGCGACCCTACGAACCCGAGCGACCTGTCGACGGATCCCTTCGTGATCGGAGTGCGAAGCGTTAATTCGGGCGACATCGAGCCCGGCTTGCACCAGCTCCGTGAGGACGGCCTCGTCCCATGAGGCGGGCCCCAGCGTCGCGACGATCTTGGTCCCTGTCTCGACCATTCTGCCCTCCCGGCGCGGTAGCACTCGACCCTATCACTCCGACTCAGAGCCTGCTAAGCCGTGGCTCAGCTCGGCGCGACCTGCGTGAGAGCCTGACAGAGGCGCGGCAGGAAGCGCTCGCGCCACTCCGGATCGGTGGCCCGATCTTGCCGGACTTCGATCTCGAGGGCGAGGCGATCGTGCTCGTGGGCACACCGCTCTGGACCAAACATGAGCTCGTCACGACCCGACCACGGCTCGTTCAGCCGCACATGGTAGCCCCCCTCGAGGAGCTTGGAGGCCACTTGTCGTGCCATCGCCTCTTGGCGGTTGAAGAGCACGCCCACCTCGACCTCGCGGCGCTTGCCTTCGTAGACGGGCGTGAAGGTGTGGATGCCACACACCAGCGGGGAGGAGGTCGAGCCGACGAGGTCGGACGCTGCGCGATGGTAGGGTCGCCAGAGCCGCTCGATCCGACGAGCGCGCTCCGCCTCGGACAAGCCAGCGTTGAGGTGGACCGGACGGCGATCGGCCTGGGTGCGGAAGAGGGTCCGCGCGTCGAGGTCTCGGTTCGGATCGACCAGCAGTCGCGTAAACCCTGCCATCACCGCACCCCACCCCGCATACGCAGCGAGCTCGCGGGTCAGGTCTTCGGCTCCGAGATCGAAGGACCAGTGGGTGCCCACCAGCCATCGATCCGCCTGGGGCCAAGCCCACGGCTCGGGCATCGCGACCGAGGCGTGCTCACAGGTCAGCGCCACCGCACCATTCCCGGGCAGCACCCACGCCGCGCGAAACGCATCGGACATCTCACCTCCAACAGCCACGCCCACGGCCGTATCTCGATGCGCAGCTCCGCGTCGTGAGATAAACCCGCCCCATGACTCGCACCCTGATTCTCGCCCTCCTCCTAAGCTGCACGCCGGCGGATCCCTCCGCCACCGATCTCGGGGAGCTCCGTGCGCTCGTGCAGCGCTACCGTGCCGAGCCCGAGCCCGACCGCCTCGATCGGATCTCGGTCCTCGCGGGTCGAGCGCTCGAGTCTCCCGATAGGGATCGTGCCGCCGATCTCGAGCTCGCGGCCGTCCTCAACGACGTGCTCCTACGCCCCGATCTCGCCCGACCGCTCGTCGAGCCCCACCGCGACTCCCTGTCCGACGAAGAGCGCGGCATCTGGCTGAATATTCTCCTCCGCGCCGAAGACCTTCGCACCTTCGCCGCCGAGGCGGAGCGCCTGCTCGGGACCCGGCTCGACCCCACCCAGCCCGGGTTGCGCACCGCTGCGGCACAAGCCCGCCAGTTTCGACAGATCGGCCACGAAGAGGCCCTGTACGCCCACCGCGCCGCGAGCCTGATCGACCTCTTGCCCGATCGGGGTCGAAAGAGCTTCGACCTACCCTTCCCCGACTTTCGCCACGCGATACACCTGCTCGTCGAGGCCCTGCCCGATCATCGCTTCGACCTGGCCACGGCTCGCTCCACGCGCACCGAAGAGCCCGCCCCAGGTCTGGATCCCGGCGCCATCCCAGCCATGTCCGGGCGTCGGCGCGCCTTCGGCTGGGCCTCCTCCACCGATCCCGACGCCCTGAACGCCCTCATCGACCGCACCCTGGCGGATCGCAACCGCAACACGGTCTCGTACGCGATCCTCGTCCACCCCCCTCGCAGCTCCGAGCTGCTTCTCTGCGGCGAAGGGCGACGAAAAGACGGGGTCTATCGATCCGTCTCGGCGTGCAACCCCGCGCGGCAGTCCACGTGGTTCGAGGCGGTAGGGATCTCGCTCGACCTCAAGGAGCGGGGGCTGAGCGACGAGGAGCGGCTTCAGAAGCTGAGCGAGCGGTTCCCCAAAGGGATCTTGAGCAAGGACTGAGCGCGGAGGCCTCAGTCCCACATGCCGGTGAAGTCGCAGGAGCCATCGGGGGTCACCGAGCAGCCCTCAGGGTGCGCCATCTCGGGGTGGCCCGCCCAGGCCGTGGAGAGGAAGCGCGTGATCTGGCCTATCGCGGCGGCGCCAGCCGGGGTGTTGCGGGCGGCGAAGCCATGGACGGCGTACTGCCCCGTGTTCGGGACCCGGAACTGCGTGATCGCGGCCCCCTCGCTCACAACCTCTTCGGTCGTCGAGAGCCCGTGAAGCGGCGAGAGCACCGGCGCGAGCTGGGTCGCGCGCAGGGACCCGGCGAGGAGCTCGGTGCCGAGGTTGGGCAGGACGGGATCCCCCATGGACTGCTGCATGAGAAAGGCCCCGCCGGTCTCGAGGGCCTCGTCGGCCCAAACGGCCCCGTCGACGTCGTCCCAGCAGCCCTGCCCCATGACGAGGGCGTGATGCACGTCGAGATCGGAGCCGTAGGTGCTCTCGAGGACGCCGGACATGCCGACGTCGTAGAGCAGGCTGTAGGGGATCATGTGCGACCACCCCGCCCCGGGCACGTTCAGCACGGCTAAGCGGAGCCGCTCGTCGGCCGCGACCAGCACCGCCCCCATGGTGCCCCCCATGGATCCGCCCAGCCACGCGATGTCCTCGGTCATCGCGCGACGACCGGCGGCGGGGTTCGGCTCACCCAGCAGCGTATCGGCGGCGATGGTGTCGCCGAGGAGACCGTCGAGCGAGGTGGCCAGGACGCTGCCGCCCGCGAGAGCCTGCATGAGCCCTGCGGTGGAGCGCTCCGAGCCCTCCATGAAGGTCGAGAAGCCGATCAGGGTCTGCACGAAGTCATCGCCGGTCCAGCCGGTGAACCGAAGGTTCAGCTTGGCGATATTCTCGCCTGCAAGCTCGCGATCGAACTCGTTGTCGCTGACGTTCCCCCCCGTGCCATGCCCGTAGAGCGCGACCCGGAACGGGCCGTCACCGGCGGGGACGGTCAGCCGAAACTCGATGTCTTCTTGGCCAACGACCTGGGGGAGCCCATCGTCGTCGAGGACGAGGCGCCCCATCTCATCGAGGAAGCCGGGGGCTCCGGTGAGGCGACCGCGGATGATGTGCTCGACCTCGGGCGCGGCGAGGGGCGTGACGGTGTCGATCTGGATGTCGAGATCGCCGAGCGACCCGTCGAGCACCTGCATCATTCGGTGCATGCGCCGGGTCGTGTCGTCGCGGGATCGGGTGGTGAACCACGAGACGCGAGCCACGCGATCGAGCTCGACGTCGGCATCGAGCAAGGCATCGACCACCGGGACGAAGTTGGCCTGAAGCTCCCGCTCGCGGGGGGAGGAGGGCTCGCGGAGGCCCAAGGCGACGCGCACGGCGCGCGGGATCTCGACGTCTTCGCCGAGGGTGTCGAGGGCGATGAGGGCGTGGTCGGCGTTCGGCGCCAAGGCCCGGGCAGGCCGACCGATCACCACGCTCTGCTGCGAGTCGGGATCGCCGACCGAGCGCGCCTCGGTGCGGTAGGGCTGACGCTCGCCATAGGCGGGGTGGTCGGCCTGGATGTTGAGGACCTGAACGGCGGCATCGGGGGAGAGCGCATGAGCGGGATCGTCGGAGAGTTGCTCGAGATCGAGCGGGCCACGCAGCCCGACCGCCACCCCGGTCGCCCGCGAGAAGCCATCGGCGAGGTTGAGGCAGTCCAGGCGATCGGGCGCGACGAGCCCGTCGGGATCGACGCGGAGGCGCAGGCCGGTGGCGGTGGAGGCGTCGGCGGTGGCGAAGGCGTTGGAGGGCCAGGGGAGGTGGCAGCGGAGCGGATCGGTCTCGTCGCACGGGGCTTCGTAGGGTGTACGGTCGAGCGCGTCGCGAGCCTCGGGAGCACACGCAGCGAGGGAGATCAGCGAGAGGAGAGACAGGCGCACGGAGCCTCCAAGACATGCGCTGTCGTAACCGGGCGGCCCGGTCGGGGCCGACCGGGTAGGTCGCCCCCATGAGCGACCGCGCGACGCCCGAAGAGACTCTCGATCCCCTGGCCGGCCCCTGGAAGATCTTCCAGCTTCGGCGCGGGCACCGCTTCAGCATCGACGACATGGTCACCGCCTGGCGGGCGGCGTGTGCGCGCCCCTTCGCACGGCACGCGCTGGATCTCGGCTGTGGGATCGGCAGCGTCGGGCTGGCGACGCTCTGGCAGCTCCGCGATCCTCGAGCAGCCCTGGTGGGCGTCGAGGCTCAGGAGGTCAGCGCGACCCTCGCTCGAAGGACGGTGGCGTACAACCAGCTCGAGGATCGGGTCACGATCGTCGGCGGCGACCTTCGGGATCCTCAGGTCGTCCCTCCCTCCCTATGCCCTGCGGAGGGCTTTCAGCTGATCACGGGCTCCCCCCCCTACCTCCCCCCGACCGGCGGCATCCTGCCGGCCCACCCGCAGAAGGCCGGCGCCCGCTTCGAGCTCCGAGGCTCGGTCTACGACTACTGCCAGGCCGCAGCACGCTGGCTCGCCCCCGACGGTCGCTTCGCCTTCGTCATGCTCGCCGCCGATCCCCGCACCGAAGACGCCCCGATCCAAGCCGGTCTACACGTCGTCGAGCGGCTCGATGTCACCTTCCGGCACGGCAAGCCCCCCCACGTCGCGGTGCTGGTCTGCGCCCACCGCAGCGCGATCGATCCCGACCGCCCCAGGCAGACCCTCCACTTGACCGTTCGCGACGCCGAAGGGAACGAGACCCCCGAGCTGCTCGCCTTTCGCCGCGCCATGAGCGGCGACGGCGAAGCGGCGCAGGCCCGACGCCGCGAGACCGGCCGAGCGGAGCCAGGCTCTCCCGAGTGAGCGTCGTCCCCCCTCGACCTCCAGAGGGTGACACAAATCGCGAATAGTGTCACTCCTTATTCTGGACAGCACCGGGGGAGCCCCCATAGTAGCCACGCCCTCTCATCAAGGGCGAAGACCATGAAATATCGAGCGTTATGCCTCATCCTGGCTCTGGGGGCCTGCGGACCCGACGCCCCCGAGCCCGGCCCCCCCACGTCACCGGCCGATCAGGACTCCTCCTCCGGTGTCTCTTCCAGCGATGGTGGATCCGGGTCTCACCACGACAGCCAGCGCGACTCTGACTCGGCCTCCAGCACCCTCGACGACTCCAACTCGGGCGTCCATACCGAGCCCAGCGCGTCGTTCGGCGACCCTGAGGCGCCGACGTGGCCCTCCCTCGAGGCCGAGATCTCAGCCGGTGGAGCCGTCACCTGCGCGATCTTAAGTGGGCAGCTCTGGTGCTGGGGCCAGAACTTCTCGGGGCAGGTGGGCGACGGCACCACCGACATGCGGACCCTCCCCGTGAGGATCGGCGACCGCGACGACTGGAGGCAGGTCAGCCAAGGCTGGACCCATAGCTGTGGCATCGCTGGTCTCGGCGAGCTCTACTGCTGGGGCTCGAACCTTCACAGCGGCGTGGGCGTGCTCGGCGAGCACCACTACCTGGTGCCTACCATGATCGCAGGCCACCTCGTCTGGCGACACGTCGACGTGAACATGGGCCGCTCCTGCGGCATTACCATGCACGGCGACGCGTATTGCTGGGGCCAGAACCCTCGCGGCGCCGGCGGAGGCGGGATCCCAGGCCCCTACATGAATCCCACCCTGGTGGTGGGGGGCCACGACTGGGAAGCGATCTCAACCGGAGCGGAACACACCTGCGGGCTCACGACTCACGGCGAGATCTACTGCTGGGGAACGAACGATGACAACCAGGTCGGCCCCTCCTCCCTGACGGGCCTCTCGGAGCCCCACCGCATCGGCGATCGCAACGACTGGGTCAAGATCCAGGCGGGCGTCGCGCACTCCTGCGCCCTCGACGACGGCGGCGAGATCTACTGCTGGGGGAGCCCGTGGTACATCGCCGGCGAAGAAGAGTTTGCGGGAGCCAGCGAGCCGACCCTCATCGCAGAGCAGCGAGACTGGATCGACCTGTCGGGCATGAACGGCCACACCTGCGCGCTCTCGATCGCCGACGAGGCCTGGTGCTGGGGCTATGGCCGATTCGGTGAGCTGGGCCAGGGTGAGCTCACCGCTTCTCGACTGCCGATGCCGGTCAGCGGCGGCCATCGCTGGTCCCAGATCTCGGTCGGTGGCACAAGCACCTGCGGACTCACCCTGGAAGGCCGTCCGATGTGCTGGGGACTGAACCAGAACGGAGCGCTGGGCGATGGCACCACCGACGACCGCCTCGTGCCGACCCTGGTCCAGGGCTTGTCCATCAGCACCGACTGAGCGCCCCCGGCCGCTCGAGCCGGTCAATCTGCCAGCTCGATGTCGCTCAGGATCACCGATCCTCGACGCTCCTGCACGCTGAAGTCGAACTCGAGGGACGCCAGGCGCTCCAGGTCCAGCTCCCCGTTGATCTCGATCAGGGACGCCAGGGGGATCCGCACCGACTGAAGGACCTCGTGCACGTTGCCCGTGGGATAGAGGTGCGGGATGGGCTGGACCTCCGAGACGAAGAGCGAGGCGGACTCGCCCGCGGCGTCACGGACCCGGATCACGAACTCCTGGTCCACGCGATCGTTGTTCCAAGTGCTCCAGCGCGAGACGACGCGGAAGCTGAGCACCCCGTGCCCGGTGGCGTCGAGCTCGTGGAGGTCGAAACGGGCCAGCGCGGCCTCACCCTGGTCCCAGCGGATGTGCAGTCCATGCTTCTCGCGGTGCAGGTAGACCGGCCCGCAGCGCCCCAGGTCGATCGAGCCTCGCCCGAAGCACGAGAAGGCGACGGTAAACTCGTCGAAGTGGTTGTCTCCGCCCAGCAGGTTGACACCGGGCGAGTCCTCCGCGTCGAAGCGGTCGATCAACAGGAACTCTGGCGCCGTGTAGCTCACGCGCAGGTCGAGGGGGGCGTCGGCCCAGGCCTCGATGGCGGACGGGGGCGGCGCGTCGGCGCGCAAAAAGTGCTCGAGCCCGGTTCCCGAGAACGAGGACGAGAAGTAGCTTCCGAGGATGGCCTCGAGGGAGGCGGTGTGGGTCTCGGCCGACGCGATGATCCCCGGAGCGCAGACCCGGAGGCCGTCGTTGCCGGTCCACTCGGTGTTGAAAAAGTTGTGGTTCGCGCCCACCTGGAGGTACTGGATCCGCGCGAAGCCGTCGTCGAGGTTGCGGTCATGAATCGAGGCCCCGACGAGGGTGCTCACGTCGCCATCGCACGCGGGCAGGAGCGTGACCATATCCGCCTCGATCTGGCTCGCGCCCAGGATGTCGGTCGGACCGATCGTGAAGAGCGCGCGGAGCTCGACGCCCTCGATCGGATCGGCCGCGAGTCGAGAGGAGACGTTGGCCACCGCATCCCCCCCTCGGGAGTGTCCCACGAGCCCCACCCTCGAGAGGTCGACCGCGCCCGCGAAGGTGGTGCCCAGTGGCCCCTCTTCACCGTCGTGCCACGACTTCCAACGCCGAAGGTTCTCGATCAGGTACTCCGAGCGCTGCCCGATCCAGCCGTCCGGGACCTGGCGACAGTTCAGCGCGTTGGCGGACAAGGTGACGGCGATGACGCCGTGCGCCGCGAGGGTCTCGGCTTGATAGAGCATGCCCTCGGCGTTCGGGGCCGTCTCGAGGCCTTCGAAGCCCTCGCACTCGTGCCCCTGCAGCTCGACGCAGGTGTCGTTGGTGGTGCCGATGAATCGGCAGTTGCCGTGGTTGCCGTGCAGGAGCAGCACCAGGGGGAAGGGACCTCCGTCGAGCTGAGCGGGGGCGCGCACGACGCCGTAGAGGTCGGTCTCGAAGGGCACGGAGGGGACCTCGATCCCCTGCTCGTGGTACACGTCGCCAGCGATGGCGTAGGCTCGGACCGGGGCGCTCGGCGCGCCGGTGTGCTCGCCGCTGGTCGGGGTGACGCGGTACCAAGCCCCCTCGGTCGGGACCTGAGTCTCGGTGGCGATCTGCGCATCTGCCCCGACGGTGGCGATGACCTGAAACGGTCCGCTGGAGTCGGCGGCCCGCTCGATCTGGTAGCCTTGAACGTCGCGGCCCTCGCTGGGCTCCCACCCGAGGGTCAGCTCCGTTCGATCCTCCTCGGCCAGGATCGCAGAGAGAATGCGAAGCCCCGAGGCCGGCGGGAGTTCGATCACCTGCACGGTCGTGACGCAGGTCGCGGTGTTGCCAGCCTCGTCGGTGGCGGTGTAGGTCACGTCGGTCGTGGGCTCGGTCAACACGCTCGGCGACACCGTGATCGTGGGCTCGGGCGAGCAGGCGTCGGTGGCCTCGGCGAGCTCGGGGGCAGGGATCGTCAGGCCCACCTGCTCTACCACGAGCGCCTCGGCCTCGGGGCAGAGGATCTCGGGAGGATCCGGATCGACGACCCGGACGACGGTGGAGCAGGTCTCTTCGTCGCCGTCGAAGGTGGAGGTGAAGGTGACCTGGGTGTTCCCCACCGGAAACGCCGCAGGCGCGTCGTCGCGGAGATCCTGCCCGAAGCAACGGCCAGGATCGGGCAGGCTCACCGGGGTCTCAGCGCCAGCGCAGGTGGCGGTGACGAGCTCCTGACAGGCGAGCTGCTGCTCACAAGAGTCATCGATCCTCGCCTGGGCACAGGCTGTGAGGCTCAGAAGGACGAGCACCGAACCGAGGGGGCGCGTCATGGCTGCTCCTCGCTCGGCAGGGTCACCCGAGCGTAGGGATCGTCGCCGTAGTAGACGAAGGCCTCAGAGCCCGGATCGATCGAGAGCCGCTCGGGTAGCGAGACCCGCAGCACGATCGGCGTGAGGTGCTGGACGTCGGTGAGCCGATGCTCCCCGATCACGAGCTCGGGGCTCGACGCCCGGCCCGGCCAGCGCTCCGCGGTGAGATCGAGCACCCGACGCCCCTCAACGGTGGTGAGCCGCGCGACCGCCTCGACCGGCTCGGGGGCCTGCACGGGCGTCGCGTCGACCGAGGGGGCTCGAGCCGAGGGCTCGGAGGCGGGCAGCTCGCGCGCGGTCGTGCCGGCCGAGCCCGCGGAAGAGGCCGCGTTCTGCGCGGTGGGTCCTCCGCAAGCCAGCAAGCCGAGGGAGAGGAGCGAGACGCGCATCGGACAGCCTCCTGGGGATCGGGGATCGGGGATCGGGGATCGGGGATCGGGGATCGGGGATCGGGGATCGGCGCGTCGCCATGCTACCCGAGCGCTGCGCGGCTTCTATGGACAGGCTGTCAAATCAACAGAAGCGGCGTTGGAGTCAACCTCTGCGTTGTCACGGCACGGCGGGCTTATCGAAGATCGCGACATCGGGCTCCATCAAGGTGAGCCCGGCGCCGAGGCGCGTGGCGATCCCCTGCAGGCAGCGCGTCGAGAAGAAGGCGACATGCGTCGGATCTCGACGATAGTGCCACCCGGCGAAGCGGGCCTCTTCGGGCCGAAAGCGGGTCATGATCCCCAAGATGCCTCCCGGCTGGACCCGCGCCCAGAGCCGATCGAGGGTGTCGCCGGGCCGCGAGAGATGCTCGACGACCTCGGTCGCGGTCACTGCCGCGTAGGACTCGTCGAGCACCGTGGTATCCGGCGCGTAGAAGGGGTCATAGAGAGCCACTCGAAAGCCTGCCTCCTCCAACATGACCGAGAGGGTCGGGCCGGGACCGGAGCCGAAGTCGAGCAAGCGGGCCCCAGGGGTGAGCCGAGGGATGAGCGGATCGGCCAGACGGGAGAGAAAGCGTCGATAGCCAGGGTCCTCGGGGCTGTTGCGGTGCAGGTCATACTGCGCCTTCTCGGCGGCGGCGCTGAGATGGAAGGCGGGAGGCACGAAGACGAGGTCGCAACCTCCACACCAGAGGTAGGGGCGCACGGGATCTTCGAAGAAGGGCTCGGGATGCTTCGCACCGCACAGGGGACAGGACGGGGTCACGGGCCGACCTGCACGAGCACATCGACCTGCCCGGTGCGGTCGAGGGCGACCGCGGTGGGCGGGCCTTCGGCGCGGAGCAAGCACTGTGGACCGACCGCCCCCTCCCGAGCCTGACCCAGGGCGGCCGCGTCGAGGCGAAGCTCGAAGCGCCCCTCGACGTCCGAGGAGGTGCGCTGGCCGCAGCCATGCACGGCCGCGCCCGGAACCACCGAGCCATCGGCGCGTACCGTCTGGCCTCGCACCTTGACCTGCGATGGAGAGAGCACCGCGCAAGAGCTCCCCCGCACGCTGATCCAGCCGACCGGATCGCCGGCCGAATCGAACAAGGCCGAGCCTTCGACCTTCTCCGTCGCCCCCTGAATCCAGGCACCCGCGACGATCAGCCCCGGTGAGGGATGGGATGAAGACGCCACGTCCAAGCCGCGGAGCGGACAGGAGACGACCCGACTCCCCTCGGTCTGATCGAGCCAGCCGCGCAGCGCCTCGGCCCCGGGGGCCTTAGACCAAGCGGGGGCCTCGGGGGGGGCGCGCTGAGATCCGGTGGGTACGAACAACGCGCCAGCCACGCCGAGGATCACCAGCACGAACAGGCTGAAGCCACCGGCGAAGTAGAACGGAAACCAGCGCGGTGTGGCCACGAGTCCTCCAGACCCGCTCCATAACGCCTTGTCCGAGTGAAACAGCACCCGAAACAAGTTGAAATGACCTTGAGGCCTTCCCGCATCGCCAAGACGGCTCAGAGCCCGTGGTAGCCTCATGTCCTGCTGGCACGTGTCCTGCACGACGAACGGCCCGACCCTGGAGCCTCCATGCCTCGTCCCTTCGCCCTCGCCCTGCTTCTCTCCGCCTGTCCGAGCGCTCCCGCTGAGCCTCCCCCGGCAGAGACCGGGGCTGAGGTCGCCTTCGACCTCGACAACCCCGAGAGCTGCGCCGCCTGCCACGGCGCGATCCACGCCGAGTGGCAGGGCAGCATGCACGCCCAGGCTCACCACGACAAAGACCCGATCTACCACGCCTTACGAAGCTTTCGCATGGAGCGCCAAGGCGAAGGGATCGGGCCCAAGTGCGCGAGCTGCCACCACCCGCGCGAGACAGAAGCTCTCGAGTCCGACCTCGCGAAGCAGGGGGTCTCTTGCGCAACCTGCCACAACCTGGACCAGGTCAAGCGCGAAGAGGGCGTCCAGGGCGCGGAAGCCCTGGTCTGGGGCGAGCCCGGCGTCGTGCGTGGCCCCCACGGCGCGGATGGCTCCGCAGCCCCTCACGGGATCGGTGAGGCCGCTCCCTGGCTGACCGACGGCGTGACCCTCTGCCTGGCCTGCCACGCCGCCGCCGAGAACCCCAAGGGTGTCGCGACCTGCACCACCGGCGCGGAGTACGCCGACGCCAAAGACGCCGCCTCGTGCACGTCCTGCCACATGCCCGAGGTCGAGGGCCCGTCAGGGAGCGCATCGACGCGCGAGAGTCACCGCAGTCACGCCTTCCTCGGGCCCCACAGCCTGTGGGACGGCGGAAACCGCGCCTTCATGGGCAGCGCGCTCGAGATCGAGGGGGAGCTCAAGGGTACACAGGCCCGTCTCACCTTGATCAACAAGACCTCTCACGGCTTCCCCTCGGGCTTTCCGGGACGCGTGGCGATCATCCAGGCCGTCGGCATGGACGACGAGGGCAACGTGCACTGGAGCAACTTCTCGAAGGATCCCATGGCGGAGGATCCGCAGTCCGTGCTCAACAAGGTCTACGTCGACGACGAGGGCAAGCCCATCCTCCCCCCCTTCGCCACCAAGCTCGCCCGCGACCATCGCCTCAAGCCCGACGAGCGGCGGGAGCTGTCTTGGACCGACCTGCCCGAGCAGGTCCAGACGCTCAAGGTCTCGGTGCGCTTTCACCTGATCCCTCCACCGGCGGTCGAGCTCCTGAAGCTCCAGGACTCTCCCCTGGCCCATCCGCGCCCCATGAAGTCGGCGAGGATCGACCGGACCGAGCCCTGAGCCTGGCCCTCAGGCGGGCTGAGCTCCGCCTTCTCGGCGGCGCCGGAGCACCTCGCTCTTGAGCTGACCGCAGCCGGCGTCGATGTCGATGCCGCGACGGACGCGCACGGTGGCGGGGATGCCCGCGCGCTCAAGCACCGCCACGAAGCGGGCGGCCTGCTCGGGATCGGTGGGTGTACCGTCATAGCCCTGGGTGGGGTTGAGGGGGATCAGGTTGACGTGGCAGATCAGCCCGCGAAGCAGGGCGGCCAGCTCGTGAGCCTGCGCTTCGGTGTCGTTCTGACCCGCGATGAGCGCCCACTCGAACGTGACTCGGCGCCGCGTCGCCGCCTGGTAGTCGCGCACGGCGGCGAGGAGCTCGGCCAGCGGCCACTTGCGGTTGACGGGCATGAAGCCACCGCGCGCGGCATCGTTCGCGGCGTGGAGGCTGATGGCGAGGGTGAGCTGCACCCCTTCGCCCGCGAGACGACGGATCTGAGGCACCAGGCCCACGGTGCTGACCGTGATCCGGCGCGCCCCGATGCCCAGATCGGTGTTCAGTCGGCGCACCGCGGCGATCACGTGGTCATAGTTGTGCAGGGGCTCGCCCATGCCCATGAAGACGATGTTGCTCAGGCGCTCGCCACGCTCCGCGAGCTCGGTGGCGAACATGGCGGCTTGCTCGAAGATCTCGGTCGTCGAGAGGTGCCGCGCGAAGCCCATCTGCCCCGTGGCGCAGAAGGTACACCCCATCGCGCAGCCCGCTTGAGACGAGATGCAGGCGGTGCGCCGATCATCGGCGTAGGGCATGAGCACGGACTCCACGAGTTGGCCGTCGGAGAGCTCGTAGACGCGCTTGAGGGTGCCATCCGCGCTCCGCTGCTCGGCGGCGACACGCAGCGTGCCGAGCGTGGTCTCATCGGTCAGCCGAGCCCGAAGCGCCTTGGGCAGGTTGGTCATCTGCGCAAAGGAGGTGACCCGCTGGTCGTACAGCCAGGTTCGGAGCTGATCGGCGCGAAAGCGCGGCTCGCCCCATCCTCGAAGGAGGGCGTCGAGGTCGTCGGGGGAGAGGGAGTAGAGATCGATCATGGTGGTACGGGCCCTTCATCGCGACAGCGGCCCCCCAAGGGACGCCGATGGACAGCGCCGGTGGTAACCTGGGCGTCGCTGGCGCGCTCCGCGCCGCCCCGACCTGGTCCTTCACGCCCTGGAGCCACCGATGTCCGCCCCGCGCCTCGAGGAGCGACACTTCAAGGAAGCCTCGACCCGCATCGCCGAGATGGAGTTCGAGCGCTGCAAAGAGATCGAGATCAAGGCCCTGCGTCACGTGCGCAAGCGCGGCCCCCCCGAGGCCATGCACCTGCTGCGATCGCTCAAGCGCATCCCGGTCTCCGAGGAGTGGCAGCTCCGCGCCTACCACACGCTGCGCCGCATCTATCGCCAGATGATGGTCGAAGGCGTCGACGGCGACGTTGGGCGCACCGGCCTCTCCGCCTACGTCGACGGCCAGGTCGACGTCGCGGATCGCTGGCTCACCACCGACATCATGGTGCGCCCCTGGGGCGTGCCGTAGCGCGCGGCAAGGGGCTCTTCCGGCCGCCCACCGACCTGCTCCCCGCCAAGATCTCCCCCGACGATCCCCGCTCGCCATGATCCTCGCGCGGCGCTGAGATACAGGCGCGCGCGGCGCGTTCGGATGGGCCGCCCTGGAGGTCTGCGTGCACGTCATCTTCCTCGCTCCGCACTTCCCCGCCAACCAGCGACGCTTCGTGCGCGGCCTCAAAGCGGTAGGAGCGCGCGTCACGGGCATCATCGACGCCCCGACCCACGCCCTCGACGACGAGATCAAGCGCTTACTCGACGGCGTCGAGGTCGTCCAGAACGTGACCAGCACCGCTCAGGTGACCGAGGCGGTCCGCCGCATCCAGAAGCGGGGGCCCTGGGTCCACCACCTCGAGGCCGTGGTCGAGGCCCACACCCTGACCGCAGCCAGGGTCCGCGAGCTCACCGGCATCCCTGGCACCCCCTACGAGACGGTCGAGCGATGTCGCGACAAGGCGGTCATGAAGGCCTACCTCGCGAGCAAGGGCATCCCGGTGGCCGCCAACGCTCCGGTCGACACCCCCGAGCAAGCTCGCACCTTCTGCGAAGAGCATGGCTTTCCCGTGATCCTCAAGCCCCGCGACGGGGCTGGAGCCGCAGGCACCCATCGGATCGACGACCGTTCGGGCCTCGAGCGCCTGATCACCCAGACCCCCTGGGTGCCGGGGCGACTGCTCATGGAGTCCTTCCTCGTGGGCCACGAGCTCTTCTACGACACGCTCACCGTGAGGGGTCGGCCCGCCTACCGCTTCGTCAGCCACTACGAGCCCTCGGTCCTACCCGCCATGCGCACCCGAGCCCTCAGCCCGCGCATCGTCACGACCAACCGGCTCCACCTGCCGAGCTACCAGCCCCTTCACGAGCTGGCGGATCGCGTCCACGAGGCCCTGGGCCTGTCCACCACCGCGACCCACATGGAGGCCTTCGTCACCGCCAAGGGTATCGTCTTCAGCGAGATCGGCGCTCGACCGCCAGGCGTCAGCATGTGGGACTGCTACAGTCAGGCGTTGGGCTTGGACCTCTACACCGAGTGGGCCCGCGCCGTCTGCTGGGGTGACGTGCACGGAAGAGCCGAGCAGCGTCGCGCGGCCGGCATGGTCGCGATCCGCCCGGACCGCGACGGCATCATTCAGGGCTATTCGGGGGCCGACGAGATCCAGCGACGCTGGGGCCCCGCGATCTTCAAGGCCCACCTCCCCCCGGCAGGGACCCCCACCCAGCCTGTCGAGGCCGGCTACATGGCGAACGCCTGGGCCATGGTCGCCCACGACGACTACGACGCCTGCTGCGCCATCCTCGACGACATCGGCAAGACGCTCAAGGTCTGGGCGCGCTAGCGGACCGTCGCGCATCGAGACGAGCGGCGCGACGGGAGTCCAGACGGCTAGAGCCTGAGCTCGCGATCGGCCACCACGATGGCGATGTCGCCGGTGCGCAGCTCGAGGCTGTCGGACGGGTTGACCTGCACCCCTCGGATCCCGCGAGGGTCGGTCACCTTGGACGGCGTCGGGCCATCGGTGGGGGGCACCGGGAGCGGCTCGATGCTCATCAGGGTCGCCCCGTGCTTGTCGTGGAGCTCCCGGCGGAGTTCACCGACGGGCTTGCCCGCGAAGCGCTCCGGGACCGAGACCGACCAGAAGCTGTGGCCCTGGCGCATGTCGAGGACGTTCTGGAGCATGGCCACCAGGCCGGGGTTCCTGGACGCGCTACCCAGGATCATGCCCGCGTACAGCTCGCCCACCACGACCTCCTCGACCCCCCGCATCTTGAGCATGCGCTCGGACTGCGACGAGTGCAGCTCCGCGACGGTATAGATCTGGGGATTGGCCATCTCGATGGTGAGGGCGGCGAGCACGGTGCGGGCGTCGCGATCTTGATCGGAGCGGGGGCTCTGCACGTCGCGCAAGAGGATGCAGGCCGAGGCCGCGCGGATCCCGACGCTCTCGAGCATCTCGAGGCGGGTCCAATCGCCGACGACGTGAAAGAGGCGGTCGAGAGGTAGTTCTTCGGTGGGGAAGTCACTGGGAATCGGGCCCTCGGTGATCACCACCACGTTTCGCGACTTGGGCGTGCCGAGCGCAAAGAGCTCGTTGAGGACCGTAGGCGCCGAGCCGTTCCAGCCACAGACCACCACGTGATCTTCGAGTTCGTCGAGTGCCATGTCGGGCCCCTCCATTCGCTTCGCGAGCTTAGCACCCATGCCAGCCGCCACGGTTCCGATGAACATCGCCATGATCACCATGCCCGCCAGCATGAGGATCAGGGTTCCCCACCGCCCGAGCTGACTCTCGGGCTCGATGCCGATAGGCTCACCCGCGATGAGCGAGAGCAACGCGAACCACAGCGACTCGTCGATCGTGTCGAAGGTGTCAGGATCGCCGAGGTGAAGAACCGCTGCCGACGAGAGCACCACCACCGCCGAGATGGTGATGAGGGTGGTGAGCTCGGTGACGGCCGCGCTGAAGACCCCACCGAAGGCTCGGAGCCGACGGTTGAGCAGCCGGCCGGCGTGCCAGAGCCGGAGCAGGCGCAACACCCGCAGCATGCGCAGGGGCCGGACCACCGGCAGCAGCGCGATGATGTCGATCCAGTAGGTCTTGAAGAAGCGACGCTTGCTCTTGGCCACCCAGTAGCGCAGGCTCAGCTCCACCACGAAGATCGCGGTGATCAGGTAGTTGATGCTCTCGAGCCACATCAGGGCGGCCGAGTCTTCAGCGAAGGCGAGCTCGACCACGAGCAGCCCAACCGAGATGAGGATCAGGACCACCACCGTCGCTTCGGTGAGCGGATGGCCCATGAACGCGCGCACCGTCTTGCGCCGCTCCTTCCATCGGGACTCGGACTTGCTCGTGGACCTCGGTGGCACCACCCCTCCTCGACCCCCGCCGACTAACGCGTGAGGGTAGCCTCGACCCACCTTTCTGCATGGGCCGCGTGGACCGGCTTGCCGTGGGCCGCCCGTCGTGACACACAGAGAACATGACACAGAGCCACGTCTTTCGAAGTGACCTGCTCACGGATCAGGTCTGTCTCGTCACTGGAGGCGGCACTGGGATCGGTGCGGGTATCGCTCGCGAGCTCGGCCGCGCCGGCGCCCACGTCGCGATCGCGTCCCGCAAAGCGGAGCACATCCTGCCCGCCGCCGAGGGCCTCTCCAAAGAGCTCGGCCGCGAGGTCTTGGGGGTCGTCTGCGACATCCGCGACCGCGACGCCGTCGCGGCAGCCTACACGAAACTCATGGCCTGGAAGGGCCGGCTCGACGTCCTCGTCAACAATGGCGGCGGCCAGTTCTTCAGCCCCGCCGAAGCGATCAGCCCGCGCGGCTGGGATGCGGTCGTGCAGACCAACCTCACCGGCACCTGGAACATGACCCACGGCGCCTTCCACGCCACCATGGGCAAGCATGGAGGGGTGATCCTCAACATCACCATGCTCACCAAGCGCACCTTCCCCGGCATGACCCACTCCGTCGCCGCCCGCGCCGGCGTCGAGGCCATGACCCGCAACCTCGCCGTCGAGTGGGCCGCGCGTGGGATCCGCATCAACTGCATCGCGCCCGGTCTGATCCTCTCGAGCGGCGTCACGAACTACCCGAACGGCGAGCAACTCTTTCGCGACATGCAAAAGCACATCCCCCTCAAGCGGGCCGGGGCCGTCCAAGACATCGCCCACATGGCGACCTTCCTCGCCTCCGAAGGCGGGCGCTACATCACAGGCCAGACCCTCACCATCGACGGAGGCAAGGAGCTCTGGGGTGACTGGTGGCCGATCGCCGACCCCGCGGGCGGCCTGCCCGAAGTGAGTGTGCCTCGCGAACCCTGGGAGGACTGATCCGAGTGGGCGCCCGTCGTCCTCTGCTGGCCGTCGCGGCGGCGGGCGTGCTGCTGATCGCGGGTCTGCTCCCGCTGCCCTCCGCCGACCAGGGGGCCTCGCTCGCGCAGATGGGGCGGGTCAGCGGGTGGTGGGTGCACAACGTCGGCGCCTTTCCTCCCGCCTTCTCGATCCTCTCATCAGGCCTGATCGGCCTGGTGATCGTTCGGTTCGGCCTCAACCTGATCGTCAACCCGCGCGAGCCCTCCCCCGCCGACAAGATCTGGAAGCCCACCATCCTCTCGCTCTTCCTGGCTGCGAGCTTCGTGCTCGGGGTCGCGATGGGGCTGGCGCTGCACCACCGCTTCCCCGATCTGCACCGAGGTGATCCGGTCCTCGGTGCCCTGAGCGATGGAGCGACCAGCGCGATCGCCGCCGCCCTGCTGTGGACCCTGGCGGAGCTTGTGCGAAAGAGCGGGATCGCCAACGGGGCCCTCTTCCTCTTCGGGATCTGGGAGGTCCTCCGCATCGGTCGCTTCCTCTCCGAGCTCCTCGCCGCCGCCTCCGTCCGAGAGCCGGACCTCTTCACGATGGCCGGTCACGCCGGCCTGCTTCCCGTGGCTTGCACGCTGCTCCTCCTGTGGCGATGGAGGCCCACCCCGATGCCCCAGCCCATCTGGCGCGGCCTGACCTTGCGCAGCCCCCTCGATCTCGCGATCCTACCCTTGGCGATCGGCGGCGTCGCGAGCCTGATCGCGGACGATCTCGCCGGCTACCCCGCCTGGACCCCCCAGCCCCCCATGTACGAGCCTGGCCTGCTACCCCGCACCCTGGTCGCGCTGCTCACCGTCCCCGCCATCGCCCTCTGGCTCCGACGCCAACCCAGTCGGCGGGGGAGCGTGTTCTACCTCTTCGGGGCCGTGACCTTGTTCAGCTTCACCCTCGCGCTCGAGGTCGTGGTGGCCGCGCTGGTCGAGGGGGGACTCTATCTGTGGTAGCGCTCCCCCCTGAGCGCGTGACCGGCCGGGGGACGCCAGGGCTGCCCAGGGACGACTCACCGCATGCGACGCAGCAGCGCCTCGGCCCACGCGGCCGGAAGCACACGGCCGAGACGCAGGGCGAACGAGAGCTGCCAAGGGAACTCGATCACCCGGCGCTTGCGCTCGATGCCGTCCGCCATAACCCGCGCCGCCTTGTCGACTTCCCACATGAACGGCATAGGAAAGGAGTTCTTGTCGGTGAGCGGCGTGCGCACGAAGCCGGGATTGATCGTAGTGACCGCCACTCCCTTGGGTCGGAGGGTGACCGAGAAGGACTGCATGAGGGTCTGAACCGCCGCCTTGGTCGCGGAGTAGACCCCCCCGCCGGGCAGGCCGATGAGGCCGGCGAGAGACGACATGGCGACGATCTGACCCGAGCCTCGCTCGACCATGTCGGGCAGCACGGGAGCGAAGGTGTGCAGGACCCCCTCGACGTTGAGCCGGAACATCGCGCTGGAAGCGTCGGCGTCGAGCTGGCTGGCTGAGGTGTCGCCGCCCGCGCCCGCGTTCGCGATGGCGATGTCGACCGGGCCGAGCTCGGCGACCAAGGAGGCGATGGCGGTCTCCATCGCCTCGCGATCCGTGACATCGGCCGCGGCGATGGCGGCCTTGCGACCGAGGGCGCGCACCTCGGCGGCGACCTCTTCGAGCTTCTCGGCTCGGCGAGCGATGAGCCCGAGATCGTAGCCGCGGCGTGCGAACTCGACGGCGAGGGCGGCACCGATCCCCGACGATGCGCCGGTTAACAAAACGTGAGCCAAGAGACACCTCGGGGCTGAGGGGCTATGCAAACCAGCCCCAGAGATTATACAAAACATGTTCAAGGATTGCCTCGCGAGGAGGAACCATGAGGACCTGGCTATATCACCTGCTGGTCGCGGCCGCTGTCGCGCTCACCGTCGTCCTCGGCACCGTCTGGATGGTAGGAACTGGCCTGCCTGAGCTCGCCCGCGTCGACTTCCTGGTCGAGTCTCCGGTGGTCCAGGTCGTCCTGCTCACGCTGGGCATCCTGGTCTGAATCTGCTTCTTCGCTTGACAGCCGGCCAAGGCGAGGCCACGTTACGAGCAGTCCCACCGAGGTGCTCGATGCAGACCCCGACGCTCGCCTGCCTCTCCCTTCTCTTGGTCGCGTGCGATCCTGGCCCCACGCTAACGGACCCTGTCCAGCACGCCGCCACCGCCTTCATGTCCGTCGGGGGCACCGGCCCAGACGACGTGTGGATCGTCGGCGCTCAGCCCGGTCCCCAGTCGCCGCCCACGGTCCTCCACCTGCGCGACGAGCAGTGGCGCTCCATCGACACCCGCCAACTTCACTCCTTGTGGTGGGTGCACAGCTTTCAGGACGGCCCTACCTTTCTGGGCGGCGCTGGCGCCACGGTCCTCAAGATCGAGGGCGACGAGATCGAGCGCACCCCCACGCCCCCTTTCTTCGGCAACACGGTCTTCGGCGTCTGGGGCCCCGACCCCGAAGACGTGTGGGCCGTGGGTGGCTTCGCGGGTCGCCAGGGCTTCATCTGGCGCTACGACGGCGCCCATTGGTCTTCCATGGAGCTGCCCGACGACGTGCCTCGAAGCCGCAGCGGCGAGATCCCCTCGCTCTTCAAGGTCTGGGGTCGCAGCGCCGACGATGTCTGGTTCGTCGGGGGCGAAGGGCTGGTCATGCACTACGACGGCGACGCGCTCCGGGTGATCCCCTCGGGCACGCAACGCCCGCTCTTCACCGTCTTCGGCGACGACGACGAGGTCTTCATCGTCGGCGGCGACGACCGGGGCGTCGTCCTCCGAGGCGACGTTCATGGCCTCACGGACGACAGCCCCCTCGGTGCCCCGCTGCTGCAAGGTGTCACCATCAACCATCGCGGGCGCGCCGTCGTCGCCGGAGCGGGAGGCTATATCGCGGAGCGGCGCAACCGCGGGTGGCGCACACTGGATCTGGAGGTCGCCCAGAGCCCGCAGTCGATCCATGCGCTGTGGCACGACGGGCACGGGGGGCTGTGGGGTGCGGGGGGCGCCGTGCTCTCGGCCGCCCTCGACGAGGGCATCGTGTGCACGTCCGTCCCCGACACCCCCGAGTGGACCGGACCCGAGCTGCCGCCTCCCCCCTCATCCTGCCCCGATCACGCCATCGATCCCCTCCCCGACGAGACCATGGCGCGGCGCTGGGTCGAGATGCTCCTCAACAGCATCCGCCGCGACATTCCGCACCCCCCCAAACATGCGCGCAACATCCACCACGTCACCGCCCTGCTCTACGACGTCTGGGCCGCCAACCACGAGCGGGCGCGAGGGATCCACTTCGACGAGGCCTGGGATCTCAGCCCCGAGCAGCGCGACATCGCCATGGCCTACGCCTCCTATCGGCTGCTCACCCACCGCTATGCCTCGTCGACGGGCGCGGCGGTCTCGCTCGACTGCTACGACTCCTTCATGGAGGTGTTAGGTCTTGATCCGAGCATCACCCGCACCACGGGAGACGACGGGACCGCGCTGGGCAACCTCGTTGGCCAGCACTACATCTCGACCTTCGCCAACGACGGCGCGAACGAGGCCGGCGACTACGCCGACACGACCGGCTGGTCCCCGGGCAACCCCGTCATGCTGGTGGATCGGCCCGGCACCAACGTGATCGACCCCGATGAGTGGCAGCAGCTCAACCTCGGCGTGGCCGAGACCCAAAACGGCATCATCCTCGAAGAGTCGGTCCAGCCCTACATCGGCCCCCACTGGAAGCACGTGGTCCCCTTCGCCCTGGAGCCCGACCCCGTGACGGGCACCTACGGAGACCCTCTGGGCCCCTACCCCACCGTCGACGATCCACGCATGGTGGACTGGGTCATCGACGTCATCGCCCGCACAGCCGAGCTCGACGCCAACGATGGTGTGATGATCGACGTGAGCCCAGGCGCCATCGGAAACAACGGCCTGGGCGACGACGACGGAACCGGGTACCCCGTCAACCCGGTCACGGGGGAGCCCTACGCCCCGAACATCGTTCCCCGTGGCGACTTTTCCCGCGTCGTCGCCGAGATGTGGGCAGACGGCCCCGACTCCGAGACCCCGCCTGGCCACTGGCTCCGGATCGCGACCGAGGTCACCGAGCGCCTGGTCCCCGTGGAGCTCATCCCCTTCGGCGTCGGCGAGCCCGTCGATCGCCTCGAGTGGGAGGTCGTCCTCTACGCCACCCTCGGTGGCGCGGTCCACGACGCCGCCATCAGCGCCTGGGAGCTCAAGCGCGACAGCCTTGGCCCACGCCCGATCACCCTGGTCCGCTGGATGGCCGAGAAGGGTCAGCGCTCCGACGAGAGCCTGCCGAGCTACGACCCAGACGGGCTGCCGCTCGTGCCCGGTCTGATCGAGCTGATCACCGAGGAGTCCACCGCGCCCGGCGAGCGGCACCGGCACCTCAAGCCCTATATCGGCGAGGTCGCCGTGTGGTCCTGGCCCGGCGAGCCTGGCGACCGGCACCACGACTTCACCCCGCTGCAGTGGATGCGCGCCAAGGACTGGATCCCCTACCAGCGCCGCACCTTCGTCACGCCGGCCTTCCCAGGCTTTACCTCGGGCCACAGCACCTTCTCGCGCGCCGCCGCAGAGGTCCTCGCCGAGACGACGGGCACGCCGTTCTTTCCGGGGGGCATGCACAGCTGGACCGCCTACGAGCACGCCTACCTTGAGTTCGAGTCGGGCCCGACCGTCGACGTCGAGCTGCAGTGGGCCACCTACTACGACGCCGCCGACCAGTCCGGTCAGTCGCGGATCTGGGGCGGTATCCACATCGTCATCGACGACTACCCCGGACGGATCAACGGAGCGATGGCCGGCCTCTCCGCGGCCGAGCGCATGCTTGAGCTCTGGCAGGGCGACGAGCATACGATGGCGCGGCGCTAGGGCGCGCGCCGAACCGGCGCCCAAGCCGCCACCGAGTTCTACGCGCCTCCCCTCAGCGCCTCGGCGGTTGGTTGGGCCCTCCTCCGACCCAGCGGGTTAGCAAGCGGCCCGGAGGTCCCATTGGTCGGACTGCTGGCCCTGTTGTTCGCGCACGCCTTCGCTGCGCCCCTGCCCTGGACAGTGCTCGAGGCGGAGAGCGCTCGGTCCTGGGACGCTGGGCCGGGGGCGGTCTACCGCGCACAGATCCGGGGGGCCCAGGCCGCCCACAGCGCCGAGCCCATGGGCCTGAACCGACTCGAAGCCCTGTTCTCACCGCGGATGGATGGCTCCCCCCTCATCGACGACAACACGCAGGTCCTGCTCCACACGACCCTAGGGGGCCGCCGCGCGGCCCGGCGCTCGTGGTGGCTGGCCCAAGTCGATCACCTCGATCAGCGAGCGGCCGCCGACCGGCTCACCTACTTCGACCTCGCTCGAACCTTATGGCTCGACGCCTGGGTCGCAACCAGCCTCGCGGAGCACCTCGAAGAGCACGCGGTGGAGCTCGATGCAGAGATCACCGCGCTACGCCGTGGGGAACAAGCCAGACTGGTCAGCCCGATGATCCTCGACGAGCTGATGGTCGAGGCCGGGCGCCTTCGGGTCGAGGCGGCGACCTTCGCCCAGCAGGCCGAGGTGGCCCGGGTCGCGCTCGTGGGTCACCTCGGGCGGGAGGTCGAGGTCGTGGTCGACAGCCTGACCTCGCTGGAGGTAGAGCTGGAGCGAGAGCCGAACCCCTGGGACTTGGTCCTCGAGCGCCTCGATGGCCTGCCCGAGCTCCGCGCGTTGACTGCCGAGGCCGAGGTCGCGCGCACCCAGAGCCAGGCCTTGCGGCGCGATACGCCGATCCGGCTCGGGGCCGGCATCATCTGGCGTACTCCGATCTACGACGACGGCGGGCCGGGCCCGACCTTCGCCCTGACCGTGCCCTTCGGAAACGCGTCCGCCCCGGCGGCCCGCGAGGCCGAGGCGCGCGCCCTCGCCGCCCAGCGCGCCCGCCTGTTCGCGCTCCAGCGTCAGCGCGCGACGATCACCGCGGAACGAGCGGCCCTCATCGCCGCAGAGGCGCGCTACGAGCTCCTCTTGGAGCGCGTGGAGGGTCCCCTGACCGAGCGCGTCGGGCGCCTGACCCGAGCCGTCCGCGAGGGCGCCGCGCCGATCCATCTCCTGCTCTTCGCCCGCCGCGATCTGCACGAGGCCTTTCACGGTCGCGCCGACGCCGCAGCCGAAGTCCGCGTCCGCCGGGAGCGTGGAAAGGCCCTCGCGGCCTGGCTCGCCGAGGAGTCGCCATGAGGCCGCTCGCCGCGCTGCTCCTCTTCGCCTGCACCTCCGCTCCGCAGGCGACCGATGGGCCTCCGCACGATGCCGCGCTGCGCGCCTCCTGGATCGCGCCCCGAGCCGCGGAGCGCCATGTCCTGATCACGCTGCCCGCCGAGGTCGAACCCCTCCCAAACGCCCGCACCCACCTCGCGCCTCGGCTGCCGATCCGAGTCGTGCGGTGGCGGGTCGAACCCGGCACCGAGGTCGAGGTCGGGACGCCCCTCGCGGACATCGAGAGTCCGAACCTCGCGTCGCTCGACGCCCGGAGCCGAAGCCAGCGACGCCTGCGCGACGCGCGCCAGGGGCAACTCGATCTCGGAGTCGGTACCGAGGCCGATCTCGCCGCCGCCGAGATCGAGCTCGCAGCCGCCGACGCTGCCCTCCGCGATGCGCGCCGCACCGTGACGTCGAAGGGAGGAGGCTCGACCTGGACCAGCCCGGTCGCTGGCGTCGTCGGTCCAATCACCTGTCCACAAGGCTCGGAGATCCAGGCAGACACCGCCTGCCTCACGGTGGACCGGCCCGGCGAGGTCCGGGTTCGCGCCTGGCTGCCCGAGCGCTACCTCCACCGACTGCGCGATCCCCAAGCCACGTTCACCGTCTCCGATGGCAGGGTCTTGGGCCCCTTGACTATGGTCGGCCGGGAGCCATCGATCGATGCGCAGAGCCGGACGGTCGGACTCCGGTTCGCCGTCGACGGTACCGACCTGCTGGCGGGCACCTCTGGGCGGCTCGCGCTCTCGGTCCAGGCTCCACCGGGCACCTTCGTCGTCCCCGCCTCGGCCCTCACCCCCCTCGACGGCCAGGACGTGGTCTTTCTTCGGTCCGGCCACGAGCCCATCACCGCGCCGGTCGAGCGCCTCGGTCTTGGCACCGAGCCCAAGACCGTCGTGATCCGCGCTGACCTGCCCCCCGGATCAGAGATCGCCTGGCGAGGCGTGTTCGGCCTCAAGAGCGAGCTGCTGCTCGAAGAGGATCGCCACTGATGCCTCCCACGTACCCAGGCAGCCTCCGCAGCGGAGCATCGGCGCGCCACGGACCAGCCCCCTTCCATCCTAGGCTGCGCACCATGCACCGACCCCTCGCGAGAGCGGGCGCATGATCCGCTCTCTCGTCGAGTTCAGTGTCGCGTTTCGCGGCTGGGTGATCCT
Organism: Deltaproteobacteria bacterium; assembly: GCA_007693595.1. Taxonomy (GTDB): domain Bacteria; phylum Myxococcota_A; class UBA796; order UBA796; genus REDI01. The sequence continues at coordinate 18,331 of REDI01000029.1, read as the reverse complement.
CGCGGTGATCGCCCTGCTCGGCGTAGGGCTCTATCTGACGAGCCAGCTCCGATTCGACGCCTTCCCCGACCTGACCAACACCCAGGTCCAGGTGCTCACTACCAGCCCCGGCATGGGCACCGAAGAGGTCGAGAAGCTGGTGACGATCCCGCTGGAACGCTTCCTCTCCGGCGCGCCGGGCTTGGCCGCCCTGCGCAGCACCAGCCGGCCTGGGGTCAGCGCGATCACCGTGCACTTCGTAGACGGGACGGACCTCTGGCGGGCACGGCAGATCGTCACCGAGCGGGTCGCTGAAGCCCGCGCATCGATCCCAGCAGGCACCGGCCGCCCCGAGGTCGCCCCCCCGACCACCGGCCTGGGTGAGATCTACCAGTTCACCCTCACCTCTGATCGCCACAGCCTCGGGGAGCTGACCCGGATCCTCGAGCGCGACCTCTCCCCTCGCCTCCGCGCTGTGCCCGGTGTCGTCGAGGTCAACGCCTGGGGCGCGCGCCCTCCCCAGCTCGACGTGCGGGTCGACCCCTACGCCCTGGCCGCCCGAGGCCTTCACCTCGACGAGGTCGAGAGCGCAATCCAGCGCGCGATCGGCGTCGAAGGCGGCGGCTACCTGCCTGCTGGGGCGGAGCAGGAGGCCCTGCGGGGGGTCGCCAACCCCCTCACCGCCAAGGAGCTGGCGGACATCTTGATCCGCGACGGGCCTCGTCCGATCCGGCTCGCCGATGTCGCGACCCTCGCCGAAGGGGAGCCGCTGACGGTCGGGATCGGCACCGTGAGCGGACGTGGAGAGGGCTTGTTCGTGATGGTCCAGCTCCTCGCCGAAGGCGACGCCCGCAAGGTGAGCCGTGACGTGCGAGATCGCGTAGACGAGATCCTGCCCTCGCTGCCCGAGGGGGTCGAGCTTGAGGCGATCTACGATCGGGAGCGGCTGATCGCGGGCACTCTGAACACGGCGGGGACCTCTCTAGTCGAGGGCGGGCTGCTGGTGATCGTGGTGCTGCTCCTGCTCTTGGGGGACCTTCGCGCCGGCATGATCGTGGCGAGCGTGATCCCCATGGCGATGGTGGGTGCGCTGGCCGGGCTGCACCTCCTCGGATTCTCGGGCAACCTGATGAGCCTCGGCGCGGTCGACTTCGGGCTCGTCGTGGACGGTGCGGTCGTCATCGTCGAGGGCTTCGTAGCGCTCGGGGTGGTGGCGGCGGCGGACAAGCGGCGGCTCTACGCGGAGCGGGCTGCGAGCCTGGGACGACCTGTGCTCTTCGCCAGCGCCGTGCTGATGCTCGTCTACCTCCCGATCCTGGCGCTCGGCGGTACCGAGGGGCGCCTCTTCCGGCCTATGGCGCTCACGGTCGTGCTCGCGGTCGGAACCGCGATCCTGCTGGCGCTGACTTGGGTCCCCGCGGTGGGCTCGCTGATCCTCAACCCAGGTCGCTCAAAGCTTCCCTCCCTCCTCCGCCTCCTCGACCGGCCGTACACCGCCCTCGCGCGGTTCTCGGTGCGGCACCCCCTGCTGCTCACCGGCGCGTCGGCGCTGGTCTTTGTGGGAAGCTTGGGGGTCGCCACCACGTTGGGCGTCGCCTTCGTTCCGCGTCTGGAAGAAGGCGACCTGGTCCTGCAGACCGATCGGCTGCCCAGCATCTCGCCCCCCGAAGCCCTCGCCCGTACCACCCGCGTCGAGCGGGCCCTGCTCGCCTTCCCCGAAGTCGCGGCGGTCGCCACCCGGACCGGCTCTCCGACCCTGGCCACCGACCCGATGGGCATGGGCGAGTCCGACGTGATGATCAAGCTTCATCCACGTCACACCTGGACCACCGCCCCGACGCTCGACCGCCTGGTCGAGGAGCTCGTCGAGGCCGTCGAGCATGCCGACCCCGACACCCTCATCACCTTCACCCAGCCGATCGAGATGCGGTTCTCCGAGCTTCTGGAGGGGATCCCGTCGGATGTCGGCCTGTCGATCTACGGCAATGACCTCGAGGAGCTGCTGCGTAAGGGCCGGGAGATCGCGGCGGTCCTCGAGAGTATCCCAGGCGCGGCGGACGTTCGGGCTCCCTCGGTCGAGGGCCTGACCACGGTCGAGGTCGAGGTCGATCCGATCCGGGCCGCCCGCCTGGGGATCCACGCGGACCAAGTGCTCACCCTGGTCGAGGCCGCCCAGGCGGGTCGTGCCGTGGCCGAGGTCCTGCGCAAGGAGTTCCGGGACGCGATCGTGCTACGCCTCGACCTGCCCCGAGACGTCCCGTTCGCGGAGCTGCCCCTCGCCCTGCCGAGCGGTCGGGCCGTGCCCCTCTCCGAGGTCGCGACCGTCCGAAGGGTCCCCATGGCGGCCGTCATCAAGCGAGACGGCGGCCGCCGGAGGGTCACCGTGCTCGCCAACGTCCGTGGACGCGACGTGGGTGGATTCGTGCGGGAGGCCAGCGCCGCCCTCCGCGCGGTGGAGCTGCCCCCCTCGACATGGACAGCGTGGAGCGGAGAGTACGAGCAGCTTCGAGCCGCCGCCTGGCAGACCGCCGCGATCGCCCCCCTGGTGCTGCTCGGGGTGCTCGTCTTGCTGCGCATGGCCCTCGGGGGCCTTAGACCTGCGATGATCATCGCGGCCAACGTCCCGATCGCGATCGGCGGAGGGATCCTGGCGCTGTGGGTGCGGGGGCTGCCGATCTCGATGTCGGCGGTGATCGGCTTCATCGCCTTGTTCGGGATCGCGGTGATGAACGGGATCGTGCTGGTGACCCGGATCGGTGAGCTCCGAGGCCAGTACCCTCCCGACGAAGCCGCCTGGCGTGGGGCGGTCGAGCGCTTTCGCCCCGTGCTGTTGACCGCCACCATCGCAGGGCTCGGCTTCGTCCCCATGGCCCTGTCCAGCGGGCTCGGCGCCGAGGTGCAGCGCCCCCTCGCGACCGTGATCATCGGCGGACTTATCACCAGCACGGTGCTCACGCTGGGGGTCTTGCCAGCGGTGTGTGGACGGTGGTGGCGAGATCCGCCCCGGACGAGTGAGCAGCGTTGAAACCCCTGGTGCGGTTCCATGACATACCCACGCTGACCAACCGTGACGAACCCGATCGATGAGGGTGACTCGGTAGCCGTCTGACCTTCCTGGCGACCCGCGATGGAGGACACCACGATGGTCCGCACCCCCCTGGCCCTGCTCCCCCTCGCAGCCCTGCTGTGCCTGGGCTGTCACGCTGAAGGAACCGAAGGCCAGCCTGGCCACAGCCCTTACACCCCCCCCACGGACGACGGGCACGTCACCGAGACGAGCGACGCGGTCGATAGTCAAGAACGCGGGACCGTTCCCGAGGAGAGCGAAGGTACGGACGGCTCGAGTGCGGGTGGGAGCTCGGGTGGTGATCACACCGAAGAACCCCCGCCCCGACGCGAGGGCGAGAAGCTCATCTTCCTTACGTCTGAGCTCTACTTCCCCGACTTCACGACCCCGTTCGCCGACACCTCGACCCAGAGCGCAGACCTGGTGTGCAGCATGCACGCCCACTTGGCGGGCCTGGACGGGCGCTGGGTCGCCTGGCTGTCCGAGCCAGGACATCCCGTCCGAGACCGGCTCGAAGATCACGCGCCGTGGCATCTGACCGACGGAGAGACCGTCGTGATCTCCTCGCTGGCGCACCTGTGGATCCACGGACTCGACGAGATCGTCGACCTCGATGAGTTCGGCGAAGCGATCCCCGAGGACAGCCGGTTCATCTGGACTGGAACCGATCGCTACGGACAGTCCACCGGCTCCCATTGCGACCGCTGGAGCTATTCTTTCGAGGGAGCTCCGCCATGGGGCACCTACGGCACCATGGTCGAGGCGGAGTCCGCGAGCGCATGGACCAACACCCAGGTCGCCGACTGCACCCACTACGCGCGGCTGTTGTGCATCGAGCAGTGAGCCGCCCGAGCGCTCGCCTGGACGCCTTGACCCATTCCCCCGACCGAGCCGTCTCGGGGACAGTGTGGGGGACCTCAGAGTTCCGAGCCCCCACCTGCGGCGAGGGGCTCCGACACCCCCTAGTCGACGGAGCCGGTGGGGGTCCCAGTCACGCGAGTAGCGGCCTCGCCGGACCGTAGTCGGCTCAACTTCGGAGGTGCCGCACCGTAGTCGGCTCAACTTCGGAGATGTACAGGGCCAAGAGAGTGGCTCTCCACCATTCACAAGCTTCTATCGATGTTGGCGGCTCTCGACGAACGTGGGATCGGCTTCAGGTCCGAAGTTACAGCGACTACGGTCCCCAAGGTCCGAAGTTAAAGCGACTACGGTGTTCGAGGCTGGCCGCTCGACCGCGCGTGGCGCCCAAGTGAGCCGTCTCCTCCTTCTGGCCTCCTTGGTTCGAGTCTGCTCGGCGCAGCCCGCGTCGGACCTGTTGAAGCCGCGCATGGGCAGCCCGTCGGCGACGAACATCGTCCACCAGCCGAAGACGTCTCCGATGGGCCTTCGCTCCGTGAACGAGCGCGCCATCACGGCGCCTCCCCCTGCTATACTCCCCCCACCAAGCCGTCATGGGGGGCAGCGCGGGGCGTCGGTTCGGCCTGTCCCCTGCCCTCTCGCCCAGGTCGCTGCCTCATGATCGATCTCCCTCCTACCCCTGCTCCCGGCCAGGTCGTGCGGGTGCGCCAGCGCCGCTGGCTCGTCGAGCAGGTCGACACGCCCTCGTACACGCGCCACTCCCCCCTGGTGCGCCTGTCCTGCCTGGAGGACGGCTCGACCGGCGAGGCCGCCGAGGTCTTGTGGCACCACGAGCTCGACGCACAGATCGAGCCCGAGACCCCTCGGCTGTCGGCCCCCGGGGGGCAGATCGACGATCCGGTGCTGTTCGGGGCCTACCTCAACGCGATCCGCTGGAACGCGGTGACGAGCACCGATCGACGGCTCCTCCAGGCGCCGTTCCGGGCCGGCATCGACCTCAAGGAGTACCAGCTCGAGCCGCTGCGCAAGGCCCTGGAGCTGCCGAGGGTCAACCTGTTCATCGCCGACGACGTGGGCCTGGGCAAGACCATCGAGGCCGGGCTGGTGTTGCAGGAGCTGCTGCTGCGCCAGCGCATCGACCGGGTGCTCGTCGTGTGCCCGCCGGCGGTGACCGTCCAGTGGCAAGAGGAGCTGGAGCAGCGGTTCGGCCTTCGGTTTGCGCTGTATGACCGCGACTATGTAACGGCGAGGCGGCGGGAGCGGGGGTTCAGCATCAACCCGTGGACCACGCATAGCCGGTTCATCGTCTCGTATGCGCGGCTGCGCGGCACCCGTAAGCGGCACAGCAACCAGCACCTCGAGCTGCTGCTCTCGGCCCTCAAGAGCTGGGGAGGTCGATCCCTGCTCATCCTCGACGAGTGCCACCAGGTCGCGCCGAGCACCGGCAGCCTCTACCCCGCCGACTCGCGCACCACGCGGGCGATCCGCCAGATCGCCGGCCACTTCGAGCACCGGCTCTTCCTCTCCGCCACCCCGCACAACGGGCACTCCACCTCCTTCGCCTCGCTGCTGCACCTGCTCGATCCCCAGCGGTTCACCTCGGGCGTGCCCATCGCCTCGGCCAAGGAGCTCGCGCCGATCATGGTGCGGCGGCTCAAGCGTCACCTGCGTGAGACCGTGGGAGGCCTGCCCCGGCGACACCTCGTCGATCACACCCTTGACGTGCCCCAAGACGCGCCCGAGATCCAGCTCGCGCACCTGCTCGGCCGCTACGACACGCTGTACCGCGCCTGCCTGCGCGACCTCCCCAAGAAAGAGCGCAACGCCCGCGCCCTCGTCGTCGTAAACCTGCACAAGCGCCTGCTGTCGAGCGTCGAGGCCTTTCACCACACCCTGCGTGCCCACGAAAAAGGCGCCCGCAAGCACCTCACCAGCGCCCCCCGTGGCCTGGGCGCCCCCGATCCCGACGCCGAGCTCACCGAGGACCAGCGCGATGCCGAGGAGGAGGCCTTCGTGGAGCGCGCCTCCTTCGATCCCGGCCCCGAGGCGCTGGCCCTGCTCGACGAGATGCTCACCCTCGCCGCCCGCCACGCCGCCAAGCCCGACGCCCGCGCCCGCGAGCTCGCCGCCTGGATCAACGACAACCTCTGCCCCGGCGGCACCTGGGGCCCGCGCCGGGTCGTGGTGTTCACCGAGTACCAGCACACCCTCAACTGGCTGCGCCGTGTGCTGCCCGGCCTCCTCTACGCCGAGACCCACGAGCGGATCAGCGTCTATACCGGACAGATCGGAGAGACCAAGCGCGAGAAGCTCAAGACCGCCTTCAACACCAACCCCACCACGCACCCCCTGCGGATCCTCCTCGCCACCGACGCCGCCCGCGAAGGCATCAACCTCCAGGCCCACTGCACCGATCTCTTTCACTTCGACCTGCCTTGGAACCCGAGCCGCATCGAGCAGCGCAACGGGCGCATCGACCGAGTGCTCCAGCCCAGCCACGACGTGTGGTGCCACTACTTCCACCTGCCCGCGCGCCCCGAGGACCGCGTGCTCGCCTACCTCGTCGACAAGATGCACCGGATCCGCGAGGAGCTGGGCAGCCTCTCCGAGGTCATCTCCGCCAAGCTCGCCGACGCCCTCCAAGGGGGGATCCGCCAGATCGACGAGGCGGAGATCGACGCCCTCACCACCCCCGACGCCCAGGCCGAGCGCGCCCGCATGGAGCTCGAGGGCGAAGGCGCAGACCAGCTCCAGGGCGATCTCGACGTGCTCACCCGCCAGCTCGAGCGATCCCGCCGCGCCGTGGCCTACCGACCCGAGCACCTGCAGGCCCTCGTCGATCTGGGCCTGCGCCTGGTCTCGAACACCGGCGAGGGCCTGATCCCCGTCGAGCCCCCCTCCGATCCGCCGCGCTTCGCCCTCCCCCCCCTCGACGACTCCTGGCAGGCCATCCTCGATCCCATGCGCGAGAAGGTGACCGAACGTGGGAGGTTCGATCCCCCCCCACCCTTGCGTCCGGTGGCCTTCCGCGCCGCCCACCGCCTCGACGCCGACACCGTGCAGCTCCACCTCGGCCACCCCCTGGTCAAGCGCCTCCTCGCCCGCTTTCGCGCCCAGGGCTTCGCCGCCCACGACCTCACCCGCGTCACCGCCCTGCTCAACCCCCACGGGCGCACCCGCCGGGTGATCCTCTTTGGACGCCTCTCCCTCTTTGGCCACGGCGCGACCCGCCTGCACGAAGACCTGATCGCGCTGGCCGCCGAGGTCACCACCACCGGCCTGTCGGTCTTCAAGGACACCGGCCGCGACACCACCATCGCCTGGGTCGACGAGGCCCTGGCCCACGACCCCCGCCCCCTGCGCGACGACCGCGAGCGACGCCGCATCTCCCAGCGCGTCGACAGCGACTTCGCCGCCCTCTGGCCCGCCCTCAAGGCCACCGCCGAAGCCGCCCGCGCCGAGGCCGTCGTCAAGCTCATCGAGCGCGGCGAGCGCGAGTCCCGCGACATGATCGAGCTCCTCGCCCGCCAGCGCGCCAGCCTCCAGGAGCGCATGCAGGAGCAGCCCCAGCTCGACCTCGCCTTTGAGCAGGCCAGCGTCGAGGAGCGCATGCAGTACCAGCGCGACCGCCGCGTGTGGGCCGAGCGCCTCGACAACCTCGACACCGAGGTCCGCGAGGAGCCGGCGCGGATCCGCCGCAGCTACGAGGTCGTGCTGGATCGGTTCGAGCCGGTGGGGCTGACGTATCTGTGGGTGGGGGGGTGAGCGCAGACGGGGCCCGGCGTCTTGTTCCCAGGGATCCAGTCGCGATACGGATCCTGCATCAACGCCACAGGGTTCCCCGCGTTACCTACCGGACGTGCTGAGCAAGACCCGGTGTATCGGCTCCACGCTGTATCGGGGCTCTCGATGATGACTTCCACCTTCACTACGAACCCATAACCTTGTACGGAAGCTGCCATGGCTCGATACCGCAACGCTACATTGGGCCGAGGTTCTCCGACACCGCCCGATTGGATCGAGCTGTCAGGCTTCAAGGCACTCCGCGACCCAGCAAGGATCTACCTCCGCCCCCTAACCCTACTGGCGGGAGCGAACAGCAGCGGTAAGTCATCCGTGATGCAGCCCTTGTTGATGATGAAACAAACCCTGGAGTCCCCCTACGATCCAGGTCCGCTGCTCCTCGATGGTCCGCACGTGCGGTTCACTCGGCCCGACCAGTTCCTGACCCGAGGTCGTCGGCAAGATGAGCTCGGGGAGGCGGTAGAGCTCACCCTCGGCCCCATTCCGGGCGCCCTCCGGTGGGCTGGCCCCGACGATCGCATCATGCGCAAACCTTCGCCGCAAGTTCGGCTCACCTTTCGCCCACGTTCACGAAGCAAATTGGACTATGGTCTCGCACCGGTGGAGGTGTCGCAGCGAATCGGCGAAGAGTGGATCACCTTCTCGGAAGAGATGCAGGTCAACGACTTCCTCCGAGCGTTTGACGCGTGGCATCCCAACCAAACGGAGGACCTGAATCAAGCCGAGAGCACGGTCATCGAGGTAAACACCGACCGATTTTCCGCGCGCATCCTCGCTGTCGCATCCGAGCCACATACAAAGCTTCGAGGGATCATCGACCCGGTGGCCCCGCACCTGATGTGGCTTCAGTCCATCCTTCACCTGCCCGGCCTGCGAGGGCATCGAGAACGAAGTTATGAAGCCGCTAGAGTCGAGTCAAAGATGCGCGTCACACAAGTACCCGGGCCCTTCACCGCTTATGTAGCCAGCATGGTGGTCGGCTGGCAAGATCAAGGAGGGGCAGAACTCGCCCAAGTCAACGACGACCTCAAGGCTCTCGGGCTGTCCTGGAAGGTACAAGCAAAAAGGGTCAGCGCCGCCGAGGTAGAGCTGAAGGTCGGAAGGCTCCCCCTAGCGCAGCAAGGCGGCGCGCATGACCTGGTGGACATCGCGGACGTAGGCTTCGGCGTATCGCAGGTCTTACCCGTCGTCGTAGCGTTGACAGCCGCGAAGAAGGGTCAGGTCGTCTATATCGAACAGCCCGAGCTCCACCTCCATCCCAAGGCTCAGTACCAGATGGGCCTCTTGCTCGCGCGTTCCGCCACCCGCGGCGTCCGGATCGTGGTCGAGACCCACAGCCGTATGGTCCTGCGCGCCGTTCAGACGGCGATCGCGAAGCCCGGTGGGCTGCGTAAAGATGACGTTGCACTGCACTGGTTCGAGCGCGATCCAGAGTCGGGTTACTCCAAGGTCAAGCTCGCGGAGCTCGATTCCACCGGAGCCTTCGGGGACTGGCCGATCGACTTCAGCGAGGTCGAGGCGGAGGCCGACGAGGAGTGGCTCGACCATGCCTTCGGACATGGGGACGGCTGATGAGGGGCAAAGGAAGAAGGCTTGTGGTCGACGCCGACGTGGGGCGCGCAGCCGCAGACCAAGGTCGCGCGGAACGCGGTCAGCCTATCGACGAGCGGGCCTTGAGGATCGCTCTATGCCTGAAGGCGTTCTACGACGCTGGCCACATCGCAGTGTTCTCGCCCAAACTCATCGCCGAGTGGGACAGACACGTCCCACGGGGTAGCTCAGGTCGCAGATGGCTCGTCCGCATGTTGGAGCGGCGACGCGTCGACCGCTTGAGGGAAGACCTCGATGCGGAGTGGGTCGAAGAGCTGATCGGGGAGAACCTCACAGGAGGCGACGCCGAGGTAGCCAGAGAGGACAAGCATCTGGTCTCCTGCGCCGTTGAAGCCGCTGAGTATCGCCTGCTATCCTGCGATGACAAGGCCCGTGAGAAGTATGCTCGACTCGCCAACGATGAAGACCTGGCAAGACTACACTGGGTCAACCCGAGCTGGCCGACCTGCAAGGATTGGCTACTCGAGCGAGCTCCCGATCGTCCGAAATGGACTCTTTTAGAGATAGCAACCTAGATCCGCAGATCCGAGCGAGCGCGAGAAGATGGGGATCGTCGGACTTCGGGCCGAGCCCCTCCACCTGCCTCTGCTCCTTGTCGCCCTAGGCGCGAGCGCGATCCCGAACCTCCATGCGGATCCGATCCACCAGATGATCGGAGTGCGTCTCAACGACGGGGTTCCTCCCTATTGCGACGATGTTCGAAAAGTAGGCGCCCAACTCGGCCTGTGCTCTTGGGTGAAGATGCGCCTCTTCCTGCTGGAGGAGCAGCGCGGAGCGAGATGGAAGTGGGGGTGGAGGTTGGTCTGAGACAGCCGCGCGAGGTCATGGTGGCTCTGCCCTACTCTTGAACCCGCGACGCTACCCCAACGCAGCCGGCCGGATCTGAGCGTCGAGCTTGTCTCCGATTTCTCGCTCGGCGACTTCGAGGTCGTAGGCGGTCTGGAGGTTGAGCCAGAGGCGCGGTGTGGTCCCGAAGTAGCGTGCGAGCCGGAGGGCCGTGTCGGCGGTGATGGACCGCTTACCCTTGAGGATCGCGGTCACGCGGTTGACCGGGACGCCGATGTCCTTGGCGAGCCGGTACGCGGAGAGCTCAAGGAGCTCCAGGTAGTCTTCACCCAGGACCTCACCGGGATGGATGGGGGCGTCGAGGTCTCGGGCATCGAGGCACACGAGGGCAAGCTGCCCAGGTCAGGGACGGATCCACGTCTGGGGGCCTTGGGGAGAGAGCCGGATCCGCCAACGCTCGACCTCATCGGCGTCGCGCTCGAGGGCGCCCATCAGGCCGCCGAGCCGCGTACCGAGATCGGGCGTGTCGGGGTGGTGGTCGAGGGCGTGGCGGAGCACCATCGTGACCGGCACACGCGGCACCGTGAGGTCAAAGATTGGGGGCACCCCCTCGGGCCGGACGTGGAGGGTCCACAGGAAGGGGCTGGTCTCGCGCTCGCACAGCCGAGGGTGAATGGCGCGCATCCAGGCGCGTTGGGGCTCGGGGATCTCAAGCCGTCCGAGGACGTGATCGAGCTGGCTCGTCCACCGTGCGGCAGCGGTGTGGGCGATCCGGTGCTCGACATGGATGCTCGCGAAGAGTCCTTGGGCGTCGAACCCGATGTCGAGCAGCACCGCCTCGTTGGACAGGAGGGCGGCGCTGAGGAGATCCCAGCGTCCCACGGCGCGCTCGGGCAAGCCAGCGGCGAGGAGGGCGTCGTAGACATCGACGAGGAACCACCCTCCACCCAGCCTGAGAGAGGCAGCGGCCAGCCCTCGATCACGGCTCGCCCGCACCGCGAGCTCCACCGGGCGCTTTTCGGTCGTGATCGCGCGGTCCGCCAGCTCGACGAGCTTGTCGAAGTGCTCCCACTCTAGCCCCGAGTCGTCGAGGAGCGGGCCGACACGATGGAGGTCCGCGCCGTCGAGCAGAGGGATGTACACGGTCAGGGCGTCGAGGGTCATCGGGATCTCAACGCTCACATGGACCGCGATACGGTCGGCGAACGCCATGACGAAAGGCTCAAGAACCTCGTCGCGCAGGTCTACCGCGGCTCGGATGGCCCCAAGGCGGGCGACGCCCATGGACAAGGGCATGGATCACTCCGTCGTCAATGCGTAGGTTGTAGAAGGACTGAACGCTGGAACTCGACCATCTCGTCGACGGCGACCTCGGCCTCGCCTCGATGAACGTCCAGTAACCGCTGAAGGCGGGCCTTGTTGGCGCCTGCGTCGAGCGGATCGAAGACGACGTCCTCGTGACCGGAAGCCTTGAACCACTCCTCGAAGGCCGCCTTATCCGCGGCACGACCCTCGAGCTCCGGAAGCAAGGAGCCAGCGATGGCGTGCTTGGAGGTCTGCACCGCCTTCTGGAACGATCGCAGCCCGTCGTCGGTCGACAGGTCCATGCTGTTGTCGATCTTGCCTGTCGAGAAGTCCATGAGCCGCTTGGGATCCGAGACGTAGGCCAGATAGAACAACTGCTCTTCTGTCGTGTTCAGTCGGGAGAGCAGCTTGGGATCCTTCAGCGAGTCCGCCCTCTCACGCGCCGTTGCGAGGCGCGCAGAGAAGACCGAGAAGTCGGTCTTAATGCGCTGGTCGACCTCGGAGGGATCCGAGAGAACCCATTCCCTGAACTCCGCCTCGACTCCTGCGTCGCGCTCCCCGAGGCCGGTGCTGGGCACGGCCTTGCCGATCGCCTCGTCGACTTCCTTCCACCTGCCCGCCATGAACGCTGCGGGGGACTGGCCGAACTCCGAGAGCTTGATCTCCCCTTCTGTGAGCTCCAGGCCCCCGAACGATCCCTCCTCCTTGAGGACGTGCACGTAGAGCTTGAGCGCCGCGAGCTGCTCGTCTTGGTTCAACCCCTGGAAGGTTGACTCCGAGGACAGCTCGGCCGCCTTGGCTGCGATGATCCGGTTGCTGCGCTCGGTGCCTGCCTCTTCGCCGAGCTTCTTGACGAAGCCGCCCAGCCGCCCCTTGATGTAGGTCTCCAAGAAGGCGACCCCATCGGCGGCCGTGAGGTTGACGCGCTTGCCGTTCGAGAGGGTGATGATGTGACCTGACGCGACGCTAGCCGCCTGATCGAAGGCCGCCTCTTGGAGCTTGCGGGCGGAGAGGGTCTCTTGGAACGCATCGGACACGACCTCGCCATCGGAGCGCGTCTTGGGCACCGGGTCTTCCTCATCGATGCCAGGCACGCCCGAGTTCTTCTTCTTTTTTGGATAGACCTTTTCTTTGAGATGCGCGAACCCGGTGTCGATCAAGGCCTTGAGGATCGCGTCTTGCATCTTGGCGGGCATCCCGTCGAGGGAGGCTCTCAGCGTCTTGTCGCCGTGGGTCAGCCCCTGCCGCCAGCCATACTTGAGCTCCGACAGATCCAAGGAGGCCACCGCAGCCCCCTTGAGCTCGGTGATGGGGACCATCAACCCCGCCTTGCCCATGGCCCACATGGCGTCAGGAACGAAACCGGCCTTCTTGAGCGCATCTGCAATCTGCTTCTCTTGCTCAGTGACGGCCTTGATCGCGCTGTCGATGGCTCCTGGGAGGCGGTAGTTCTTGGCAGCCAAGTCCCACCCCTTCGCCAGTCCGAAGGTGATCGCCGCCATGCCGACATCGGTCACGATCTTCTGCACGCCCTCGGTCGCGACGTCGTAGTCATTGCCCTGCACCAGCCCGTCTATCGCCACGCTCGCGGTCGCGGTCGCCCCCGCCGTCAGCAGGGAGACCAAGAGCGTAGGCCCCGCAGGTCCGGTGAACGCCGCAGAGGCCGCGCCGATCGCCGCGATCGCGATCCACTTCATGACCTCCGCGACCTTGGACTTGGCGGCCTTGTAGTCGTTGACCGAGACGTTGAACCGCTCGGCGCGGGCCTCCATCTCCGCCTTCTCCGCCGCGGTGACCTGACCAAAGAGGCTCTCGTCGGACTCCTGTCGCTCGGTGGCGGCACCATACGCCCCCGCATAGTGACTGTAGTACATCGACATCTGCTCGTCGGTGTACGTAAACGAGTCCGCGAGGGAGCGGGCGCTCATCTGATGAGCCCCGACGGCCCGGAGGTGGGCATGCATGGAGCGCGCTTGACGGTCGGTGCCGTTCGCCGTGTCGACCTCGGCTTGGACCTCGGCCGCCTGCTCGGGGTCCTGCTCCTTGAGCGCCTCGAGATCGCTGGCCCCCTCGACGCCGATCGCCTTGGCGATGTCGATCGAGGGCAGCGAGAGCAGCCGCGTGCGAACGATCTGCTTCATCTCGAGCTGGGCGCGGGTGGTCGTGTACTCGAACAGCCACCCTCCGCTTCGCCGGGTGATGATGTCGACGAGGTTGCGGGCCACATCGAGCGGAAAGTCGACATAGCGGTAGTGCATGGCCTCGATCCGGTGGGCCTCCTCGGCGGTTGGTTCCTCGCCCTGCAGCGCATCGCGCTCGGCCTTGTACGCCTCGTAGACGCCCTTGAGGGAGCGGCCGTCCTCGCCCTCTCGAACCACGTTGGACCATCGATGGATCAGCTCATGGTCGCTCACCCCCGAGAGCGCAGCGCGCGCGTTGTCCATATTGTCCCAGTACCCGCGCAGGGCCGCCTCCAGGCGGGCGGTCGATGGATCCGCCTTGCCCAAGATCGCGTGCACCGTCAGCGAGTGGAGCTGGCTCCCCACCCCGTAGACCTCCGACACCGCCGGACTCGCGGCCTGATCGACCTTTCGCCGAACGCCTGCGGTGAACAGGTGCTCCTTTCTCGTGGGATCCGAGGCGACCGGGGTGATCTCCCCCTTTTCGTTGTAGACCGCCTGCAGCGCCGCCAGCAGGTAGTCCTTGCCTCGGTGGACGCCCTCACGGATCGCGAGGGTGTGCGTGAGGATGAGCCGGCTGCGCTCCTGCTCTCGAGCGGCGTCCGTCCAGTCGGAGCCCTGCTCCCCCTCGCTCTCGACCTGGGGTCGAAGGTCCTTGTCCCCGAGCTTCTTGATCTCTTCGAGCGTCTGATCGAACCGCTGGAGGTCCCCCTCTCGGAGACGCCCACGGATCTGCGTCAGCCGTCGTTGGTCCCCCGCCAAGGCCAGCAGCTCGGCCGTGGACATCGCGGAGATGCTCGCGAACAGCGCCTGCCCATCGGTCATGCTCCCGCCGATCGCCTTGTCGACCCCAAGAGCGTTCTCCTCTCCCTTGTTGCTGTGCAGGATCGCCAGCGCCTCGGCGAGGTAGCTGCCGTAGAGGCGCTCGGACAGCATCGCGAGGAATCGAGGATCTCTGCGCTTGGCCTCGCGCTCTTTATCGGTCATCTCCTTTACATAGCCGATGATGTCCTTGTCGTTGCCCCACCGCGCCGCCTCCGCCCAGGCCTTGTCGGTCCCGGTCTGGGAGCCGCCTCGCAGGATGAGCTGCTGCATGGTGAGCAGATCGGCTCCGGAGAGCTCACGGGACAGGATGGCGCGAGCCTCTTGGTCGGCCCAGAGCTCCCGCATTCGAAGCGTAAACCGTTGGTCCACCTCGTCGCTCTTGCTCTGCTGGATCTTCTTGAGCTCCTCCTTGATACGGGTGATGGAGTCTTCGTCAACGTCCGGCCCTTCCGCCTCTTGCAGCTTCCCCTGCTCCTCGTCGCGGTAGCTCGCATCCACCCCCGCGGTCGCCAGCGCCTTCTCACGCTCACTGAGCATGGCGATGTCCGCCTTCATGCCTTTGTCGTCCGTACCCATCCCCCAGAGCCACCCCTGGCGGGTGCGCAGGGCCTCTCCGAGGGTGAGGGTCCCATTCAAAGACTCCCACACTCGCTCCCACTGACGCTCGCTGAGGTGGCGCCGAAGGTCCGCAAGAAGGCGCCCGTCTTCGAGCAGGGCGGCCCTCTCCGCCGCGCTGGCCTTGAACGCGACCTCATAGACAGCGTCGAAGTCCCGCGCCTTGGCCATCTCCACGAGGCGCTGCCCAAAGCTCGCCTGACCCGCGTCTTTGAGCCGCTCCATCGCCAGATCGTGCTCAGCACCGTTGAGCTGCCCCTTGGCCCGAGCCTCCTTGATCGCGAACAAGGGGTTGTAGCCGTAGAGCTCTTCGAAGACCTCAACGACCACCCTCAGCTCCTCGCGGTTGCCGTTCTTGGAGAGCTCAAAGATGGTGTTCTTGGAGTTGTCGATGTCGTTCTTGATCGACATCGCCCGCTTCCGGGCCGTCTCGAGGTCAAAGGTCGAGCCCACCGCGAAGAGATCGTAGTCGACCCGCAGCTCCTTCTCCTGGGCCTCGCCGCGCGTCGTCTTGAGGAGCGCAGGGATAGGCTCCCCGATCATGGCCTCGAGCTCCTCCCGCACATCGCGCCGCCGGACCTTGAGGCCCAGGTGCCGGACCAGGGTGATGCCGTTGGTCTCGTAGTAGATGTCTTGGGCGTCGGGGCCGAGGGCGGATTGGTAGGCTTTGAGGTAGCTGTGGTAGAGGTTCACACGATCAATCGCGATGTGAGGTGAGAGCCCGCGCTCCAGATCGCGGAACAACTCGTTCGCGTCTTCAACCACCCTATGGCGCGCGCTCACCTGCTCCTCGGTCAGCCCCTCCGCCGCTGCGCCGGCGGCGATCTGCGAGGCGCTGGCCCTCAGCCCGAGGTGGTCGAAGACCTCTTGGGCCGCTTGGACCGGCAAGCTCTCGACAACCCGATGCTCGATCGACCCGCCCATGGGGCCGAAGGCCTGCGCGAACAAGCTGAGGGTCTGCTCCTTCGAGAGGACCGAACCCCCCGCTCTATCCGGGGCGCTGAGCGCGCCCACCTCCGCCGCCACCCTCTGGGCCTGCTTGGGAGCGCGACGGCTACAGGCCAGATCCAGTTCGTGGGCTAGGCGGCGGACCGTAGACTGCGCTGCAGCCAGAGCCTGCGCCGTCTCGAGCCTGGCCTCCGCGGGCTCGGACCCATCGCCGTCGAGTCCGATCGCAGCCTGCACCAGGACCGCGCTCGTGCCATCCGCCTTGGCCGAGATCATGTGGAGACAGTGCTCGCGGATGGCGCGGTCGGAGACCCCCTGATGCAAGGCGTCGACAAGGCTCCCGAACTGCTCGTCGTAGGCCCGCCTGATCATCGCCATCCCGCTGTGCGCCAGGCCGAGAGCGGTGGCGAGATCGGGGACATGCCCTAACGCAAGGCCCTGCATGTCCCGCTGGGCTTCGTCGAAGACCCCCTTTACGCTCCCGCTCCGCACGAACCAGCCCCCCAGAACCGCGCTCAGGGCGCCGGCACACTGTCGCGCGAGGGGCTCCGCCTGGCTGGCCCACGCCTCTTGGGAGGTCAGGCCATCGCTGGATCCCACGGAGAGGTCCGGCGCCTCCAACAAGGCCTTGGCCTTGTCGAGGTTGGCCCCAGAGAGGCCACGGGTGAGGCGCTGCTCCAAGCTGGAGTCAGGATACTGACCCTTGATGTAGGACTCGAGGCGGCTGACGACCTCGCGCCGAACATGGTGCTTGCGACCGAGGAGCTGCTCCTCGGAGTCCTCGGGAAAGACAACTTCTACCCTGCCGTTCATCGTCTCAAGGGCCCCGATCACCGCGGCATCAGGAACCCAGAACCGAGCGAGGACATCGAGGCTGCGCACCGCCTGAACGATCACACCCTCCAGCTTGGCCGCGTCATCTTTGGAGAGGACCGAGGTGTCCGCGAGCAGGCAGCGCTGCACGATGGCGAACACCGCTCCGCTGAATCGAGCCTCGACTTCGCCCAGAAAGGCGGCGTCACTCGCGAGCTCTTTGAGGGTAGACGCGTCGGTAGTGGCCTCATCCCAGGCGGAGAGGAAGACCTCTTCTTCGCGCTCGTCGAGGGCTCGCCGGAGACGCGCGAGCGGATCGGACGGCAGGTCGCCCTGGTGCAGCAGCAGCTCGATGGCCCGGGCGAGGTAGCCCTGATTCCACAGCGATCGCCTGAGCTCGTCTAAGAGGCCCGCGCTCGCGAGGGCGCGCTCGCTGTGGGCCCCACGCTCACGCGCCCAGGCCTGCACCTCACCCAGCGCGTCCTCTTGAGACCAGCGATTGAACCGACCCGCCTGGAGGGTGAGCTGCAGCCCGACCACAGGGTCTAGCGAGCGCAGCAGGGTGTCCGCGGCGCCTGGATTCTCGGCAAAGAACGCAATCTGCCAGAACTCCTCGTCCTCCCAGAGGAGCTTTCGCGCATCGGGAGAGGTATGGACCAAGACCTGATTGGTCTGCCACACGAACCGGCGAGGAGGATCCCCGGTAAATCCCAAGATCTTCTGCTTGACCAGGGCGGCCTCTGTCGTCGCGCAGTCCGCCCCGACGATGTCATCGAACCCGTTCGCGGTGTAGCCCTGGGGCAGGCGCGCCGAGCGGTCGGTCTGGTTGCCGGTCGATGCGCGGCCCGTCGTGGGGCGCTCGTACTCGTGCGTGCTCATGCGGGGCTCCTGAGGAGGGGAGTGGAGAGAACTTAGTCTCGCGGCTCAAGAAGGCTGAATTTGGCTTGAGGCATGCCTTCGCGCAGACCGACGTCAAGATAGCACCTTCTCCCATCAGGGAGCCGATGGATCGAAGTCAGCCGATCGGGCACCTCATACCGCTCGACCTCTTTCCACCCGTGCCCCTCGAGCTCCTCGGCCAGGGTTGCGTGCAGGCCGCGCCAGACATCCGGCGGCGTCGCAGGGAAGCGGACGAGGAGGCCTCTATCGTCAGAGTGGAGCACCACCCCGCTCCCGACGGAGAGGTTGAGGTCGCTCCAGGGCTTGGTCGGTTGTTTCATGGTGGTCAGTCCTTGCAGCTCGGCGGTGCGGGGGGTGTTGCTGTCCGTCCGGGACGGACAGGCTGTGCTCAGCAGGGCTAGCGACAACACGGCGAGGGGGAGCGGCGGCAGCCGGGGCATGAATGCTCCTGGGGGGTGGCGGGCGGTACGCGAACAGTTTAGCTCGTGAGACGGAGAACGTCACCCCTCGATCCAGGGTTGCATGCAGGGGCGGTCGAGGAGGCGCGCCGAGCGGTCGGTCTGGTTGCCGGTCGATGCGCGGCCCGTCGTGGGGCGCTCGTACTCGTGCGTGCTCATGCGGGGCTCCTGAGGAGGGGAGT
>REDI01000094.1 GCA_007693595.1 Deltaproteobacteria bacterium | reverse complement strand
CGAGGTTGTTCGGGGTTTCAGTTCGTCTGCGGATGGACGCTGGTAGGCAACTCCACCTACCCCCGCGACCCCCATCATCAAGCTCCATCTCATCGGTGGCTTCATCCACATCGAGCTCGGCAAACGACGACGACGACGTCGGCGTATCCAAAGCGGGATCCGGCTCTACCCCTGGAGCGGACCGTCGCGCCGAAACAACAGACCCGGCCCCGCCCTCGGCGGGCTGAACCGAAGGAGCCGCAGCGACGGATGGCTTGGAAGCTGACCCATCCGACGCGGCCTCCGACACCGGCTCTGACGATGAGACCGCCGGCGACGGCGCAGCAGGAGACGGGGACGGCGCGGGCGTGGGAGCGACAGCAGCCGGACGCGTGCGAGGGGGGGGGCCGAGCCGATGACGAGGCTGGGGATAACGACGCACGGGATGGCGTTCCAGGCCCCTCGATCGACCGCTGGGAAGGCTGGCTCGTCGCTGCCGCCTTGGAGGGCAACGACGGTGAGGCCTCCGACTCCGCAGCCCGAGACGACGAAGCCTCCGATGGAGACAGAGGCCCAGTCACCGGCCCTCGAGCCGACGCAGCGGGGGCAGCCCCTTGCGCCTCGGCCACGGCTCGCGTGCGACCGAGCGCCTCGAGACCGACATACACACCGCCAAGCACCGTCGCGAACTCCGCACGGTCCCAGCCCACAACATCACACCCAAGCTCAGAGACGGCCTCCGACAGGCCAAGGACTTGACGGCTCCCACCTACGAGCAACACCGAGGGGCGCACCACACCCGCCTGCTCCCGAACGCTCTCAAGGAAATGACCAAATGAACGCGTCAGAGGCAAAAATAGACGAGAGTGGATCGCGCCATGAACCGCGTCGGCAGAGAAACGATACGGGCCATCCACAAAGGTCAGCACGTCGTGCGAAGAGAATGACTTGTTCTCGCAGAACCGCTCCTTGAGCATCCGGATCTCGGAGACGTAACGAACGTCCGCCCGCTCCAGCTCATCGAGCGCTTCGGCTCGCCCCTGCGCCCTAAGATCGTCCCGCACAAGACCCAAGAGAGCCTCGTCGAGGTCACCGCCACCAAGACGGTCGTCTCCGCCCGGAGGACACTCCCCGACGATCTCAAAGCCCGTCTCCTTGGCCGCCAAGCAAGTCCAGTCCGCCGTGCCGCCCCCGCAGTCCAAGACCACCAGAACGTCCGCGCCATCGACCGCCGCGACCTGGTGACGCCACGCGCTCGCCGCCGACACGGGCTCGGGGACCCGATGCACCCAGCGAAAACCCGCGGCCTTCGCCGCCGACACGAAAAGGTCGTCCTCGACAACGCTGAAGGCAGCAGGGTGCGTCAGCACCACCTCGTCCACAGAACCGCGCAGCGAAGGCAGCTCACGCTCCGCGCGAGAACGGATCTCCTCGAACAACAACGTCAACAGCTTCAAAGGAGGTCGACGCTGACCCGACGTGCGAATCGACGAATCACGAAGCGTACGCTTTAGGTTGCTCAACACCCCTGCGGGGTCATACGGACGCTGCGAAGCCGCCCGATCCCCGAGCAGGATCTGACCGTCGGAGCCAAAGTAGAACAGCGAGGGAATCCAGGCGCGGCTGCCCTCGCCCAGCTGCATCAGCTGAACCTGACCCGAAGAGGGCTGCAGGTACGCCACCTTAACCCTAGATGTACCGAAGTCCACACACAACATGGAGCCCTAAACCTCCGCACCAACTATCCCCCGGGGCGCTCCGAGCCTAACACAAGCCGAGCACCAAGAGCAGCAAGGCATGGGCGCGACGGCGGCGCCGAGGGCCGACAACGGCGGTGACCACGGACAAGGGACCGACCTGGCGAGGCGAAAACCGGGGTCCGTGTCTCAACCCACCCCCCTCGTGAGCCTCCTCGTAGAAGCGGAACGTCACCCCTTGGGCCCAAGGCGCTGTTCGAAGGGTGGTCCGCCCCCTCTCGGCGATCTTGTTCTCCCACACACCACTCCGGCGACGCCGCGCTCGCTCTCGGGACGATCAAGGACCTGTTGATGATCGAGCGAGAGGTCTAGTGTCGAGAGCCCGCGGAGGTCCTGGCGGCGCGGCGGGCCAAGAGCAAGCCCTTGGTCGATGGCTTCTTCGTCTGGGTCAAGGGCGTGAGCTGACGCCCAGGAGCTGGGAGGAGACGAGACAAGGTCACACGGGCGAGCTGGGCTGACGACCACCGTTCGCTGTGTGGATACGACCCAACGTCGGACCTCGACGACCGTAGTCGACGCAACTTCGGACCTCGACGACCGTAGTCGACGCAACTTCGGACCTCGACGACCGTAGTCGACGCAACTTCGGACCTCGACGACCGTAGTCGACGCAACTTCGGACCTCGACGACCGTAGTCAACGCAACTTCGGACCTTGGCCCCTCTGGCGCGACCGATCTCCCCAAAAACGTAGCCTCTATCGTCGGCGCCTCCACCGAAGGGGCGCTCCAGTCGCCCGACCTCCGAAGTTAAGCGGACTTCGGTGCCAGACCTCCGAAGTTAAGCGGACTACGGTTCTTCAGAAGGGGGCGCCTGGGCGACCGCGCGCTGAGAGGTCTGGTCCAACACGGCGACGGACTTCGCGAGAGCGCCGAGCTGGCCGTCCGTCATTCGGACCGGACCATGACGCCAGTCTGGATCCGTCCGCTGAACCCTCCCCGGACCCGCCGGTCCTCACGCGAGCTCCTCGACCAACCGCACCATCCTCATGCCGTAGTCGGGCACGGTCAGGAGCAGCTTGCGCACGTTCACGGTCTCGGCGGCGGCCTTGGCCCGCCACCGCTGGGGGCCGTCGCGGAGGGCCTCGATCTCGGCGAGGTGGAGCGCGCCCTTGACGAGCTTGGTACTGTCGAAGTCCTCCAACAGGGTTCTATAGTAAGAGTAGTGCGAACTCCACAGCTCGCCGTGAAGGAGGGTCGCCGCCAGGACCACCGGCTCGGAGAACCCGGCGTCGAGGAGTGACGAGGGCTGGACGCCCGCGAGCGCGCCCTCCAGGTAGGCGACCTGGCACATCTCCGAGAGCTCGGTGGAATCTCTGCCCACCACCGCCTCAAGGATCAAGCAAGCGCGATCCGCCACTGGCAGGCGGGGATTGCCGCCGCGCACGTTGCGGTTGAAGGTCGTCTGACCCGTCAGCTTGTCGGGAAAGGCGAGGCGTCGAAACGCGCGGGCCGCCCGGACCTCGGTGGAGAGGGCCGAGGCGTCGAGCTGGGCGCGCACATGGGCGAGCAGTCGCTCGGTTCGGAGAGGATCACACGATGGATCGGGGAAGCGCGCGTCCAGCTCGGTGGTGATCGCAAGGGCCAGCTTGTCGATGTCCATGAGGCACCTCTCCTTCGATCTCCATACGGAGCAGAGAGCGGGTCGGAACGTGGCGCGGGGTTGGGGGGCGCCGAGCGTCACGCGGCCTGAGTGTCGAACCCGACGGGGTTGGCGCTACCGTTTGGGCGGGCGAACCCGACGGGGTTGGCGCTACCGTTCAGGCGGGCGAACCCGACGGGGTTGGCGCTACCGTTCGGGCGATCGACGGGGCGGGCGCCGCCGTTCGGACAGGCAGAGCAGTCTTCTTCGCACCAACCCTTCGAGTCAAGGAGGCCTCTCCTCCCTTGAAAGGGGAGGCCGGCTCGACGCGCGCAGCGAGGCGAAGCCGAGCGAAGTCGTTGGGGTAGAACCCCCCCAGCAAGCGAGCCCTAGGCGAAGCGCGCAGCGAGGCGAA
>REDI01000079.1 GCA_007693595.1 Deltaproteobacteria bacterium | reverse complement strand
ATCCAGCAGCGGCCAGCCCGCCCCCCCGAGCTTCGTCAGTGTGGGGACGTTGCCCAAGCCAGCCCTGGGGACGTTGCCCGAACTGGGAATGGGGACCTAGGCCGGGCTACGACAAGCCCACCGCCGAAGGTGTGACCAACGGTCAGTCCTGCGGCGTCGGCGGAGACGAGAACGCTTCGGACGACCGCGTCGGCCTCGGCGTTGTTGGGAGGGCGGGACATCTCCGCCTCCCGTGAGCGCGACCAGGATGGCCACCGGGAACAGGCAGACGAAGATGGCCAGCTCGATCAGGAACATCCACCGGAAAGCCTATTTTCTCTCTTGCCTGAGCGGGCCGCGTTCTCCGGGGGGGCTCTCGAGGAGCGCGCTTAGGCTCATGGGGCGTACTCCTTGGGTCCGGCGACGAGGTTCGGGGCTGGGAACCCGCCGCATGTCTTGGCCGGCGGCCGAAGGGTATCGCGGAGGTGGCCGATGAGGAACCCCGCGTTTGGCGATCATTCTCCGGCCGGCCCCCCTCTGCCTCAGCATGAGCTCGGCGAGGTGGTGATGGACAACGAGCTGCTGCGAGAGAACATGCGACCGCATCGAGGAGGAGCGACTTTGGGCTCGAAGGCGGTCGAGGACATGACGAAGCTCACCTCGCACGCAACCAGCCGCGATCGCCGCGTGAATACGCCATGTCGATGGTCCGGGAACCCGAGAGGCACTATAGATAAGGCTGACGATAGAGGCTTCGGTCGAGTAGGTTGTAAGGCTCGCCTTCGAAGCGATGACACCAGCGTTCTATGCTAGTCCCAGGAGCGAACAGTGGGCTTGGAGAGTGATCCACCCGGGCTGAACACCACGCCCCCGCTGCGCTTCGGTGTTCTGGCGCTAGGCACGTTTTGGCCTCGCTGGCAGGTGGAGGCCCTTCGGGAGCTGATCGAAAGCGGCGGTGGCGTCATCGATGCGCTGATCATGGATCCAGAATGGAAGAAAACCAAGCGAGACAGCGACCAGCTCGATGTCCTGCCGTTTCGGATCTGGGGGGCCCTGATGGTCAAGCCCCGCGTGCGCGCCTGGGAGCTTGTCGACGCCTCGCCTCTAGTGCGAGATGCACAGGTGATCGAGGTGCGTGCCCAGCGAAGGGGTCGCTGGACGGATGTGCTTCTGCCCGAAGACGTGGAGCGGGTGCGTGCGCTCGGACTCGACGCCCTGATTCGCTATGGCTTCGCTATCCTGCGCGGCCCCATCCTAAGGGCCGCCCGTTACGGAATATGGTCTTATCACCACGATGATGAGCGCGTCTATCGCGGTTCTCCGCCCGCTTTCTGGGCGCAGTACCAGGGGGATCCAACTCCAGGCGTGACCCTGCAGCGACTGACCTCACGCCTCGATGGTGGCATTGTCCTTCGCCGGGGGCATGTCTTGTCTGCGCCGACCTATGCGCAGACCCTCGACCGGATCTTCGGTCTCGGGACCCCATGGCTGGCGGCGGAGGCTCGGCGCATTCGGTGCGGAGACACGAGCCTCGTCGACGGCAAACCCAGCGCGTCCGACGCGCCCGTCTACCATCCCCCCGGTGCGGCCACCATGGGCAAGTTCGTAGTTCGGCAGGTAGGCCGTCGCCTGAGTAAGCAGCTTTCAAGAGCTACGTCGCACGATCGATGGATGATCGCGACGGCGCCCGTAGGGCCTCGCGAGTTCTTCTCGCTGGACGATAAAGAACCGACATGTTTTGCTCCGCCCGCTGACTGGACCCGAGCCCCTTCTGACGCTCGCTACTTTGCTGATCCCTTCGTGGAAGAGGGGCCCGCCGGACGCCGGGTCTTGTTCGAGGACTATGACTACCGCAGAGGGTTCGGTCTCATCGGCGCTATCGATCTCGATGAATCGGGCAAGATGATCGGGAGCCCGGTCGAGGTCTACCGGCATAGAAAGTACCTCTCCTACCCCTCTGTATTCGTTCATGAAGGTGAGCATTACTGCGTTCCCGAGAGTGCGGCGATTGGCAGGCAGCTGGTCCTAGTTCGGGAGGGCAGCACCTACCGAGAGGCGAGAGGGTTTGATCTGCCCTGCCTGATCGACCCGACCCTCTTCCACCACGAGGGGAGGGTGTGGCTGTTCGGGAGTCGGGTGAGCCGCGCAAACTGGGAGCTCCTAGGGTACTACGCCGAGAATATGAAAGGCCCCTGGGTGTCCCACCCCCTCAACCCGCTCTTCGCACACCCCCGGGGCGCTCGGTGCGGAGGGCCGGTCTTTCGGGTCGATGATCGCCTGTTTCGACCAGCCCAAGATGGCACGGCGACCTACGGGGGCGCCCTCGTCCTGAGGGAGATCATGCAGCTCACCCCTACGGCCTTTCGCGAGGTGGAGCGAAAGCGGGTGTTGCCCCGATCCGATGGCCCAGTGCCCCATGGTCTGCATCACGTCGCCTTCTCGCGAGGGCTCGCCGTCTTCGACGGCAAGTGCTCCGGTCTATCCCATCGGACGCCGGAGCTTCGCACCCGAAACTGGGTACAACGTCGATTCAGGACTCCGGACCGATGAGCGGAGAGATCGAGGGCCCGCTGCTCGACGTAGGCGTGGTCGGCGAGCAGCTGTTGAGGTGCACGCCCAAGGGCGCAACCAGCCGCGATCGTCGCGGGAATACGCCATGTCGATGGTCCGGGAAACCGAGAGGAACTACACCAATCACGATCGCGCGTGGCTGGGTGCACACCGCCTGGAGCGCCTCCGGATCGCGCCCGACGTAGCATCCTCCACCGCGACCTCTAGCTGGGCGTGGTGGGGTATCCTCACGAGCTCCCTGGTTCGCGACCTCGCGCAGCCCCTTCGTCTAGTTCTCGGTGCTGGGGTCGACCAGGGTGAACGGCGCGATCTCCGCCTCGAAGGTCTCGCCGCTGTCGAGGCGCATGGTGTAGCTGCCGTGCATCGAGCCTAGCGAGGTGGGCAGCGGGCAGAAGGAGGTGTACCGAAAGCGCTCGCCGGGGCCGAGGCGGGGCTGCTCGCCGACCACGCCCGCACCCCGCACGTGCTGCACATGGCCCGTCGCGTCGGTGATGATCCAGTGCCGCGACAGGAGCTGCACCGGCGCCGAGGACTCGTTGGCGATCTCGATGGCGTAGCTAAAGAACCACTCCTTGGCGATCGGATCGGAGCGCTCGGGGTGGTAGCGGGGCTCGGCTCGGATGCGCACCCCGCGGGTCGTCTTCTCAATCACCATGCACACCTCCTGTGTCGGCTCAGTCGGTCTCAGGGTCGGGCGGGTTCGCCGGCTCGGGCTGCTCGTCGGGGCCCAGCTCGTGATGCGGCCCCTCGTCGGAGTCCGCCTCGCCGAGCACCGAGGGCCACTCTACCCTCGGACCGCGCTCGGAGCCTCCAAAAAAGTGCGTGATCTGGCCGACCCCCACGAACATGCCGAGCACGCCGATCAGCGCGGCGATCACGCTGCCCCCCGCGAAGATCAGCACCACCACCAGGATCGCCGCCGAGCAGCCCCCCTTGTCCTCGGTGGAGCCCTCGGTCTCGAGGCGACGATACGGCATCTTGGGATCGAAGCCCTCGGGCACGCCGGCCGCCGGATCGACCTCGGGAGGCGGATCGGCCACCGGGGGCTCGGGGACCGAGGGCGTCTCTGGCGGGTCCTGGGGGTCGTGAGGGCACATGGAGGGAGGGTCCGGGACGGGTCGATCGCTGCGCTGAGGGGCGATCGTACCGCGACCTGCACCACGCGGCCACCCCGGCCGCCCCCGCCTCGGCCCGACGGGCTAGACCTCCCCCATGCGCCTGCTCGCCCTCTCGGATCTGCACATCGGCCACCCCGACAACGCGCGGGCTCTCGCCGAGCTTCCCGCCCATCCCGACGACTGGCTGATCGTCGCCGGCGACGTGGGCGAGACCGAGGCGCACCTGCGCCAGGCCTGGGAGCTGCTCGTGCCCCGCTTCGCCAAGGTGCTGTGGGTGCCCGGCAATCACGAGCTCTACACCACCCCTAAGGACCCCTGTCAGCTCGTCGGCGAGGCGCGCTACCACCACCTCGTCGCGCTCTGTCGCAGCTTCGGCGTGCACACCCCCGAGGACCCCTACCTCGCCTACCCCGGCGCCGACCGCCCCACCCTGATCGCCTTGTGCTTCGTCCTCTACGACTACTCCTTCGCCCCCGAGGGCGTCGATGCCTCCGACGTCTTGGCCTGGGCCCGAGAGGCGGGCATCGCCTCGACCGACGAGCGGTACATCGACCCCGCCCCCTACCCCAGCAAGCCAGCCTGGTGCGCCGCCCGCCTCGCCCACACCCGCCATCGCCTGCGCGCCGAGGTGCCGCCGACCCACCGGCTCGTGCTCGTCAACCACTGGCCGCTGCGGCGCGACCTCGTGCGCCTCTTTCGCATCCCCCGCTACGTCCCGTGGTGTGGCACCCGCCACACCGAGGACTGGCACCGCCACTTTCCCGTCGACGTGGTGGTCAGCGGGCACCTCCACATGCGCGCGACCGACTGGCGCGACGGCGTGCGCTTCGAGGAGACCGCGCTGGGCTACCCCCGCCACTGGCGCCCCGAGATCGGCCCCGAAGGCTACCTGCGCGAGATCCTGCCCGGCCCCCCTACCCCGCTCGACGGCTGGGCCGGGCCGCTGTGGCATCGGTAGCGCTCAGCGCCGGGGTCGACGGCGCCATCTCACCAGCGCCAAGGCCATCCAAAAGAGGGTCGCCCCCGGAACGACGACCGAGAGAGCGCTGCAGTCCACCGCGTCTCGCACGCTATCGCGTGTTCGAGGTCGCGCCCGCTCGATGGTGGGCGCGACGATCCGTCCCGAACGATCCTTGAGCGAGGGCACATGGGCGTCGAGGGGCCGAAGGGTCAGCGCCGTCTGGGCCCCGGGCGTCGCCGTGAGGCCCTGCCAGCGCTGGATCGCCTCGCCGGGTCGATCGCGGTGCTTGACGTAGGAGAGATCGAAGGTGCCCTGACGCTCGGGATACGCGAAGACATCGTAGGCGCGCTCCGGCAGAAAGTAGACCGCCCCCCGGTGGCCGTCGGCGCTTGGAAAGAGATCGACGTCCGTACCAGGGATCTCGTAGACAAAGGAGCCGTTGGGGAGATAGCCGACGCGCCGGCCTTGTTCATCGCGCACCAAGAGCTTGACCGGGCTGTGCACCGAGATGGCGACCCGCTTGGCATCCCCGGCCAGCTCATCGAGTCGCCGCGCCCGCTGCTCAGGGCTCAAAGCGCGTAGTCGAGACTGCTCGAACTCCGGCAGACCGCGGAAGATCGCCACCTGTTCCGGCGTAAAACGCACGGCAGGCGTAGGATAGCTCGCGCCTCCGGTCAGGGGATAGAGCCCTCGATAGACCGACGACGGCCCGACCCCAAAAGAGAAACGCTGCTTCCAGTCGGCGATCCCGTAGGTAGTCGGCTTCTGCTCCGGCCACGGATCGAGCACCAGGCCGGTCTTGTCCCAGTCGGTGCCCTTCGGGTAGAGCACCACCGCCTGATGCCCGCCGTAGTACGCATGGATCGGACCATAATCGAAGTGATCGAAGATCGACTTCTCGATGTCGCTCCCGTTGTTTCGAAGATCGTCGAGGAGGCGGAGCACCTTGTCCTGATAGCCACCGCAAGCGGTGTGGTCGTACTTCTTGTACCCCATCAGCGCCCAGAGATTGTTCGCGAACCCAGGCGAGGCCACCCACGTCAGCCCCTCCCCTCGCGTGGTCCCCTCTGGGATCTTGGCGTGAAACATGCGCAGGAGCAGCGCACGCGCCTGCTCGGCAGTGAGCTTGGAGGCCTGCCCTTCGATCGTCAGCACGATCGTCCCATAGCCGCGATCGGTCTGCTCTCGCTTGGCGACGGAGTCGAGTTTCCAGGTGACCTCCCCTGTGACCGACACGACGAGCTCCCCCGGGGTATCAGGCACCACCATCGTCACCCGCTGCGGGTCTTTGCTCTGCACGAAGCGAGCCCCTTCGGCGGTCCAACCATACCGCTCCCGGGCGACCGACCAGCGACCCGAGCGGTGAAAGCCAGGGGTCGAGACAGTATACGAGCAGCCATTCAGCCCACGACTGTCGATCGTGGTGTTCCGTCCGACCGGCGCGTGTCGCTCGGGGTTCATGCACCACGCTCGCTGTCCCCCGAAGAGTACCGCGCGCAGCGTGACGGTGTCTCCGGCCTGTACCGTCGCCCGTGCCGTGTCCTGCTGCGCGGGCACGCTCCCCCCGAGGCCGACAGCGACGAAGGGATCGGGGACAGGCTCGCGGGCCAACGCGACGGAGAGCAGCACGATGAGCAGGGGCATGGATCCTCCTGCCCCGGTGAGAGCAAGGCGCGTTCCACCGAGCCTGGACCCTACAACCTTCGGATCGTCGAAGGAGACACCGAGGAACGTGGGCCTAGACACGCCGCGTCGCGACAATGGAGCGAAATGACACATCGGTCCCCGCGCCGCCGGGCCAGGGCTGCAAGGGAGCTCAGCGCTCCTCGATCAACACCCCCGGATTGAGCACCCCGGCGGGATCGAGGGTGCGCTTGACCGCCCGCAGGCCCTCGGCGAAGAGCTCGGGGCGCTGCTGATCATACCAGGGCCGGTGCACCCGCCCGACGGCGTGGTGGTGGGTGATGGTGGCGCCGTGGCGAACCAGGGCGTCGGAGGCGGCGGCCTTGACGGCGCGCCAGGACTGGAGCTCGCGCCCCTCGGCGACCGGGCCGAGGAAGGTGTAGTACGGCGCCGGCCCGTCGGGGTAGACGTGGGTGAAGCGGCAGGTGAGCAGCCCCGTCCCGCAGTGCTCCTTGAGCGCGGCGCGCACCGAGCGCACCACGTCGTCGTGCAGGGCCTCGAAGCCATCCCAGGGGATCGCCGTCTCGAAGGTGTCGACCATCACCCCCATGGTGACGAGGGCGGACTGGAGGTAGGGCGCCTGCAAGAAGGCCTCGCGCCAGCGATCGCCGGCCCCGCCGTCGCGCCCCTCCCCCTCGCGCAGGTGGGGCCCGTCGAGGAGCGTTCCGCCGTGATCCTTGGCGATCTGGATGCACCGATCCAGGGCGTGCCCGACCGGCGCGTCGGCGCTCTCGAAGCCGAGCAGGAGCACATGCCCGGCGTTGGCGGGGACCATGTTCAGCATCGCTTCGCGCTTGTCGAGCAGGCGACAGTTGGACGGAAAGTGGCGCGCCTGGGCGATGGCGCGGGTGGCCTCGACCGCGTCGCGCCAGTCCTCGAAGCGTATCGACGCCCGCCCGCGGAAGGTCGGTCGCGGAAAGACCCGCATCCAGGCCTCGGTGATCACGCCGAGGGTGCCCTCGGAGCCCAAGACCAGGCGATCGGGGCTCGGGCCGGCGCCGGATCCGGGCAGGCGGGCGGACTCCCAGGGACCTTGGGGGGTGATCATGCGGCACGAGGCGACGAGGTCGTCGATGTGGGTGTAGACGGTGGCGAAGTGGCCGCCGGCGCGGGTGGCGATCCAGCCGCCGAGGGTCGAGAACTCGAAGGACTGGGGGTAGTGTCGCAGGGTGAGCCCGTGCTCGGCGAGCTGGGCCTCGAGCCGGGGCCCCTTGGCTCCCGCCTGGATCCGCGCGAGGAGCGAGGTGGGCCTCACCTCGAGCACGCGATCCATGCGGGTCATGTCGAGGCTGACCACGCCGGGTCGAGTGGCCCCGTCGTACTCCACCCCACCGACGACGCTTGTGCCTCCTCCGAAGGGGATCACCGCCACCCCCGGCCCCGCGGCCCAGGCGAGCACCTGCGCGACCTGATCCTCGGACTCGGGGCGCAGGATCAGATCGGGGGCCTGCCGAAAGTCGCCGGCGAGCCCGCGCACGAGATCCGGGTAGCTGCGCCCATAGGTGTGCCGGGCCCGGTCCGCGCGATCGGTCGAGGTGATCCCGGCGAGCGCCGGCGGCGGCTCGATCCGAGGCGCGGGCAGGTCGAGGGTGTCGACGGGGGGCGGTTCGCGCTCCGGCCGGGGCTGCACGCCCAGAAAGGCGGCGATCTGGGCGTGGAGGCCCTGGCGCATCGCGCGTGTCGGGTAGCGATCGGTACGCCCCCACGCCCAGAATGAGAGATCCTCCTCCACCGTTCACCTCCTCGTGAGCGAAGGGTAACGCGGAGGGCGCAGCCGGTGGGCCCGGTGGGATCATGCGCGCAGACACCATCGGGCGTTAGGTGCCTCGCGCGAGGTGCCCGTGCCCCCTACCGACCGCCGGCCATCGACGGCCGTGATCCTCGCGGCAGGGCGTGGACAGCGCCTGCGCCCCCTCACCCGTCACCTGCCCAAGCCGATGCTGCCCCTCCTCGGGGAGCCGCTGATCGGCTACCAGCTCAGGCTCCTGCGACGGTTCGGGATCGAGCGCGCGGTGGTCGTGACCGGCTACCTGCGCGGGCACCTACGGCCGGTGATCGATCGGGCACGCGCAGCGGACTTCGAGATCCTCGAGGTGGTGCAGCCGACCCCCTGCGGCATCGGAGATGCGCTCCTGCACGCCGAGCCCCATGTGCGCGGCGCGCCGGTTGTGCTCCTCGGCGACGTCTACGTCGATCCCGACGATCTGCGCGCCTTCTTGGGCGCCTGCTCCGCCCCCGGCTACCAGGGATGGCTCAGCGCGCGCTTCGGGGCGCCCGCCGAAGCGCTCCAAAGCAACTTTGCGATCCGGCTGCGTCCGTCCGGCGCGGTGGCCGCGGTCCACGAGAAGCCCCCGGCGACCCAGCCCGGGATCCGAGGGTGCGGCCTCTACCGCCTCCCCCCCTCGATCTTCGAGGCCATCCGCAGGACCCCCGCCAGCGACCTACGCCAAGAGGTCGAGCTGACCGACGCCATCGGACGGCTCGTACACGAGGGCGCGACCCTGGGCGTACATCCCCTCCAAGGGCTCGACGTCAACCTCTCCGAGCCCCAGGACCTGCTCCGGCTGAACCTCGCGCTGCTCGGAGACCGCCCGCGCTGGATCGCCCCCGACGCCACGGTGGACGCCGAAGCGCACCTGGAGCGGAGCGTGGTCCTCGGCGGCGCCGAGGTGGGACGGGGCGCGACATTGGTGGACACCCTGGTGCTCTCCGGCGCGAGGGTAGGACCAAACACCGAACTGCGCCACGCGATCGTGACGGCCGAAGAGGTGGTGCGCCTCACCCCAGCGCGCGATCGATCGCCTCGGTGAGGGTCGCCTCGCCCGTCGACGGGTCGTAGCCTGCATAGTGTGCGGCGAAGGCCTGGGCGTTTCGGCGGATCTCCTCGTCGGCGAGGGCGTCGGCGACGAGCGCCGCCCCGTCGAGGGCGGGAGGGGCCTGGCGAGGCACCCGCACCGCGCGGATCGCGCGGGCCCGACGAGCGGTCAAGAGCTGCTCGAGGGTCGCAGGCAGCACCACCGCAGGCACCCCGTGGACCAAGCAGGCGCCCACCATCGCCGCGCCGTGGGTGAGCACCAGATCCGCCTCCGCCAGCGCGCCTCGGAGGCGCTGGGGTTCAGCCGTAAAGCGAACGTTCTGCGTGCTCCAGCGCTGGCGTTGGACCTCGGAGGTGCCCGGCACGCAGGCGATGACGCGGGCGTTGACCCGCGGCAGGTCCCGCACCAGCGTCGAGAGAAAGGGCGAGTCGCGCTTGAGGTAGCCAAAGATCCTCGGCGCCGATCCCCCGGGCCACGACGGATGAACCCCATGATCCAACGCGAAGTCCGCCCCCAGGTAGGTCGCCCCCGCGCGCTGCCCATAGTGGTCGAGCTCTTGAAAGCTACGCACGAAGGTCCGATGCACGCGCAACAGGTCGGCGAGGCCCGCCCCCCCCGTGCGCAGGCCGGCCCGCGCGAGGCTCGGCCGCAGCACGTCGAGCACCCGCGCCTCGGAGGCGGCCGCCCGCTCCCCCTCGCCATCGACCCAGGTGCGGAGCGGAGGCAGGGGCGCGCTATCGGGCGGCACCCAGTAGCCCACGCCGTAGGCCACCCGGTAGCTCTCGAGGTCTCGGCTCGCGATCTGCGCGGTCGGGGCGGCGTTGAACACGAGCGCCTCGGGGCGCACCTCGGCGAAGATCCTCTGCCAGGCCTCAAGCCGCGAGCCCAGCGCGTCGGCCTCGGCGAAGCCGTGCTGCAAGAGCAGATCCGCGTAGCCGGTCGGGGTGCGTTCGAGCGGGCGGACCCCCGCGCTCGGTCCTTGGAGGAGCCGCACCGAGAGCCCGTCGAACCGCGCGCGCACCGCGTCGTCGAGGGTGGGCAGCGCCAGCGAGACGCGATGGCCCGAGCCGACGAGCCGCTCGGCGAGGGATCGAAGCGAGAGCAGATAGCTCCAGCCCTCCCCGAGCTCCCAGCAGAGCAGGACGCGCGCCACCGATCAGTCGATCAGCTCGAGCTCGCGGGGGAGATCGATCGCCCCATACGCGGGCTGCCCCCAGCATCGGGCGCGCTGGGTCTCGTGCACCGCACACGCGACCCCCATCGACGAGTCCCCCCCATCGGTGTGGACCGACAAGAAGCCCGTGCCCTCCGGGACGTCGTCGATGACCGCGTGTTCGGCGCGACCCCAGCAGTCGATGGAGCCATCGCTGGCCAGCACGGCACAGAAGCCCAGGTAGAAGGAGGAGAGGTCTCGCACCGCTTCGCTCGGCGCCGACGCGCCCTCCCAGCCCTCTCCCCAGCACTCGACCATGTCATCGTCCTCGCGGATAGCGCAGGTGTTGTGCCGCGCGGTGACGACCTTGCGGTAGGCGCTCGCCGCCTCGTTGGGGCCGGCCACGAAGTCGACCGTGTCGTCGGTATCATAGGCTGCGTAGCACGCGAGCGTGCGGTCGGACTCGAGGATGCCGCAGGCGTGATCGTCGAAACTCGACCCATCCCTTGAGAAGGCGGGGGCGAAGCTCTCGAAAGACTGCCCAGCCTCGATGGCCACCTCGTTGGCCGTGTCGTCGATGACGCTCGCGATGCACACCAAGGTGCCGTCTTCGACCGTGGCTCCGCACACCGCATCTCCGCGCACCGAGAGGCTGCGGTAGGGTCCACTGCCACTTATCCCCGATAGAAAGCCCGTGTCCTGGCCCTGCCCCCAGCAACGCGCCTCGCCGGAGTCGAGCAGGGCGCACGCGACGCCCCAATAATAGTCCCCCCCCCGACCGATAGGTGGCGCGTGCCGTACAGCACGTCGAGGGGAGGCATGTCTCGGGTGACCGAGAGGCTCTCGTGCCAGGGTACACAGGTCAACCTGTCGCGTGGCCCGCCGACGTAGCAGACATCGTGGGGGCCGACATCGAGCACGAGCCGCCGCTGCACCGAGGGGACCTCGACCGGGCTGGCCGCGAGGCTACAGCCATCTTGGGCGATGACCGCAAAGACCTGAGGCCCCCCTGGGCTCGTGAACCGCACGTCGGCGCGGTAGGTGCCCTCGGCGTCGGTCTCGGTGAAGGCGCTGGCGCGCAGGTGGCCGCCGCTGACGAAGAGCTCGACCTCATCGCCTTCGACGGTGACGTGCAAGGGGTAGGGATCATCGAGGACCGCGACCGGGGGTACCGTGAGCTCGACCCCGGTGATCGCGACCTGCGGACGGCCGGCACAGGTGTCGGTGTCGGTGTCGGTGTCGGTCTCGATCTCGGTCTCGGAGTCGCTGTCGGAGTCCACCGGAGCAGGCTCGCCGTTGCACACGACCTCGGTGTGGGTCACTTCGTCGGGATCGAGGCGGCCGTTGCCGTCTTCGTCGATGCCCGTGGAGATGACCACCCCCCCGGCGGGGCAGTCCTGCTCGTCGGCGGGCGAGACGTCGACCAGTGCTTGCGCAGAACCGCCTCCGCAGCCCCATAACGCGAGCAAGGCGACGATCGAGAGGGGTGAGCCAAGGCCATAGATACGCACGAGTCCTCCGCGGAGCATGGGGTTGAAGCAAGAGGAGCGTACCGGCTCAAGCCACCTTGCGTCAACCCTTGTGCTCCGAGGGCCGGTTCAGTACGCCGGTAGGGCCGAGGTGAGGGCGAGGGCGATCTCGGCGAAGGCCAGCACGCCGAGCCCGCAGTCGACCGCCTGGGACAGCGGCGCGGCGTCGAAGGTCGAGGCGAAGATCGGGCCCAGATCGAGAGAGGTCGTGCGCGCCTGCCCGCTCGCCCCCCGACAGAGGGGAACCTCGGCGGAGATCCAGTCCAAGCGCGCGTCGACGAGGGCCTCGTCGAGGAGGGGGGAGGTGTGGCAGATCCCTCAGACTGGGTGCGGTCACGCACGTCCCAGGCCCCTCCACCGCCTCTACGCCTTGTCTAAGGGTGTCAACGCACGGGCAGACACCGAAGATCCGCCGACGTCGCGCGTCCC
The DNA here is from genome assembly GCA_007693595.1 of Deltaproteobacteria bacterium. Lineage (GTDB taxonomy): Bacteria > Myxococcota_A > UBA796 > UBA796 > REDI01. The sequence goes on along the minus strand of REDI01000079.1, from coordinate 44,227 downwards.
AATTCCTCACGCCCGACGTGAGATCACCCTTCGACCAAGGAAGACCCTCATGAAACCGATACGAACACTCGCTGTGATCAGCACCCTCGCGCTGATCAGCGCATGCCACAACCCCGACGCCGGGAGCAACGCCGAGCGTCCCCACGACATGCAGTGGGTCCCAGAGCGCTTCTCCTCCGGCGGCGACCGCGGAGGCGGAGAGGAGGATGTCGTCGGGGACGGAGACGAGGACACGACCTCGCCCGATGGCCAGACCGAGGAGCCCATGCGTCCGCGCCTGCAGCTCGAGCAGCAGGGCGTGATCAACGCCTCGGTGAGCGGAGTCGTGATCGAGGAGCGACGAGGCGACACGGGCCGCGCGCAGGGGCACGCCGGCATGGACGGCATGGTCTGCGAGTTCGACCGGAACGGCGATCTCGGGCTCGACACCTACACCCCAGGCAGCGAGCGGCCCAAGGTGCACGACGCCGAGGACAACCTGGTGCTCGCGAGCACCTCCTCAGAGCTCATGCTGCTCTGGGGCGGGATGGTGCAGGCCTCGGCGACCCTGTCGGGCATCCGTCAGGCGGCGTTGACCGACTACAGCGCCATCGCGGTGGCGGACTGCCAGCTCATCTGGTTCGGCGACGGCGAGGGCTACGAGGCCCGAGTGATCGAACTCGATGGCCCGACCTGCCTTGGGGCACGCATGACCTACGATCGGCAGGCCGACGTGGCCTATGTGGCGGCCGGCGGGGCGGTCCACGCCATCGATCGCGAAGGCCAGCGCAGCCTCGGCGGCGCGGCGCAGGACGTGGTCCTCAACGCGCAGAGCCAGACCCTGCTGCTGGTCGAGCCCGGCGCCGAGCGAGTGACGGGCATGCGCGTCGACGGCGAGCCCCTGTGGACGGCCCGCGTGCCAGGCGCGAGCGAAGGCGAGCAGGTCTACTCGGTCGCCGACCTCGGCGATGAGCTGGGCTTCGCCCTGACGACCTCGGGCCCCTACCCCACCCTCTACATCATCGACGCCCTCACCGGCCAAGCGATGGGCCAGTGGAGCCTGAGCGAAGCCGCCCCGGTCTACGGCGGCCCCGACGGCCGCACCCTGGGCCTCGTGCGCGCCCACCGCACCGTGCTCTTTAGCCTGAACTGAGGCGCTGGTCGGCACGCGCGGCCCCGATGCGCGAAGCCCCGGCCCACCGTGAGGTGGGTCGGGGCTCTTGGGGTGGGGGGGGGGGCCTAGGGCTCGTCGAAATCCTCGTCGTCGTCGAAATCACCTTCTTCTGGTGCGGTGGCGTCATCGAAGAAGTCCGCGGGGCACTCGCCGTCATCAGCGAAGCCAGCGGCCCACACGAACTCACTGCAAAATGGTTCCCAGAGCACACCTTCGCCAGACACGATGTCGCAGGACTCCACATTGACCCAGTAGACCTGCTGGATCATCCCGTCTTCAGGCGTGAGCCGGAGGACCGTTGAAAACGCACCCGACCCACCAACCGTCTCGACCTGCGCTTCAGGAGGGTCTACGGAGAGCACAGTCGGCTCAGCGGCGGTGGCACCTTCGTTATGATCGAAGGGCCCATCCGTCAGGATGTCGATCTCGATCGACACCTCGTCTCCCGTCGCGTCGCACGTCTCAAGGTCTGCCCAAGTCGCACCACGGTTAAGAATGACATCGACAACACCTTCACCGAAGAGATCCGTATCGAGCTCATGGTAGACGACGTAGGTGAACGTGTCCACGTAAGTATCGTCCGACAGCGTGCGCTCAGCATCGTCGGGGTTCGGTGTAAAGGTCAAGACGTCGTCTGCAGACACCATCACCGTTCCACCGAATTCGCTCACTCCATCCACGACCATCACACCATCGCCATTGGTGACCCCAGCGACAGCCAAGAGGTCGGCGACCAGGAACTCCTTGGCACCGAACACGAAGACCTCGCCTTCCGGAACGCCATTGATGTTGGTGAGGATGTCACGGGAGATAGACACGTCCTCGAGCGCCTCGAGAATGAGGATAGCGTCGGTGGCCGCTTCGTCCTCAAGGCTAAACGCGCCGTAATCGGGCCCACCAGTGCCGTCGTCGAAGCGCTCGACGGCGTACGCCGCACAGGTCCAGATCTCATCCTCCAAGGTATCCAGGCACGCGACCTCACCCACGCAGACGTCTCCCTCGGGCGGGTAGACGCTGTCGAGCTTGCTCGCGTCGTCCTCGAGGTCGATCCACACGAGCTCGGGCTCGGCGTCGGGCTCAGCCCCCGCATCGAGCCTGAACCACTGGAACTCGTAGCGAAGGTCATCGCCGTCATCATCCTCGCTCTCTTCGGAGATGCCACAGAGGAGCGGCCGCCCAGCGTGGGCGTCTCCCTCGACCCGGCTCGTGAGCCCGTCGACCATCGCGACCGGGGCCGTCGGCGCCGTGTTCTCGACGGTCCTGCAGACATCATCGGAGGGCTCGGACGCTCGGCCAGCGACCTCGGCGACCACCGAGACGCAGAGCACGTCGTCGCGGTTGACCCCTTGCGTGTCTAGATCCAGCGAGTCGCCATCACCGCCGATGGGGCTGAACTCGCCTTCGCCGCCCACTTGCCGGGTCCACGTGTAGGTGAACTCCAGCTCGTCATCGCTCCCCTCGACATCAGCGGGGATGTGGTTCTCTCCGGTCGCCGTCGCGAAAGCGAGGGTCTTGGTGCGGAGTGGATCGGTGAGTTCCAGCATGGAGATGGTGGGGCGGAAGTCCGAGACCGTGATGGCGTCTGGACGCTCGCCCACGATGGGATCGTCGATGGTGTCGTCAGACAAGGTGACTTCGCAGGTGATCTCGGCGGAGGTCGCGCCATCGAGCATGTCGGCTGTGATGGTGAGCTCGTCGATCACACTCGACTGGTTCGAGTCGAAGCTCTGAGGGGCCCCCCCCGTCGCGAAGGCCGTGTCCTCACCGTTGCGGAACCAGCTGAAGGTGAACGTGATCTCATCGTCGACATCGTCGGCGAGATCGTCATCGGAGCCCGAGGTGGTGCAGGTCAGCACGGTGCCGATCTCGGCTGGATCAGCAGACGCGGTGAGGGTCACGTCTCCGAGGGTGGGCTCGGTGTTGCCCACCGTCTCACACACCTCAGCGGAGGAATCGACCGACTCCCGCCCATCGTACTCGGCATCTACGCTAACGCAGACCGAATCGCCCCTGCGGAAGTTGCCCGACGTCAGGGTGTCGCCTGTCACCGCAGAGACATCAGGATCGTCGTCGCCTGGGCGATCGACGCGCCAGTTGTAGGTAAAGACGAGGTCGCTGTCATCACCCGCGGGGTTCTCGCCGCTCGCGGTCGCCACGGCGTCGTCTCCCGTGAGCAGCGGCTCAGTGAGGCTGTCCACCTGAAGGTTGATCGGACGAAGGTCTTGGAGCCTGACCTCCGGATGGGGGTCGCTGGAGTCGCTAAGCGCGTCAGGACCACGGTCGGTGACGTCGACCTCACAACGATAGGTGCCTGTGGCATCGATGTCGTTGAGGGTGTGGGAGACCCCATAGGTCCCGTCCGTGTCGACGAGATCCAGATCGATGTCATCACCGATCTGCACGCCTTCATGGAACCAGCTGAAGGTAGCGGTCAAGCTCTCAAGCTCGCCGGCGACCGGCGGGCTGTCCAAGTCGCCGTCGGTGGCCGTAACCGAGCAGGTGAGGTTGTTGGGGACCTCGTCTCGTCCATCGGCCGTCGCGACCACCGCCGTGACGATCTCGGGCGCGGAGTTCTGAACATCCCAGCACTCGACGTAGGGATCGGACACGCGGTCGTCTGCAACGGCGACGACCCACACACACACCTCGTCTTCGCGACCGAAGTCGTCGGAGCTGAGCGAGCTGATCCCACCCTCTTGCGTCTCGCCGTGGGAGAGGCCGTCGTCCCACCCCTCTTCGGGGTTGACGCGCCAGTTGAAGTAGAACTCGATGGACTGTCCGACGAACTGCTCGACACCCTCGACCGTGATCTCGGCGTCGTCCAACGTGAACAAGCTGACGCTCGAGGTCAGCACCGTGAGACCGGGACGGAGGTCGTAGACCGTCTCCTCTGAGACGATGACCGCCGCCTCACCCGCTCCATCCAAGGCGTCCGCGCCCGTGTCGTCCTGAGCGGAGACCGTGCAGCGAACCATGTCGTTGTCTTCGAACTCGATAGCGGTGGTATCCAGGTCGAGATCGACACTCGTCGAGGTCGTGTCCTCTACCGTATCTACCAGGGTCTCTGCGCCGCCGCGGACGCGATACCAACTGTAGGTGTAGGTCAGCGTGTCGCCAACTGACTCGCTGTCGCGCGCGATATCGGGATCGAACCACCCCTCGACCGCGTCTTCGCCGACGAAACGCTCCGCGCTGCAGGTCACGCCCTCGTCGATGCCGAAGTTTCCGTTAGAGGTGAGCTGGACGTCTCCGGCGGTCGGCGCCGTATTCTCGATGAGGAGCCAGGACGAAGAACCATTCGTGTCGAGCAACCCGTCGGTGGCGCGCGCGACGGCGCGCACCTCTTGGCCTCTGATGAAGTGCCGCGGCCCGTTAGCCGGGTTGTTGAGCTCGTCAGATGTCTCGCCCGAGATCGTGGTGAAAGCCTGAGAGGGGAACCGCACGCGCCACTCATACGACTCGGCGATCGGGTCCCCGTCGGGATCCGAGGAGTCCTGAGAAGCCAAGAGCGTGCTCTCGACCGCCGGGGTAGGATCTGCGGTGATGGTCGCGCCACCGATCGGAATGATGGGCGCCGCGTTCGTGCGGATCTCGCTCGACGCGGAGGTAGAGGGGAGGCTGTTGCTCCGATAAGGAAGCTCGGTTCCGGCGTCCGGCGTGCCATCGTCTGCGACGACTTCGACGACGATGGGGCGGCCAGCGTTGGCGTTCGTCACCGCAAGGGTGTTGCTCGAGCCGGAGAGGATCACCTCTTGCTCGCCGTCGTCGTAGCGCCACGTGTACGCGAAGGTCAGACCATCGCCGTCCGCATCGGTGGCAGTGACGTTGGCGACCAGGGCCTCGCCAGCGCGGATGATCGCGTCGTCGGGGCGCGGGTTCGGGCGCGGTTCGGCGGGAGCCACCGTGACGTTGCTGATGACCGGCGAGGTGTTCAGGACCGTGCCAGACACCACCACCACCTCTTCGTCGTCGCCGACGCTGTCGCCACTCTCTAGGATGTTGCGTGGGGTGACGGTGCAGGTGACTACGTCGCCCTTGTCGTAGGTGTGCAGTTCAGAGTCTAGGACGTCGGATGACGAGGTTTGCTGTACGGTACGGATTGGCTCAATGGCATCATTCAACGTCCACGCGAACTCGTAGAGCGGCGCGTCGACCTGATCGTCGGCCGGATCGGTGGGCACGTAGTCGGGATCGATCCAGTCACCAACGACCGTGCAGGTGATGTCCTCGGTGGTGTTGAACGTCTCCGAGAGGACCACGGTGTCCCCGCTATCGTTGGCCCCGATCATGGGCAGGGTGTTGCCAACTGTAGGCCAAGCCTCATCATCATCCTCACGAGCTTCGACGATCTCTCCGACTCCAAGTTCTTCGGACTCCTCTTCATCAAGATACCCATCGAAAGGTGTTACCGAGCAGCGAATCATGTCATCCCGACGGGTAAGGCCCTGCTCCAGTGTCGACTCGACCCACGATCCATCCGCGAACATTGTCGCGTCGACCTCATCGTAATCAGACCCGTCGAACTCTACGACACTCCATTCTCCACCCCTGCGTATCTCCCATGAAAATCGGTAAATCTTGGAGTCTCCTTCGTCAGGGTCTTCCCAAGAGTCCACGTTGACCGAGCATGTCAAGTCGTGGGTGGTCTTCAGACCGTCCTCACCAGGCCAGGAAATCGAAGGTGCTTCGACGATGGAGGGCGCGGTGTTCTGCACCGTGAAGTCGCCTTCTACGTCGTCTCCGACGCCGAACTCGTCGCTCGGCGTCACCTTGCAGGTAATCACGTCGTCTCGGAGGAGCTCGAACTCCTCTGGTTCCTCCCCGTCAACTTCTGTGATGAACGTGAGCTCAAGCTCGTCGTACACGCCGTCGAGGAAGCTCTCACCCTCGCCGAGCGTGAGCTCGACGTCTTCGGAGTTAGCGAAGACCTCGTCGTCGCCGCGAGTGACGGTCCACACATACCTGAGGCTAACGGGATCGCCGTCCATGTCTTGAATATTGTCTGCCTTGCAGCGGAAGGTGTCGAGCACACCGCCGATGAGATCGGGCTCTTCGCCGTCCTCGGCGAACGGGTCGAAGGGCTCTACGGTGACCAGGTCGATGGTCGGAGCGGTGTTGCCCACGCTGACAGGCGCGCTGGCGATCGACGATCCACGGGCCCCGTCGTCGTCGATGGGCGTGGCGACGCAGCCAACCTGATCGCCACCGTCGAAGCCCGAGGAGATCATCTGGCTGGTGTCACCCGTGGACACTCCGTTGATGAGCCAGAGGTACTCGTACTGCTCAAGATCGACGCCGGCGTCGACATCGCGGTCGGGATCCTCGGAGCCGGTCGCTGCACAGGTGAGCTCCGTGCCCGCGAGGATGATGTCGCCCTCGTAGCTGATCTCGACGCTGCCCTCTGAACCGAAGGCGGGCGCGCTGTTGATGGAGCGGGCAGTGGCGCTGAGGGTAGCGGTAGAAGCGCCTCCCTCCTCAGCCTCTGTGGCCTGAGCCAGGACCACGATGTCTTGGTTCTTCACAAAGCCGTCACTATCGAGGGTGGACTGCCAGAGACCATCCTGCAGCACCGGCTCGGCGTCTACGATCGGCTCTCCACTCCCGACGTGCCAGGTAAACACGTAGTTGAGGTCATCGCCGTCCGCATCGCTAGCAAGGGCAGACGCCACCACGCTGTCGGTGGTGACCGGCGCCACCGTAGAGAGCGAGACCGACACCATGGTCGGCGCGGTGTTGGCCACCGTGGCGACCGCCGAGGTGACCGGGGCGCCAGGCTCGAAGCCGTCGTGCGGGGTGACGACCGCATAGACCTGATCATCCTTGGAGAGCTCAGCGGTGAGGGTCTCGCCGCCGCTCTGGATGAGTTCGTCGTCTCCCTCGGCAACGCGATACCACTCGTACACGAAGGAGGCGAAGGCCGGATCATGACCGTCGGCGTCGTAGAAGGCGCCGAGGCTGAGGCTGATCTCCTCGCCCGAGCGCGGGCTGAGGTTCGAGAGCAACACGTTCGCCAGCTCGGGCGGGGTGTTGACGCGGGTGATCGGGTCGGACTCAAGCGGATCGTTGCTGTCTGTGCCATCGAACGGCGTCGCTTCGCAGACGACCGAGTCTCCGATGTCGATCTGGTCGCCTTGGAGCTGCGCCGAGGTCGCACCGTCGATCGCCACGCCACCTTGCAGCCAGCGGTAGGTGAAGGACACGACGTCGTTGTCTGCGTCGGTAGCGGCCGGCAGACAGGTGGCGACGTCTTGCACGCGGAAGGGATCCGCCGCGTCGAGGTCTACACCGGTCATGACGGGGGCGGTGTTCTGAATGCTGAGCGCGTTGGAGAGCATCTCCGCGCCGTCGACGCCGTTCTCGGTCGGGGTCACCGCGAGCTGCACGGTGTTGCCCTTGATGAACAGGTCAGAGGTGAGCTCCTCGGCGTCGCTGACCTCGGCTCCGTTGACGAGCCAGCGGTAGGAGAGGACCACGTCCTCGGGGTTGTCGGCGTCGTCCGCGTCGACATCGGCCACGATGGTGTCGGTGGTGAAGGCCACGGCCTCGCCGGACAGCGGCGCGATCGAGACCGAGAGGATCTCGGGCGGCGTATCGTCCACCTCGAGCCAGTCGCTCTCGACCTCAACACCACGGATCTCGTCGGAGCCCTCGAACAGGACCGGGGTGACCGCGCAGCGAAGCTCCTCGCCACGCACGAAGAGACGCTCGCCCTCGGGGTTGGACAGGCTCTCGTCGACCTCGCCGTCAAGCTCGATGTCCTCGACCTCGGAGATGCGGACCAACCAGCGGTACTCGAACTCGACGTCGTCGTAGACCTCGGCCTCGACCTCGCAGAAGAAGGTGTCGAGCACGCCGCCGTCTCCGGCGGCGACCACCATCGCGCTGTCGACCACGGGCACGCTCGGCTGCACCTCGACCGGGTCGCTGATGCGCGCGTCGCCGCGGGCGCCCTCGTCGTCGACCGGGGTCGCCGTACAGGTGACCATGTCGCCGCGCTCGAAGCCCGAAGACAGCGTGGAGTCGACGCCGGCCACCGAGCCGTTGACGTGCCACTGGTACTCGTACTGCTCGACGTCGACAGACGCGTCGTCGGCGTTGTCGGGATCGGCCCAACCAGACGTGTTGCAGGTCAGCTCCGTGCCCATCACGATGCCGGTGGACGGCGTGATGGAGGCGCTGGCGATGGACGGGGCGGTGTTGATGGAGCGCGCGTCGACCGCGTTGCGCAGCGCCGCGCTGTCATCGGTTCCGTCGTTGGCGTGGACCAGCACCTGGATGGTCTGGTTCTTGCGGAAGGCGCTCGCGCTCAGCGTCGCGGTCGCGCCGACGTTCTCGTCGACCTGCACCACGTCGCCATCGACCATCCAGGTGTAGGTGAAGTTGAGCACGTCATCGGTGTCGGCGTCGGTCGCAGAGGCCGTCGCCACCACCTCGTCGGTGGTGAACGGCGAGAGCGGCGCGATGCTGACCGCCTCCATGACCGGCGCGGTGTTGCCCACCGTCGCCATGTCGGAGTCTCGGGTGAGCGCCGTCGCCAGGAAGCCGTCGTTGTAGTGCACGCGCACAAAGACGCTGTCGCCCTTGGCGAAGTGCTCACTCGACAGGGAGGACCCCGTCGGCAGACCGTCGGACGAGCCGTTCACGAACCACTCGTACGCCACCGTCACGTCGTCGCCGTCGGCGTCGAAGAGGTCGCCAAGGATCGCGTCGATCGTCTCACCCTCGCGCGGGCTGAGGTTGGACAGGAGCACGCTGTCGAGCACCGGCGGCACGTTCACGCGCTCGACCGGACCCGCCACCACCGCGCTGCCGAAGGCCTCGCCGTCGTTCGGGCGCACGTCGCAGGTCACCGGGACCCCGCGGTCCACCGCGCCACCGGCCAACATCATCGAGGTGCCCACCACGTCGGAGCCGGCGTACCAGCGGTAGAAGAACTCGACGTCGTCGCCGTCGGCGTCGCCGTAGGCACCGACCGCACAGGTCAACGTGGAGTCGATAGTGAAGCTGCCATCGCCCTCGGCGCCCTCGATGCTCAGATCGTCGACCACCGGAAGGGTGTTCTGGATGGTGAGCGGATCGGAGACCATCTCCGGGCCGTCGACGCCGTTCTCGGACGGCGTGACCGCGAGCTGCACCACGTCGCTCTTGACAAAGAGGTCGGAGGTGAGGGTCTCGGCGTCGCTGACCTCGCCACCGTTGACGAGCCAACGGTAGGAGAGGATCACGTCCTCGGGGTTGTCGGCGTCGTCTGCGTCGACATCGGCCACGATGGTGTCGGTGGTGTACGCCAGGGCCTCGCCAGACAGCGGCGCGATCGAGACCGAGAGGATCTCTGGCGGCGTGTCGAGCACCTCGAGCCAGTCGCTCTCAACCTCATCGCCGCGGATCTCGTCGGAGCCCTCGAACAGGACCGGCGTGACCACGCAGCGAAGCTCCTCGCCGCGCACGAAGAGGCGCTCGCCCTCGGAGGGGTTGGCCAGGCTGTCGCCCAGCTCGTCGACGAGCTCCATCTCGTCGCCTGCGGGGTCTTGAACCAGCCAGCGGTATTCGAACTCGACGTCGTCGTAGACCTCGGCCTCGACCACACACCAGAAGGTGTCGAGCACCCCGCCGTCGCCGGCAGCCTCGACCATGGCCGCGTCGACCACGGGCACGCTCGGCTGCACCTCGACCGGGTCGCTGGTGCGCGCGTCGCCGCGGGCCCCCTCGTCGTCGACCGGGATCGCCGTACAGGTGACCATGTCGCCGCGCTCGAAGCCCGAAGACAGCGTGGAGTCGACGCCGGCCACCGAGCCGTTGACGTGCCACTGGTACTCGTACTGCTCGACGTCGACAGACGCGTCGTCGGCGTTGTCGGGATCGGCCCAACCAGACGTGTTGCAGGTCAGCTCCGTGCCCATCACGATGCCGGTGGACGGCGTGATGGAGGCGCTGGCGATGGACGGGGCGGTGTTGATGGAGCGCGCGTCGACCGCGTTGCGCAGCGCCGCGCTGTCATCGGTTCCGTCGTTGGCGTGGACCAGCACCTGGATGGTCTGGTTCTTGCGGAAGGCGCTCGCGCTCAGCGTCGCTGTCGCGCCGACGTTCTCGTCGACCTGCGCCACGTCGCCATCGACGAGCCAGGTGTAGGTGAAGTTGAGGCTCGCCGCGTCGGCCGCGTCGGCGTCGGTCGCCGAGGCCGTCGCCACCACCCCGTCGGTGGTGTAGGGCGCGAGCGGCGCGATGCTGACCGCCTCCATGACCGGCGCGGTGTTGCCCACCGTCGCCATGTCGGAGTCTCGGGTGAGCGCCGTCGCCAGGAAGCCGTCGTTGTAGTGCACGCGCACAAAGACGCTGTCGCCCTTGGCGAAGTGCTCACTCGACAGGGAGGACCCCGTCGGCAGGCCCTCGGAGGAGCCGTTCACGAACCACTCGTACTCGACCGAGACGCCGTCGCCGTCGGCGTCGAAGAGATCGCCGAGGATCACGTCGATCGTGTCTCCCTCACGCGGGTTGAGGTTGGACAGCATCACGCTGTCGAGGACCGGCGGCACGTTGACGCGCTCGACCGGGCCCGCCACGACCGCGCTGCCGAAGGACTCGCCGTCGTTCGGGCGCACGTCGCAGGTCACGGGGACCCCGCGGTCCACCGCGCCTCCGGGCAGCATCATCGAGGTGCTGACCACGTCGGAGCCGGCGTACCAGCGGTAGAAGAACTCAACGTCGTCGCCGTCGGCGTCGCTGAACTCGCCGACTGCACAGCTCAGCGTGGAGTCGACGGTGAAGGTGCCGTCGCCCGCGTCGCCCTCGATGGTCAGCTCCTCGACCACCGGCAGGCTGTTCTGGATGATGATGCTCTCGGAGACGACCCGCTCGCCGGTCGTGCCGTCGGAGGTGGTGACCGAGAGCAGGACCTCGTCGCCCTTGACGAAGTTCTCGAAGCCGAGGTCCGGCCCATCGGCGCCCGGGATGAGCACGCCGTTGACCCGCCACTCATAGGTGAGCTCGACGTCGTCGGCGTCGTCGTCGATCTCGATGACAGCGATCAGGTTGTCGAAGGTGAACGCGGGATCCGGCTGGATCTCGAGCAGGACGACCTCGGGGATCGTCGTGAGCACGGTGACGGGCTCTGCGGACACCGTCGCGCCGAACCGGGACTCGTCGTCGGGATCGTCGGAGGGCGTGACCTCGAGGTAGATCGTGCGGCCTCGATCCGAAGAGCCGAGCTCAAGAATATCGTTATCGCCCAGGTCGATCTCCTCGTCGGTCTCGCTATCGATCCAGTACCAGCGATAGAAGAGGGTGACCTCGTCGCCGTCGGCGTCGAAGACGTCAGACACGACGGCGGTGAGGGTGTCGAGGACCGTGGGGCGCTCGAGGTCGATCTCGACCTCGCCGATGGTGGGTAGGGAGTCGAGCACCTGGACGGGATCGGCGGCGTGGCTGTTGCCCAGCTCTTCGCCGTCGAAGGCGATGAGCTCACAGGAGATGGACTGGCCCTTCTCGAAGCGGTCCACCGGGAGGAAGGGGCCGTCGAAGACCTGGTCGACGCCGTCGACGAACCAGGTGTAGCGGTAGCCCTCGGGATCGCCATCGGCGTCGTCGAAGCCGAAGCCGACGCACTCGACGGGGGTGTCGGTGTAGACGACCGCAGGCTGGACGGCCGCACCGGTGAAGGTGGGCGGGGTGTTGATCGCGCGCGCGATGTTGGAGGTGACCGGCGCGCCATCGTCGAAGGTGTCGTTTGGCGTGACGATGACGAAGATGTCGTCGCCCTTGGCGAAGAGGCTGCTGTCGAGGGTCTCGCCAGTGTGCACCATGCTGCCGCTGACGTACCACGCATAGCTGAAGCTCACGCCATCGCCGTCGGCGTCGGTGGCGGCGCCGAGGGTGACCTCGAGCACATCGCCCTCTTGGGGGCTGGTGTTGGTGAGGGTCGCGCTCGCGAGCACCGGCGGGGTGTTCGAGCGCTGGATCGCGGGAGAGACTCGGGGCTCGCCCAGGTCATCGCCGTCGAAGGGGGTGGCCTCGCAGACGAGGTTGACGTCGCGGGGGACGACGGAGCCGTGAAGGACGGAGGTGTTGCCGACCTCGGCGCCGTCGAGGAGCCAGCGGTAGCGGTAGAACTCCTCGTCGCCGTCATCGTCGGACCAGCCGAAGGGCACACAATTGACCGAGGAGTCGGCGAAGAGCTCGCCGGGCTCGATGTTCACGCCAGCGATGGAGGGCGCGGTGTTCTGGATCGAGACGGGGCCGAACTCGACCGCCTCGCCATCGAGGTCGCCGTCGGAGGGGATGGCGGTGAGGGTGATGACGTCGCCCTTGACGAAGTTGTCGGCGGTGAGCGTGTCGCCCAGGGCCGCGTCGACGAAGGCGCCGTTGACGTACCACGCGAAGTCAATCTCGACGTCGTCGCCGTCGGGATCGGAGGCATCGACGGTGGCGACGAGGTCGGTGAGGGTGAAGGCCGGATCGGGGGCGACGCTGATCTCGTCGATCTGGGGCGCAGCGTTGAGCACCTCGACGGGCTCGCTGACCATGGCGATGCCGGGGCCGTCTTCGTCGGAGGGGGTGACCTCGACCCAGACGATCATGCCCTTGTCGAAGTCGGAGCCGGGCAGCTCGGCCTCGGTGCCGAGGGTGAGCTCCTCGCCGGTGACGTCGTCGAGGGTGTACCAGCGGTAGGCGAGCGAGACGTCGTCTTCGTCGGCGTCGAACACGCCGACGATGTCGACCCCGAGGGTGTCGCGCACGGTGGGCTCGGGGTTGTCGATGGCCACCATCTCGATGGTGGGCAAAGAGTTTTGGATCTCGATCGTGTCAGCGACGACCGTGTTGCCCTCGTCTTCGCCGTCGAAGGCGGTGAGCTCACAGTGAACGGAATCGCGCTTGCTGAACTGATCGGTGGGCAGGGACGCCGCGGTGGAGCGCTCCTCGCCGTTGACGAACCAGGCGTAGAGGTAGCCTTCGTCGTCGCCGTCGGCGTCGTCGAAGCCGACGCCGACGCACTGAAGCATGCTGTCGGTGTAGGCGGGCTCAGGGCTGATGAAGGCGCTCTCGACCGTGGGTGCCGTGTTCTGGACGCGGGCGATGTCGGACATGACGGGGGCGCCGTCGTCGAAGCCGTCGCTCGGCGTGACGACGACGTAGATGTCTTGCCCCTTGACGAAGTCGTCGCTGCTGAGCTGCTCACCGTCGTGGACCGGATCGGTGGCGTCGCCGACGAACCAGGCGTAGGACAGGCTGATGTCGTCGCCGTCGTCGTCGAAGAGATCGCCGAGGATCACGTCGATGGTGTCGCCCTCTTGGGGGGTGAGGGTCGACAGGCTGACGCCCGCGAGCACCGGCGGGGTGTTGGAGCGCTGGATGGGCGCAGAGACGCGGGCCTCGCCGTGGGCCTCGCCGTCGAAGGGCGTGATCTCACAGACGATGTCGATGCCGCGCTCGACCACGTCGCCTTGCAGCACCGAGGTGTTGCCGACGACCTCGTCGCCGACGAGCCAGCGGTAGCGGTAGTACTCCTCGTCGTCGTCGGCGTCGAACCAGCCGAAGGGGAAGCAGGTGACCGAGGTGTCGGCGAAGAGCGCGTCGGGCGCGATGGTGGCGCCCTCGATCGTGGGCTCGCTGTTGAGGATGGTCAGCGAGGCCGTGGCGGGCTCGCCGTCGGTCTCGTCGTCGGTGGGGGTGACGGTGACCTGCACCACGTCGCCCTTGACGAAGAAGTCGGAGTCGAGGGTGTCGCCCTCGAGGTCTTCGATCGGCTCGCCGTTGACCGACCAGACAAAGTCGAGGGTGACCTCGTCGCCGTCGGCGTCGGAGGACTCGACGCTGGCCACCACGTCGACGAAGGCAAAGGCCTCGTCGGGCGCAGGGGCGAGCTCGAGGCTGTCGATCTCGGGGGCGGCGTTGAGGATGGTGACGGGCTCGCTCACCACGGGCATGCCGGGCTCTTCGTCGTCGGAGGGGGTGACCTCGACCCAGAGGGTCATGCCCTTCTCGAAGTCGGTGGAGGTGAGCTCGGGCTCATCGCTCAGATCGATCTCGTCGCCGGTCTCATCGTCGACGGTGAACCAGCGGTACGCGAACTCGACGACATCGCCGTCGGCGTCGAACACGCCGTCGAGCTCGGCGCTGAGGACGTCTTGGACGGTGGGCTCTTCATGGCTGATCGCGACCGCGTCGAGGGTGGGGGCGGTGTTCAAGACGATGATGGGCTCGCTGGACTCGGTGTTGCCCGTGTCTTCGCCGTCGAAGGCGGTCAGCTCGCAGAGGACGCTGTCGCCCTTGGCGTAGAGCTCGACCGCGGGGGTGGGGTCGGTGGAGATCTCGACGCCGTTGACGAACCAAGTGTGGACGTAGCCTTCGGGGTCGCCGTCGAGGTCTTCGAACCCAGAGCCAATGCAAGACAGCGTGGTGGTTGTGTAGGCCACTTCAGGCTCGATGGAGGCCGACTCGAAGGAGGGGGCGGTGTTGAGGATGTGCACCGCGAGGCTGCGCTGAGGGAAGCCGTCGGTAAAGCCGTCGTTCGGGGTGGCTTCGACCTCGATGGCGTCGGCCTTGGCGAAGTTGTCGGCGCCGAGGACTTCGGACTCTTCGCCCTCGATCTCTTCGCCGTTTCGGAACCAGCGATAGCTCCAGATGATCGTGTCGCCCTCTTCGTCGAAGCCTTCGGGCACCGCGGTGAGGTCCGTGTTGCCGTAGGCTTCGGTGGGCTGGATGGTGATAGAGACGACGACTGGGGCGGTGTTGTCGATCACGACGGAGGCGGTGGTGGGGCGGCCGTCGTCGTCGCCGTCGTTGGGTGTGGCCTCGACCATCCAGACCTCGCCCTTGTTGGTGAGGCCCGAGGGCAGGACTTCGGAGGTGTGCTCGGTGAGCTCGCCATCGACGAACCAGCGGAAAGACCAGGTGATCTGATCCTCGTCGATGTCTTCGCCGGTGGCGTTCGCAGTGAGCTCTTGCTCGGGCTGCGGCTGCAGGGGTGAGATGCTCACGTCGCCCGCGGGGGGCGTGTTGAGGATCACCGCAGAGGTCTGCGCGGTCTCGCCCTCGCGACCGCGGGTGTCGACGGGGGTGACGAGCGCCGACCACTCCTGACCCTTGGCGGTGAGGCTCGAGTCGACCGTGTCTTCGTTGCGAATGTCGCGGACCTCGACGCCATCGACGAGCCAGCGGATGTTGTAGAAGGCGATCTCGGAGTTATCGAGCTGGTCGGAGCCGACCACGACGCGAAGCTCGAGGTCATCGAGGGTGGACGGCCGGTCGGGCGCGACGCGGACCACCGGGGCGACCGGGGCGGACTGACAGCCAGCCAGGGCAGCGAGGACCAAGGCAGAGCCGAGAGAGACGGGAAGGGAGGCGCGCTTGTTCATGATGGCGAATCCTGTTCTGAGAAGAGAGCCCGAGTAGGCTACCGAAGGGGTCGAAGTAATACAAGTCGGTGAGTAAAAAACACCAAATCCCGAGGCGGGTAATCTGTCATCACCGCGTGTCAAGGATGTTCACGGATGTCCACTTCACTCCTGCATCGACGTTCAACGCTGCGCTTCGGAGAAGCCTTCGGCGAGAGCCATACTCTAACCTGCCCCTTTCCTTGCAGCTTCGGAGAAGGACCCGAGCCCCAGGCGGACGCCTTGGGCATCGAGCGGCCGTCACCAGCGCTGCGCTGAAAGGATTGTACGACGGTGCGTATTCGCAACCGCAACCTGTCTCGTACCCCATTCGAGGTAGGGAGAGCTCGGCAGGCGTGTGCCCCTTCATCCACGGCACCCATAATCCAAATACTTCATGCGGTCATCGATTGAATCGATGCTTGAGTCGCCTCCTCTGAGTGTTGAAATTTGCACAGGTCCTGTCCTGGATCCCGTCAACAACGAGAATGTTGGACCACTCCAAACGCACTGGATCGGCTCAGCAGCCGAGTGGAGCTTGAAGCTGTCATCACGAATTCTACAAATATTCAATTCTTGGACTATCGAGAGCCCGCGACGCGCGTCGACCTGCGGCCGCGTTCCACGGGGCACCCCCTCCGGCGCCCGAGCCCATCTGAGGTCTGCCAACGGGGACTACTCGGGAATCCCCCTGGGGCATCTCGTGTTATCGGACCACGAACAACCCGCGGAGGACTGGCACGATGCGCGCAATCTTGGGCCTTTTCACTCTACTCTTCACCGTAATCACCTGTAGCGCCTCGGTGAGCTGGGCGCAGTCCCCCCTGGGCCCGGATCACCAGGTCAGCCTGGCAGCCTACAGCTCCGCCGGACATCTGGTGGCCGACGCCTCCCGCTGGGAGCAACGGGACGGTCGACGCGCCCGCGTCAACGAGATCGTGGTCTGGGACACGACCTCCCGCAAGGCAGTCCGTACCGAAGCGATCGGCGCCCTGAGTCGCGTCGAGATCGAAGGCCATGCGTTCCGGGGCGCCCTATCGGGCTCCGACGTGAGCCCCGACGGGCAGCGGATCGTACAGATCGGCACCCAGTACCACTCCTCATCGCATCCACGCCGAGAGTACGAGACCATCCTTCACCTCTACGATGTCGCCACCCAGCGCACCCAGACGCTGCCGCTCCAAGCCAAGCTTCGCGTGCAAAAAGTGACCTTTCATCCAACCGATCCTGAGCTGGTAGGCTTCATCGCGATGGACGAGAACTTCGCCTTCGTCGCGCTCACCTACGACCTCAAGAAGAACCGCGTGCAGCGCACCCTGCTCCAGGGACAAGGCGCGCTGATCCCCCTCTTTCTTACCTTCTCTAGCGACGGAACCCGAGCCTATGTCGGCTACGGGAGCTCCTCGAACGCTGGCGGCTTCAACGTGCATACCGTGGCTTCTGGCCAGCGTCAGCGACAGGTAAAGCTCCAAGATCAGCCGCACTACTTCTTCGAGGTCGGCGATGAGCTCATCGTGAGCGGCCTCAAGACGACCTTCGTCTACGACGCCAAGTCATTCAACCGAAAGCGAACCATTCAGGGATCGATCGGCGCGGTGCACGCCCCGTCCAGCCTGGGCGTGCTCACCCCGAACGGCGAGCTGCCCGACCAGCCGGTCCAGCTCTTCGATCTCGCGGCGAACAAGCCGGGGCGCGTCCTGACCAAAGGGCCGATCCGCGGCCTCGCCATGCACCCCCAGGGCGAGCAGCTCGCGGTCATCAACCACCATGGCACCACCCAGAAGCCTCGCGACGTCCCAGGGATCACGCTCTTCGACCTGCCCTGACCCCCCGCCTTCGACGGACAACGAGCGAACGAGACCTGCTTGGGTCTCCAACCCCTCCCTGGCCAGGCGGCCAGTTGTGGCTGACCGATGGGCCAGTTTTCACGGTGACTCCCGCCTGCCGCAAGACGGGTTATCAGAGGGGGCCCACCCGTCCAGGCCCGCGAGCGCATGACCTCTGAATTTCGGCAAAAAGGCTGGTACCTTCAAGGCTCCACCCCGGCACAGCCCGGTGTGAGCGGACTCACGGAGGCGATCGAAGCGCTCCACGCCGACGTCGCGGTGGTGCGCACCCCCGCCGGGATCGGCTGGGCGAGCGGGGGGGCCCCGATCCTGACGGGGCCCGCACCGCAGCCCGCGGGCACCCAGGCCTTGCCGCTCTTGGCTTGGGTTGGCCCCCTATTGCCTTCGGATCTCGGCGATCCTGGTTTCCGATCCACCTATGGGGTGCGGGCTTGCTACGTGGCCGGGGCCATGGCCAACGGCATCGGCTCCGAAGAGGTCGTGATCGCGATGGCCAAGATGGGTCTCATGGGCTTCTTTGGCGCCGCAGGTCTGCCGGTGGCGCGTATCGCACAGGCCATCGATCGCATTCGAGGCGAGGTGCCCGATCTCGCGGTTGGCTTCAACCTGATCCACAGCCCCAACGACCCCGGCGCCGAGGACGCCACAGTCGACCTCTTCATCCAGAGAGGGATCCGGGTCGTCTCAGCCTCGGCCTACAGTAAGCTCACCCCCGCCCTCGTGCGCTACCGAGCCGCCGGCCTGAGCGAGGGGGCCCACGGCCAGGTGCAGATCCGGCATCGTATCCTCGCTAAGGTCAGCCGGCCCGAGGTCGCCGAGCACTTCCTGCGACCCGCTCCGGCTCGTCTCCTCAAGGCCCTAGCGGAGCAGGGTCGGATCACCGCTTCCCAAGCCGCCCTGGCCGCCAAGGTACCCATGGCCGACGACCTCACGGCCGAGGCGGACTCCGGCGGGCACACCGACCGCCGCCCCTTGCCCGTGCTGCTCCCCTTGCTCCTCGCCCTCCGCGATCGGGTCGCGCTCCAGACCGGACACCGGGTGCGGGTCGGCGCCGCCGGCGGGATCGGCACGCCGTCCGCGGTCGCCGCGGCCTTCTCGCTCGGGGCCGCCTATGTGCTCACGGGCACCATCAACCAAGCCTGCGTAGAGGCCGGCACGAGCCCGATGGTCAAGGCCATGCTCGCCGACGCCGGGGCGGCCGATGTGGGCATGGCGCCTGCGGGCGACATGTTCGAGCAAGGCGCCGAGGTGCAGGTGCTCAAGCGCGGGACCCTCTTCGCGCAGCGTGGGCAGAAGCTCCGAGCGTGGTATCGGCGCTACGACAGCCTCGATGCGCTCGACGCGACGGAGCGGTCCGAGCTCGAGCGCATCCTTGGCGAGCCCGTCGAACGGGTCTGGGCCTCGTGCGTGGACTTCTTTGAGTCACGCGACCCCGCCCAGCTCGAGCGAGCCGTCCGCGATCCGCGCCACAAGATGGCGCTCATCTTTCGTTGGTATCTAGGCCTGTCCTCGCGGTGGGCCATCGGCGGGGTGGCCTCGCGCCGGGTCGACACCCAGATCTGGTGCGGGCCGGTGATCGGCGCGTTCAATGACTGGACGCGGGGAACCTTCCTCGAAGATCCCGCCCAGCGCCGCGTCGGTGTGGTCGCCGCCAACCTGATGTCGGGCGCCGCAGCGGTCCTCCGCGCGCGCAGCCTGCAACAACAAGGGGTCGATCCTGGCCCCGCGGCCGCTCAGTGGGCGCCGCGCCCCCTCTCTCCCTGAGGCCTCATCATGTCCGAGAAGCTCCCCCCCATCGCCATCGTCGGAATGTCCTCGCTCCTGCCGGGAGCGCCGGACCTGACGTCGTACTGGCGCGCCATCGTGCACGCCACCGATGGTCTCTCTGACATCCCCGCGGACCACTCCTGGTCGCCCGACGACTTCTTCGACGCCGACCCCAAGACCCCCGACAAGACCTGGGCGACGCGGGGGGGGTTCATCGACAAGGTCCCCTTCGATCCAATGGACCATGGGGTCATCCCCCACGCCCTCGAAGCGATCGACACAGACCAGCTCCTAGCCTTGATCGTGGCCCGCGAGTGCCTGCGCGACGCGGGCCTCGATCCCGACGGGGAGGGCTGGGATCGCGACCGAACGAGCGTAATCCTTGGCCACACCTCGACCAACGAGCTCGTGGTGGACCTGTCGGCCCGGCTGCACGGCCCCACCTGGCGTCGGGCGCTCCAGCGCAACGGCGTCCCCGAGTCGGTGATCGAGCGTATCCTCGAGGACGTGGGGCAGATGCTCCCCACCTGGCAGGAGCAGTCCTTCCCCGGAATGCTCGCCAACGTGAGCGCGGGGCGGATCGCCAACCGCCTCGACCTGGGAGGCACCAACGCGACCGTCGACGCCGCCTGCGCCAGCGCCCTGGGGGCCCTGCACTACGCCATCGGCGAGCTTCAGACTGGCCGCACCGACCTGGCCCTCTCGGGGGGCACCGACACCCTCAACGACATCTTCATGTACATGTGCTTCAGCAAGACCCCTGCCCTGTCCCGGCGGGGCGACTCGCGTCCCTTCGACGTCGACGGCGACGGCATCGTGATCAGCGAGGGGATCGCCATGTTCGCGCTCAAGCGCTTGGCCGACGCGGAGCGGGACGGCGACAGGATCTACGCGGTGATCCGGGGTATCGGCACGAGCTCAGACGGACGAAACAAAAGCATCTACGCCCCGAACTCAGGGGGCCAAGTCAAGGCCGTGCGGCGCGCCTACGCCGAGGCCGGCTTTCCCCTCGAGAGCGTCGAGCTGATCGAGGCCCACGGAACGGGGACCAAGGCTGGGGATCTCGCGGAGTTCAACGCCCTTCGTGCGGTCTTTCTCAAGAGCGAGCGCGACGAGGCACACGTCGCCCTGGGGAGCGTGAAGTCGCAGATCGGGCACACCAAGGCCACCGCTGGGGCCGCAGGCTTGATGAAGATCGCCCTGGCGCTACACCAGCGCGTCCTTCCACCGACCGCCAAGATCCGACAGCCGAGCCCCCGCCTGGACTTCGAAGGGACCCCGCTGTACCTCAACACCGAGGCGCGGCCGTGGGTTCGCTCGCCCGACAGCCCGCGTCGCGCGGGGGTGAGTGCCTTTGGTTTTGGAGGCACGAACTATCACTTCGCCGTTGAGGAGTACGGCGAGTCCCGCCCAACGGCCCTGATCGCCGAGCAAGCGCTCTTCCTCTTTGGTGCCGAGACCACCGAGGCCCTGAAGCAGTCCCTCGAAGCGGTCGATCTGGACGGAGCGCCGACGCTTCATCACGCAGCCCATGCCGTGCTCGAGCGCTGGACCCCAGGGCCCAAGGTGATCGCCTTCTGTGCCTCCACCCTCGACGAGGCGCGGGATCGTCTTCGGATCGCCCACGAGCTCGCCCGAGCCGACCAGCCGGCCGAGCGTGGCGGCGTGCGATTTGCCCTACCTTTAAAAGGCAACGGCAAGATCGGGGTGGTCTTTCCTGGCCAAGGCAGCCAGTACGTCAACATGGGACGAACGACAGCGCTGCGCCATCCTGCCCTGATCGATGCCCTCGATCAGGCCGAGGCAGCCCTCAAGTCTTCCCGCGGTGAGAGCCTCGCGCGCCGCATCTATCCCCCGCCTGCCTTCACCCCTGCCGAGCGCAAGGGCCAGACGATGGCGCTCCGGGAGACGGCCTGGGCCCAGCCCGCCCTCGGTGCCCTCGAGGTCGGCCTGTGGCGGACCCTGGAGCGCTTCGGCGTCAAGGCGGATGCCTTCGCTGGGCACAGCTACGGGGAGCTGGTCGCCCTGCACGCCGCGGGGGTCTGGTCGTCCGAGGCCCTGTGGACCCTCTCGGACGTGCGAGGCTCCGCGATGAGCGAGGGCGAGGCCGATCGAGGAACGATGGCGGCGCTCAAGGCGCCCCTCGACAAGATTGAAGCGCTGATCGCAGACCACCCGCAGGTCACGCTCGCCAACCGCAACCATCCCAAGCAAGGGGTGATCGCGGGTCCTCGCGAGGCAGTGCACGCCGTGCTCGCCGCCGCGGAGGCCCAGGAGATCACCGGCACGGAGCTGCAGGTCTCGGCGGCGTTCCACAGCCCCCTGGTGCGCGATGCCCGCGCGCCCCTCTTCGAAGCCCTGGGGCAGATCCAGGTCGAGCCCCCCTCCGTGCCGGTCTTCGCAAACGTGTCGGCCGCCCCTTACCCAGACGACCCCGCGCAGATCCGATCCTTGATCGCCGATCAGGTGACCCATGGGGTCGACTGGGTCGGCGTGGTGCGTGCGATGGCGAACGCTGGGGTCACCACCTTCGTGGAGTGCGGTCCAAAGTCGGTGCTGAGCCGCCTGATCCAGCGCTGCCTGCCAGACCGGACCGACATCGAGGTCGTCTGCCTCGATCCCGACCACGGCGAGACCGACGGCGATGCCCTGCTCAAGCGAGCCCTCATGGCCTTGGCCTGTCGCGGGGTCGCGATCGACGTCTCGCCGATCCTGGAGGAGCGGCTTCCGAGCTCCCCCCGGACCGCCGGGAGCAAGGCCACGGTGTGGCTCGCTGGGGCCAACTTCAAGCGTCCCGTCGAGCTGCCCGAGCGCGACGAGCTCTTCGTGCGGCCCTCCCCGACACGACCCGTGGCTCGGGTGCACGCCGGCGGCTCCCTCGACGCGCCCGCCTCGCCCTCCACGGCGGTCAACGGGTCGTACCCCGACACCGACACCGCCGGCCCCCTCCTCTTCACGCCTCCTTCCGACGCGGACCTCTCCCAAGGCCAGACCATGACGACCTCCCCTCCCCGCTCTTCGGACCCCTCCCCCCTCGATAGCGAAGCCCTGGCCTCGCTGATCCAGGCCACGCGCGAGAGCCTGACCGCCTTCCAGCAGACCCAGGCCCGCACCGCCGAAGTGCACGCCGAGTTCCTTCGTGGCCAGGCCAAGGCCAACGAGACCTTCACCGAGCTCTTCCGGAGCCAGACGCAGCTCCTCGGCGGCAAGGCCCCCCTCGCGGCCTCCGTGCCCGCCGTAGACCCGGCTCCCGCGCCGATCGAAGGGACCCACGACGCGCTCGCCGAGGCGGTCCTGCGTCCGACCGATCCTCAGCGGGCGACGACCCTCGACATGCCTCGCAACGATGGTCCCCGCGTGCGCGATAGCCAGGACCTCCCTCCCATGCTGTCGGCTCAAACGCTGGCCTCAGCCATCAAGGAGGGCCAACCCTTACCGAGCGCAACCCGCCATCGGGCCGCGCCTCCTCCCGAGACCACCACGCAGGCCCCGGCGGTGGATCCAGCCTCCATCGTGCTTCAGATCGTCTCCGAAAAGACCGGCTATCCGACCGATCTGCTCCAGCCGCAGATGGATCTGGAGTCCGATCTGGGGGTCGACAGCATCAAGCGCGTCGAGATCCTGGCGGCCCTGCAAGACGCCCTGCCCCAAGCGCCCGAGATCCCCGAGGACGAGCTGGGCTCGATCCGCACGCTGGCCGATCTCGAGGCCCGCCTGCGTTCGCCCTCCCCGGAACCCGCCGGGGCCAAGACAGCCACCGCTCGGAGCGCGGACCTCGCGGGCACCGTGCTCACCCTGGTCGCCGAGAAGACTGGCTATCCAAGGGATCTGCTCGGGGTCGCGATGGAGCTCGAGGGCGACCTGGGCATCGACAGCATCAAGCGCGTCGAGATCCTCTCCGCTATCGCCGAGGCCCTGCCCGACGCGCCGGAGCTGCCCGAAGAAGAGCTCTCGGGGCTGCGCACGCTTGGCGACATCATCGAGGCCCTGAGCGCCTCCGAAGCGCCACCCGTCTCCCTTTCGGCCAGGGCCGGCGCGCGTCCAGCAAAGGCCCCTCCGACCGATGTGGATGGCACGATCCTCCAGACCATCGCCGATCGCACCGGCTATCCCGTCGATCTGCTGCAGCCCTCGATGGAGCTCGAGGGCGACCTGGGCATCGACAGCATCAAGCGGGTCGAGATCTTCTCAGCCTTGGCCGAAGCGCTTCCCGGGCTTCCTGATCTGCCCGAAGACGAGATCGCCCGCGTCCGAACCCTGCGCGATCTACTCGCCTTGGTCAAGGCACATCGGGAGGGATCGACCCCTCCGGAGCCGGCCGCCCCCGCCACGGCGGCCGCCCTTCCCGAGCCGCCTCGGGGGGCGCTCCGGCGCGAGGTCGTGATCGTGCCCGCGCCCGACGGCGAAGGGATCACCCTGCCAAGCCCGCTGATCTTGACCCGCGACCGGCTGGGTATGGCCGACAAGCTGGCCGCCGCCCTGCGCGAGCGCGGCGTGCAGCCTCGGGTCATCGATCCCGACTGGGCCAGCCTGACCACCGTGGGGGAGCAGGTTCCCCCCTCGACCTCCGGGATCGTGCACCTCGCCGCCCTGGGAGCCGTCGGGAAGGATCTCGAAGCGCGGGTGCGCGGCGCCTTCTTGCTCGCCAAGTTGGCACCCAGCGCGCGCTTCTTCGCCACCGTCTCGGGGCTCGGTGGAACCTTCGGGCACGAGCGGAGCGACGGAGAGCCCCTTCAGGGCGCCCTCGCCGGGCTCGTCAAGACCCTGGAGCAGGAGCGTCCTCCCTGTCGCGCGCTCGCGGTAGACATCGACGAGGGCGTCGATCCCCATCGGTTGGCCGAGGAGCTCATGACCGATCGCGGAGTGGTCGAGATCGGCCTGAGCGACGAGGCGATCACGCTCGAGGTCGTGCCGGTGACCCTCCACCCGAGCGCCCCCGTCCAGGCCCCCCTCCGCGCCGGGGATCTGGTCGTGGTGAGCGGCGGCGCCCGCGGCGTGACCTCGGCCGTCGTGCGCGAGATGGCGAAACGCTGGTCTCCCACCCTCCTCCTGCTCGGCCGCAGCGCCGTCGAAGAGCAGGACCCCGCGTGGGCCCGGGGGGTCGACGATCAGGAGCTCAAGCCCGCGCTGATCGGCAAGATGCGCGAGGAACAAGCCCCCTTCGATCCCCGAAGGGTGGAGCGGGAGCTGGCCCAGGTGCGGCGGTCGCGCGAGGTGCGCTCCACCTTGAACGACCTGAAAGAGCTCGGGTGCGAGGTGACCTATGCCGCTGTCGATGTCACCGATAGCGAGGCCGTTCGCGCGGCCGTCGCCAAGGTGAGCCACGGCGCAGGCCCGGTGCGGGGCGTCGTCCACGGCGCTGGGATCATCGCCGACAAGCTGATCGCAGACAAGTCCCTCGCAGACTTCGATCGCGTCTACCAGACCAAGGTCGAAGGGCTGCGATCGCTGCTCGCCACCACCTCGCCCCAGGACCTCAAGCTGCTCGCCGTCTTCTCGTCGGTCGCGGGCCGGTACGGCAACCGGGGCCAGGCGGACTACGCCATGGCGAACGAGGCCATCACCCACCTGTGTCATGCGTGGAGGCATGCGGGCGTCCCTGGGGTCAAAGCCTTTCACTGGGGTCCCTGGGACGGGGGGATGGTCACGCCTACCCTCGCCGCCGCCTTCGAGGCTCGCGGGCTCGCCCTCGTGGGGCAGGTCCAGGGGGCCGAGGCCTTTTGCGAGGAGCTGGAGAGGGGTGGCCCGGCGGTCGAGGTGGTGATCGGCGGTCCCGACAGCCCCAGCGGGCTGCTGGGGCAGCGCCCAAGCCGCGCGATCTCCGACGCGAGCGAGGGAGAAGAGACGATCTTCCTTCGCGCAGAGCAGACTTTCCTCGCCGACCACAGGATCGACGGCAAGCCGGTGCTGCCCTTCGTGATGGCGCTCGAGCTCATGGCTGACGCGGCCCGTCGGCGACACCCGGAGCTGCGCTTCGTCGGCATGCGCGAGGTGGCGGTGCTCAAGGGGGTGGTGCTCGAGGACGATGAGATCGCCTTGACCCTGAGCTGGCGCCCGACAAGCCCCGCCCTCGACGGCGGCCTCTCGCTCGCGTTCGAGCTGCGAGGCGCCCCAAACAAGCTGGGGCTTCCCACGGTGCACTACCGAGGAACGGTCGATCTGGCATACCGAGCTGCCTCGGGGGATCGCTTCCCGGGGAGCAACGGGCTGGGCGCGGTCGCCTACCCTTACGCCGTCGGCGAGGCCTACCAGCGCTTCCTCTTCCACGGCCCTGGCTTTCAGGGCATCGAGGACATCCTCGGCATGAGTGACCACGGCATCGTCGGCCAGCTCTCCGCCTCCAAGCCCAAGCGCCTGGGCGTCGACGCCACGACCTGGACTACCGATCCCGTCACCCTCGACAGCGCCCTTCAGCTCGTCGGGCTCTGGGTCCGAGAGCACCAGGGCGCCTCCGCCCTGCCGAGCTACGTCGGGCGCTACACTCAGACCGCCCCATTCCGCGGCCCGATCTCGGCACACATCGAGTTCAAGCCGGGCAAGAGCAGGCAAGGCCACTACGACGCGACGTTCGTCGACGGCGCCGGTCGGGTGGTCGCTCGGATCGAAGGTGGCCAGTATACGTCGATGCAAGGCTTGAACGAACGGTACCGCGAGGGTGCCGAGTGAGCCCTTCGCTGCCGTGGACCCGCTGGAGCACGGGGTCGGGGCCCGCGATCCAGCTCCACGCACCCCCAGCGAGGGTCGAGGCGCTCCCGTGGAGGGCCTGGGTCGCGCCGCAGCAGCCCCCCCGCGCGGCTCGCCCGGAGCCTCCCCCGACCGCCACGGATCCGAAGCCTCCACCGGCCCCAACCACGCCCTCCGCCGCGCCCGCGACCACGATCGGTCAGCTCGCGCGAGCGACCGCGGAGGCTCAGCAGGCGACGGCGCACACCCACACCTTGTGGCTCCGCCAGCAGGGGGACGCGCTCGAGATCATCGCGAGCATGAACCGCGCGCTGCACGCCGCCCTCATCGACGAACGCTAGTCGGGTCCCACGTATTCAAGAGGGCCATCTCACCCCCTGCCACCGAGTAGTGCAGGTCCTTTCCGGGTGGACCGTCGGGGCGTAGTTTTCGGATAGAACCCGAGGTGAAACACTGACTCCTTCCAACTCCCTGACCCTAGAGTGTACGTTCTTCTCCGCCCCCTATCGCTGGGCGGTCAAAGGCCAGCGGCAGACGTGGACCTGGGCCAAGCTCAAACGTGTCCTCGATGCCCCCGAGCTCTGGCCCGGAGAGCCCACCATCGCGGAGTCCGAGGGCAGGCTTCCTGGGATCTGCCTCTCCTTGCTCCGCGACAACAGCCGCATTCTCGGAGGTGGCTCCCTCGAGGCTGAGATCGAGACGGAGCAGCGCGTGGAGGGCGTGAGCGGTCTGGTACTGGAGTACCTCGACGATCCGCTGGTCGATGCCCCACACCTCCTCCGCTGGTGGGAGGGCTACGCCTTCATCGCCTACACCTCCGCCTACCATCAACGCGCCCAAGGTGAGCGGCCACCCGGGCCCCGGTGGCGGGTCATCGTGCCGTTCGAGCGTACCGTGACTCTCAAAGAGGCGCGGCGGATCGCGCAGTGGGCCCTCCATCCACGCCGAACCGCAGGCTCCCTCGACGAAGCCGTCGCTCGACCCGCGCGGGTCGTGGCCTTGCCTGCGCTGGTCCCTGGGGGCTTCGAGCACGCGTTCCAAGATGGCGCGCCCATCTCGCCGGATCGGGTCAAGGTCGAACTCTCACAGTGGGCGGAAGAAGACCGGATCCGCGAGGCCGCCCTCGCAGTCGCGGGCATCGAGATGTCCGACGCGGTCGCCTCGTATCAGCGTCGCCTGCGCGATGCCGAGCGGAGGGTGCTTCTCCCGTGGCCCGGATCGGTGCGCGCCCTTCCCGCCGATGGGGGCGATCGTAGCGTGCTTCAAGTCCTCCAAGACGCAGGGAACCCCGATCTGGCCCTGCCGACCCTGGGAGACCTCGCGGGGAGCCTCTGGCCGGGCCGACTGGCGGTACTCGTGGGGGGGAGCGGCTCCGGTCGAACCGCCTTTGCCCTTCAGATGGCCGAAGCGGTCGCTCGCGAAGGCACTCCCGTGCTCTATGCCTCCGCAGACTTGCCGGTCGATGAGGTCGTGGCGCGACTCATGGTCCTGCGAGCGGCGACCGGCGGTCCGATGGTGCCCGGCAGCCACGTCGCCGTGGGCCTGGCTCGCGGCGAGCCCGAAGGTCTTCACCTCGCCAGCCAAGACCTACTTCAGGTGCTCTCCTCGCTCTACATCTGGAACCCAACGACCCCCGAACGCACCGATCAGGCGCTCCGCGCGCGAGCGACGGGCGTCGTCGCCGCCTGTAAGAAGCGGGCCCCATTGGTGATCGTCGATCCTGTCGAGGGCTTCGAAGACGGCCGTTCACTCGACCGGGCGTACCGGGAGCTCTCGGCAACCTGTCGGGATCTGGTGCGCCCAGGAAGCCTAGGGCCGGAGTGGCCTGGGGCGGCCGTACTCGCCGTCGTCGGGGTCCCAGCCGGGCTGCGCGATCCCTTCTCGACCGCCGAACGGCTGGCTCGTGCCAGCGCTGAACCCGGGGATCGAGCTCGGCTTCGGGAGCGTCTGACGAACGAGATCGGTGGTCTCGGGACCGATGCGGCGCTGCTGCTCGCGCTCGGGCGCGACCCGATCCCCCGTGATGGCGTCGGCTTTGCGCAGGTTGCGGTAATCAAGAACCGACATGGTCACACCGGCACCGTCAAGCTGCGCTTCCTGGGAGGAGCTGGACTCTTCGTCGAAGTCACGGGCGCGCGCTAGAGCAGGTCGATGATCACCTTGCCATCGCCCGCGTCGGCGCCACCCTCGACTCCGACGCGCTCCAGGCCCCCGTTGAAGGAGCCGCCGCCGCCCGCGAGACGACCGCCATCGCCGCCGGAGTAGCCGCCGCCGCCGCCGCCGCCGCAAGAGCCATTGCCCGCGCCACCGCCACCGAAGCCGCCGTAGGCGTCCTCGCCTGGGGGAGTCCCGCCGCCTTGAAGGCCCTGGGTCCAACCTCTGCCTCCGTTGCCCCCGACCCGATCGCTCGCGCCTGTGCTCTCGAGCCCCCCACCCGCCGAGCCCCATGAGAAGCTGCTCACGATCCCCCCTTGGCGCAGATCGGTGGTCTTGAGCGCGCAGCTCCAGGTGTCTGCCGAGCCTGAACCGCGGCCTCCGAACTCCTCGACGCGCCCTGGGCAGCCGTCTTGGCGGACACTGGTGCGGGTTCCGCCCCCGCCGCCGGCGATGAGCAACGGATCGCCCGAGATGGTCATGACCCAGGTGCCTCCTCCGCCTCCACCGTTGCAGCTCGCCTCGTCGCCGACCCCGCGCTGCCCCACCGCGATGCGCAGCCGCTCCCCTTCATCGAGAAAGAACACCCCCTCGATGAGCGCGCCATGACCGCCGGTATGGCTCGAATCAGCGCTGAAGCCCTGGGCCCCGTGAGCCGTGATCCGGTAGTCGCCAGGAGCGGGGACCTCCCAGATCTGGATCCCCTCTTCGACCACCACCCCATCTTCGAGGAAGGAGTCGCGGTAGGTGTCGTTGCAGGCGGCCTGAGTTGGGCCGAACCGGCCGGTCGCGCCGCAGGTGGTGAAGGTGACCTCTTCGTCCCAGAGGATGGTGCCATCGAAGGTGATCCGACGCCGCCCGGTGGCGAGCTCGCCCTGGTCGGTCCCGTCGAAGGGGGTGACGGCGCAAGTCCACAGCTCCTCGGCGAGGGTCAGGTCGCCGCGCACGGTGTCACCCGGCCACTCGGTCGTGTCGGAGTCATCGATGGGGAGCCCGTCGACCATCCAGGTCATCGTGTAGCTGACCGGATCCCCGTCATCGTCGAAGCTCTCTTCGGCGATGGTGCAGACCAGATCATCTTCGCCCTGGATCGGGGCGCGAGGCAGGATGGTGGCCCGAGGCGCGGTCGGTGGGGTGTTGTCGACCGTGAGCGCATGAGACTCGACCACGTTGCTCTCGTCCTCGTCATCGTCGACGAGGTAGCCCCGCACGACCACCCGGTCATCTTTGGTGGTGAACGATGGCGCGAGGACCGGGCCGCTCACCTCGGGCACGACGACGTCGTTGATGAGCCAGATGAAGCGCTGATTCAGGGGGTCCCCGTCGAGATCCGAGCCGTCGACGCTCGCTACGAGCTCGGTCGAGGTGACGGCCGCGTCGGGGAGCAGGGTGATCGACGCCGCCACGGGGGGGGTGTTTTGGATCAAGAGGTCCTGGGAACGGACCGAGTCGGAGCGATCGAGATCATCGCGGACGAAGGCCTGCACAAAGACAGACTGGTTCTTGACGAAGTGCTCTGCGCCATCGAGGGTCGGCTCCTCGCCGTGCTGAACCAGGCGATCGTTGACGAAGAAGCGATAGATGACGGTCAGTTCGTCGCCGTCGGGATCGAAGACGTCGACCGCCTCGGCGACCAAGACCGTGTCGGTGAAGGCGGTCGAGGGGCTGAGCAGCACGTCGGCGATGCTCGGGGGCGTGTTGCCCACCTCGGTGGTGAGGGTTCGGCTCTCGCCCTCGGCTTCGCCATCGGTGGGGGTGAGGGTCACCGACCACTGCTGCCCACGGGCGAGCCGCTCGCCCTGGATGGTGGGGCCGTCGTCGGGGGTCGGGGCGCCATCGAGGGTCCACGAGAACCGAACCGAGACCTCGTCGCCGTCGACGTCGTCGGTGGTGTAGTGCACGGCGATGCCCGTGCCCGGCGAGGGGACCTCGCGCTCAAAGGCCGCGCTGGTGATCTCGGGCGCGGTGTTGCCGACCTGGACCGAGTCGGAGACGCGAGGCCCCGCGACGCGCTGGTCATAAGGAATGACCGTGACTTCCCAGCTCTCGCCCTTTTGGGTGCGGGCGCGCGGCACCAAGTCGGAGGTCAGGTCGGAGATCAGCTCCCCATCGCGTCGCCACTCATAGCCATAGCGAAGATGGGTCAGGGGGTTGAGCACCTCGACGACGAGGTTGTCTCGGGTCTGAGGCGCCGCGGGAGAGAGCTGGATCTCGGGTGTGCCGGGAGGCGCCCCGGTCTGCGTACCGTGGGGGGTCGATCCTCCCTCGGGATCGCACGCGACAAGGGCCAGCGCACAGAGGGTCGAGACAACCCTGACCGTTCGGTTCGAAACCATGAGCTTCCTAGATAGAGATGGGCGCCCGCAGACCAGAGCAGGGCCCCTTCAGCGCCCTGCCTTCTAGCCGACCGCGCACCCCACCGTCTACCTTGTGGAGTCCCCCCGAGACGAATTCGCAGGGAAAAGCTAGATACTTACATAGCTATCGCAGCTTGTCTTCACGAAGATCGAGGCGCTCGTGCGCACCGCTCTCGATCGATCGTTCCTCCCGGACCTCGCCCTCCATGGGTGCCCTTCCCCCCTGGCGAGGTGCCCTCGCCGCGCTAGTCAGCCTCTATGAGCTCGCTTCGCTTCACCCGCGCTGCCGCCAACGATCTCCGCCGCGCGATCCAAGACGCGGGGGGCGTCGAGGTCTTCGCCATCGGCGACGTCGACGGGGGCGAGGTCGTGGGTCTGACCATCACCTGCCGAGGCACCGAGGACCGGGTCCCCGCGCTGCTGGAGCGACCGCGCACGGGCCAGGTCGTCATCCACAACCACCCCAGCGGTGATCTGAGGCCGAGCGAAGCCGACCTTCACCTCGCGTCCCGGTACGGGGAGGACGGGATCGGGGTCGTGATCGTCGACTCGACGGTGACGAAGAGCAACTGGGTCGTCGAACCCCACAACAAGGAGCTCAAGCGCGTCGATCCCGCGAGGGTCGAGCGCTTCTTCACCCAGGATCTCCCCAGGGCGCTCCCGGGCCATGAACCACGCCCGACCCAGATCGACCTCGCGCTGGCCGTGCTCGCCTGCCTGCACGACGATCTTCCCGTCGCAGCCGAGGCGGGCACCGGAACGGGCAAGTCCCTGGCCTACCTCGTGCCAGCCGCGCTCTGGGCCCTGAAAAACGACGAGAAGGTCGTGATCAGCACCTTCACCCGCTCCCTTCAAGCTCAGCTCTTCACCGAGGATCTCCCCATCCTCGCGCGCGCGGGCCTCGACGTTCGCTCCGCGGTCCTTCAAGGGCGCTCCAACTACCTCTGCAAGCGCCGCCTGGGCCTGGCGCTGGGGGACGAGCCCGACGACCCTCATCTGGGCGCCTTGGCTGCGTGGGAGGGGTCCAGCACCCCCGCTTCACGCTCGGAGCTACCGTTCGAGCTCGCCTACGAGACCTGGGAGCGGGTGGAGTCCGACGCGGACCTGACCCTGCACGTCCGCTGTTCTTTCTACGAGCGCTGCCACTACTACCAGGCCCGTCGGGAGGCGGCGGCCGCCCAGCTCGTCGTGGTCAACCACGCCCTGCTCATGGCGGATCGGCACCTCAAGTCGCTCCGAGCTCCCGGCGTGCTGCCTCGGTATCGGCGGCTGATCCTCGATGAGGCGCACCACCTGGAGCAAGCGGCCACCGAGGCCAGCACCGCCAAGGTGACGGCTCGGGGGATCCAGCGCGCCACCGCTCCCTTGCTGTCCAAGCGCAAGCGGCCCGGCGCCTTGGCCCGTCTGCACAAGCGACACACCGGCTCCGCCGGCCCCCTGAGCGACGAGGCCCAGCGTGAGCTCGCCCGCCTCGCGCCCGACGCCGCCGCCGCCCTCCAACACCTCCGCGCCCTCAGCGTCGAGGCCCTCACCGACCTCGCCCGACGCCTCGGCCCCCAACCCCTCCGGCTCACCCCGGAGGTCGAGGGCTCCGAGCGGTGGCTCCACGAGCTCGAGCCCCCGGTCATCGCCGTGCTCGATGCGCTGCAGGCCTCCGTCGACAAGCTCAGCAAGGTCCAGGAGATCTTCGCTGACATCACGCTCGGCGAGGCGGATCTCCCCCCCTTGCAGGAGCTGATCCGAGCCCGGCGGCGGCTGGGCACCGCGCTGCAGTCCGTGAGCGCCCTCCTCGACGAGGATCCTGAGCAATGCCGCTGGATCGAGGCGCCCCGTTCCAAGAGGATCGCCACCGCGAGCCTGCATGTCTCGCCGATCGACGTCGCCCCCGTCGTGCGGCGGCTGATCTGGGACGCGCTCCCCGGCACCGCCTGCACCTCGGCCACCCTCACCGTCGCGGGCTCCTTTACCTTCTGGCAGGGACGGGTCGGACTCCGCGAGCCTCAGACCCACGACTTTCCCTCGCCCTTCGACTACGCCGCGCAGGCTGTGCTCGGGATCCCCCACGACCTGCCGCCTCCCGATCACCCGGCCTTCCTGAGCAGGACCAGCGACGTCCTCGCCGACGCGGTCCGCCTCTCCGGGGGTGGGACCTTCGTGCTGTGCACCTCCTACGAGGCGGTGGAGCGCTACGCCCAGGCGCTACGCGCGACCCTGGGGCCCAGGTGCGTCGTCCTGGCCCAAGGACCGACCGGCCGCGACGCCCTGCTGCGACGGTTCCGCGAAGATCCCCGCGCGGTGCTGGTCGGCACCGACGCCTTCTGGGAGGGGGTGAGCGTGCGGGGCTGGGGCTTGCGCCAGGTCATCGTGCCGCGGCTCCCCTTCCGGGTGCCCTCCGATCCCTTGCACGCCGCCCGCGTCGAGGCGGAGCGACGGGCGGGGCGCGATCCGTTCCGATCGATCGTCCTCCCGCAAGCGATCCTGCGCATGCGCCAAGGCTTCGGGCGGCTCATTCGCTCCCGCGCCGATCGGGGCGTCGTGCTCCTCCTCGACCGGAGGCTGCACGACCGGAGCTACGGCCGGGTCGTCTTGCGCAGTCTTCCACCTGCCAAGCCACTCCGAGGCCCCTGGTCCGAGGTCCGGGACGCCCTAGAGGCCTACTGGGCCCTCCAGCGCGCCGCTCGGCGGTGGCGCGCCGTGCAGTGACCCTCCGTCGTGCTGATCCGTGGCGTTGCGGATATACCCTCCCCAAGAAAGGTTGGAGGCCGGTTGCGCGGTGCTTACATCATCATCGTAGGGCTCGCAGGTTGCTTCGGCGACTCGATCACCGCGTTTCCCGAAGGCCTCGAACCCCTCGAAGAGCTGCTCTTCGAGCCGATCTCTCTCCTCGATGGGGTGCCCGACGAGGGCATGGAGCTCGTCACGGGCCGCCGCGACGACGGCGTGCTCTGGGGTCACCTGCGCGGCTTCGTGCACGCCCCCCTCTCCGAGGTCTGGCTCGCCTACCAGCACCCCGACGTCGTCGTCGATCGAAGGCGGGTTCACACTTACACCCCGCGCCTGAACGTCGAGGAAGACTACGACTTCAGCATGGCCATCGATCAGGTCGTGCGCGACATCATCACCGTCGAATACACCCTGACCTGGCGTCATGGTGCGGTCGGTGAGCCCGAGCAACCGAGCAAGGTCGCGATGCGGTGGCAGAAGACCTCCGGCTCGAACCTCATCGAGATCCTCCAAGGTTCGGTCGTGCTGCTCCCCACCCCGATCGAAGACATCACCGAAGTGCAGTCGATCGAGCACCTCAAAGCGCCCCTCACCTCCACCGACGAGATCGAGGGACTCCTCACGGATGTCTGGCACGACACCCTCGACTTCGCCCATGGACGCGAGCTCCAGGCCTTCGACTAGTCCACCTGCGCCGTCGCCGTCGTCGCGATAAGGACGCGGTGTGGAGGTAGATGTGGCCCGCATCGTCGTCGCCATGAGCGGCGGAGTCGACAGCTCAGTGACCGCCGCCTTGCTCGTCGAGCAGGGGCACGAGGTGATCGGCGTGCATATGAAGCTGCACGACGTCGCCCCCGGTCAGACCCCAGGCACCTGCTGCGGCCTCGACGACGCCATCGACGCCCGTAAGGTGGCGGATCGGCTCCAGATCCCCTTCTACGTCATGAACCTGCGCGAGGCCTTCAAGAAGGCGGTGATCGACGATCTCGCCGACACCTACCTGGCGGGTCAGACCCCCAACCCCTGCATCCAGTGCAACGGCGTGCTCAAGTTCAAGGTGCTGATGGCTCGCGCGATGGCCCTGGGCGCTACCCATCTGGCCACGGGGCACTACGCCAGGGTCTTGCCGGGCCCGATCCTGGCCCGTGCCGTCGATCACGAGAAGGATCAGAGCTACTTCCTCTTTCCGATCGCCCCCAGGGCGCTCGCGCGCACGATCTTCCCCCTCGGCGAGTTGACCAAGGCCCAGGTGCGGGCGCACGCTCACCGACTCGGCCTGATCACCGCCGATAAGGCTGAGTCCCAAGATGTGTGCTTCTTGCCCGAAGGCGATCACGCCCGCTTCATCGCCGAGCACCGCCCCGATCGCGACACCTCGGGCGAGATCGTCGACGAGAGCGGGCGCGTCTTGGGCTACCACGATGGCTACGTCAAGTTCACCGTCGGCCAGCGGCGCGGGCTGGGGGTCGCGCTGGGGGTCCCCGCCTATGTGCTCCGCATCGAGCCCGAGACCTGCCGGGTGGTCGTAGCTCCCGCCCACCGCCTTGAGCACCACGGCCTGCGCGCGACCCGCGCCACCTGGTTTCAGCGGCCTGAGCCCGGTTCGGTGGTGCACGCGCGCATCCGTCACCGCGGCGGCCTGCATGCCTGCACGGTCGGCCCCGGTGAGACCTTCGAGGTGCGGCTGATCGATCCGGCGCTCGCGGTCGCTCCGGGACAGGCGGTGGTCTTCTACGAGGGAGACCGGGTGCTCGGTGGCGCCTGGATCACCGAAGCTATCGACACTTGGCTCGCCCCTTCCGCCCTCGGCGCTCGGGCCTCTGCCCCATGAGCCCCGGCGACCGCGAGGCCCTGCTCAGCGCGATCCAGGCCAGGATCAAGCACTCCTTCGCGGACCCCGCGCTGCTCGACCGCGCGCTCACCCACCCCTCCTATGCTCACGAGTACGGCGGTGCGCACAATCAACGCCTCGAGTTCCTCGGCGACGCCGTGGTGGGTGCCATCGTCGGCCAGGCCTGTTTCGAGCGCTTTCCCGAGGACTCCGACGGCGATCTCTCCCTCCGAAAACACCGCCTCGTCAGCGGCGCGACCCTGGCGGACATCGGGCGAGCCCTGGAGCTTCACGCGGTCCTTCGACTCGGCACCGGCGCGCGCCGCGCTCAGGTCAACGAGCAGCCCAAGATGATCGCCGACGCCACCGAGGCCCTGATCGGGGCGCTCGTCCTCGACGCCGGCTTCGGGCGGACCGCCGAGATCGTCACGGCGTGGTTCGAGCCCTATTTCGCGAGGCACACCGATCCCGAGGCACCCGCCGAGGCCCCCAAGAGCCCGATCAGCCGCTTGCACGAGCACTGCCAGCGCAAGCCCGTCCGCAGCAAGGTGCACCCCTTGGTGCTCGACCGAAGCGGCGATGCCCACCAGCCTGTCTGGACGGTCGGATGGTGGTGCGGCGGAGAGCTGCTGGCCTCGACCAGCGCGACCTCCAAGCAGAGGGCCAAAGAAGGGGCGGCGGAGCTCGCGCTTGAGCGCCTGCAGGCTCTCCTCGATCAGGGCTGGCTCCCTGAGCGCGGCGCGGAGCCTCCCGACGACCCCTCCGCGCTGCTCTCGTCCGGGCTCCCATGAAGCCGCCTGCGATCGCCGCGGTCCCCCTCGGGTGCTGCCCGGGTCTGGATCGATGCATGCTCTGCCCGCCCGCTCCAGACCCGATGGAGCCCGACACGATCACCGCGCTGGCCGAGGCCACCGAACGCGACCGCGACAAGGTCGATCGCGCATGGGTGGGCTTCTACGGGGGCGCACCGCCGACCCGAGCGCAGGTCGAGGCCGCCCAGGGCCGGCCGCTCTTCGTGAGGGTGCGCCCCGATCTGCTCGATCGCGCGACCGCACGATGGCTGCTCGACGCGGGGACCGTGACCTTCGAGCTCGACCTGTTGAGCTTCCACAACAAGGCCCTGCGAGCGACGCGGCGACCCTACCGCCGCTCCCTGCTCCTCGAGCAGCTCGAAGGTCTGTGCGAGATGGGGGCGCGCGTCAGCGCGGTGCTCGCGCCTGGGCTGCCCGGCTCCACCTACCAGAGCTTCCTCTCCGACGCGCGCACCCTGGTCGGGCGTGCTCATACCGCCCGCCTACACCCGGTGCAGGTGATCCGAGGCTCCCAGCTCCGCCACCGACACATGCACGGGCTCTACACGCCCCTCACCCTCCCCGAGGCGATCACCGCCTGTCGCGAAGCCCTCGATCTCCTCGAGGACGGCGGAGTGCAGGTGATCCGAATCGGGCAGCAAGCCACCCCCGACGGGCTGGGTCAGGCCATCGCCGGGCCGCGCCACCCGAGCCTTCGGGAGCTGGTCGAGGCCCGCCGCACGCTCGAGCAGCTACGCGCCTTGCTCGACGGGGCCCCCGCCGGTGCACAGGTTACCGTCCGGTGCGCGCCCGCGGATCTCGCGCGAGCCAAGGGGCCACGCAGCCAGCATGTGCGCACCCTGCGCGCCGAGTTTCGCCTGAGCGAGCTCGATGTCCAACCCGATCCCCACCTTCAACGGGGTCACTTCGCCCTCTCCAAGGCTAACTCATGAGCTTCAAGTGCGGCAGCATCGCTCTCTTCGGAAAGCCCAACGCAGGCAAGTCCACCCTGCTGAACCAGATCCTGGGCTCCAAGATCGCGATCACCAGCTCCAAGCCCCAGACCACCCGCGACCGCATCGCCGGCATCCACAACGAAGACGGGCTGCAGATGATCCTGGTCGACACGCCCGGCTACCACGAGGCGTGGACCGAGCTGAACAAGGTCATGGTCGACAAGACCCTCTTCGCCGTGCGCGACAGCGACGCGATCCTGTGGATCGTCGACGTCGCCGATGGCGCACGCCGCCACGAGCGCGACCCCTCTGCCCCGGTGCTCGACGCCTTCGACGCCCACATGGCCGAGCTCGCGAGCAAGCAAGACAAGCCCGTGGTCATCGTCGCGAACAAGGTCGACGTGGTACCCAAGCCGCTGATCCTACCTGTCCTGCGAGCCCTGGCCGAGAAGGTGCCCAACGCGGCGATCGTGCCGCTCTCGGCCCTGACCGGCGACAACCTCGACGCCTTGCTCGGTGAGCTACGGCAGGTCCTCCCCGAGCACCCACCGCTCTATCCCCAAGACGAGTGGGCTCAGGTCAGCGAGCGCTTCTTGGTCGCCGAGATCATCCGCGAAAAGCTCTTCCACTTGACCGAGCAAGAGATCCCCTACGCCTCCTTCGTCGAGATCGAGCGATTCGACGAGAGCGGCCGCGAAGGCCCTCGTCCCCTGGTCAAGATCTACAGTCGGATCGTGGTCGAGCGCGATAGCCAGAAGGGCATCGTGATCGGCAAAGGCGGCGAGATGCTCAAGCGGATCGGCAAACTGGCCCGGCAAGACATCCAAGAGCTGCTCGGCTGCAAGGTCTACTTGGAGCTCTACGTCGCGGTCGAGAAGAACTGGACCAAGAGCGCCAAGGGGCTGCGCAAGGTCGGCTTCGAGCGCCAGTGATCTACCTCGATCACAACGCGACCTCGCCCCTGCTGCCCGAGGTGATCGAAGCGATGCGTCCATGGTTGGGGGTCCCCGCCAACCCCGCGAGCCCTCACCGCATGGGGCAGGCCGCTGCCATCGCCGTCGAAGAGGCCCGCGCACACGTCGCCGCCCTGCTCGGAGGCCGACCCGAGGGGGTGGTCTTCACCAGCGGCGCCACCGAGGCCAACCACCTCTTCATCCGCGGAGCGCGCGTGCCCGATCGCTCGCGATGGTGGGTCTCGGCCATCGAACACCCCTGCGTGCTCGACGCCGTGGCTCGCCGCGGTGGCGAGGTCGAGGACGCGCTGGCAGTCGACCGCGACGGGCGCTGCATCCTACCCGAGCTGCCTGCCGATCTCGCCGGGCTCTCGCTCATGGCCGCCAACCACGAGACCGGGGTGATCCAAGCCCTCGACGAAGCGCGGCGCAAGACGCGCGCGATCGGCGCCCTCCTCCATGTCGACGCCACCCAGGCGGCGGGGCGCATACCGCTCGATCTCTCCGAGGTCGACGGAGCGGTGATCTCGGGTCACAAACTCGGCGGGCCCGCAGGCACCGGGGCGCTGCTCCTGCCCGATGGGGAGCCCTTTCCAGCCCTCCTCGGAGGGGGCGGACAGGAGCGTGGACGACGGGCGGGAACGGTGAACACAGCCGGTGCGGTCGGCCTCGGCGAGGCATGCCGGCTAGCGCGCGTCGAGCTCGCGACGAGGAGCGCGCGCTGGGAGTTGCTCCGCGACGCCCTGGAGTCCGGTCTTCGGTCCCTCGGCGGACGGATCGTCGGGCAGGACGTGCCACGGGTACCCAACACCACCTGCGTGATCTTCGCGGGCCTGCGCGCCGAGAGCCTGGTCCAAGCGCTCGATCTGCACGGGATCTGCGCCTCGGCGGGGGCTGCGTGCGCCTCGGGTAGCCTCGAGGCCTCCCCCGTGCTCACCGCGATGGGTGATCCCGAGCCCGAGGGCGGCCTTCGGCTGAGCCTGGGGCCTCGGAGCGAGGCCGGAGAGATCCAGGCGGTGCTGAACGCGCTGGGCCCCGTCCTCGAAGGCGCCCGCCTCGCGGCGAGGTGGGAAGAGCCCTGATCGCCGGGGAGGATCCGCACCCTTGGACTCGTCGCCTGCAAGATCGGTGCTCCGAGATGGGCACGGGAGGTTAGGGCAGCTCGAGCCCTGGAGCCTGAATGTCCCGCGCCCTCGTGTGCAGCCTGCTCGCGCTCTGCGCCTGCGGCCCCCCCTTGTTCACCGTCGGTGGACAGGCTGAGGGGCTCAGCGGCGATACCGCTGTCCTTCGCCTGGGGGATCAACGCCTCGAAGTCTCAGGCACAGCGTCGTTCTCGTTCAGCGACCCCCTCGAAGATGGCAGCGACTTCGAGGTCACCCTCGCGGTCCCACCCCGACACCACGACTGCGAGCTGCGCGATGCGGAGGGAACCATCCAGGGCCAAGACGTCTCGACCGTTCGCTTGATCTGCACGCCACGCGACGTGGAGCTGGTCCTGCGGGTCCAAGGCCTCGACGGGGAGCTCGTGCTGGACTTCGACGGAGCGCCGCTGACCTTCCAGCAGGATGGCTTCTATCCTCTACAGGGTGGGCTCTCGGCCGGCGATACCTGGTCGCTGTCGCTCCTCGAGGAGCCCGAGTCTCAGAGCTGCCGCAGCACCGCCTGGCAGGGTCAGGTCGGGACCGCCGACGTGCTGATCTCGGTTCGGTGTGCTCAGGCTCGCAACCTGGGAGGCACCGTCTCGGGCCTGGGGGCGCAGACCGTCGGCATCGCCCTCGACCAGACCGCGTCTCGCACGCTCGGCGACGGCGACTTCGTCTTCGACCACAAGCTGATCGAGGGAGATCGGTGGCAGCTCCAGCTCTTCGACGTGCCCGAGGCCTACGGCTGTCGGATCTTTCCGAGCTCCGGTCGGATCACCGATCGCAGTCCACGCGTGCGCGTTCCCTGCGTCCGCCTGCTCTACCTCGAGCCTGAGCAGAGCCCGATCGGCGTGATCGGGCAGCCCGATCTTCTCCAGATCGCTCCCCACCGTGGCGGCGAGCCCGGAAGCGACGGCTTCGACGCACCCATCGGCGCGCCTCTATGGGTCGACGGCCACACCTACATCGCCGATCCCCTCAGCCACCGCGTCCTGATCTTCGAGGGCCTGCCTACTTCCTCCGACACCGCGGTCGCGCTCCTCGGGCAAGACGACATGGACCACGTGGAGCCCGGCGGCGCCTTCGGCCGCCTGAACGAGCCCGTGGGCGTCGCCTCCGATGGACAACGACTGGCCGTCGTCGAGCGAGGCAATCATCGGATCTCGGTCTGGTCCGAGCTCCCGACCTCCGCCGAGCCCGAAGGGGAGTCGGACAGCGCCGACGAGACCGACCCCGAAGAGCCCCTGGGTCCCGGCCCCCACTTCGTGCTGGGCCACCCCAACGAAGATCCGGCCGAGCCGGGCTGCTCGGCGAGCCGCCTGAACGGGCCGAGCGCGGTCGAGGCGGCATACGGGCGGTTTTTTGTGGCCGACACCCTGAATAACCGCGTCCTCATCTGGTTCAGCTTTCCGTCGGCGCGAACCTCTCCTGACGTGGTGCTGGGTCAGCCCAACCGCGCCCTGTGCGAGCCGAACCAAGGTGAGGGTGAGGACGAGCCGACCGCAGCTCACCTCTGGCATCCCACCGACGTCTCCTTCGATGGTCAACGGCTCTACGTCGCCGACCACGGCAACCGGCGCGTCCTGGTATGGAACAGCCTGCCGACCCAGAGCGGACGACCCGCCGACCGGGTTCTCGGACAGCCCGATCTCGAGAGCTACTTCGACGAGGACGATCCCATCGACGCCGATCGGCTGATCGCGCCGACCCACGTCCACAGCACCGGGCGACAGCTCCTCGTCAGCGACACGAGCCGCGTCTTGCTCTGGCGAGGGCGGCCCTCGAGTAGCGGCCAGCCGGCCGATCAGGTACTCGGACAGCCCGATCTGCAGAGCTCCGATCCACGGGTCGACCCGGCGGGTGGGCCCCTGTCCCCCGCGGGGCTCGCGTGGATCGAGGGGCGGCTGTACGTC
The DNA here is from genome assembly GCA_007693595.1 of Deltaproteobacteria bacterium. GTDB lineage: Bacteria > Myxococcota_A > UBA796 > UBA796 > REDI01. The sequence continues at coordinate 3,586 of REDI01000079.1, read as the reverse complement.
AGTGATCCCGATGGGGCGCGGGTGCTGGTCTACGACAGCGCCGCGCCGCACGGCGACGAAGACTGAGCCCTGCAGAACCCCAGAAGCGACGCCGGAGCGGAGACGCGGGCGCGATCCCTGTGCTACCGTACCCCCTTGCGGAGCGCCTCGGATGACCGATCCCAAGCCCATGCCAGTCCACCTCCCTCTGCGCCGTGGCTACGATCCTTTCCTCTGGTTGGTTCTGAGCCTCGTCGCCATCTTGGTCCTCTCGGTCGGGGCGAGCGTCGAGCTCTACCTGTCCTGGCGCCACACTCACCTGTTCAACCATGGCACCGAGCTCGAGGGCACGGTGACCTGGGCCACCCGAAACCGTGAGTACGTGGTTCGTCCTGGTGAGTCGCGGGATGAAGGCCGGTGGGTGACGAGCTACAAGATGTCGATTCGCTATCAGCACCCGACGCACGGTCCCTACGCCGAGAACGACTTCTCGACCGGGGGCGCGACCCGCTACCGGCTCTTCCGCGAGGCCATCGAACAGAATCGGTCCAAGATCGACCTCTATGTCGACCCCGAGGAGCCCTCGATCTGGTCGACCAAAGCCGAGGTCGAAGCCCCCCGAGCCGTCATTCGCTGGGTGGTGGGGATCTTGTGGGTCCTCGCAGTGCTCTCGGCCCTGGTCCACCTGGTCCTGGAGTGGCGGCTACGCACGAAAGAGAAGCTCGAATCATCACACCCCGCCCTCGCCGAGCCCGACGAACCCGCCCCCCCTGGGACGTGACGGCCAAGCAGACCAGGCCTCCCCTCTGTGACCCGACGCCGGGCGGGGGGCTGGGGAGCCGGGGCCGCTGCCAAGAGCCCTTCACCCGAACAAAACCGCACATAACATGTGTTATAAAGTATATTTCGGGGAGAGATTCCTTAGCGAGCGGCGCCCACACGCGCTACGATCTCCGCAGTGAGAGCCCCCAGCCCCGGAGCAAGCCATGCGACCTCTGACCCTCCTTCTTCTCCTCACGGCCTGTGACTCCGAAGGGGTCGAGCTCGTCCACCACTCCACGATGCTCAACGCCACGCGCGGTGTCGTCCTGCTAGGTGAAGGCGCCGGCCACGGGGCCATGCTCGACACCACCTGCTCCTTCAACGCGCTCGAAGGTCACGTCATCCGCGATGTCGACCTGCCCACCCCCGTCGAGCGCGTCGGCGGCGGCTCCGGCGAGTGGGTCTTCGGGTACAGCCCCGAAGGCGTCCACACGATCCGCTTCGATGACTGGCAACACGAACGCGATCTCGCCCTGCCGGGCGTCCTGCACGCCAGCGGCACGCACCGCCGCACCGTCTGGATCCGCGACGACGGCCAGGGCTGCCTCTTCGGCGAGCAGACCCACCTCACCCATCGGCTCACCGAGCTCGAGCTCGGCGCCTGCTCCGAACAGGCCCGGCTTCTCACCTGGCACGAGCGCGACCGCGTCTGGCTCGTCGACCAGGGCAGGATCATCGAGCTGAGCGAAGGCGAGCAAAGCCAGAGCTTCCCCGGCGATCTCGCGACCCTCGATCCGCGATCGGGCGCTCTCTACGCCGCGACGGGGACCACCCTCAGCCGACATTCCCTGCTCGGCGGGCTCTCCTGGTCCATCGAGCTCGACCGGCCGATCCACTCGATCACGAACCTCGGTGCGCGCAACGGCGTCGCTGCGGTCATCGAGGACCGAGGCCTCCTGCTGATCAACCGTCAAGGCAAGACCATCGGCTCCATGCGCCTCCCCGGCCAGGCCGAGGCCGTCTCGAGCGAAACCGACGACGACCTCGCCCTCGTCACCGACCAAGAGGTCCACTTCTACACCCTCGTCGATCAAGCCGATCGGCGGGCCGAGCGCGCGACCCGCGCCATCGAGTTCGTCGACTGAGTCCTTGGCGCGGCCCTAGGTCTGTTCCCGAGCTCACCCAGCCTGCTCGCAGGCGGGTCTCGGGGCAACGGCCAGGGGATCAGCGACGCGGATCCCAGGCAGCTCCGGGAGGGTGATCGAGGACCGTCTTGAGCTTCTTTCGGTCTTTCGCGATCTTCCACAGGGCCTCATCGATGTCGGCCACGGTGACGATCCCGACCAGCTTGCCTTGGTCAACGACGGGGAACCGGCGGAACCGGGTCTCTTGGAAGCGGGCGACCGCCATAAAGATGTCGTTGTCAGGGGAGAGGCTGAGCACCGAGCGGGTCATGTAGGCCGCGACGGGCCCCGAGGGCATGCCATGGAAGGCCGCCGAGGCTAGGACGCGCATACAGTCGACCTCGGAGAGCACGCCGACGACCTGACCCGCATCGTCGACGACTGGAGCGCCAGAGTGGCCGGATTGGCGCAGCTTGTGGAGCGCGTCGTCGATCTCGAGGTCCGCCGCGATGGTGCGAACCGGGGAAGTCATGAAGTTGTGCACTAAGACGATTTGGGCATCGCGTTCCATCCGAGTCCTCCTTACATGGTCGTCGTAACCCCACCGACCGTCGAGGACAGGCCGACTTCCCCCTGTCGTTCACAATACTCGGCAAACCAAAGGTTCGGTTTCATGTGGCAGCGCCTTGCCCTCCTACTCGTAGCCCTCCTGACCACTTCCCTCCCTGGCTTCGCTGACGAAGGTCGCGTCGTCGCGGTCTACTTCTCGTCCCCGCACTGTCCCTACTGCGCCCTCGTCTCCGAGCGGGACCTCGATCCTCTGCAGGCGACCCACCAGGACACCCTGCGGCTGGTCACCATCGACACCTCGACTCCCGAGGGATCGGCCTTGCTTGAGCAGGTCTGGTCCACGCTGGACGTCCCCCGCAGTCGTCGCGGCGTGCCCACGATCCTCCTCGGCGACGAGCTGCTGGTCGGAGCCCGCGAGATCCCCGAGCGGCTCCCCGGGCTCTTCCGCGAAGCGCAGGCCGCCGGGGGTCTGGGGCTGCCCTCGCTGCCTGGCCTCGAAGAGCACGCTGCGTCGTCCAGGCCTTCCCGCGTGCAAGAGCCCAGTGTTTTGGGGCGGGTACAGAACGATGTTCCGGGCAACTACGTGGCGATCGCGCTCATGGCGATCTTGATCGTGCTCGCGCTCGCCTCGATCCCTCCGGGGCGGTGGCAAGAGGACCTCTCGGCGCGAACGCCGCGCTCCATCAAGATCCTCGTCGCTGCCGTCGGACTCGGCGCCGCGCTCTACCTCTCGTGGGGTGAGACGACGCAGCAAGATCTCGTGTGCGGACCCATCGGCCAGTGCAACGTCGTGCAGCACAGCGACATGGCGATGCTGTGGGGTCTGGGTCCTCTCGCGGTCATGGGGGCGATCGGCTACGCCATCATCCTTGGGATTTACCTTTTCGGGTGGTTCGGACCCGAGCGCCTGGCCCGCTGGACCCCCGCCGTCTTGCTCCTCTTGAGCGGTCCGGGCTTTCTCTTCTCGATCCTGCTCACCTTCTGGCAGCCCTTCGTGATCGGGGCCACCTGTACCTGGTGCCTGATCTCGGCCATCACCATGACGTTGACCTGCCTTCTGTCTCTCGGACCGGGCCGCAGCCAGATCCGATCGCTCCTCAAGTCCAAGGCTCCCTGAGGATGCCTGCGATGTGAGCACGCGTAATGTCCCG
>REDI01000051.1 GCA_007693595.1 Deltaproteobacteria bacterium | reverse complement strand
CGGCCGGTGGCGCGGGCGAGGCGGCCGGTGGCGCGGGCGAGGCGGCCGGTGGCGCAGGCGAGGCCGCGTCCCCGCTCTGGTCGATCTCGGCCAAGGGCTCGTGCACCTTGATGATGTCGCCTGGTTCGCCGTGGGTCTTGACCAGAATACCCGAGGTCGGCGACGAGATCTCGACCGTGGCCTTGTCGGTCATGATCTCGCACAGGGGCTGGTCGGTCTGGACGCGCTGGCCGATCTGGACCTTCCAGGCGACGACCTCGCCTTCGACGACTCCTTCGCCGATCTCGGGTAGCTCAAAGACGAATGCCATGAAGGGACTCCGTGGGTGGGGGCGTGGGCCGATCCGGCTAGTAGTGCGCGGTCTGGCTAGCGGCAGCCACGATCGCGGCGGGCTCGGCCCGGCAGGTCACAAGGGGTGCTTCGAGGTAGAGAAAGCCCTGCTCGACGGCGGCGCCGAGCAGGGCGCCGCCCAGCCCGCCTTCGGCGGGCTCGACCAGGACGGCGCGACCGGAGTCGCGCACGCGCTGGCCCAGGGTCGAGACGTCGAGGGGGTGTAGACAGTGCAGGTCGAGCACCGCGGCGTCGATGCCTTGGGCCTCGAGGGACTCGGCGGCGTCGAGGCTGGCCTGGAGGCCCGTGCCCCAGGTGATCAGGGTGAGCTGGCGCCCCTCGCGCTGGGGGGACGCATGGTCGAGCGAGATCGGCTCGGGCCAGTCGCAGCGCACATCGAGCAGGGCGCGGGGCTCAAGGATCACCGTGACGCCGGGCGTGGTGAGGGCAGCGCGCCAGCTCGCGATCACCCGCGAGGCGGTCGAGGGGCTCACGACCCGCACGCCAACCAGGCTGGTGAGGGCCTGGGTGATGGGCCGATCGATGGCCTTGCCGGCCTGCCCGCCCACCGGCACCCGCAGGATCACCGAGGGCTGAAACTCGCCCTGGCTCGCGATCTGCCCGAGCTCCGCCAGGACCTCGAGGGCTCCGTGCAGCCGACCCGTCGCGCTGAGCTCGACCACCACCCGCCGCCCCGCGAGCGCCAGCCCCACCGCGAGGCCAAGCGCAGCCCGCTCCGCGACGGGGGTCTCGAGGATGCGGTCGGGCCAGGCTTGGGCGGCGCGGTGGTAGATCCCACCGAGTCCGAAGGAGCGGCTCACGCCTTCGCCGATCACGACCAGCTCGGGGTCGCGCTCGAAGGCTTCGTGCAGGGCTCTCTGCAGGCCGGTGGCGGTCGGGGTCCGGGTCATGGGGAAACCTTCAGGAGACGTCGGCGCGGCGCTGATCGATGTGGCGCGAGATGAAGAACTCGCCTGCCTTATAGCTGGACCGCACCAGGGGACCGCTCGCGACGTAGGCGAAGCCGAGATCGCGCCCGATCTGCTCGTAGGCCTTGAACTGCTCGGGGGGGATCCACTCTTGGATCTCGAGGTACTGCTTGCCCTTTGCCGGCTTGAGGTACTGCCCGATGGTCAGGAAGTCGACCCCGATGTCGCGCAAGTCTCGCATGGTCTGCACGACCTCGGACTCGCGCTCGCCCAGGCCGACCATGATCGAAGACTTGGTCAGCATGGTCGGATCGATGGTCTTGACGTTGGCGAGCACGCTCATGCTCTGGCGGTAGCTGGCGCGAGGGTCGCGCACGGTGGGGCAGAGCCGCTCGACGGCTTCGACGTTGTGGGCGAAGACTTCGGGTTGGGCCATGACGACCGAGAGCAGGTGGCCGAGGTGCCCTTGGAAGTCGCCGGTGAGGACCTCGACCTTGGTGCCGGGGCTTTGGGCGTGGACCTGCTCGATGCAGGCGGCGAAATGGCTGGCGCCGCCGTCGTGCACATCGTCGCGGTCTACCGAGGTGATGACGATGTAGTCGAGGTCGAGCTCAGCGACGGCCTGGGCTAGGTTGAAGGGCTCCATGGGGTCGAGGGCGGCCGGGCGGGCCGCGGTCTTGACCGAGCAGAAGTGGCAGCCGCGGGTACAGGTATCGCCCATAACCATGAAGGTGGCGGTGCCTCCGGCCCAGCACTCGCCGATGTTGGGGCAGCGGGCCTCTTCGCAGACGGTCGCGAGCTTGAGCTCGCGCGCACGCTTTTTGATCGCATGATACCGGGGCGAGCCGGGCATCTTGACCTTGAGCCAGCGAGGCTTTTGTGAGGTGGCCATCGGGACCTCGGGGTCGGGCTCCACCAGTGGAGCAGGTGGCGTAACTCAGTCCCCGCCGATGCCAACCGTAGAGTGCTGCTCAGCGCGAGCGCATCACGACAGCGACCTCCTGGGGCACCATGCCGCAGGGGTCTTCGTGCACCGTGACGGTCCGCTCGTCGGTCACGAAGCCTTCGGCTTGGGTGAGGAGATCGATGGGCCCGACGTGGTCTTCGCCGCACAGGAAGGTCCGGGGCTCGCGCTGCTCGCAGGGCTCAGGGGCGTCCCAGCCCTCGCTTTGGGGGAGGAAGTGCATGGTGACGCCGGGCACCGGGTCTCCGTTCTGCCGCAGGACCGTGACCCTGAGCGAGGTGGAGGACCGATCGGGGCACTCGACGTGGGTGAGCTCGAGGTCCAGCTCCTCGGTCAGGAGCTCGCACCCCGCCCGGATGACGACCGCGCTCGCGCTCTGCGGGGGGTAGCCGTAGCCTGTGGCGGTGACCTCGAAGGGGCCTGGTCGATCCTCGCCACAACCGAAGGTGACGGCCGGTTCGTCGAGCGGCGTGCACTCCCCAGGATCGAAGCCGTCGTAGACGTAGGTCACCCGCGGCTGAGGGATGGGCTCGCCCAGGTCGCTGGTGAGGTTGACGAGCACGCTCGGCGGAGGGGCATCCGTCGGAGGGCAGGGCGCCGAGGAGGTGCCGCCGCCGCACGCGAGCAGGATCACGAGGCTGGGCAGGGTTCGCATGGGCGCCAGTATAGGTGCGGCCCACGGAGGCGTCTACGCCGTCGCGCGCTCGAAGGTCCGGCAGGGGGCCGCAGGTCACATCGCGGAGAAGGAACCGACCGAGAAGGTCACGGTCCGCTCGTTCTCGTCGCAGGAGGTGAGGGCGGTCCGGCTGGTGTCGAACATGCTGTATTGGTCGCCGACGATCGAGCCGCTGCTATCGACCATGAAGAGGTTGCCGAAGCGTTCCCCCGAGGTCCACAGCCCCAGACCATCCCAGCCGTAGACCGCGTCGGCCTCATCGGTGCCACACAGGGCACGCAGGACGATGGTACCGCCCGACGATGGCAAGCTGAGCGCTTCCCACTGAGCCTGGGTCTCGATCCAGGGACCGCCTCCTACGCTCAAGGCATCGGCGAAGGTCGTGGACGTGGTGATGCCGGAGATCTCGAAGCGGATGCGCTCTTTGTCGTCGACTCCGTCGATGTCTGCGGTGATCGTGGCGGTCTGCAGCCCGCTGTCGCAGCTCCCGATGTCGGAGACGGTCGCGTCGGTCAGCGTCACGGTCAAGCGCTCCGTGCCTTCTTCGGAGGCCACGACGGAGGCGGTCCGGGGATCGCCGGAGCTCTGCCACCCCGCCATCGCGGTCCAGGCCGCGTCCGTCGCGTCGGTTCCGCAGGCTGCTTCAATACGGATCCCGGTGCTACCCCGAGGGAAGTCGTCGAGCACCCAGTCCTCGTCAAACCAGGGGCTGTAGGGCACACCGAACCGCAGGGCCTTCATGCCTTCGAGGGACAGAGGCGCGGTGAGCACGCCCGAGACGCTCAGGGTGGTCGAGGGGCCAGGGAGGTGGCTGCCGTCTGTGTCTGTGTCTGTGTCTGTGTCTGTGTCTGTGTCGGTGTCCGTGTCGCAGTCTGACTCGAAGACC
>REDI01000014.1 GCA_007693595.1 Deltaproteobacteria bacterium | reverse complement strand
GACGAGGGCGGCGACGACGACTCGGATGACGACGGCGGGGATGACTCCGACGACGGCGACTCTGATGGCGACGACGGCGACTCCGATGGGGACGACGGCGACTCCGATGGGGACGACGGCGACTCCGATGGGGACGACGGCGACTCCGATGGGGACGACGGCGACTCCGATGGGGACGACGGCGACTCCGATGGGGACGACGGCGACTCCGATGGGGACGACGGCGGCTCTGATGGGGACGACGACGGCGGCTCTGATGGGGACGACGACGGCGGCTCCGAAGGCGGCGACAGCTCCGACGGCGGCGACAGCTCCGACGGCGGCGACAGCTCTGACGGCGGCGACAGCTCCGACGGCGGCGACAGCTCTGACGGCGGCGACAGCTCTGACGGCGGCGACAGCTCTGACGGCGGCGACAGCTCCGACGGTGGCGACAGCTCCGACGGTGGCGACAGCTCCGACGGTGGCGGTAGCTCCGACGGTGGCGACAGCTCCGACAGTGGCGACAGCTCCGACGGTGGCGGTAGCTCCGACGGCGGCGACAGCTCTGACGGCGGCGACAGCTCCGACGGTGACGACGGCGGTAGTGGCGGCCCGGATCGAAAGCGTGGCAACAAGGCCGAAGGCTCCGGTGATGCAGGGGGCTCAGATGACGGGCCGGACACCCAGTCCCGTCACACCACTCGTGCAGAAGGCGTCAGCGATGCGCCTCGAGGTGACGGCGCGAAGCAGGCCGAGGCTTCGAGCGAGGCGACCAAGAAGAAGGGTGGCTTTGATAAGGTTGTCGAGGACGCAGCCTCTACCGCGAAGCGTAAGGTCTAGGCTCATGATGCGCCGCTGCTGCTCTTCGGCAGCGGCGCATGAGCTCAGCCCTTACTCCAGCCTTCACAGGAGTTTGTTATGAATGAAGCAACGAAACGTGGAATCTCTGTCAACAGGCCAGCGGCAGCCAGCTACACCGTAGAGGTTTCTGGGCTGGGAACTGCGACGCAGGATGATCCTTCTGAGCTTGAGCGCTTTGTTGTCGAGACGCATCTAGACAAGATCGGATTTGCCCAGATCACGTACTCGGGCCATCTCAAGCCTTCCGATGTATCTATTGGCGGCGACGTAAAGATCTCGGTAGGCGGGGCCAAGGAGACCACCTTCAAGGGGGTGGTGACGGGTCTGCGACTGCGAAAGGCCGCCGGCCATGTGACGGTGACCGTCGAGGCGATGGACCCACTGGTCAAGCTCGCTGCCAGTCGTCGGACCAAGTATTGGGGCGGTGAGCCCGATGATGAGGTCATGGACTCGGATCTGGTGAGCGAGGTCATCAGTGATGGCGGGTGCACCGAGGGCAACGTGGAGTCTACTCCTGGTGGGCGGCCCTATGTGCTCCAGCGCAATGAATCCAACCTGGCCTTCCTGAAGCGTCTCGCGGCTCGGAACGGCTTTCTTCTCTACGCCGAGGACGGCAAGGTCAACTTTGAGAAGCCCCAGTTCTCCGCGTCTCCGCAAGAGATCAAGGGAGCGGATGTGCAGCAGCTCGACTTCACCCGGTCCGACGTCGATGTGCCGCCCTCGGTGCATGTGACCGGGTGGGACTATATCGGTAAGTCGGTTGTTCACGGTGAGTTCGGTTCCTCTTCGATCGAGAAGATCGGTGGAGAGGGGCCTGCTTCAGCGGTTACGTACTCGGCTCAGACGCACATCTCGGACGTCTTCGTCGACTCAGACAGCTCGGCCAAGGCGATGGCCGAGGCGGAGATGAACCGATTGGCGCGCAGCTTCGTTCGCGGAACGTGCACCACCACGGGGAATGGGGCGGTCAAGATCGGTGGTAAAGTCCAGTTTCAGGGGCTGTATTCCGATTTCAACCCAGAGGGCCTCGTCGTGGGGGTCCGGCATGTGATGGAGCCGGGGTCCGGCTTCGTCACCATGTTCTGGTTCGTCGGGAACACTGAGCCCAAGTAGAGTCTGGAGATCGAGGCTTCTCCGTTTGGGCCGCGCCGATCCGGCGCGGCCTTCGCCGTTTGGGCATGAGCCTGCTACGGCGGGGAACGCTGGATGCCCCGCTCGCCCCGCGCGCGCAGCTCGATGGGCTTTTGGAGTGCTGATCGGATCATGACGTTTGATTCGGTTCTTACGGGCAGATGTCCGTGCACTCTTGCGCCGCACTCCACAGGTTGTCCGAGTTGTGTTGGAATGCTCCTCCACCGACGCACCAGGGATGGCTATGCGAAAGGACTTCCTCGGAAGGGGCTGGAAGTTTCCCTTCCAGTTCGATGCCTCATCGGGCGCTGTTTCCGTGAGTGAGTACGAGCAGAACATCAAAGAGTGTCTCACGCTTATCCTAGGCACCAAGCCAGGGGAGCGGCAGATGCTGCCCGAGTTCGGCTGCCGTATTCACGAGATGATGTTTGCGCCCAACTCGCTGGCGACATCTCAGCTGATCTCGATGCATGTCGAGAATGCGGTCAAGCGTTGGGAACCTCGCGTTGTCGTGCTCAGCGTCGATGCTTGGCCCGAGCCAGGCGGCACGGTGCGCGTCAAGATCAACTATAAGGTCAAGACCACTCAGTCCGAGCAGGGCCTTGACCTGCTCCTCAACCCCGGCGGGTAAACTTCGTATGCCGATTACACCTCCTAATCTCGATGACCGTCGCTACGAGGACATCGTCCGCGAAGCCAGGGCGCTGATCCCCCAGTATTGCCCCGAGTGGACCAACCTCGGCGATGCCGACCCAGGCATGACGCTGGTTCAGCTGTTCGCGTGGATGACCGAAATGATCATCTACCGGCTCAATCGCGTCCCCGATAAGACCTATGTGCACTTCCTGAATTTCATCGGTGAAGAGAGGCGCGATGCGCGACCTGCGCTCGTCGCCCTGACCTTCGACCACCGGGGGGACGCTCACGACAAGGTCGAGGTTCCCGCTTTCACCCGCTGCTCAACACGGATGGGAAGCGGTGGCGAGCCCATGCACTTTCTGAGCACCGATCCGATCACGGTGAGTCGGTGCAACGTGGTTCGAGCGGTCGCTGTTCGCGCGGGCAAGAAGCCCATGGTCCGAGAGATCCCTTTTGACCCTCACCCCGAGTGCTCCAAGGCGATCGTCTTTGGCGGTGGCGCTGGCGTGCAGCTCTTCAAGATGGATGCCGTGGAGCATGGCCCTCGCGCCTACACTCCCTTTCAGTATCTCTACCTGTCCCACGACGACTTCCAGCGTATGAAGCCGGTGCCCGACAAGCCTGCTCCCACCGGGCGCCTGCGGATCCGCTCTGCGCAAGAGAGTCTGCCCATTGGAAGCATCTTCCGCTGGGAGTATTACACGGGCGATGGCGAGGCCCCTTGGGCGCCCATCCCTGTCGACGAAGAAGAGGAGCAGGTGCTCGGTCTCCCCGAGATCACCCTCATGGCGAAGCTGCCATACCTCGAAGAGCTCGATCACTTCGGCATGCCCGATGACCCGGTCGAGGTGCCGGAGCCCGTGGCCGAAGAGAAGTATTGGATCCGCGGCGTCGTGGACTATGAGCGATGGCTCGCTCACCGGATGCAAGAGGATCTCGAGATCACCTGGCGAGATGATCGTGGCGGCGAAGAGCGCATGATCAACAACTGGGACATCCGCGAGACGGGGCGTAATCTCGAGTTTTTCATTCAGGACATGCCCCCGATCCGGTCCGGTTGGACGGTCCGGTTTACGCTGGTCGACCGCTCGATCTCGGCGGGTCGTGGTGCCTACGTGCCTCGGTACAAGTGGAGCTATCGCCGTGGAGAGCAGTGGGAGGTCCTCCCGATCGATCGCGTACGCTACCAGGGAACCACCGTCATTCTCACCGGCCCCTTTAGCGACATGGCGAACGACGGATTCAACCTCCGAGCGGAGCGGATCGAGACCGTCAACATTCGGGGCTTCCTAACCGACCTGAATATCGATGTGACCTGGCTTCGCCCCATCCAGGTCCACCTTGGCTTCGGTCCCGAGGTCAACTCCGTGGCCGAGATCCCAACCTGGGAGCTTCCTGCTACGCCCTTCCAGGCCAGCCAGAACCTCCCATGCCTGATGGGCATGAAGTTCTTTATCGGCTCCGACCTCTTCGAGAACCGCGCGGGAACACCCGTCGTGCTCGAGATCGAGTTCGCTTTCGAGCTCGATGGCTTCGTCGTTGAGGAGCCGCACGAGCTGTACCATATGCAGTTCACCTACCGAGCGGCGGACTCCTGGCGCGTGATCTTCGATAAAGAAGGTAGCTATAACGAGTGTACCTTCGCGACCTTGGACACCGATGAAGAAGGTCCGCTTCGAGCGGCGCGTCGAAAGATCCGACTTGAGATCGATCCGAAGAAGCAGCTCCGGGGGCTTACGCGAACCACGGTCGCCCGCCAAGAGACCTGCTGGCTGCGCCTTGAGATGACCAAGGCAGCGCTCTCCTTCCAAGAAGAAGAAGGCAAGCCGCCGATGCCCTTCGTGTTGAAGGTCTTCAGCGTCAAGCTCGGGCTGAAGGGCTCTATGGGGCTCGATACCTACGAAGAGCCGCTGCCGGGCGTCAAGGTCTCCACCTTGGAGTTCAGGCAAGAGAATCGCCGACTTACGCGCGTGGTCACGAGGTCCGGCGGCAAGCTCTCCGAAACGTACCCCTTCGACACCTTCATCGACATTCAAGACGATGAAGGGGAGGATGAGGACAGCGGCCATACTGCTCTCTACCTGCAGTTCGACGATCCCTTCCCCCAAGGCGAGCGGCACGCGGTCCTCTTCAAGGTTCGCGGCGAGTCTTATCTGCCTGATGGGGTCACCGCCGACTGGGAGCTGCTCGAGGACGCTGGACATGGCCGGTTGCGCTGGGGTCGTCTCACCCCGGCTGGCGAACAGAGTGGGCGTGCTCGATTCGCCCTGAACACCTCAGGGGTGCTCGACTTCACGCTCGCGGACCCGCACGAGGCCCCTGTCCAAGGCACTTGGATGCGGGCACTCTTCCGCATGCCGGGCGATGAAGATCTTCCTGCGCTTCCGCCCCTGACCCACCTCATGACCAACACGGTCAACGCGGTCAACCTCCACGCCTTCCGCATGGAGAAGTTCAGTGGTCAAGGGGTGCCCAACCAAAAGGTTCAGCTTCGCCACTTCCCGGTCTTCATGCACAAGGACGACTCGGATCAGAGCCGCATCCTCTCGCCGGACCGCTTCGTCGACATGCGGCTGTGGGTCGTCGAGGATGATGGGCAGCGCCGCGAGTGGCGCCGCGCTCCCGGCAACTCCCTGCTCACGGCCAGCAAGGACGATCGGGTCTTCACGCTGGATGCGGTGGAAGGCACGATCACGTTCGGTAACGGCATCCGTGGCAAGATCGTGCCGGTGGGTAACTACAATATCTCGGTCGAGGTCTACCACACCGTGCCGGGTGAGCTCGGGAACGTCGGTCCGATGACCATCGACTCCTGCGAGGGTTACGGCGACGTGATCAATGTGCGGAACCTCATGCCCGCCACCGGGGGCCGTAACGCCGAGAGTATCGATGAGATCATCCGTCGTGCGCCTTCGGTCCTCACCTCTCGCGACCGAGCCGTGACCAGGCTGGACTTCGAGATTATCGCTAAGGAGGCATCGGGCGAGGTGGCTCGAGCCGCCTGTGACGGGGAGATGACCGACGACGGCGAGGTCGGCATCGTGGTGCTGCCCCACCGGCGCGAAGGGGAGTTGGTCCCTGATCCCTTCCTCGCGGCTGGGCTCAAGGAGCACGTCCGAAAGTACCTCTCGCGCCGTTGTCTGGTGAACGTGCAGCCGGTGGTCCGACTCGCGACGTTCCAAGAGGTCGACGTATCGCTCTCGGTTCGACTTCGACCCAACACCAACTTGATCCAGGTGCGCGAGCGCGCCTCAGCTTGGGTCACCAACTTCCTCGATCCTTACTCGGGCGGCATCGATGGCCAGGGTTGGCCCTTCAAGGGCACGCTCTACGCCCAAGACTTTGGGCGGATGGTGACGGACATTCCCGAGGTGCGGCACGTCACCGATGTGCAACTCTTCGAAGTCCAGGACGGGCGAGACAAGGATTATCCGGGCTGGGAGAAGGGCGTCGGAGTCGATACCCTTGTCCTCGAGCGGTCGGATCTCTTCGTGATCCGCCGAGTCCGCATCCTTGCGGCCGAGGAGGGTGACGAGTGAGAAGAAGGCGCTTACCAAGCCGTCGCTCTCGCAAGAGCGAGAACCTCTTACTCGCCCGCGAAGAGACCACAGATCTTCGCTACCTCGAGCAGGTGGTCACCATCAAGTACCCGATCCGCGCTGCGATCAGCTACCTCCAGCGCAACATGGGCAACGCGGTCCGTTACCGCCTGGTCGAGGTACGACGTGGTGAAGCCGTGGGTATCGTGCGCGCGGTCGAGATCCAGCATGCGAACAGCGGTAAGCGAAGCATGGTCTATGGGGAGCGGGTGCTCGCGAACGGTCAACCCGCCAGCTTCTACGTCCCCGATCATCTGGTGACCATCGTGCCCCGTATCATGGGTGTTGCGGCCGATACGCAGAACCTGGGCATCGGTGACGAGGTCGTGCTCCACGTTCCAGTTCGGAGCTATCTCCGGTTCTTGCCGGGAATATTCCAGGGTGAAGGCCCGGTGACCTCGCGAGAGGTGCATCGAACCCGCGATGGTGCGATCGCGAAGTGGGGCTCAGGCATCCTCGAGGAACAAGCCACGGACATCGACGTGGATGAGGATCCGATCCGGCGGTTTCTCTTCCTCTTTCAGCATATCCAAACACGGTTGACCGATCGGGTGGACCGGCTGGTCGAGCTCATCGATCCCCTCATGACCGATGCCCGGTTCTTGCCTTGGCTCGCGAGCTGGGTGGGCTTTGAGCTGGATGGGTCCTTGCCGATCCACCAGCAGCGCGAGCTGGTCCGTCGCGCGATCCGCCTCTATCGTACCCGCGGCACCCGTCGGGGCATCGAAGAGATGGTCCGCGTCCTCACCTCTGCGCCTGTTCGGATCCGGGAGCGCGTCAAGGCGCGTCCCGTCGTGCTTGGGCAGAACGCGGTCGTAGGGGGGCGCGACATCGTCGAGCGATACCGCAAACAAGAGAATCAGGCCTGTTACCTGATGGACCCCTCGACGCGCGCCGCGACGAGCTTCTTTTCCCTTACTATGGAGCCGCGGGAGCGTTTCGAGAGCCGCTTCGGCGAGCGTGCCCCTGGAGTGCTCCGACGCATCGTCGGGGTGGTCAGCCAGGAGCGGCCCATTCACGTGATGTTCACCATTCAGTTCGATCAGCGTAGCTGATTGGAGCGCATAGCATGAGCTTTTCGCATACCTTGGTTCGACTCAACGCCTACGAAGGTCTTTGCTTGACGGCCGATGATCTGCTGACCGAGCAGCTCTACCACCGTCGGACCCTCCACAGGCACTCCCTCTTTCTTCATGGCTACGGCATCGTCCAGGGCCTCCAGGTGGAGCTTGAGCAGCGTAAGCGCCGCTACACGGCGGTCATCAAGAGCGGCTACGGGATCACTCGCGCCGGGCAGGGCGTACAGCTCCATGCCGATGTGGTTGTGCCGCTCGAGGTCCCGAAGCAAGACGGGGAGTACATCCTCTGGCTCTTCCACGTGGAGCGCGCCGATGCGGAGTCTGCGCGGCCGGTCTTCGACACCGACGAGTCTAGAGAGTCTCGCGTCGTCGAGACCTGTGCGCCCCGTCTTCACGCCGCCGACGAGGAGTTCGAGGATGGCGTTGCCCTTGCTCGCATTCGGGTCCGGGTCGGGCGCATGGTGCAGGTACAGCTCCCCGTGCCTCGTGCCGGACGGCAGGCGCGCGCCGCGGAGTCGTACCTGAAACCCAGGGTGCTCGAGTTCATCCGCCTGAACAAGAAGGCCCTCGACTCGCTGTTCCGGACTGCGATCCTTCAAGAGATGGGGATCGGCTCCTTCGGTTTCTACTCCGCCCTGGTCTCTGCTGAGTTCATCCTTATCGAAGAAGGCACGACGGACCGGGTTCTCTACCGTACCGCAGGCACTCTGATCTCCTACGCGCACGACTTCTACAACCCGCTTCCATCCACCACGGATCGGGTCGCGCAGTTCACCGAGTTCATTCGTAGGGTGAACGCCGAGATCCCCGCCCCTGATCAGAGCGATGAGACCTGGCTTCGCTGGTTCGAGAGCTTCGAACGTCTCCTGCAGCCCATGCAGCGCTTGGCGGACGAGCTTCAAGCTAGCGCGGATGCCATGCGATGATGCAGCAGCAGCTCGGCGGGCCAGCCGACGCGGGCACGGTCACGGTTCGTGTCCAAGTGGTCGACGTCGAGGCGGCCGCGCTCGACCTGGTGGTGCCCACCTACCTGCCCGCTAAGGACGTCACGCAGCGCATCGCGCGGGACGCCAACCTTGGGGCGTACTGGCCCGACGGCACCCGGCGAAAGTTCTGGCTTCGGGCTCGCGGTCGTCTCCTCGGCGAAGACGAGCGTCTACAGGATCTCGGGGTGGTCTCGGGCGAGCTTATCCACATCCTGCCGCAGCCTCCCGATGGGAGCGAAGTCATCGAGCGTCCGCCCGAGTATCCTCGCGCGAAGGGGTATCGTGGCGGGAATCTGGCGGTGATGGCCGGGGCGGCGCTGAACACGATCGGTTTCACGGTGCTCTGGGCCCTGGCGCTCACTGTCGAGGGCGGCTGGATCGAAGCCGCCATCTTGGGCTTGGTGCCGGCGCTCGCCGTCGCCTTGCTCGCGACGTCGACCGCCCGCCACCTCTTCGGACCGGCTGGGGGCTGGAAGATCCCGGTGGTGGCCCTTCTCTTCTTCTTTCCGCTGCTGGCTATCGCCTTTGTTCCTGCGTTCTTGTTGGGGGTTGAGCCGATGTACCTCGGAGCGTCGGCCGGGGCTGGCCTCCTGGCCGGCTTCGGTGGCGTCATCATGGGCTTTCTGAGTTGGTTCGGCGCGGTTGAGCCGCTGCCGGAGCGCACCACCGCGGAGGCCACCGCGCTCGCCGTGGTCGAGCAGAGCGTGGCACAATGCGCGATCTGCGGTGGTAACGTCGATCTCAACGACCTCGACAACCGACAGGACTGTGTTTACAGCTGCGGGCGCGTCTTTCATATGGGCTGCTACCGTGCCCGTGCCGCGATCGCGCCGGAAGGCCAGTGCGCGGT
Source organism: Deltaproteobacteria bacterium (assembly GCA_007693595.1). Lineage (GTDB taxonomy): Bacteria > Myxococcota_A > UBA796 > UBA796 > REDI01. The sequence continues at coordinate 132,621 of REDI01000014.1, read as the reverse complement.
CTGTGCGTACCAACCGGGGGCCTGAGCCTGCCCCCCGGTCTGTTCGTCGACCTGTCACTCCCCCGCGTCGGGTTCGTCGTCGTCTTCGAAGTCCATGGGGTAGTCGAAGAAGGGTGTGAAGTCTTCGGGCTCCTCTTGGGCGGGCCTCCACCGCGCGAGCAGCGAGAGGGCGCCGCGGGCCCCTAGATCCAGACAGAGCCTTCCGGCCTTCAGACGCAGCTCTTCGGCTTGGGCGACCCGCTCTTCCGCCACCAGAGACTCCATCGACAGCAGCGCGCCCTCCGCCACCAGCAGGCCGTTTCGGCGCGCTCGGCCCACGGCGTAGAGGTCGTCCGCCAACGAACGGCATGCCTCGAAGTCCTCAAGCCGAAAGTGAGCATGTGCGAGCACGATGGTGAGCGCGGTGCTCAGGGGGCCTGGGGCTCGCTCCTGCAGCGAGCGTCTCCGAAGCTGCTCGGCGCGGTGACGCAGGGTGTCGAAGGGAACCCCTCCGACCGTCTGAATGAAGAGCATCGCCGCATCTCGGTCAAGATCGGGTGGGAGGCACTCAAGCCACGTCAGGCTCTCGGTGGGCTGACCCATATCGAGGGCTTCGGAGAGGGGGTCGGCTCGGAGCTCGGGCAGGAGCTGGAGTCGGGCCTGACCCGGGAGTAGTGCTGCGCAGGTCGAGGCGAGCTCGCCGATGCTGCTCTTGCGCACCAGATCGAGCATTCGGGCGGTGCGCGTCAAGCCGATCTGGATCTTGCTGGGCTCGAACTCCTGTCTCTTGGCCGCGCGCGCGACCTGGAGCAGGAGCTTGAGCACGTCGTCGATCTGGGCGTCGAGCGCTTGCGCTTGGCGGAGCAAGGGGGACGACGGACACCCGGTCCAGAGCTGGGCGACCTCTGCGACCAGCGCCGCGGCGGCGATCCACCGCATGCGGGTGATGCTCGCGGCAGAGGCGAAGCGTTCGGCGGTGCGAAGGGCGGCCTGGTACAGCGGGCTGACTTGGTCGAGCGGACCGCCGGTGTTCGCGTTGAGGATCTCGTCGAGACCCAGCGGATCCTCGTCGGTGGTGTCAGGCAGGGTGGGCTCTTCGAGGACGGGTACGGTCGACTCCAGAGGCTCCCAGAACACCAGGGTGTTCAGCGCACGCTCAAGAGCCGTGAGGTCGTCGGGGTGCACGTCGACCGCGGAGAGCTCGCCATGTTGGTTGGGTAGACGGCTCGCGAGGAGATCTCGGGCGCGCGGGAGGTTCGAGCGTTGGCTCTCGAGCTCGTTGAGTAGGTTGTCGACCCGATGGCTTCGCCCCTCGAGCTCGAGGCAGAACTCGATGATGGCTCCCGTCTCAATGGTCGGCCTGCGACGGACCGCCGGGGACTCGGCCAGGAGGCAAGAGGCGAGCGCGCCGATGGCGGCTCGGGCGGGTAGGACCCTGGCCCCGGGAGACTGGAGGACCGGGGCGTTGTGGGCGATGGTCGCGCTGAGCGATCGCCAGCTCAGGTCGGGGGTCTCCCAACGTGAGGCCGCCTTGCACCAGCCTGCCATGGACCGCGCGACGATCGAAGCCGAGGGCTGGAGCAGCGCGTCGATGTTCTTGATCCGTGGCAAGGGCCCCGCGTAGGGGGCTTGAAAGACCGCTTCGAGCCACTCGGGATCTTCTGGAGGGAGGTCGTCATCGGGCATGGGCTCGACAAAGCGGGGTCGATCTTCGGACTTCTTGATCGACGGCTTCCAGCTCTGGCTGAGATCCTCGAGGGTGATCGGCACGTCGTCGATGACATCGTCGCCGCCGTAGTCCTGGCCTTCCTTCTCGTGGGCCTTGCGCGCCCGGACGGACTGCCCGCTGCCCCCGCCATCATCCTCTGCCCCCGCCGGGTCGGAGCGAGCGTTCAGCATGGCGGCGATCGCCTGGTTTCCCATGGTGTTCTGCTGATGGTTCTTCTCGCGCTCTTGCTCTTGGTTCTGCTCCTGGGTGACGTCCTGCTCTTGCTCTTGATCCTGGGCTGCGCCAGGACCCGTCTTCTTCTGGTCGAATCGACCTGCCATCAGCACTCCAAGCTTCTCTGTCAGCCTACCGTCTCGCCGCGCGACTGGCTTGGTGAGTCGTCGGAGCGAGCGTTGCAGGGCAGATCGGCGGAGGGGTTGGGCGGAGGCGCCACTCGGGGCGATCGCGCGAGTCATGTGCCCGCACGGACGTCGCAGCGGCTACCATGGGGCGGTCGACGGAGGATGGATGGACACGCTCGGAGACATGAAGCGCACGGGACACAAGGTCTCGGGCCCGAGCTCGGATCTGGTCGAGCTCGAGAACGACAAAGGGCTCCGCCACACGGGCCTTACGTTCCATCGCAAGTTTCGTGATCATCCGCTCCTCACGAACGAGCTGCTGCCCATCATGGCCTTCCTGGAGCAGCCCAACGTCGCCGACCTGATGGAGGTCGTGTCTCATGTGCCGGAGGCAGGTACCTTTATCTACCCCACGGGCTCGGTCGTTGCCCTCTCGGAGGTCCTCGACACCCTCGCCAAGCTCGGTGAGCCTGCGGGGGTGAAGGCTGGGCTCGAAGCCTGCTACTTCGTCGCCCAGATCCTCCAAGATGCCTATGTCAAGGCGGAGTCCTTTGAGCTGTTCAGCCATGGCGACCTCTCTCCGTGGAGGATCCTGCTCAAAGCGGATGGGCGGGTGCAGATCATCGGCTTTGGCTTTCCTCAGATGGACATGGTGCTCGCGCAGGAGTCTGAGCGGGTCGCACTCAAGGAAGACTCCTACCGATACTGCCCGCCGGAGCGCATCGAGGGCGAGGGCGAAGACTTCACCTCCGACCTCTACAGCCTTGCGCTGATGGCGTTCGAGCTGATGACTGGAGAGCCGCTCTTCAACGGGGTGCTCAGCGAGATCAAGCAGCAGGCGACGAATGCACAGGGGCCGTACCGGCTCTATCAGTATCGAGAGTCTCTGCCCGAGAGCGTTGTAGAGCTCCTGTCTCGGTGTCTGAAGTTCGATATGGATACCCGACACGGTGACATCAATGAGTTCATCTGGGAGGTCCGCGACCTCCTTGCCCTACCCGAGGTCGAGGGGCCGAGCCTCGAAGAGGTGGCGACGAAGGTGAAGAACCGGATCCGACGTCGCCGCGAGGGCAACAGCGACTACACCGAGGAGGATCTTGAGGACTTCGCGCGCGAGGCCGAAGGTCGCAAGTCTCGCAAGGGGCTGCCTGAGCCCAAGAAGGCGCGCCCAGGTGAAGACGAGCCCCAAGACCAAGGGCAGCGCTGGGGGAGGGTCGCGCGATCGGGCGCGCGAGACTCTCGGCGTGGTGGGCGCGCCGCGGCTGGTGAGCGACCATCTCTGCGCGAGCGGCTCAAGCGTTCCTCGGGCCGCGAGCCCTCCGCGGATCCAAAGAGCAGCCGTGCTGCGCTCAAGGACCGACTTAAGCGAAGCCGAGGTCGGGAGGAGCCTCCCTCTTCGCGGAGTCGCGACTCTCTGAGTCGGAGCCGCTCCGTGGGTCGTAGTCGCGACGAGGCCAAGCCTCGCGCCTCGCGGGACCGTGAGACGCCCCGCCGCTCCAAGGACGCGGCGCCTGCTGTGGAAGAGCCCTCCCTCGGTCGTTCCGGGCGAGCGGCGAGCCTTCTCAAGCGCCTGCGATCCTCGAAGGGGGCCGGCGCCGAGGCTCAAGCGAGTCACCCCAGCGAGGGCTCGACCGGCCAGATTTTCCGCGTTCAGATCGACGATCTCGAGCCGATCTCGGTGCGGGTCAGCGAAGGCGAGGCGATCGGCTGTCTGGCGGCGAGGGCGCTGGAGCAGAGCGGCGGTCAACGCCATAGTCTCACCGGCGCGCTCGAAGGCTGGTTCTCGGTTGAGCAGAATGCGCGTGTGCTCTCAAGGGGGGACCTCGTCGATGCGCTTGAGCCCGACTCGGTGGTGCACTTGGTGTTCACCGCGGCCGCGCTGGTCTGTGTAGACTTCGAGGTCCTTGCCGACACCGAGATCCGCTTTCGAGCTCCCGTCAGCACCGCGCTCGTGGCGGGAGCAGCGCTGGAGCAGGTGCTCACGATGCTTGAACTCGACGGCTCAGGCTGGCACATTGCGATAGATGACATGGTCCTGCATGCGCTACAGCCCCTCGGCGAGGTCGTGCAGGGCTCAGGAGCAACATTGGTGGTCAGCAAGTGAGTCAGGAACGTTTCGACGTAGTGCTCAAGGTGCTCAACGGTCCCCTCGCGTCGATGGGCGAGCAGACCTACAAGGGGCCTCTCGTTCGCCTCGGAGCCAACCCAGGTCCCGGAGGCTTGGCGCTCACGGGCTATCGTGGGATCGACGCGCGGCAGGCTGTGATCACCGCCTACGGCGAAGGTGAAGCCACGATCGGCCCCGTTGGGACCAACCAGATCCGGTTGGCTCCTCATCCTCACGTCAACTGGAAAGAGATCGACCCCCTCACGGGGCCTGAGTACCTGAACCAGGGTTGCGCGGTCCACCTCGGCCCGGTGGGTCGCGGCGCGACGGTCCAGTTCATTCGCGTCGAGAAGCTCGGCGTCTGGACGGCTGGGCGGGTTGGGTCGGCGGCGGACAGCGTCAAGGCGGTCGAAGTCTCGGCCCCCGTTGCGGCCAAGAAGGCGGCTCCGCAGCGCAGCGTGGCGCGCATCGCTGCGGCGACCCTGCCGATCTGGTTTTTCGGTTGCTTCGGCTTGACCGTGGTCACGGTGGGGGCGGCGGCCTTGATCGGGGTCTACCTGAGGGAGCCCGAGGTGGCCCGTCTTGGCCCCATCGTCGAGGGCGAAGAGTATTACGAGCATGTCGACCCTGCGAACACTAAGATGGACGAAGAGACTCTTGAGGGTCTACAGGAGCCCTTCCGTCGGCTGGCGGTCGCACCGAGCGCTGAGCGCGCCAAGCAAGCGGGCGTACTCGACGTCAAGCACATCACCGACCCGAGCACTTGGGATGAGCGGTTCTTCTCCTACACCTCGGCTCAGTTCGAGCAGTATATGAAGTCTAAGCGGTTCTTCCGTCGACTCGATGTCGTGCGGAAGCCCTACGCTCAGGTTCTCGGGCAGCTACGCGAGGCGGGCCTGCCCGAGGTCATCGCCGCGCTTCCCTACACGGAGAGCCGGTATGATCCTGAGGCACAGTCTTGGGCTTGCGCCAAGGGCTACTGGCAGTTCATGCCCGAGGTCGCTTTCCGTATTGAGAAGGTCAACGGTCAGGACTTCCGCATCCGTGACTGTCAGCTCCGTCGCCCCGACGGCTCGACCTTCAACTGGACCCCCTCGACCTACTCACCCCCGGCGCCGCTTCGTCAGAAGGCTCCCTACATTGACAAGAACCTTACGGGTATCGAGCCCGAGGTCTGCCTTATCCCTAAGCAGGGCGGCTGTCGGATCGACGACCGCCGGGACCTCGAGCGCAGCACCAAGGCCGCGATCTTTGCGCTCGGCGAAGCGTGGCAGAACGAGACCATCGCGCGATCCGGGGGTGCGACCATCATGACCATCGTGAGCCACAACGGTGGCTACGACGACAGTCGTTTCGGCAAGCGCAAGAGCTTCAACGTCCTGCCCGCCTTTGAAGCTTGGTCCAAGAGGCGCCCCGAGTCTGAACATCACCTCTTCTATGGCGAGAACATCCGGTGCGCCGACGGCCGAAGCACCAAGTTCTGTGGCTCCAGGCTAGCGCCTGAGTCTCAGCACTATGGGTACACTGTGGTCGCCCAGCACATGGTTGCGGTCTGCTATTACGGCAAGAACTACCGTGATACCTTCGCAGAGTTCCGTAGCTGGGACAGCCTCGTGAACGGCTATTGCGACAACTTCGCGATCCCGACGGCCAAGGCCGTCGGGGGCTTCTAGGGGGGGCGATGAGTGCACGCATCTTCGTGGTGCTTGCGACCTTCGTAGTGGGCTGCATGCTCTGCGTGGGGTTGGTGGTCTTCGAGTACGTACCAGAGCCGTCCAAGGAGCGAGAAAAGTACGAGGTCGAGGATCGATTCTTGGACATGCGCTTCACTCCTGCGACGCGCCGCGTCAACCTCAGCCAGTTTGGGCTGCCGGAGCGAGTCGTGTCGGAGGCTCTCGATCGAATCACTCAGATCCAGCAGCGTGACCGCGACGGCAACCTGCTTGAGGCCATGAAGGGCGCTCCGTCCGAGGCGGGGGTCCTCTGCCGTAACGCTCCTCCCTTGCCATCGCGCTACGCCGTGACCGGGATCCTGCTCTCGGGAGAGCGCGGAAAGCGACGTGAGGTCGTCCCGTTTGACCGGGTGCGAAACCGGATCCAGGTTCAGGAGTCCTACCGTGCGGTGGACCTGCAGGCGATGTACGAGCAGACCGAGATCCAGCCGAATGCCCAACCCGATGCCTACCCGATGAACATCGCCGCCTTGCTCATGGGTCAAGAGGTCGATCGGCTCACCGGCGACGGGGACTGGGGAGGCACCTTGATGGGTCCTCCGAGCCTGGTGGCGTACCTGAACCGCAACGCTGAAGTCGAGGCGGACCTCGTCGAGTTCTTCGCCCAGATGCACTACCTGCATGAGGTCGCGCGCGAACCCAAGAATGAGTTCTGCGGGGTTCGCATCAACCCGAGCGAGAGGGACCGTGAGTAAGGGGGGCGAGATGATTCGGGTAAAAGGCCCCACAACCTCGGCTGGGCTCGATGCGGGAGGCACGGGGTCCTGCGTCGTGGGCCCTGCCGAGGGTGCGCGCTCGAACAGATGGTGTACCATGCCCCGAGCCGTATGGTTTGGGTTTGCAGACCCCTCATCGGCTTCCCGCCGAAGCCCGTCGCTGGAGAACACCGCATGAGTGGCGCCCGTCGCCGGTTCCGGTTCATCAAAGAGATCGCCGAGGGAGGGTTCGGTAAGGTTTACCTGGCAGAGCAGCTCTCCCAGGATGGCTTCTCCCGCATCGTCGCACTCAAGCTGCTTCATCAGAAGTGGTCGACTCACGATGAGGTCGTGATGCGGACGCGCGACGAAGCTCGTCTGCTCGGGCTCATTCGCCATCAGCACATCGTGCGGGTCGAAGACCTGACGTCGATCGACGGAAAGCTTGCGATCGTCATGGAGTATCTTGAGGGGGTCGACCTTAAGAACATCATGGGCTTTCTCAAGGACTCCGGCCAGGAGTTCCCCCGGCAGGCCTTGTTCGAGGTGATGATCGCCGTCGCGTCCGCCCTCGATGCCGCGTACAACGGGGAGCCGCTTCAGGGGGGGGAGCCGCTCCGCGTCATCCATCGGGACATCAAGCCCTCCAACATCTTCGTCACCGTCAACGGCGGCGTGAAGGTGCTCGACTTTGGCACGGCCCGCGCGAACTTCGACGCCCGAGAGGCCAAGACTCAAGCACTGGCCTTCGGATCGCAGGGCTATATGGCACCCGAGCGGATGCTCGGCGAAGAAGACACCCCCGCCGCTGATGTCTTCTCGCTCGGGGTCACCCTCCAAGAGATGCTCAGCCTCGAGCCCTTCGGGCGGATCCCTCCTCGTCCCAACAAGTTCGTGGCAAAGATCGAAGACAAGATCGCGGTCACGCCGTTGTCGGGTGATCCTGAGTGGATGGAGCAAGTGCGCGACACGCTCGCGCTTATGATGGCCTATGAACCTAGCGAGCGGCCTTCGGCGCGTCAGCTTGTCGACATCTTCGAGATCCTGGCTCAGGGTGCGAACGACATGGGCCAGCGTCGGTTCTGTCGCACCATCGTCGCCGAGGCCAAGGCGGCGTTGCCCGCCATCGATGAGTCCGACGGCCTCGCGGGGGCCCTGATCGAAGAAGACTCGTCTTCGGTCTGGGGACTCGACTCCGGGCCGCTGAGCGCGGCACGTGCGGGGGGCGGCGCCCAGCCGACTCCGCCTCCCCCTCCGGCGCGCGCCCCGACGCCTCCCCCTCCGCCTAAGCGTCCAGGCCCATCCACCCCCGCGCCTGTAGAGCGGCAGCGTGCCCCGACCCCAGCTCCGCCGCCTCAGCGCCATGAGCAGTACGACGTGCACGACGACGAGCCCCGGCCCAAGAAGAAGGGTGGAGCCCTCAAGTGGATTGTTGCAGCCATGGGCGTTGTGCTGGTGCTGGGTCTGTTACTAGGCGCCATCGTGCTCGCGGCGGTGGCTTTGATCATGGTCTTCCCGCCCTCGGGTACGGTCGCCACGACCGATCCACCCCCAGAGCGAACTCCTGAGGTCCCCGAGGTGCCCCAGGTCGAGCTTCCCGATGGGTCACGGATCCTGAAGGAAGGCCGCAAGAAAGAGGGGGCAGACAGCAAGTCCACGGTGCTCACCCTGACAGGTGACGAGGCGGCCGCGGTCACGATCTCAGGCAGCCTTGGGCTCAAGGCCGAGTGGGACGGCAAGTCCCCCTTCGATATGGGCGCCTTGCAGGCAGGTCGCTACCGCACCATCGTGGCGCCTGTCTCGACGGGGGAAAAGATCCGGGGCACGGGCTTCGAGGTAGAAGCTGGCAAGACGTGCGAGTTCACCTTCGAGGTGGGCGCCAAGGACTGGACGGGCGGCTGCAACTAGGGGTGGCGACCGGCCAGGATCTTGGGCAGCCTATGGACGCGTAGTGGCGCCGACACGCTCAATCCGGTAGAAGGTGCGGCGAGGAAAGTAGTGACCGCCGACTATTCCCACATGATGACCGCCGCCCAGGCAAGCACCGCCTCCCGCGACTGGGGAGAGGCGGCGCAGACCTTCGCAGCGGCAGCGCAGCTAGCCTTGAACGAAGGGCGCGCGCAGCCCGCTTGGAGGGCTTGGCTCTCCGCCGGCGAGTGCTGGCGCCGCGATGACCGGCCCACCGAAGCGGAGCTCTGCCTCCGACGCGCCCTCGAGCTGACGGAGCCTTCGGGCACCGCCGCGGCAGCGACCGCCCCGAAGCTCGCGGCCGTGTTGGCGGATCTGGGCCTGGCCGAGCTGGCTGACGATCTGCTCGAGTCCATCTCCACGGAACAGCTGCCGGGCTCCATGCCTGCCGCCTTCCTCGACACGCGCATCGGGATCCTCATCTCGCTCGGGCGCAAGGAAGCGGCCCGCATCCAGCTCCAAGCGCTCTCGTCGACCGGACCCTCAGGCCTGCTCGCAGCGGACTATCGTCGCACCTTGCTCTACCTGCTCGACGGGGATCTGGCTCGGGCTCGCCAGTGCAGCCGCAAGCAGCTCTCGGCCCTCCAGCGCGACGGAGATCCTGCGGCGGTGGCGTCAGGCCTGATGGTGCTCGCGCAGTGCGAGCTCTACCTCGGGGCGGAGCGCGAGGCCCTGGCGCGCTACCAGGCCGCCGCCAATGCCTGGCGCGAAGCGGGCCGCGAGGCGCTCGCCTGGCACGCGGAGGCTGGCGCGGTCCGCGCGACGTTGGCGCTGGGCGTTCATCCCTTGCCAGGGTTGCTCGACGCCGGGATCACCTTCGCCAAAGAGCGCGACCTGGTGGTCTTGGGCATCCGGCTCCGTATCGCCAGGGGCATCGCCTTGGCCGAGCACGCTCCTGGGCGGGCTTATCTCGACCTTCAACAAGCCATGGAAGACGCCATGGCGGCGGGCTTGCCACTGCTTGTGGGTCAGGCAGCCTACGAGCGGGCTGTTCGTCTGGAGCCCAGCGAGACGGAGCAGCAGCACCTCCTCGACACGGCGTCGATGGCTCTGGTCAGCCACGTGCCCCTCGCCGCCAGGGTAGCCCTCGCGCGGGCTCGACTTTTGGCCCGCTTTGATCCTGCGCAGGCCCGCTCCGTGGCGAGGGCTTGCGTCCCCTTGCTCGAGCGCATGGGTATGTCCCGGGATCTCGTGGCAGCCAAGGTCCTCGTTCGTCACTTAGGGTAGAGTCTGACCGTGCTGAAGCTATCCCAGGAGTTCGACGGCCGGGTCGCGGTGCTGACCTTCGATCACGGCAAGGCCAACGAGATCAGCTCGGGGGTCTTGCGCGAGCTCGAGCAGCTCGCGGAGCGCCTCGAACAGGATCCCAAGCTCGTGTCGCTCATCTCGACCAGCCGGCGAACCTCCCGCAAGGGTACCCCGATCTTCGTGGCGGGTGCCGATGTTTCGGAGCGGAAGGGTTGGTCCCTCGAGCGGGTCAAGCAGCACGTGCGCTGGCAGCGCGCGGTGCTCAGCCGGCTCGCCCGTGCGCCCGTCTTTCACGTCGCGGTGGTCAACGGTGTCGCGCTTGGGTGGGGCACGGAGTTCCTCCTCACCACCGACTATGCCATCGCTGCCGATACGGCGCTCTTCGGTCTCCCCGAGACGGGCTTGGGCATCATTCCGGGCGCGGGAGGCACCAGTGAGCTCCAGCGCAGGGTCGGTCCCAGCCATGCCCTTCGCCTCGGGATGACAGGCGAGCGGATTGGGCCCGATGAAGCCCTTCGGATCGGTCTGATCCAAGAGCGAGTCCCAGGTGTGGATCAAGGGATGGCGCGGGCACGGGCTTTGGCCGAAGCTGTCACGACCCGATCGCCGACTGCAATCGCTGCCTTCAAGCGTGCCCTGCTCACGTCGCCAGGCTTGCCGCAGGAGCAACGGGCCGAGATCGAGGCGCGAGCGTATGAGCGCTGTGTGGACACCGGAGAAGCCGCGATCGGCCGGGCGCGCTTCGAGGGGGAGCCCGATCGGCCCTGGGGTCCCAAGCGGGTCGAGTGATCGCGCCCTCGAGTAGGGGGGACGGCCTTGGGAGCGGGTCTGACGTGCGGGATTGGCCTGCGCCGTTACCTCTTGCGACAGGCGCACCCCGCGCGGGGGTTGGGAGGATCGATGCCGACTAGACGAGAGATGTGGGACAAGCTCGGCGAGCCAGTCGACTTCTTGATCATCGGGGGAGGGATCAACGGCGCAGGGATCGCCCGAGATGCGGCGCGTCGTGGGCTCAAGGTGGCGCTGGTCGAGATGAACGATCTCGCCTATGGCACGAGCTCCCGGTCCTCCAAGCTCGTTCACGGCGGGCTTCGGTATCTGGAGCATATGGAGTTTAGCCTTGTCTTCGAGGCCGTCAGCGAGCGACGTATTCTCATGGACATCGCCCCGCACCTGGTGAACCCCCTGGGATTCCTCTTTCCGATCTACGATAGCTCACGGCAGGGCCTCCTCACGCTTCGAGCCGGGATGTGGCTGTATGACGGCCTCTCGCTCTTCCGGTCGCCCAAGCTCCACCGGAGCCTCACGCCCAAGGGTGTGGCCGACGAGGAGCCCCTCCTTCGGCAGAAGGGTCTCAAGGGCGCGCCGCTGTATTATGACTGCTCGACCGACGACGCTCGGCTCACCCTTGAGTCGGCCCTCGATGCGGTGAAGGCCGGGGCTGTGGTCGCGACCTGGGCTCGTTGCACGGAGCTGATCCGGGATCCGAGCGGGAAGGTTGGCGGGGCGGTCATCCGAGACGAGCTCGGAGGCGAGGAACGACGGATCGAGGCCTCGGTTGTGATCAACGCCACGGGCCCCTGGACCGATCGCACCCTCTCACTCTCCCAAGCGCTCGATGCGCCCCTCCTTCGTCCCACCAAGGGGGTCCACATCGTGGTTCCGGCGAACCGGCTGCCGGTGCGCCACGCGGTCGTCTGCCTCCACCCCTCCGACGGGCGGGTGCTCTTCGCGATCCCCTGGGGAGACGTCACGTACTTGGGAACGACCGACACGGACTGGGAAGGAGATCCTGCTGAGCTCGCGGCGGACGCCGCGGATGTCCGATACCTCATCGATGCGGCGAACGAGTACTTTCCCACCGGAGGCCTGCAGCCTGCCGACGTCATCTCGACGTGGGCGGGTCTCCGGCCTCTGATGCGTCCGGTGGCGAAGAAGGGTGAGAAGATCGACGAGTCTGCGGTCAGCCGCGAACATCAAGTGGTGGTCGGCCAAGATGGCATCGTCACCATCGCGGGCGGGAAGCTCACGACCTTTCGCAAGATGAGCGCCGAGGTCGTCGACACGGGGGTCAAGCTCCTGCGGATGGTCAAGCCGCCGATGCGCTTGTCCCCAGCGTACACCGATCGCGAGCCGCTGCCGGGCGCGATCGGTTGGCCCGAGGACGATGATCATGCCAAGGTGGCGGAGCAGGTCGCCGAGGCAGCGCAGGGCAATCTATCGCCCGTCTCGGCCCTGAACCTCGTGGACACCTACGGCATGAGGGCCATGGAGATCGCGCGGATGGTGGTGAAGGAGCCCTCCCTCGCGACGCCGCTCAGCCCGGACCGCCCCGAGCTCGAGGCCCAGGTCCGATGGGCTGCCCGCGAGGAGCTTGCGGCGACGGTCACCGACGTGCTCCTCCGACGAACCCAGGTGTTCTATCGAGCCAAGGATCAAGGGCTCGCCGCCGCGACTCGGGTCGCCGAGATCCTCGCCGATGAGCTCGGCTGGTCGGCCGAGGAGCGCGAGCGATCGGTGCAGGAGTATGCGCGTGAAGTCGCGCTATCGCGCCGGTGGCAAGAGGAGACGTCGTCGGCTGACTGAGTCGGGGAGGGTGGTGGCGGGCCGGGCGGTGCGGTCCGGGTTACGAGCGGGGCTGTCGCTGGACCGATCACCCTTGTGCGTGGAAGCTCGTGGCTGTTCTGTTGCTCTTGGTCGGCCTCGCGTTGTTGGTAGGTGGCGCTGAGCTGCTCGTGCGCGGGGGCGGTCAGCTCGCGTTAGGGCTTCGGATCCCGGCGATGATCGTAGGCTTGACGGTCGTTGCCTTCGGCACGTCGGCGCCGGAGCTGGCGGTCAGTGTCTCGGCGGCATGGAAGGGCAGTACCGACGCGGCGATGGGCAACGTGCTGGGCTCGAACGTCGCGAACGTGCTGCTGGTGCTCGGGGTTGGCGCCATGGTCAAACCGCTGGCGGTCGATCGTGGCTTGCTCAAGCGTGATCTGCCCGCGCTGCTCATCTTGCAGCTCCTCCTTCCTCTGCTCTGCCTCGATGGGCAGGTGGGCTGGATCGATGGGCTCGTACTGCTCGGCCTCTGCCTGGTCTACAACACGATCCTGATCCGCCAGGCCCTCAAGGAGCGAAGCGCGAGCTTCGACGAGGAGCCTGACCTCCCTAAGACGCGCCTCTGGCTCGACGCCATCTTCTTGATCCTGGGCTTGGTCGCCTTGGTCGGAGGGGCACAGCTCTTCGTCGGCTCGGCGCTCGAGGTCGCCTCGTCCATGGGTCTGTCCGATCGCTTCGTGGGCCTGACGGTCATCGCGCTGGGGACCAGCGCACCCGAGCTCGTCACCACGGCACTGGGCGCCTGGAAGGGCGAGGTCGACCTTGCACTCGGCAACGTGGTGGGCTCGAACATCTTCAACCTGGCGCTCGTGCTCGGCATGACCGCAGTCCTGCACCCGATCGTCTTTCGCGATCCTGCGCTCTGGGCGGACATCGCCGTGGCTTGCGGCGTCACGGTGCTGCTGGTTCCCATCGCCCTCTTTGCCGGTCGGATCGGCAGGGTCTTCGGTGGGGTGATGTTCGGCTCCTACCTCCTATATCTCTTCCTCTCAAGCTAGTTCACCTGGAGTCGATGTGCCGAGATTTCCTCTGGTATCCCCCGTTCTGGCTCAGACCGGGGCCTCTCCCTACTCGACACTCGCCGGTCGTCTCGCGCAGCACCAAGGCCGTGTCTTCCCCTTACATGTCGGCGATACCTGGATGGAGCCGGCCGAGGGCTGTCGCATGCAGGATCTCTCGGTCGAGGACCATCCTGGCATGCATCGCTACACCACCCCTCACGGCATGCCAGCGCTGCGCGAAGCGCTGGCTCACCGGGTGGAAGAGCGCAGTGGGATCGACACGACTCCTGACGACATCGTGATTACGGCCGGGGGAACAGGGGGTCTGGGTGCTCTGGCAGGCGCCTTGATCGCTCCGGGTGATGAGGTGCTGATCGGGGCCCCGTATTGGCCTCTTATCGCGGGCATCGTCAGGAGCTTCGGAGGGGTGCCGGTCCCGGTGCCGCTGGTGGGCTCGGTCTCGACGCCCGACGAGGCGGTTCAAGCCTTCTCGGAGTGTTCGAGTCCCAGGACCGTCGCCATCTACCTGAACACTCCGAACAACCCGACCGGCGTGGTCTACCCCCGTGCCTGGGTCGAGGCGATCGTCCGGTGGGCCTCGGCCCAGGAGCTGTGGATCTGGTCCGATGAGGTCTACGAAGACTTCGTCTACCGAGGGGAGCACACCTATGTTCGGGCGCTAGCGCCGGAGCGGACCTTCTCGGCTTTCAGCTTCAGCAAGGCCTTCGGAATGGCGGGGAATCGAGTGGGGTATCTCGTAGGACCCTCCCAGGCTATCGGGCAGGTGCTCAAGGTGTCGACCCACACCTTCTACAGTGCTCCGACCGCGGGGCAGATCGCCGCGTTGCGGGCGCTTGGTCCCATGGGTGAAGCCTGGATCGCCGAAGCCTTCGAGTCTTATCGCGACCTGGGACGATCCACGGCGGCGCGGCTCGGGGTCGCGGAGCCCCAAGGAAGCACCTTTGTCTTTCTTGACGTGGCTGAGCATCTCGACGACAGAGGCGTGGATGGGCTCCTCGAAGACCTCGTGGCCAAGGGACTCCTCGTCGCCCCGGGGTACAGCTTTGGCCCTTACCCAACCCATATTCGGGTCTGCTTTACCTGCGCACCGCCCCGGATCGTCGAGGAAGGGGTAGACGTTCTGGCGCGCCACCTGGGTCGATAGCTATTTCGCGCTCTCGTTGGGGCCCTCGCGCTCGCGGGTCTTGCCTCGGATGAGCGCCTCTTGCTTGAGCTGGTCCGCCAGCTCCTTCGCGCGAGGCAGATCCATGACTTTGGACAGTCGATCGAGGATCTCCGCCGCCTCGGCGTAGTAGCCCGCGTCGCGCGCGGCGGCGGCGAGGGCGACGATCAGGCGAGGATCTGGCTGGTTCTTGAGGCTGTCGCGAAGGACCAGGTACGCCCCTTCGCGATCGCCCTGATTCGACAGCACCTTGGCCGTCTGGAAGATCATGCGAAGGTCCTGAGGGTGCCGCTTTAGGCCGTCCACCGCGACCTTCCGCGCATCTTGCTTTCGCCCTGCGCCGGTGGCGGCCTCGATCGCGGCGATGGTGAGCGAGACGTCGGCTGGGCGCTGCTTGACGGCGGCGTGCAGGGGTGGGAAGGCCTCGTCGGCGCGCCCAGCGCGAAGGAGGACGAGGCCCTGGTTGGCCAGCACTTCTGGCTCTCCACGGCTCAGCGAAGCGGCGCGCGCGAGATCTAGTGCTCCGGCTTCGAGATCTCCTGCCTCGGCGCGAACCTTTCCGAGGCCGAGCCAGGCCAGGGCGGAGTTGGGATATCGCCCGACCATGTCGTCGAAGGCCACGCGCGCCTTGTCGGGATCCTTCTCGGCTTGGGCGGCTTGGAGGGCGCGCCATCCCTCGGGATCGAGACGTTTCTCTTGGATCTCGCGTGCGACCAGGAAGAGGTAGCCCGCCTCAGCGTAGTTTGGCGCTAGCTTGAGGGCCTCGAGGAGGGCTTGCTGGGCTTCCTCGCCCTCGCCGCTGTCCAGGTAAACTCGTGCGAGCATGGCGTACAGTCGCGGGTCGTTGCCCACGGTCTTCACCCCGATCTCGAGGGTCTCGCGCGCTCGGGCTGGCTCGAGGGTCGCAGCGGCGATGTAGGGGTCGGGCTCGGTGGGGATGACCTGGGTCGCTTCTTTGGCGGCCTCGAGAGCACCCTGCATATCGCCTTGTTGGAGGAGGGAGGCCTGTAGTCCAGCCCAAGCCTCGGAGAGAGTGGGCTCCCGGTTGAGAGCGCGGCGGTAGAGCTTGACCGCTTCGTCGAGCTGCCCATCGGCGCGACGAATGGCGCCGAGGCCCATGTGGGCGCGCGAGAAGTTTGGGTCCCGCTTGAGCGCGGCTTGGTAGTGGGCCTCGGCCTCGGGGGCTTCGAGGGCCACGCGCCCTAGTAGATAGTGGGACGCGGCACGGTCCGGGCGCGCCTTGAGGTCGTCGCGCAGTCTCGGCACCACGAGATCCTGCACGCCGAGCGCGAGCGCAATGTCGATCAGACGCTCCTGAACGTCGAGATCGTCAGGAGAGGCTTCGGCCTCATGCTGGGCGGCCTGCCAGGCTGCAGAGAGATCACCGCTGCGCAGGAGTCGCTCCGCGTCGCCGCTCGAGGAGGCATGGGAGGTGGCGAGCCCTAGGCTGAGTAGCAGAAGTGCCGACCCAGCGAGGCGGAGCGCTTGCTGATATGCTCCTGACCATGCCCGAGCTTTCGTCGTGGGAGGCGGTCCGCTCATGTTCATGACTCTCCTGCTCGCGTGGTGCGCGCCCTCGGCCCTGGCCGCGGATCCTCCGCGTATCGCGGTCGTCGGACTACACGATGCGTCCCTTGAACCCGCAGCGCAGCGCGAAGCTGCCCAGGGGATCGCCGAGCAGCTTCGAGCCGACGGACGGTTGCAGCCGCTCAGCCTCGAAGAGGTAGCCCGCGCGCTGGCGGGGCGCGAGCAAGCGGTGCTCGCCGAGGCGGTCGCTGGGCCCGGGCGCCGGCTCCTCGAGGATGGTCGTACCTTCCACGATCAGGCACAGCCCGAAGAGGCGATCCTGGTGCTCGAGTCGGCGGTCGTGGAGCTCGAAGCCTCGATGCAGGTCGTCGATACCTCTCGTGATCTCTGGAGGGCGCTCCTCTACCTCGGGGCCTCACACTTCGCGCTCGAAGATCTTCAGGCCGCGGAGCAGGCGTGGCGGAGAGCGGTCGCCCTGATCCCGGAGCGGCAGCCCGATGCGTCCAAGGTTCCACCCGGCGTGGTTTCCGCATACCGCGAGGCCCAGCGGAGCGCCCGCCAAGAGGTCGGCGAGCTCAAGGTCAACGCGAGGGGGGCCGATTCTCTCCGGCTGAATGGCCGTGAAATCGGCAAGGACTCGACTCGGCTCGAGGGAGTGGTGGCGGGGCGGCACCATCTCTACGCCCGAGGCTCCGGCGCGCTGGCAGCCTATGCCACGGTCGAGGTCGCGCCGGGCGAGACGAGTGAGATCATCCTGGATCTCGAGCCGGCGCGACTCGGAGTGCCTGGGCGATCCCCGATCGCCCAGGCTCGACAGACCACGGAGCTCTACCGCGCCCTCGGGGTGCCGCTCTCGGTCGATCTGGTGCTCATCGGAGGCTCGACGGACCAACAGGGGGAGCTCCAGCTCTACGCCCCTGCAGCCGACACCTTCTCGGAGCGGGTCTCCTTCTCGATCGAGCCCGAGGGGAGGGATGGGCTCGCGCAGGCTTTACCTCGACTACTCGGCCGGCTCGACGCCAACGGCCGCCTCTCCGCGGGTGCCGGGGTTCCCTTTGCCGCACCCCTCGATCCATCGTCCAACCGTCTCCTCACGTCGCTCCTGCTCGACCCGAAGGCTCCCGAGATGCCCCCCGCGGCGAAGCGAAAGCGCTGGCCCTTCGTCGCGGCCGGAGCGGTGGGAGCCATCGTGGTCGGCGGTGTAATCTCTGCGGTGGCCTTCTCCAGGGGCGGAGATCGCGGCAAGATCATCGTCGGACCTGTGCCCTAGTCTTTGGGACCTTCGGGGCGCTAGCGATCGGCGGGGTCGAGTCCCAAGACGTCGTGCATGGTGTAGCGGCCCGGCGGTTTGTCGTGGAGCCAGCGGGCTGCGCGCACGGCTCCGTGCGCGAAGGTCGAGCGTGCGAAGGCGGTGTGGCTGAGCTTGATGCGCTCCCCCTCGCCGACCAGCCAGACCTCGTGTTCGCCGACGATCCCGCCGGCACGCACGGCGTGTATGCCGAGCTCGGCCTGGGTGCGCGCGCCTACCTGCCCCGAGCGGCCGTGGACGAGCTGCGTGTCGAGATCGAGATGGCGAGCCTGCCCAGCGGCGGTCGCGAGGGCGAGGGCGGTGCCCGACGGGGCGTCGACCTTGTGCCTGTGGTGGGCCTCGACGATCTCGATGTCGTAGCTGGGTAGAGATCGGGCGGCGCGATGAACCAGGTCGAGCAGGAGGTTGATCCCGGTACTGAAGTTCGCCGCTGTGAGCACCGGCGCGCGTTGGGCTTGAGCATCCAGCCGCGCTTCGAGGGAGGCGTCCAGCCCTGTGGTGCCTGTGACTAGCGGACGATCACCCAGAATATCGAGCAGGCGGTCGAGCCCCGTCGGGGAGGAGAAGTCGATCACGACCTTGGCGTCGCGCAGGCTGCTTCCCTTGAGCGGGGTGACGGCCAGGCCCGCTTCATCGAGTCCGCTAAAGGAACCGATGTCTCTTCCGAGGTGTGGAGAGTCTGACCGACCGGCGGCGACCACAAGAGAGAGGTCGCGGGAACTGAGCACGGTGGCCACCACCTGGCTGCCCGTGCGCCCCGTGGCTCCAATGACTGCGACGGGGATCACGAGCCCAGCCCCAGCTCATTGAGGATCGGTAGGGGAGAAGGTCCATCGTAGGGCGCGAGCGGCAGACGCGTCGCACGGCTGCACAAGCCGATCGCCTCGAGGGCGGCCTTGCAGGGGACCGGGTTCACCTCGTCGAAGAGGAAGGTGATGAGAGGCCAGAGGCGCTGCAAGGCGGCGGCGGCTGAGACCGGGTCCCCGGCGCGGTAGTGGTCATAGATCTCGACGGTTTGGGCCGGTGCGACGTTCGAGACGACCGAGACGACGCCCGAGCCTCCCAGGCTCATCAAGCTCAGGAAAGAGAAGTCGTCGCCCGAGAGGATCGGAGTCCGTGTGCCGGTGATTACATCGCCGCCCAGCCGCATGTCGCCCGAGGCCTCCTTGAGGGCGATGACCCCGGGGAAGCTACACACCTCGGCGAGAAGCTCCCCGCTGAGGCGCTGGCCCGTCCGGCCCGGTACATGGTAGAGCATCAGCGGCAGGCCCGGCTTGAGGCAGGCGCGCACATGCTGGCGGATCCCCTCGGGGTTGGGCTTGTTGTAGTACGGAAAGACCACGAGACCCGCGTCGGCGCCCAGGGCTGCGGCGCGCTCGATGTTTCGCACGGTCGAACGGGTATCGTTGGTCCCTACGCCGGCGATGACAGGGGTCTTGCCATCGGAATGCTCGACTCCCGCCGCGACGAGTGAAGCCCACTCCTGCTGGGAGAGGGTGGGGGTCTCGCCGGTGGTGCCGCAGACGACGAGGCCGTGGATGCCCCGTTCGAGCTGTCGGCGGGCGAGCCGCTCGAACGCCCTGAGGTCGACTTCGCCATTTTCACCGAAGGGGGTCGCGATTGCGGTGAAGACGCCGCGATACTCGAAGTTCATGGGGGGACTCCTGAGGTCAGAAGTGGACGCGGGCGAGCACTTGGCCGCCGATCACCAAGCCACTCAGCCCGTTCTGGAAGGTCGAGGCGTTGGTGTAGTAGTTGCCGGGGACGAAGAGCGCGCTGGTTCCTAGAAGATCGAGCTTCTCGGTGGCGCGGTACTTCATGCCCAGATCGACCTCGACGCCGTAGAAGACTTGGTCTCGCAGGTCTTCGGGGCGCTGGAACGTGCGCGCGGTGACCACCGTGACCTCGGCCGACAGCCCGTGAGGGAGGAGGTAGCTCCCGTGGAGCCTCCCAAAAAAGGCGTTTGAGACTCCGTTGCCCGTGAGGGCCTGGCTGAGGTCTCGAACGCCGGCCCCGGTCCGCACGATCGGCATAGGTTGCTCGAACATGATCAGCCCGACGTTGTAGTCGCGGTCGAACGCGAAGGTCGTCAAGCGGGTGTCGGAGCCATCGTTGTCGCCCGTAGCGAAGCCGCCTTCGACGGACGCGATGAACTTGTTCGTGCTGAGCTGGCCGGCGAGCACTCCCCCGAAGGCCTGGACCGTCACGTCGTCGAGGGTCTCGGAGAGCGCGCCTTGACCGACCCGCGCGACGAGCTCTGCGCCGACGCGCAGGTTTCCTAGCTCCGCGTCGAAGGCCGCGCTGGCGGTCAGGAGGGTGAAGTCGTCGATGGTCGAGGTGCCGACGGCCTGGGGGAAGGCGTGCTTGACCTGGCTGTTCAGCCCGATCTCGAGGCGCTCTCCTCGGTAGGCCACCGCAGCGTTGGCGCCCGCCATGTCCCGCATCTGCGGGTTGGCGAGCCCGAAGGCGTCGACCTCGCCAGCGACGCGGACGAAGATGTCCGAGAAGCTCCGTTCCCATTGGACGCGGTCCGCGGAGTCGCCATAGTCTGCGTTGAGGCCCAAGCCGTCGTTCTGCCAGATCCCCATACCCCAGTGGATCGGCATACGGCCGAAGCGCCATGTGCCGGTGCTTCCGTGGACCTCGGCCCAGACGCGCCAGATCGAGATGTCGGGAACGCCGCGGGGCAGGCCGTCCATGGGGTTGACGGAGGGCGCGCGCAGGTCGTCGGTGAAGGCGAGAGGCAGGCCGTCGAGGCCGCCGTCGAAGGCTTGGTCGCGCCAGAACTGTGGGGCTTCCTCGGCGCGGGGGGCCTGACCCCACGCCACGCCATCGAGAGCTCGGATCTCGCTGTAGACCGCCACTTTATCGTTGACTACGAACCTTGGCTGGAGCCAAAATCGGTGTTGGACCCACGCGCTCGGCCCTTCGGCGCCAGGGATGGAGGTGTCGATGCTAAGCGAAGAGAAGGCTCGGCCGCGAGCGCGGTAGAACCCTTCGAACTGGACCTCGCCCGCGTAGGCAGAGGGCACCGCCAGGCCGATGAGGAGCGCGAGGCGAGCACGGTTCAAGGGGACTCCAGGCGAATTGGACGCCACGATCGTGGATCGGGCACAGGAGGCGCGGGCGGACGGCAGCCGGTAGCACGGGTCGGTGTACGGCCGCAACCTCGGCTGTCGCGCATGACCGATGAGGACGATCCGAGGGGAGGGTCAGTCGGTCGCGTCGAGCAGGCGGCTGAGGGTCCTCAAGGAGAGGGCGGCGCTGGTCCAGCGGCAGGCGTGGTCGAGGAAGTCGGCTTCGGCTCCTGTGGTGGGATCGGAGCGACCTTCGGCTCGTACCCTCAACATGCGCCGCGCAGCACGGGGATGAAGGCCCTTCGACGTGAGAACGGCGAGCTGTGGACCGTCGGGGGGTCCCCACTGCATGGTTCGGCCGTCGCTGTGCAGCAGGATCGGGTTCCCCTCCAGGTCATGCCCCACCACCGCTCGTCCGACAGGGGGGGGGAAGCGCTCGAGGGCTCTGATGAGCCCGACGAGGCGTGCGCGGCGGAAGCGGTCACGCCGCGCGGCGTAGCTTCGCGAGAGGTGATGACGGAGCCCGGCCAGATCAACGGCCAGGGCGCGCACGAGGTGGGCGCCGAGGTCCGAAGGGCGATCAGACGGGAGCGCGACGCACCCTCTCAGGGCGGGGGCCAGAGGGGAGTCGGGACTGAGCGCGAGCAGGGTGCTCGCGAAGGGCGCGAGCGTCGCGCCGGGCGCGCCCTGGACGGAGAGGCTGATGATCCGGGCCCCCGCAGCGCACTCTCGGAGCTCGAGCTCGTCGGGGTCGAGCAGCGGCCACTGCTGTTGCTCACGATCGATCAGATCGGAGAGCGCGCCGAGAGTGACGCGGATCGCTCGGAGGGGAGGCAGGGTCGCGCCGCCGCACAGCGGCGCGCCGGGCAGGCGGGTAACGAGGCTGAGGCTCTGATCCTCCCGCACCTCGAACGGCAGATGAGGGAGCGCCCGCAGAAGCTCGGCGTCCCTCTGGAGCGCCCGACGCCAGATGGGACGCCGAGCCTGTGCGCGGAGCGTGCGCAAGAGGACCTCGGCGCCCGAGCGAGTACACTGACCCAACAGGGTCACGGTGCTCCGGTCCCAACGGACGAGCGTCGACCAGCGAACGCCAGCGATGACGGGAGGCAGGCCAGCGGTCGCCCAGGCGAAGTCGAAGGCTGGCTCCATCAGCGCCCGCAGCGCTACGGCGGCGGGCTCTCGGTCCAAGGCGGCTTCGATCCCCCGGAGGATCGCTTGGGGATCTGGGAGATCCGCCAGCCGGCGGGTCGGCTCATTGGCCCGAAGGGCGCGTCGAAGGGCGGTCGGTGTCATGGGGAGGGTTCGCCTCAAGGGCCGGGTTGGCAGGGGTGGCTCCCTCGGGGTGGGGCGCCTGTCCGAGTCTCACCGACCGCGTAGCCCGCCGAATCCGCTCCAGGAGCATGCCTTCTTCGGTGCTCTCGGTGGCCCCCCGCAGCAAGCGCTCCAGGTCGGTTGCCGCGTCGATAGCTTGGGCGCTGCGTCTCGGCAGGCCGTGTCGGTGAAGGGCGTCGGCGGCCATGCGGAGCGAAGCCACGGCATCCAGGGGATCCAGGAGGGGGCGTCGCAGCCGAGGAAGAGCTCTGGCCGTCGCTTCCGCGAGCGCCTCGGGCTCGGAGAGGAGTGTTCGCAGGAGGAGGACACGGGCCTGATGGCCCGTCGCGTCCTCACGGTCGGCGAGGGTGAGGAGGGCGGCTCGGGCACCCTCCAAGTCACCCAGGGAGATCTTCGCTCGCGCGCAGGTCAGCTCGAAGAGATCGTCGGCGTTCCGGGACTCGGCGCGCGGTAGCGCTCTGAGGGTTCGCAGCGCTTCGAGAGGCCGGTCTTGCTCCCGCAGGAGCTCTGCCGAGACGAGGACGTGCAGCCGCTCCAACCATGGGTATCCTCGCACCAGGGCGGTGGTCTCCTCGAGGAGTTCGTCGGCGCGCTCCCGCTGGCCCGCTTGCAACTCCGCCCACGCGAGCACTGTCTGGGTATGCGCGATGCCCAGGCGGCTGTCCAGGGCGCGCTCCCGACGCAACAGGTAGATGAGGCGCTCGCGCTGGCCGATCAAGCCTTGGCGCGTGGTGGTGCCGCGTGCTCGCTCGAGCAAGGCCGCGCCGTCGGAGCGAAAGGGGCCCCACCGCCACGGCAGCAGGTTCGTCCCCAGCACGAGCAGGTTGAAGGGGATCGCGCGATCGATCCACCACCCCGAAGGCAGGGCGAGCAAGACGAGCATGAGTGCGCCCTGAGCGATCAGCCCGCCAGCGTGAAAGAGCCAGCGACTCGATCGATCAGGCCCCCAGGGCACCGCAGCACAGGAGCCCCCAAGGGGCCAGCGTCCCAGGTAGAGCACGACCTCTCCGGGCAGCGTCAACCGGAAGACGGGAGGCCCCGTTCCGATCCCGAAGGAGCTCAGTTTGAGCCCGCTGGGGCGTGCCATGGCCGCGTGACCGAGCTCGTGCACCAGGACGATGGCGTTGCCGTAGATCAACAGGGCGCCCAGCTCCAAGACGAGCTCGCTCGCGCTCATGGCAAGGGGCCGTCGCGCGTCACGGGCGCTTCTTGGCCGCCTCTTCGGCCTTGGCCGCCTCTTCGGCCTCCTTCTTCAGACGCTCGGCTCCCTCGAGCTCCTCGGTCTCTTGCAGCCGGTTCATCGACCAGGTCTCGATCCTTTCGGGGGTCCCATCCGAGAGCCAGTAGCGCCAGCGGCCGGACTTGTGACCGTTATCGTAGTTACCGCGGGCGCGTATCTGACCATTGCGGTACCAGAGGGTCCACTCTCCCCAGCGCTTTCCGTTGAGGTGTTCGCCCCGTTGCTCGTGTTCACCGTTGTCGTACCACCACAGCCATTCCCCGGCCTCGGCGTTTTTTCGGTAGCTCCCTCGGGTCGCGAGCTCGCCGTTCTCGTGCCACCACACCCACTGGCCCTCTCGCTGGTTTCGCTCGAACTGACCCTGAGCGTGTTTTTGGCCGTTGGGGAACCAGGAGAGGTAGGTCCCTTGGGCCCGATCGCCCGCCATACACACCTGGACGGTCGTGCCGTCTTCCTGGCGGGTCATCACTTCTTTGGCGCCGGAGCACCTCAGGGGCTGCAGCTGAAGCTCGCCGCGGAGTGTCTCGGTGGCTCGGGCGCTGGTGGCGTCGGGCGAGCTGCCGCTCGAGAAGCAGGCGGTGGCGAAGAGAGCTAGGATGAGTCGTGTGTCCGTCATGAACAGACCTCCTCGGAGCACTGTAGAGCGGGAGGGCCGCCGACGGCTATCTTGGCGAGCTTGCGGGAGGGGGGAGGCGGACCTTAGGGATGGCCGGCGCTCGCCACTGCTGGCGCGGCGCGCATGGAGGTCGAGATGCCGTGGATGCCCGCCAAGTTTAAGGGGAAGGAGGTCTGGATCGAGGTCGAGGACGATGGATCCCCTCGGGCTCAGGGGGGGCGGGTTGCCATGCGGTACAGCCCGTCTGAGGGCGCGAAGGTCTATCGTGCTGCGGTGGGAAACGTCACGATCGAAGATGGCTCCGCCGCCGTCGAGCTGCGTGCCGCCAAGGGTAGCGGCGGTCGTGGCTCGGGCTTTGGCAAGGCCGGGACGCGAACGGAGCAGCAGCGCGCGATGGCGGCCGACGCCGCGAAGGCCCTGATCGAGGGGCTGTCAGACCAGACCTCGATCGCTTACACAGATGGCGCGTGCAAAGGTAACCCCGGCCCAGCGGGCTCGGGAGTGGCGCTTCGCTTGCCCGGGGGTCGCCGCGCCGAGGCGAGCCGCTCGCTAGGACGAGCGACCAACAACATCGCCGAGCTCACCGCCATCGGGGTCGCCCTAGAGCTGCTCGAAGAGGCCGGGGTCGATCCCACCGATCCCGTCGTGATCCTGACCGACTCCGACTATAGTCACGGGGTGCTCTGCCGTGGCTGGAAGGCCAAGGCCAACCGCCCTCTCATCTTGGAGCTGCGCGAGCGGCTCGCGGCGCGGCCCGGGGTGCGCATCGAGTGGGTCGCGGGCCACGCGGGCATCGCGGGTAACGAGCGCGCAGATGCCCTCGCGAACGTCGGGGTCGAAGGGGTCACCGCCGTTCGCTGGATCGATCCCTGAAGGCCCCAGGCTCAGCCGTTCTGCTCAAGCTCTGCCTCGATCTGTGCGATCGTGCCCCAGCGGGTACGCACGAAGGGGGGCCAAGGGGCTCCGGTCTGAGCGTGCGCACGGAGCCAGGCTCGGGTCTTGGGGTCGGAGGGGTAGCCCGAGCCCAGGTCGCCATGGGAGGCTTTGAGGGTGTCGAGCGCCTCGTCTCGGGCCACCTTGGCGAAGATCGAGGCGGCGCCGCAGGGAGGGTGGTGCAGGTCCGCCTTGGGCTCGAGGGTCCACTGGAGTCTTAGGGGGGACACCCCTTGAGCCAAACGGCGAAGCACAGCCGCGAAGCCGGAGGGTGGGCCGAGGGCGTCGAGGATGACCCGGTCGGGACGGGCGGCGCGGATCAGCTCGCAGATCGCACGCTCTTCGAGTGCGTTGATGTTTCCGGAGTCGATCTCGGCGGGGGTAATCCGATGAATCTCGACCTTACCGAGCGGAGAGAGGAGCTCTCGCACCTCGCGACGTCGCCGAGCGCTCAGGCGCTTCGAGTCGGTCGCCCCGGCCGCGCTCAGCGCGGGGCAGTCCTCGACCTCCACCAAGAAGGAGGCGATGAAGAGATCCCCCAGTACGCAGCCGCGTCCAGCCTCGTCGATGCCGAGGATCTTCACGGAGCCTCGAGGGCCTTGAGGGCAGCCGAGCGGATCTTGAGGAGGGCAGGGTCTCGGGTCTCGGGGAGCCTGTCGATGAGCTTCTTGGCCTGCTCGACGTAGCCGATCCGCTTTGCACCTTCGGCGAGGGCGAGCATGCCCAGCCGGTGGACCTCGGGGTCGCTGTCGACGGCCAGACGCTCGAGCTGGGTGTAGACCCCAGGGGTGCACAGCGCGCCGAGGGCCTGAGCGACGGCGGCTCGAACTTGGGGATTCTCGTCCTTGCACAGCTTGCGGATCGGCGTGATCCAGCGTGGGTTCTCGAGGGCGGAGGCGGCGAGGGCCGCGCCCTGATTGCGCAGGGGCTCTTCGCCGGGACGACAGCCGCGGAAGGCCGCCGAGAGGTCGGACTCGGGGGCGGCCTGGAGCTGGGCGAGAAGGGCCTGACGCGCCTCTACATCGTCGCTCTGGGCGAGCTGCTCGAAGATCTTGGGAATGTCGGGCCGCGACAAGGCCTGGGAATCAGCCTCGTCGTCGGGGGGGGAGGGAGCGGCGTCTTCTTGGGGATCTGGCCGAGGCAGCGGGGCAGCCGGGGCGGGGGGCACGTGCGGGGCTGCTGCGGCGGTCGGGTCGGGCGGTGCGTCGTCGGGCGGGGGCGGAACGCTCGATAGTTCTCCCGTGGGCTTGGAGGGAGGAGGGGCTTCGGTGCCGGCCTCGCCGAGCGGAGGAGGCGGCTCCTCGGAGTCCTGCTCGATCCGACGAATGGCCCACGCGACGGCGGCGCGAACCCCTTGATCCTCATCGGCGGTGTAGCGTTGAAGGAGAGGCACGATCGAGGGTCCACCGAACAGCCCAAGGAAGACCGCAGCCCGGTTTCGCACCACCGCGTGGCGCGCCTTCAGGAGTCCCCGCATCCGGCTGGTCGAGGCGCGGTCGCGCAGGTTGGTCAGTCGACGGACCGCTTCGACGGCGAGGAGGGGGTCGGGGTCTTGCGCGAGCTGGCGAAAGACGGGGAGCCCGGATCGGCCGTGCTCAGAGGCGATCGCCGCCAGCTTTCGCCGCACGGTCAGATCGGCATCCTGCGCGTAGTCGGTCGCGGCGTAGATCGCGTCGGCGGTGCCGAGGCGGGCGGCTACGTCGAGCGCTTCTAGACGGATCGTGAGGTCGGGGTGCATGGAAAGGTTGCGGATGCGGACCAAGAGCATCTTGACTTGGTGAGGATTGTCGGGAGCGCCGCTGCTTCCGTTCGCGAGCGCTTGCCAGATGTCATCGTTCAACGCCATGGGAACCTCGTCGGGGGGCAGGAGCTTAGCAGAGTGTAGCGCGAGCCGGGCGGCTCGGAAGCGGAGGGGCCAGGAAGCCCGGCCTGAGAGGGGACGCTCGCTCTCAGGGCAGGGGCTAGGGTCCGAGCGTCGAGGAGGACGACCGCTCCAACCATTCCCAAGTCATGGGGACGGCGAGGGGGGGCGTCAAGGGCTATCTACAGCGATCCACCAAGGATGTGACTCCGCTAGGACAGACCCGTCGGAACGGTATGGACGACGGCGCGCCAACGGCCTAATGGTGCGTCTTCTGACCAGCATGGAGCGGTGAACCCCATGACCAACCATGTCCTCAAGCGAGGTCTAGATATCCCCATCGCCGGGGCAGCTTCTGGATCCGTAGAGTCGTTGCCACTGCCGCGCTCCGTCATCATCGATCCGCGCGAGTTTCAGGGAACGACGCCTCGACTCATCGCCCGAGAAGGCGACCGCGTCGAGCGCGGAGGGGGGCTCTTCCACGCCAAGTCTGACCGGGATCTGGTGTACCGCGCGCCGGTGAGCGGAACCGTGCGCGAAGTCCAGCGTGGGCATCGTCGCGTGATTACCGGCATCGTCGTCGATGTCGACGCCGAGCAAGGCGAGCCGAAGGTCCTCGATGCCGCCCAAGCTGACAAGCTCCCCTCGCTCAGTCGCGCCGAAGTTGTCGACCTGGTCCGGCGCTCCGGGCTGTGGTGGAGCCTTCGGCAGCGCCCCCTCGACCGGGTGGCCTCCCCCGACGACATCCCTCAGTCCATCCTGGTCTGTGGAACCGAGACCGGGCCCCTTCAGCCTGGTGCCGAGGTGCTGCTGTCGGAAGGGGACCTCGAGCCCTTCAACCACGGCCTGATGGCGCTCGGCAAGCTCACCGATGGCAAGGTGTATCTGAGCGTGCCCGATGGCAGCACCCACCCGGTGCTTCGGGGCGCCAAGGGGGTCGAGCTCCACTCCTTCAAGGGGCCCCATCCCTCGGGGGATCCCGCGGTGCAGATCAATCACATCGCCCCCCCATCTGGCGGTGGAGTGGTCTGGTACATCCACGCTTGGGACGTCGCGCGATTGGGTAAGGTGCTCGCGACGGGGCACTATCCGGGCGACAAGGTCTACGCGGCGGTCGGTGCCGGGGTGAAGTCGCCTCGCTTCGTTCGGAGCGTGATCGGGTGTCCCGTGCAGGACCTCGTAGGACCAACCTCCGAGGGGGCGCTTCGCTGGATCCGCGGTAGCGTGCTCACCGGCACCACCATCGACGTGAGCGCGGGGGGAGGCTGGTACAGCTCCGCCATTCACGTTCTTCCCGACGAGGTTCCTCGACGTCTCTTTGGCTGGATGATGCCCGCCTTCGGAGAGTTTTCGGTGCACCGCGCCTTCCCCCAGGCCTGGCTCAAGCCCAAGACGGGCCGCGACCTCAGGCCGGGCATCTACGGGGGGCATCGCGGGTTGGTTCCCGTCGGCCAGTACCGCAAAGTGGTGGTCACGCCCGACATCGAACCCGAGTTTTTGATGAAGGCTCTCTCTTCAGGCAATATCGAAGATTCCCTCTCCTTAGGGCTCCTCGATCTCTCCATCGAAGAAGCAGCTCTCTGTACCTACGTCTGCCCGAGCAAGATCGAGTTTGATCAGCTGCTCCGCAAGGGCCTTGAACTCTACGCGCAGGAGATCGGATCATGAAGGCGCTCGAGAACGTCTTCGATAGCATTCGCCCCAACTTCGTCGGCGACGGGAAGCTAAAGCTGCTCTGGCCGATGTTCGAGGGGGCGGAGACCTTCTTCCTCACGCCTGGCGAGAAGACCCATCAGGGCGCGCACGTCCGCGATCCGATGGACCTCAAGCGCCTGATGATCTTCGTTGACTTCGCGCTGCTCCCCTGCATTCTGTTCGGTTGTTGGAACGCGGGATACCACGCCTTTCTCTATGAAGGGCTCGCCGGAGCCGAAGGCGGGATCTTCGGGGCGGTTGGTCACCTCGACTACGTCTTGCGGGGGGCCTGGCAGTTCTTGCCGATCTATATGGTCACCGTCATGGTCGGCGGCATGTGGGAGATGCTCTTTTGTATCGTGCGAAAGCACGAAATCAACGAGGGTTTCCTCGTCACCTCCATGCTCTTCCCCCTCACGCTCCCGCCCACGATCCCTCTGTGGATGGTGGCGATGGGGATCTCGTTTGGGGTGGTCATCGGAAAAGAAGTCTTTGGCGGCGTGGGCATGAACATCCTCAACCCCGCCCTCACGGCGCGTGCCTTTGTCTTCTTCACCTATCCCGCCCACATCTCGGGCGCGGTAAACGCTGACGGCTACGGGGTCTGGGACGCCGCCGGGGCATGGGCCCCGACGGCCTGGGTCTCAGGCGAGGGGATCGCTGCCGGCGCCACCCCCGAGGCCTTCGTCGATGGCTATACGGGCGCGACGCCCCTCTTGGCGGTCGCCAACGCGGAGCCGGGCACCGGGGCCCTCGCGGCGCTGCACGAGGCGGGCTGGACATGGAACGACCTGTTCTTCGGCTTCGTTCCCGGCTCGATGGGCGAGACGAGCGCACTGGCGGTGTTGATCGGGGCGGTCTTCCTGATCGGAACAGGCATCGCGTCGTGGCGGATCATGGCAGGGGGCGTGCTCGGGTTGCTCGCTATGGGCAGCGCCATCTTCTTCCTGCTCGGCGGAGGCATGGGCTCTGAGGCGATCAGCGAGGTTCCAATGACCTCACTCCCTCCTTGGTATCACCTCGTCGCGGGTAGTTTTGCCTTCGGAATCGTCTTCATGGCCACCGATCCGGTCTCTGCGGCTATCACCCCGCTGGGTCGATGGATCTACGGGGCGCTGATCGGGGCGCTGGTCGTCTTGGTCCGCGTCGCCAACCCGGCCTACCCCGAGGGCGTGATGTTGGCGATTCTCTTCATGAACGTCTTCGCCCCCCTCATCGATCACTTCATCGTCAAGTCCACCACCCGGCGGCGCGCGGCTCGCCTGGCCGTCGCAGCCTAGGAGGCGGGAAATGGCTCACAGCACTGGTTACATCATTGGCTTTGCTTCCGCTGTCTGCGTCGTGTGCTCCGTAGGTGTCGCGAGCGCCGCGATGGGGCTGCGCGACATGCAGCAGGCCAACGAGCTCAACGCCTTCCGCAAGAAGGTCCTCGAGGCCGTGGACCTCCCTGCGGCCGATGACAGTGGGCGCCGTCCACGCCTCAACAACGAAGAGGTGGCCGATCTGTTCAAGGAACGCACCCGCCTCATCCTGGTCGACTTAGAGGGCGAAGAGGTCATGGCGGGTGCCTCCGACGAAGACAAGCTTCAGCGCGTCGATCAGGCGCGGCGCGCGGTCCGCAACACGGGCAAGCCCCCAGAGGTGAGCCCGGTCTACCTTCGGGTCAGCGAAGAGGAGGCCGTCGAGGGCTACGCGATCGAGCTCCAGGGCCGCGGTCTCTGGGGACCCATCTCGGGCTTCCTCGCGCTCGAGCCCAACGCCGAGACGGTCATGAACGTAAGTTTTGACCCTCAAAAAGAGACCCCGGGCCTCGGCGCAGAGATCGCGCAGCCTCCCTTCATGCGTCAGTGGCGCGGCAAGAGCATCCGCGACGAGCGAGGTCTCACCGAGGTGCGGGTCGTCAAGGGCTCGGCTGCGCTCGCCTGCCCTGGCCGGGTGGAGCACTGCGTCGACGGGGTCTCTGGCGCGACGATTACGAGCCGCGGGGTCGACGACATGGTCCGCGACGCGGTCAAAGAAAACTATGCTGCGTACCTCAAGCAGCTTCAAACCGGCAGCTAGGAGGACCGATGAGCTCTCCCGCAACCGAGATCGACGTTCAGCGCGAGCCTGTGATCTCCTTCGGCAAGAAGGAACGGCAGGCGTTGATCGACCCCTTCTCAGACAACAACCCCATCACCGTTCAGGTCCTGGGCATCTGCTCGGCGCTGGCGGTCACCACTCAGTTCCAGCTCGCCCTGACCATGACCGCAGCGGTCATCGCGGTGCTCGTCTGTTCGAACGTGATCATCTCGCTTCTGCGAAACCTGATCCCGCCCAACATCCGCATCATCGTCATGCTCTCGGTCATCGCCTCGCTGGTTATCGTAGTCGATCAGGTCCTCAAGGCCTTCGTCTACGACATCGCGGTCCAGCTCTCGGTCTTCGTCGGGCTGATCATCACCAACTGCATCATCATGGGTCGCGCCGAGGCCTTCGCCATGGCGAATCGCCCTTGGCCTTCCTTGCTCGACGGGCTCGGCAACGGGATCGGATATGGCGTGATTCTGTGCATCGTAGCCTTCTTCCGGGAGCTGCTGGGGTCGGGCAACCTGCTCGGCTTCGAGGTCGTCCCGGCCATGGCCTACGACGCGGGCTACGTCGACATGGGACTGATGGTCATCGCTCCGGGCGCTTTCATCATCCTGGGGTTGTTGATCTGGGCACAACGGACCTGGTCCGGCTACACCGAGGAGGGTTGAGATGGAGCTTCTCAACGCATACTTGAGCCTCGCAGCGAAGTCGATCTTCGTCGAGAACATCCTGCTTGCCTACTTCCTGGGCATGTGCTCCTTCCTGGCGGTCTCGAAGAAGGTCGAGACCGCGCTAGGGCTGGGCGTCGCCGTCATCTTCGTACTCACCATCACGGCCCCTACGAACTGGATGATCAACTACTTCCTTCTGCAAGAAGGTGCGTTGTCTTGGATTGGGTCCGCCTTCGACACGGTGGACCTCACCTTCTTGACCTTCATTACCTTCATTGCGGTCATCGCGGCGATGGTTCAGCTCGTCGAGATGGTCATCGATCGCTTCAGCCCGACCCTCTACAACGCGCTTGGCATCTTCTTGCCGCTCATCGCGGTCAACTGCGCCATCCTGGGCTCCTCCCTCTTCCTGGTCGAGCGCGACTACGGTTTCGATGAGTCTCTCGTATTCGGCTTCTCTTCGGGAGCGGGTTTTGCGCTCGCCATCGTGTCGATGGCTGCGATTCGCACCAAGCTGGAATACGCTAACATTCCCGCCGGTCTGCGCGGTTTGGGCATCACCATGCTCATGACGGGCCTCATGGCCATCGCGTTTCTGACCTTCGCGGGCATTCAGCTCTAACCTCGACTTCGGAGCTCTAAGTGTCCACCGAACTCCTCTTGACCGTAGGCACCGCGACGGGCGTCTTCGCGGGCGTCATCTTGTTTCTGGTCGGCATCCTCCTTGTGGCTCGAAGCCAGCTCGTGCCGTCCGGCGATGTCACCATCGTCGTCAACGATGACCCGGACAAGGCGCTGAAGGTCTCTCCGGGGCAGACCCTGCTCTCAGCGCTCTCGGCCCAGAAGATCTTCATCCCCTCCGCGTGTGGAGGCGGTGGAACCTGCGCGATGTGCAAGTGTCAGGTTCTCGACGGCGGCGGGGACATCCTCCCGACTGAGACCGGGCACATCAACCTGCGCGAGCGCAAGGACAACTGGAGGCTCGCGTGCCAGGTCAAGGTCAAGCAAGACATGAAGATCCAAGTCCCCGACGAGATCTTCGGCATCAAGAAGTGGGAATGCGAGGTCGTCTCCAACAATAATGTCGCGACCTTCATCAAGGAGTTCGTGGTGAGACTGCCCGAGGGGGAGCAGCTCGACTTCGAGCCCGGGGGCTACATCCAGATCGACGTCCCAAGGTACCGCGCGAAGTTCACGGAGTTCGACATCGAAGAGGAGTATCGCGAGGACTGGGATAGCTTTAAGCTCTGGGACCTCGAGGGCTTCAACGAAGAGGACGATGTGTTCCGGGCCTACTCGATGGCGAACCACCCCGCCGAGGGCAACATCATCATGCTCAACATCCGGATCGCCACCCCCCCGCGCGGCAAGGAGGTTCCACCCGGAGTGTGCTCCAGCTATATCTTCAGTCGAAAGCCTGGCGATAAGGTCACGATCTCTGGTCCTTATGGCGAGTTCCACATCCAAGAGACCGAGCGCGAGATGGTCTACATCGGCGGTGGTGCGGGTATGGCTCCGCTCCGGTCGCACCTCTTCCATCTCTTCCACACCCTCAAGACCAGTCGCAAGGTAAGCTACTGGTATGGTGCTCGGTCGCTACGCGAGATGTTCTACTGGGACGAGTTCACCGACATCGAAGAGAAGTTCCCGAACTTCAAGTTCCACTTGGCGCTCTCGAACCCCCTCGATGAAGATGATTGGGACGGTCCGGTTGGCTTCATCCACCAGGTCCTCTACGACAACTACCTCAAGGACCTCGAGGCACCCGAGGATCTGGAGTACTATCTCTGTGGCCCGCCCCTCATGAACGCCGCCGTGCTCAAGATGCTGGACGATCTCGGGGTCCCGGACGAGATGATCCGGTTCGATGACTTCGGCGGATAGGCGTGTGGTGGGCCCCGTCGGGTGTCGCCACGGTGCCCGCCCGGTCTTCTCGTCGTTGGATGGGACAGGGTTCGGCGGCGGCCTTGGTGCTGCTTGGGCTCGTCGCGTGTGCGCGCTCCGGCGAGCATCTGCTCCCCGAGGTCATCGAGCTCCGAGGCGAGGCCCTGGGCACGACGTGGCATGTCCGGTACGTGGAGCCGAGCCGGCTCCAGGTCGATCCCGCGGAGGTACGTCGAGGCGCTGAGGCAGCACTCGAGGCGGTGGATCGCGCGATGTCGACGTGGCGGGAAGACAGTGAGCTCAGCTTGGCGCGGAGGTCGCAGGGCCCAGTGCCGGTGAGTGAGGCCACCGCGGCGGTGGTGCAAGAGGCGCTAGATCTGGCGGCGATGACGGGCGGTGCCTTCGATCCGACCGTCCAGCCTCTCATGGAGCTATGGGGCTTTCACGGGGAGCCCATCGATGCGGTGCCCGAACAAGGAGCGATCGAGCAGGTGATGGGTCAGGTGGGCTGGTCCAAGGTGAGCCTGCGGCGCGACGAGGCGGGAATGGCACAGCTCGACGTGGCCGGAGCCGCCTTGGACCTCTCGGCGATCGCCAAGGGGTATGCGGTGGACCGCGTGTTTCATCAGGTCTCGGCCCTAGGGGTAGGCTCCCTCTTCGTCGAGGTCGGGGGCGAGGTTCGTGTCGGAGGTCCAGGGGCGAGCGGGCCGCTGTGGAAGGTCGGGGTCTCGTTGCCGTCCCCCGAGGCTTCGCCGTCCTCCTTCGCCCTGATCGCGGCGCTGACCAACGGCGCCGTGGCGACCTCGGGCAACTACCGGAACCGACGAGTCATCGGCGATCAGACCTTCGCGCACACCATGGACCCTCGCACCGGCCGACCCGTCGAATCGGACCTGGGATCGGTCACGGTCTTCGCGCCTATGGCCTCGACGGCCGATGCGCTCGCCACGGCCCTCATGGTGCTCGGTCCAGACCAGGGGCTCGCGCTCATCGAGCGCCTCCCCGATGTGGAGGCCGCGGTCTTGTTCCCCGACGGGGACCGCTTCTCTCTCCGGCAGAGCAGCGGTTTTGGGGCAGGTCGCACCGTTCAGATCGTCTCGGACCGGGTCTCCGTCCTCGATCATGATGGGCTTTGACCCCGACGCGCCTGTCGGTGGGTTAGGATGACCGGAGGAGGTGTCCTTGGAGATTCTGCTTGCCCTTGTGCTCTTCGCGGTAGCCATGGTGGCGATGGCCATCGGGGTGCTGTTCTCGAACCGGGTGCTCCGTGGCTCCTGCGGTGGCGAAGAGGTCCTGGGTCCCGATGGTAATCCGCTGTCCTGTGGAGCTTGTCCGCGTAAGGAGCGTGATATTTGCCCCTCCGACGACGCCGTCGCATCGCTCGCCCAGGTCGGCTACCCGAACCCGCGCCACTGATCTAGGGCTCGCGCACCACCTGCGGAGACGAGGGGCACTATGGCTCGAGCGGTCACGGTCATCGTCGCCCTCCTTCTCGCCTCCTGTGGGGGGCGGGCGGAGGGGCAGCGATGTGGGATCGACGACCCTTGTACCGAAGCGGGCGAGATCTGTGACCAGGGCCGGTGCGCGCCCTGGGTCTGTGACAGCTCGGTAGACTGCCCTTTGGAGCACCTCTGCGAGGGCTCTGTCTGCCTTGCCGGCTGCGAAACCTCCGAGGACTGCTACCCTGGCGATGTGTGCGAGCTGGAGCTCCGGACGTGCGTGCCCCGAGGTTGCGTCGACACCCAGGCGGACTGCGACTTCGGCCGGATCTGCGACGAGCAGGTAGGCGAATGCGTCGATGCGGGGGACCTCTACTGCCGCCCCTGTACCAGGGCAGGGGTGGTGGAGGACTGCAACGCCGGCGATCCGGGCGGGACGAATCGCTGCTGGAGCGGCTTCTGCGTGGTCGACTGTGCCAGGGACCGGAGCTGTCCCTCGGGCTTTGAGTGTCTCCCCTTCCTCGATGAGGCGGGCGAGGTCGAGGCTTGGCAGTGTGTGGCGGACTGTGCGCTCCACGAGCCGGACTCCGCGCAGCGCCGGCCTTCATGGGTGCGCCCTCCAGTGCGCGAGCGTTCGGTTCGACCGGAAGGGCCCAGGGGCCCTCAGACCTCGGGGGCCTGAGACCTGGCCTGTCAGGCCGATGTCGGAAAGGGGTCAATCCTTGGTGTGAAAGTGACCTCAGGGTTGCCGCCCGAAGCAGCGATCAGCTACAACTCGCGCCATCATGCCGCAGGCCCGGAGCGGGGCCGCGGGAGGAGCTACTTATGTCTCAGTGGGTCGTTAGCCGCGGTGACAGTCAGTTTACCGTCAGTGGGCTCGCCAAGCTCACCCAGCTCGCCAAAGAAGGGGATCTCGACGCCGGCGATCTCATTCAGCCCGAGGGGGCCGAGGACTGGCTCTATGCCATCGAGGTCCCCGAGCTCGCGAGCATCGTCAAGAGCGACCTCGAAGACGAGGCCGAGATCACCTACCGCTCCGGGGCGTCGACCGCGCTGAAGGGTGCGCTCTTCGTGGTCTTTGTGCTCATGATCTTCGGTGGTGGCGGGGGCATGGCCTACTTCGCCGGTCAGCTGCCCACGGGCGAAGAGTCTCTGCTCGGCGAAGGAGGCTCGCTTCAGTATTCGGAGCTCATCGTCTTGACCGATGCGGCGCTCTACGCCGAACCCGACGGGCGGAGCAACGTGCTCGCCACCATCCCCAAGGACGACAAGGCGGAGCTGCTCGCCAAGCGGGGGGGGTATTACAAGGCGAACTACAACGGTAAGGAAGGCTGGATCCGGATCGAAGACACCCTTCCCGTTTACCAGCTCGGCGGCGAGAAGATCCGCCGAAAGATGGACCCGCTCTACAACCCCGACCAGTACACCAAGGTCACCAACGCCACCTTCGTCCAGATCGACGAAGAGGGCAACGACACCGGGACCTTCCGTTTTATGCTCGAGAACAGCTCCGACTACGAGATGACCGATCTCTACCTGCGGGCCGTGATTAAAGACGCGAAGGGCGCCGAGGTCACGAGCCAAGAGTTTCACATCGAAGGTGTGATCCCGCCCAAGGGCTCCACCATGGTCGGCACCCTGCCTCCCACCGAAGACGAGCTGAAGGCCGCGAAGCGTGCTGGCGAAGAGCCTCCGGCGCCACGACTCATGACCAACGTCACCCTCGATCGCTGGGCCAAGGACCTGCCCGAGGAGGAGCAAGAAGAGATCTACCTCCGGTGGCTCGATGGGATCGATGTGACGGTCGAAGACTCTTTCACCGAGGCCGAGGTCCGGATCGTGCAGCTTCGCGCGGTGCCCGAGTAGGGAGGCTGGGTCGGTATCTTGCGTCACTCGTACCACTCGTGAGGTGACGACACCGATCGCGCGGGCCGGACGAGGAGCGGTTTCGTGGCTACTTGGCGCACCTCCCTTCGCGCCGTCCTCGTCGAGCTCCGAGCCCTATGACTGAGTCGAACTTCATCCGCGTGCGTGGCGCCCGCGAGCACAACCTTCGAGGTGTCGACGTCGACGTGCCCAAGAACGCGCTGGTGGTCTTCACTGGCGTCTCAGGATCGGGCAAGTCGTCGCTGGCCTTCGACACCCTCTTCGCGGAGGGGCAGCGCCGCTTCGTCGAGTCGCTCAGCGCCTATGCCCGCCAGTTCCTCGGCCAGCTCGAGCGTCCCGCGGTTGACGCGGTCGAGGGGATCTCGCCGACCCTGTCCATCGATCAGAAGACGGTGAACCGAAACCCCCGATCGACCGTCGGGACCGTGACCGAGATCGCCGATCACCTTCGCCTGCTCTTCGCCCGCCTCGGCCAGCCACACTGTACCCTGTGCGGCCGCGAGGTCAGCGCGCTCACTCTCGACGCGATCATCGACGACGTGCTGCGAGTGGGCCAAGGGGAGCGGGTGCAGGTGCTCGCGCCGATCGTCCAGGCGCGAAAGGGGGAGTACCGTAAGGAGCTCGATGCCCTGCGGCGCGACGGCTGGGCGCGAGCCCGGATCGATGGCGAGGTGCGGAGCCTGTCGGACCCTATCCAGCTCGCCCGCTACGAGAAGCACACCCTCGAGGTTGTCGTCGATCGACTCGTACCCAACCTGGCGGATCGGGCCCGGCTCGCGGAGGCCATCGAGAGCGCGTCCGAGCTGGCGGGTGGCGTCGTCGTGGTGCTGATCGGCGAGACCGAGCGCACCTACGCTACCGCGCGGGCTTGTCCAGACCATCCCTCCGTTAGCCTGCCGGAGCTCGAGCCCCGACTCTTCAGCTTCAATGCTCCGCAAGGGGCGTGTTCTACCTGTTTGGGGCTCGGCTACCTCGAAGGCTTCAGCCTTGAGGCCTTGCTCGACCTGCGCGAGCCCTTACCACGCGCCTTCAAGGCCCTCAACGACTCGGGTAAGCTTCCCTTTAGCCATATCGACGTCGAGGTGCTTCAAGCGATCACGCCGAGCTTGGGCGGGCGCTGGAGCGATCGCCTCGACGCGTGGCCGGAGCCCGCCCTGGATCGCCTGCTCCATGGTGCCCCGGGGCTGGTCTATCGAACCCACAAGGCTCGGGCGAGCGGGGCGACCGAGGAGCGGGAGTGGCTGTGGTCGGGGCTGCTGCCCGCCTTGGAGAGGGTCTGGCGGTTCACCTCTTACAAGGGATTCATTCCTTTCCGTGAGCGGGTGCCATGCGGCGAGTGTGGCGGGGCTCGACTGAACGCCGTGGCGCGGGCTGTGACTTTTCGTGGGCGTTCTCTGCCCGAGGTGATCCACCTGACCGTGGCCGAGGCCCACGAGCTCTTCGCGGGCCTGGAGCTCGCGGGAGAGGAGCGCGAGATCGGCGCGGCGCTCATCCAAGAGATCGTCGACCGCCTCACCTTCTTGGACGAGGTGGGGCTGGGATACCTGTCGCTCGACCGATCGGCGGCGACCCTGTCGGGGGGCGAGGCCCAGCGGATCCGCCTGGCCGCCCAGGTCGGCTCCGCCCTGCAGGGGGTCACCTACGTTCTCGACGAGCCGTCCATCGGACTCCACCCCCGCGACAACCAGCGCTTGCTCCGCACGCTGCGGCGCCTGCGCGATCGGGGCAACACCGTGCTGGTGGTCGAGCACGACGAAGAGACCATGCTCGCGGCCGATCACGTCATCGACATCGGTCCTGCGGCGGGACGAGGAGGCGGGGAGCTGGTCTACAGCGGGCCGCCGGACGGGCTGCTCGCGTGCGCGCGGAGCCTGACGGGGGCTTACCTGCGTCGGGATCGCCGGATCCCGGTGCCCGAGCTGCGTCGGGGAGGCAGCGGCGAGGTCCTGGCGATCCGGGGAGGCTGTGCGCACAACCTGAAGGATCTCGATGTGGACCTGCCCTTGGGCACCCTGACGGCGATCACCGGGGTGTCCGGCTCGGGCAAGAGCACCCTGGTCTTCGAGGTCCTTCGCAAGACGCTCAAGGCGCGGGCCCAGGGCGACCCGCAGGCGGTGCGGGGCTGCCGGGAAGTCCGGGGGGATGAGGAGATCGAGAAGGTCGTCCGCATCGGTCAGCAGCCGATCGGCCGAACGCCGAGGAGCAACCCTGCGACCTACACCAAGGCCTTCGATCTGATCCGGGACCTCTTCGCCCGCACCCCGGAGTCTCGGGCGAGGGGCTACAAGAAGGGGCGCTTCTCGTTCAATGTCAAGGGAGGTCGCTGCGAGGCGTGCACCGGAGCGGGCGTGCGCACGGTCGAGATGCAGCTCCTCCCCGATGTGCAGGTCCCCTGTGAGGTGTGCGGTGGGCGCCGCTTCAATACCGAGACCCTCGAGATCACCTTCAAGGGGCTGACCATCCATGACGTGCTCCAGCTCACCTGCGCCGAGGCGCTCGACCGCTTCTCGAAGGTGCCGAAGCTGCGCCGGATCCTCCAAACCCTCGTCGATGTAGGGCTCGGCTACCTGCCTCTGGGGCAGCCCTCCACCACGCTGTCGGGCGGCGAGGCTCAGCGCGTCAAGCTGGCCTCGGAGCTCCACCGCCCGGCGACGGGGCGCACCCTCTTCCTGCTCGACGAGCCGACGACGGGGCTTCACGCCCACGATGTCGCTGCCCTGCTCGCAGCGCTGCACCGGCTGGTCGATCAAGGCAACACGGTGGTGGTGGTGGAGCACCACACCGCGCTGATCTGGGCGGCGGATCACGTGATCGATCTGGGGCCGGAGGGCGGGGACGGCGGCGGGACCTGCGTGGGGGCCGGTACACCCGAGCATCTCGCGACGCTCGCCACCCCGACCGGCCGAGCCCTGGCGGCCTTGGCGTCCCCTGAGGTGCCTCTTGCGGCGGAGTCGCCTCCGACCCCCTTGCGGGGACCTGCGGGACCGGGGGCTCTCGTGGTGCGTGGGGCGCGGCTACACAACCTTCAGGCGATCGACGTCGACATTCCGCATCGAGCGATGACGGTCATCACCGGGGTCTCTGGCTCGGGCAAGACCTCGCTGGCCTTTGACACCCTCTTCGCCGAGGGGCAACGGCGGTATGTCGAGTCTTTGAGCACCTATGCGCGCCGCTTCCTCGGGCGGGTGGATCGGGCTCCTGTCGAGCGCATCGAGGGCCTTGAACCGGCCATTGCCATCGATCAAAAGTCGGCCTCCCACAACCCGCGGTCGACCGTGGCGACGGTCACCGAGATCCACGACGTGCTTCGGGTGCTCTGGGCACGGATCGGTCAGCCTCACTGTCCAACCTGCGGCGTGGCGGTCGTGGCCCGTTCCCCGTCGACCTCGGCCCACGAGCTCGCCGCCACGATCGCTGGCCCGGGGTGGCTGGTCGCGGGGCTTCGCCCTGTAGAGCACGGCGAGGAGCGGCGAAAGGGGCTGCGCCGAGAGGGTTGGACGCGCCTGCTCACGAAGCTCCATCCTCCGCAGGAGCTCGCCCTGACGGCGCCGGAGGCGGCCGAGGCCCTCTCCAAGGGGGCCTGGCTGGTCGTCGACCGGCTGGATCCCTCGAAGACGTCGGGGGAGCGGCTGTCCGAGGCCATCCAGCAGGCCTTCGCCCTGGGCGGTGGGGTCGCGACCTTCCTCCCTCGCGCAGGGGGTGAGCCGGTTCGGTTGACCGAGCGCGCGACGTGCCCGGAGCATGGCGTGGTGCTCCCGGAGGCGCTCACGCCGAGGCATTTCTCCTTCAACGCCCGGATCGGGGCCTGTGCAGCCTGTGAAGGTCTCGGGGTCGTTCGTCAGATCTCCCGCAGACGCCTCTTCCCCAGCCCGGCCCAGCCCTTCTGGGAGGCCATGGACCCTCGGGTGCGAGCGACCCTGTCCCGCTCGACTCGGACGCGAGCCCTGATCGGCGAGGTCCTTGCGGTTCTCGGGGCAAAGGGGCCCATGCGGGACGCGACCGAGGCCCAGTGGCGAGGGATCATGGAGGGCTTGCCGCACCCGATCGGGGTTCGGTGGAGCAAGCAGCGCGCACGAGGAAGCCGCACCGTCGAAGAGGAGCGAGACTGGGAGGGCCTGCGGGCCTTGTTGGCGAGTTGGAACTCCTCTCTGGACTGGCTGACCGACGAGGAGCGGTGCTCCGCGTGTCAGGGGGCTCGCCTCAAGCCGGCGCTGCGAGGGGTCACCGTCGATGGCGAGACCCTCCACGCCTTCACCGCGCGCCCGGTCGAGGCGGCCCTCGAGCGGGTCAGAAGCTGGGCGCTGGTCGGGGAGCAGGCGGTGATCGCGGCGCGAGCGCGCGAGGACCTGCTTCGTCGGCTGCGCTTTCTGGACGAGGTGGGGCTGGGATACCTCACCCTCGACCGTGCGGCGAGCACCCTGTCGGGCGGGGAGTCTCAGCGGATTCGCCTGGCCAGTCAGCTCGGCAGCCAGCTCACTGGGGTGATCTACGTGCTCGACGAGCCGACCGTCGGGCTTCACCCACGCGATACCGAGCGCCTGCTGGGCACGCTGGAGGGGCTGCGCGATCTGGGCAATACGGTGGTGGTGGTCGAGCACGATCCCGACACGATCCGACGCGCGGATCATGTGATCGATCTGGGGCCCGGCGCCGGGCGCCAGGGAGGTCGCGTACTCGCTGCCGGCACGCCGGCCGCTCTGGAGGCCGATCCTCGCTCCTTGACCGGCCGCTGGCTGTGCGGGGCGCTGCGCATCCCGGAGCGCAGCACGCGCCGGGTGGGTCGAGGCCGGCTGGAGCTGCGTGGCGCGCGAGCGAACAACCTCCACGGGGAGTCGATCTGGCTGCCTCTGGGGGCGTGGACGGCGGTGAGTGGGGTGAGCGGCTCGGGGAAGTCGTCGCTGATCCTCGACAGCTTGGTGCCAGCGGTGAGCGCCGTCTTGGGCCGAGATCCCGAGGGCGGGTCGGAGGGACTGCACCTCACGGAGCGCATCGACAAGCTGGTGGTGGTCGACCAGCAGCCCATCGGCCGCAGCCCCCGCTCGACCCCGGCCACTTACGTCAAGGCCTTCGACGGGATCCGCAAGCTCTTCGCCCAGACTCGAGGGGCCCAAGAGCGGGGCTGGAAGGCGGGTCGGTTCTCGTTCAACAGCCCCGGTGGACGGTGTGGGCAGTGCGAGGGTCGCGGTCAGCTCCTCGTCGAGATGCATTTCATGCCCGATGTCTGGACGGAGTGCCCTTCGTGTAAGGGCAAGCGCTTCAACCGCGAGACCCTCGCGGTGCGCTGGAAGGGGCACACCATCGCCGACGTGCTCGCCATGCGCGCGGACGAGGCCCTGAGAGTCTTCACCGCTCATCGAACCATCGCCCGTCGGCTGCGCCCGGTGGTCGAGGTCGGCCTGGGCTACCTCACGCTAGGCCAGGCAGCCACGACGCTCTCAGGGGGCGAGGCGCAGCGCCTCAAGCTGGCCTCGGAGCTCGGCACACGTCGGGGGCATGTCCTCTACGTGCTCGACGAGCCGACCACGGGGCTGCACCTCGCCGACGTCTCCCAGCTCGTCGGGGTCCTGCACGCCCTCGCTGATCGCGGGCAGACCGTGATCACCGTGGAGCATCACCTCGATGTGCTGCGCCAGGCGGATCACCTGATCGATCTCGGCCCCGAGGGCGGCGCACGGGGGGGACGGATCGTCGGAATGGGCCCGCCGGAGCAC
This sequence comes from Deltaproteobacteria bacterium, assembly GCA_007693595.1. GTDB lineage: Bacteria > Myxococcota_A > UBA796 > UBA796 > REDI01. Next base: position 90,778 of record REDI01000014.1, on the reverse strand, counting down.
CTCGCGACCCTCGACACGCCGACCGGCCGGGCCCTCCGCGGGTAGACTGACGCTAGGGCGATCGGATTGGAGGCCTTCGGTGCTCGCGGCGACGATTCAGTTCAAGGGTGATCGATCGGACCTCGATGGGCGCCGCGCGGCCTTGGCGCGGTGGATCTGGGCGTCAGGCCCCCTCACCGACGTCGTGGTCTGCCCCGAGCTGGCGGTCAGCGGCTACTTCTTCGACGACAAGGCGGCGGCCCGGGCGGTGAGCGAGCCCTCGGACGGCCCCACCTTCCAGGCGCTCGCGCCGGTGGCTCGCGCCTTGTCGGTCTGGGTCGTCTGTGGCTTCGTCGAGCGGGTCTTCGAGCGCTTGTTCAACAGCGCCATGGTGATCCGACCGGATGGCACCCTGGCCTTTGTCTACCGAAAGACCCTGCTCTTCGAGGCGGATGAGCGCTGGGCGACTCCGGGGGACTCGGGCTACGCCGTCTTTGACACCGACGCGGGCACCTTCGGGGTCGGGATCTGTATGGATCTGAACGACGACCGCTTCACCGACTGGCTTCGAGAGGCCTCCCCCGACGCCTTGGCCTTTCCGACGAACTGGATCGAGGAGGGGATCGACGTCTGGCCCTACTGGGCGGCGCGTATGGTCGGCCTGCGCAGCACGCTGCTCGCGGCCAACTCCTGGGGACCCGAGGGTTCCTTCGGCTTCTCGGGGCGATCGGTGATCCTCCAGCCGGACCTCGCGAAGGGCGATCGCTCCTGGCTCATCCTCGCGGCGGCCGGTCCCCAGGGCGATACGCTGTTGCGGGCGCGCCTCAACGATCTCTGATCGCGGCTCCGTGGGTCCCCGTGCTGGTCAGCGCCACCGCTCCAGCTCCTCGAGCCGCTTCTCGGCGGCGTCGAGGCGGTCGCGCAGCTCTTGCAGATCGCTCTTGACCGGCTCTTCGGGGCCGCTGCGGTCACGGCTTCGGATCTTGCGTGCGCTGTCGCGGGCGTAGTCGGCGAGGGTGGGTAGGGTCGTGCTCGCCGCGAGCTTGCGGAGGGCGTGACCGGCCGTCTCGTCGCCAGCGCGGCCCAGGGCGAAGACCGCGGTTCGACGCGTCCTCAGGTCGGGGGAGTCAAGGGAGGGGATCAGGGCGGTGCTCGCCCGACGTCTGGCGCGGTCGATGTCGTTGTGGTCGTGGTGGCGCTCCAGTAGGCGGCCCGTGGCCTGGGCGGCGGCGAGGAGGACGTCGCGGGCGGTTCGGGTGTCGAGCCAGCGTACCAGCAGATCGAGATCCGAGAGATCGCCGTGGGCGGCCAGGACCCAGGCGGCGCGGACCAGCCGCGGCTCGTCGTCGGGGCCGGCGCGTCGCCGCAAGAGGCGTCTCGCCTGTTCGAGGGCCTTGCCCTTGTCGATCTCGCCGAGGGTCGACAGGGCGCTCCCCGCGACCTCGGGGTGCGGATCACGGCGAACGACACGCTCGACGGCGCGGATCGTCGTGGGGTCTCCCGCGAAAGGGCGTAGGGCCTCGGCGGCGAATCGTCGTACCTTGAAGTCGGGATCGCTCAGGTGCGTGACCAAGGCCTTCGAGGCCTCGGCGCTCTCGAGCTTGCCGAGGCTCATGGCCGCGAGCTCCCGCACCTTCACTTCGAGGCTATCGTCGTCGATGAAGGAGATCAGCGCTTCGTGGACCTCGGGGCTGGCCCCCGCCTCGCCCAGCGCGACGATCGCTTGGAGGCGCCCGTCCCAGCTCGGGCTGTCTTTGGCGGCGGCGATCCACTGGGCGGGACGCTGGTGCTGCGTCCAGTGCGCCAGCACAGCCCGTCGCGGATCCGCCAGCACCCACCGGGGAGGCTCGTCGAGCTCGAGTTCCAGCACGGCCGCGCCCTCTCCAACCCAGATCTTGCGCGTGAGCACGCCGTCGGTGGTGCCAATCTCGATCTCGACCGGGGCCTGCCAGACCACGCCCTCGGTGGTCTGGCGCAGGGTGACCTCGAGACGCCCTGGATCGCCTTGGCTCCCTGCGTGCATTCGGTGGCTTACCCTAAAAGACGGCGCGCCCGCGCCATGGACCCAGGCGTCGAAGAACCAGCCCAGGTGCTCGCCGGAGGTGTCTTCGAGCACGCGTCGGAGGTCGTCGGTCTCGACGAGGCGGTCTTGGTTCTGGGCGACGTAGCGCTGGATGGCTTCGTCGTAGACCTCGCGGCCGAGGTGCACGCTCAGCCCGTGCAAGACCGTGGCGCCGCGCGTGTAGACTGCCGCGTTGGGTCGGTCGTTCTTGGGGGACCAGGAGCGCGCGGCCATCGGGCGGGTCGAGGCCAAGCCCGCATCGTACAGGCCGCGGCGCCTCGCGGCGGCGTAGGGCTCACCCCGGCTGTGTTCCCACCAACGGTTGGTGTAATAGGTCGCAAAGCCTTCGTTCAGCCAGAGCTCTCGCCAGCCGTAGCAGGTGAGCAGGTCGCCGAACCACTGGTGGGCCAGCTCGTGAGCGTTGACCGACTCGGCCTGCTCGGTGGTCTTGTAGGGACGATCGGCGACGAGATCTTCGGCCATCAGGGTGAGGGTGGTGTTCTCCATGCCGCTGTAGAGGAAGCGCTGCACGATGAGCTGGCGGTAGTTTGGGTAGGGGTATGGAGTGCCCAGGAGGTCATCGAAGAAGGGCAGCATATCGACCGCTCGGTCGAAGCCGCCCACCGCCTGCTCCCGGCTCAAGCTTCTTGGCGCGATCACCTGCATGGGGATGCGCGCGCCCTCGAGATCCCACACCCGGTACTCCCCGACCCCCACGGCGACGAGGTAGTTCACGATCGGATGATCCATGACGTAGGACCAGCGGGTCCAGCCGGGCTCAACCTCGACCTTGTCGCGCAGCTCCCCGTTGGCCTGAGCGTTTAGATCGCTTGGCACCGTGAGGTCGATCGAGAAGGTGAAGCGATCGTTGGGGTAGTCCCAGCTCGGAAACCAGTGCCGATGATCCTCGCCTTCGCCCTGGGACCAGACCTCGCGCACCGCGTCGGGACCCCCGCGCTCCCCGCGGAAATGCAGGCCGGTCTCGGGGGTGGCGCTGTATGCGACCGTGATCTCGTGAGGAACGGATGGCCCTAAGGGGATCTCGAGGAAGTCCCCTCCGGCACGCCAGCCCTCGACCACCGCCCCGTCGACCCGCACCTCGGAGATGTCGAGGGCGATCTGGTGGAGGCGGATCGTGCTCGACGCGCGGGGCAGGGGCGCGACCTTATGGGTCGAGGTGCCTCGGACGGTACGGTCGTCGGGGCTGAGGCGGAGATCGAGGTGGAGGTGCTCGACGTCCCAGGTGCGGGTCGGCATGGCCTCGCCCGGTGCGTCGGCCGCCGGGCGGGGCTCGCTGGCGAGCGCTAGGCCCAGGAGGGGGATCAGGAACACGGAGACTCCAGGTGAGCGGTGGCCTCGGTCAATCTGACGGGGTGAGGGTGCCGTCGCTGTCGGGAGGGGCGGGGGGCCCGCCGGTCTTGAGCTGCTCGATCACCCGGTCGGTGGGGAAGCGCGCGTCGTCGTAGCGCTCGATCAGTCGCCCGCTGGCGTCGAGCACGAGGAAGCGGATGCTGTGGAGGATCTCGGTGCTGCCGGTGGCGGTGTCGACCGTGAGGGCTGCGTGGCCCGCTAAGGCGGTGAGGGTCTTGTCGTCGACACGGCCGAAGCGCCATATCTTTGGATCGGCGACGACGACCTCCGCGTACTCGCGCAGGACCTTGGGCGAGTCTCCCTCGGGATCGATGGTGATGGCGAGCAGGGTGGCCTCGCCGGGCTGGAGTCCGGCCTGGATCTTCTGGAGTTTGTTGGCGATGGCCGGACAGAACTCGGGCTGGGGGCAGGTCGTGTAGAGGAAGGTGAGCAGGACGGGGCCTCGCTGGCCCTCGCCGAGCCGAAAGGTGTCGCCGTCGGCGAGGGGCACGTCATACCCGTCGAGGGTCTTGCCGGGTCGCAGGGGGGCGGGAGGAAGGTCGGCGCTGGCCTTGGACGGGCCGGCGCTCCGGGCGCGGGCGCCGGGCTGCTTGCGGAGGTGGGCCAGGTACCAGCCTTCCTCTTCGACGATCAAACGACCGTACACCCGGTCGCCAGGCTTGAGCCCCTGGAGGAGCTTGGGGTTGCGCACGGTGAAGGGCATGGTCATCGGGCGCATCAGGCCAGGGATCTCTTCGTGCTGGATCACGACCTCGGTCTCGCTCTTCACCGAGATGACCTCGCCCTCGAGGATGTGGGCGTTGGCCCCCCAGCAGGCGCTCACGAGGAGGGCAGCGGGCAGCAGACGTCGGACAGACACAGCGCACTCCATGATCGAGGGGGGCCTTTAACCAACAAGGGCGGCCTTGGGACCCCGAGCCTTGTCTCTTTCGGTATGGCGGGCCGCACGCCGTACCTTTCGAAGGAGATCGCGTGCGTCGGGGATCAGCGGCGCCTCCTCGGCGCCTCCGTAGCGCACCTGGTAGTGCAACCAGGCCAGCTCGCGGAGCGCCGCCCCCGCGGTCGCGTGTCGCTCGGCGATCCAACCGGCGGCGTCGAGTGGAGGGAGGGAGGCAGGGGGCTCCAGGCCTGCCCGCGCCAGGACCTGCCGCGCTCGGGTGTGGGTGCGCGCGATCGGACCTTGTCGACCGAGCGTTCGGCCCGAGAGCCATCGGAGGAGCGCCCCGAGTAGGATCGCTACCGCGCCGAGGCCCAAGGCGAGGAGCCCGGCCGGGCTGCCGAAGGCCAAGACGCGGCCCGCCAACGACAGCATGTGGTCCGCCACCCTTCGCTGGGCGTCGTGGTCGTAGCCCAGCACGCCACGGTCGAAGGCGCCTTCGATCTCGTGACCGATCTGGGCGAGCCTCGTGGGGGGGGCTGGCCGAAGTGGGCCGCCGGGGGTCGGATCGATCGGGTGCCAGCGCCCGGTGGCATCGAGGACCTCGAGCCAGGCGTGGGCGTTGCCGCGTCGGACCGTCAGGACACCCTCGCCCTGTCTCCGTGGTTCGGGGGCGTAGCCATGGACCATCCGGGTCGGCACCCCCGCGCCCCGGAGCAGGAGCGCTGCGGCGGTGGCGTGGAGCTCGCAGTGCCCCTCGCGATGGTCCAGCAAGAAGTCGGCGATCGGATCCTTCGAGGGGCGGAGGCTCAGGGTGTGCCGGGTGTTCTGGGCCAGCCAGCGCTCCACGCGCTGGGCCGCGACGAGGGGCTGCCTCGCCCCGTCGAGGTCACCGAGGAGCTCGTGGGCCAGCTCGGAAATCTGAGGATCGAGCTCGGGGAGCTGGAGCAGGGCCGAGTCGGGGGACTGAGGCTCGAGCAGCTCAAGCGGGACCGTCCACACGGTGTAGCTCATCGTCTGCGTTCGGGCCGGAGCGTGCCACACGCCTGCGGTGTCGGGCAGCGCTTCTGGGGAGAGGCCATCGACGGCGACCAAGGCGCCGGGCCCGAAGATGACCTCGCCGGCGCCGGGACGCTGCTCGATGCGGGTGGCCCGCGCGCTGGCCGGTCGGTGGGTCTGCGGCTGGTCGAGGCTCGCGGTGCTCCGCCAGCGGGTGCCGTCGAAATGATCGTAGATCGCGCCTCGCAGGAGGGGCGGGTCGACGCCGTCGGGATCGGCGAAAACTCGAAGGGCGGGAGTGGGGTCGTCGAGGAGGGGTGCCAGAGCTCCTAGATCGCCGCTGGAGGCGAGGCCGACCGTTCGCTGCGCGGACGGGACCTGCAGCGTCGGCACGACAGGGCTGGGGTTCGGCGGGCGAGGTAGCACCGCCGCGAGGGTGATCCCGAGGACGCCCGTGCCGAACCCCACGACCAGAGCGAGGCTCTCGCTACCCGATCTGTCTGGGGAGCGGTGGAGCTGATGCAGGGCCAGGGTGCTCGGCGTCGCCATGCACCAGACGATCGCCGCGATCCCGACAGGAAGGGTGGGGGAGTGGGTGGCAGCGAGCGCGATCATCGAGGCGGTGAGGATGGCGGAGGTCGTGGGGGCTCGTTCCCCCAGCGCCGTGGTCAGAAGCAGGCCGGCCAAGACGGTCGCGAGGGCATGAGCCAGCGGGAGGACCTCGAAGGTCCACAGCGCCGCTGGGAGGGTGAAGGCGGCGAGGCTCATCAAGCCCGCGTGGCGCCAGCGAGGGCGAAGATAGAGGCCCAACATCGTCCCTATGGCGGCCCCGAACGCGATCCAGGGGCTCGGGCCCCCGAGGGTCGCGATCGCGCCGAGCCCCCCGAGGGACATGGTGAGGGCACTGGTCGCGACGAGCGGGTCGTGTCTCATGGGGCTCGCCTGGGCAGCCGGGCGAGGTGATCGAGCAAGGACCGACGGTAGCTCGCGCCTTGGCTCGGGGGGAAGTAGCGCTCCGCGAGCCGCAGGCCGATCTGGTGCCCCCGCCGGGCGGCGTCCACGATCTCACCGCAAGCGCGAGAGATCTCGGTCTCCCAAGCCTGCCCGGACAGATCGCGGACCACGACGATGACCCGAGTGGGGTGCGGCTCGGAGCGTTGAACGACGATGGGGCGCCCGACGCGAGCGCTCGTCGGCCAGTGGATGTGGCGCGGAGCATCGCCTTGTCGATAGTTCCGCAGATCCGTGAGGTCGCCCGTTGGGCCCGGGCGGTCCACAGCCGCGCCATCGCCCCCCTCAGGGTCTATGGTGGGCGGTGAGGGGTGGCCGCGGGGCGCGGGGAAGACGACGATCTCTAGGGGAGCGGAGATCTTGCGGCACCGCTCCCAGAGGCCAAAGGGGAAGCGAGTGCGGATCAAGATCGAGGTGAGCTCGACGGGGCCGCGGCCCTCGAACCGCCAACGCGCAGCGATCCGCGCGGTCACGCCTGCGGCAAGGGGAGGCGCGCGGGTCGGGAAGGGGTGCGCCTCCTCGTGCACCGTCAGGCCGAGGCTCGGGATCCAGCGCCGCGTATTCTTGATGAGGAAGGCCCCCCTCTCGGTCGATCGGGCGAAGAGCTCAGGGGGCAGCTCCCGCCGCGCCTCGAGGGACCTTAAGTTCACCCAACCCCAGAGCCCGTCGAGGACCCAGGTGGCAAGCACGGCGCCAAGGATCAGGTAGGTGAGGTTGTTCCCTGTGGACCAGGCGATGATCGCGATCCCCAGCGAGAGCGCGAGCCAGGCCCAGCCCTGGGGGGTGAGGCTGGTGGAAGGGGCGCTCACCCGGGAGCGCGCAGCTCGTCGAGCAGCGCAGCGACGCTCTTGGGGCCGCCCATGCCGCCTGGGCCGCCGTCGGAGCGAGGGAGGACGCGGTGACCGAGGACCGGGACCGCCAAGCGCCGCAGATCTTCGGGGATGGCGAAGCTGCGACCTTGGAGCAGGGCATAGGCCTGGACGGCTCGATATAGCGCCTGGCCTCCGCGGGTCGAGACCCCGCGGATCATGCGCGCATCGCTGCGGGATCGGCGAACGAGATCGAGCAGGTAGTCCTCGATCTCGGGGGAGAGGGCGACCTGCTCGGCCGCTGCCCGCAGGCGGCGGATGGCGTCGAGGTCGAGCCCCTTGGAGGGGATCTGCCGCTGCCGACCTCCATCGCGGAGGACAGAACGCTCGGTCTCGCGGTCGGGGTAGCCGAGTGAGATCCGCATCAAGAATCGGTCGAGCTGGGACTCGGGCAGGGGGTAGGTGCCCTCGAAGTCCATCGGGTTCTGGGTCGCCACCACCAAGAAGGGATCGGGCAGGGCACGAGTCTCGCCGTCGATGGTGACCGAACCTTCCTCCATGGCCTCGAGCAGCGCGGACTGGCAGCGCGGGGTGGCGCGGTTCAGCTCGTCGGCGAGGAGGACGTGGGTAAAGACAGGGCCTGGCCGGAAGGTGAAGGTGGCGGTACCCGGCTCGAGCACGGGGGTGCCGAGGATGTCCGCAGGGAGAAGGTCGGCGGTGAACTGCACCCGGCGGAAGGTGCCGCCCAGGGCGTTGGCCAAGGCGTTGGCGAGGGTGGTCTTGCCGACACCGGGAACGTCTTGGATGAGGAGGTGGCCGGTGGCGAGCACGCAGGTCAGCGCGAGCTCCACCGCCCGGTCCTTGCCGCGGATCACCTCGCCGACCGCCCGTCGGAGGGTGTCGAGGTCGGAACTCAGGTCCGAGAACACGTTGGCGTGCACTGCCACGGCGCGTCAGGCCTCGACGGAGCAGCGAGCAGCCGCGCGATGGATGGACACCGCCCCGCTCGGACGATGGAGATCGCCTGCGGTCGGCCTTGGGAGAGGTACAGAGCGAGCGAGCATGGCAAGCCTCGGGAGCCGTCGGAGCTTAACCCGCTCGGTCCTCCCCGGGCGGGGGGACCTTATGCTTGCACGATCCGACCGTGCATTCTTCGCCGTGCTCCGATACAGGGGTTCGCCCACCGCGCCGGGACCCCGCTGCTCTGGCTGCTGAACTCTGGAGAAACTACCTTGGCTGAAGAAAACGACCTCTTTGTCGCCCGTGAGGCCGACGTCGCCGCTGTGCAGTCTGCCTACGCCTCCTCCCTCGAGAACGGACCGCGCCTCTTGCGTCTGATCGCCCCCTTTGGCGGTGGCCGTCGCGCCGTGACCGGCGAGGCGCTCCGCTCTCTGGCTGGTCAAGCCGATCCGCCGCTCATCTGGCGCGTCGTCTGTCTCGAACAAGAGAATGGCCTCCAGTGGCTCGTCCGCATGTACGGCTCGCTCATGGCGACCTTGTCGAGCGATACCATCCTGCGCGGCAAGGCCGAGATGATCCTCAACGGTCAGCTCCCCACCCAGACCAAGCGGGTGCAAGGCTGGTTCCAAGAGTTTGTCGGGGCCCTCAAAGAGGCCAAGCCCGACAACGAAAAGGGTTCTATCAGCCTTCGCTTGCCCCGTGACAACCCCCTGCTCGGCCTCGTCGAGATCGTCTGTGGTATTGCGCGCAAGCAGCCCATCGTGCTCGAGCTGCAGAACCCGGGGGTGGTCTACTCCCTGGGGCTGTCTCAGTTCCTCGAGGCGCTCCTTCACGAAGGCGGCCAGCACCAGGCCAAGATCCTGGTCGTCTTTCACGAAGAGCCCGACTCCGAGGAGCGGCAATCCCTTTGGCCCCTACCCCTGCTCGACTTCATGGAGCGCGCCAAGGATCGTCTCGACTCCTACACGATCGAGCCCTGGAGTGCCGACGAGGTCTCGACCTACCTCAAGACCAAGGGCCTTGAGGGCAACGCCACCCGGATCGCCGAGATCGCCGACGGTCGACCCGGCTTCATCGCGGAGCTTGTCGACGTGCTCGAGGCGAACGGCCAACTCGAGGGCGACCTCGACGGCGTGACCTTTGGCAGCCTCACGCCCATCTCTGCCGACACGAGTACCCTCGAAGGCGTAGCCGAGGAGCTCGCTGAGGGTCTCCCCGACGAAGGGGGTCGCAAGCGCGCGACCGCCGACGACCTCGCCCAGGTCGCCTTCATCGGTGCGCTGCTCGGTCAGGCCTTCCCCAGCGGGCTGGTCGCCGACATGCTCGGCTTCGAGCGCGACTCGGTCGACGATCTCATCGACGCCGCCGAGGATCTCTTCGAGGAGGTGCAGTTCGCTCAGGACCTCGGCACGTGGATCTATAAGTTCAAGCGGGGCAGCTGGCGAGAAGGCGTACTTGAGCGCCACGCCGACGAAGACTCGCAGGCTCTCGCCCGCCGGGTGGGCACCTTCATGGAGCGCTTCCTCGTGCCTCGTGGGGCGGGCTTTGTCGTCAAGACCGCGCGGATCTACGCGGAGCATGGCGCGCCCAACCGGGCTGCGGTCATGCGCTCCATCGCCCTGTCCAATGACGCGCCCGATATGTGGGGTCTCAGCTACGACCTCATCAACTACTTCGACGAGGTCGCCTGGCCCTCCGCGCTTCGCCGCACCGTCTACATGAACCTGCTCGACCGCATGATCGGCGGCGGCCCCGTCGACCCGGCAGAGCGGGTCCACAACGAAGCGACCGCGTGGTCTACCAAGAACGAAGACCGCGAGATGACCGCCTGGTTGCTCTTCGCCGGTTCCCGTCTCGACGCGCGTCGACAAGACTTCTACCGCGCCCGCGATCGCGCACAGGATGCCCTCAAGCTCTACCTGGCCATGAACAACAAGCCGCGGGCCGCCGAGATCCAGAACCACATCGCCGGCATCGAGCTGCAAGACGGCAACCCTAACGCCGCCCTCGCTGCGGTCGACAAGGCGCTCGAGCTCGCTGTGACCGAGACCGAGAACGGCGAGAAGGTGGTCCCACCCAACGTCTTTGCCAATGGTGAGCAGATCCGTGGGCTCGTGGCTCGTCGGGCGAACCGTCCTAGCGAGGCCGCGGAACACTTCCGTCGTGCCAACGAAGCGGCGGGCACGACCGGCCTCGCCCAGCTCGCTCTCGACTCGGGTCTCTCCTACGGCGAAGCCCTGCTCGCCGGCGGCAAGACCCAAGAGGCGCGCGACGCCCTCCGCCGGGTGGTCGACATCGCCATCCAGCTTCAGAATGGCGCCCGAGAGCGAAACGCCCGCGAGCTGCTGGCCCAGGCCGAAGCCGCACTGCAGAACTACGAAGCCTCCGTCAAGCACGCGGAGCGGGTTCTCGAGCTCACCAAGGCCCTCAAGTTCGAACGTGCGCTGCCCGTCGACCTCTACAACCTGGGCTTCTTCTACTACGCCAGCGGCAAGCCCAGCGAGGCGCTCACCTTCTTCAAGCAGGCCCAGTCGGGCATCGCGGCGCTGGGTGATCACCCGGTAGTCAAGGAGCTCTGGTACTGGCAAGGCTTGGCCTTCCTTCGAACCAACCAGCCTGCTGAGGCCCGCGAGAGCTTGCGCAAGGCCCTTCGGCCGCTGCAGCAGGCCAAGGACATGACCAAGATGGTCAGCGCGATGGACCGCCTCGCCTCGATCGAGCAGGCGGCGGGGAATGGTCAGGTCGCGCGCAAGCTTCTGGCTGACGCCTATAAGTTCGCCGCCAAAGCCAACCTCAAGAAGGAGGCGAAGGAGCTCAAGAAGCGCATCAAGGCCATCGCGAACTGAGCCGAGCCTGGATCGGGGCGTCGGATCGCGGCGCCCCGATCGAAGAGAGCCCCCGCGCTGACCGAGTACCGAGTCAGGCGGGGGCTCTCTTCGATCGGGGACCCCATTTTGCGAAGAGGGGCGCTCCGGTCTTTACTGGGACGAGCTGAGTAGGATCTCTGCTCGACTCATGAGCTGAACGGGGTGGCCGAAGCTGTCGACCCGCATCTCTTGGTCGAGCAAGATGTAGCCGGGCACGCCGCCGTTCCAGACCCGCGCCTGAAGCATGGCGGCCTGGGTCTGGTTGCCCGGCTCAGCGATGACGGGGCTGGTCATGCCGTACTGATCAGCCCACGCTGCGAGGAAGTTTTCGTCGTCGACGGAGCCCGTCTGACGGTTGTCATCGATCATGTACGAGAAGAAGAGGAAGCCGTCGTCGGCGAGACGGCGGTACCTCTCTTCGTTCTGGACGGCAGCGTTGCGACAGGGCTGGCACCACCCGGCGCTCAGGTTGATCAGGATGACGTTGCCGTAGAACTGCTCTAGCCGCACGGTCTGACCAAACTGGTCCACCACCTGCATGTCGGGAGCGCGCTCGCCGATCGCCCAGCCCTCGGCCGTCGTCGCGGAGGCATAGGAGGAGAGGTCGGGCCAGCGGCCATCGTTGCCGCGGGGGTAGCTCAGGGGATCGGTCGGATCGTAGCCGCCATCGACCTCTTCGCCGTCGAGGAAGCCGTTGTTGTCGGTGTCGGGGCTGAGGGGGTCGGAGTTGTGAACCAAGACCTCCATCCCGTCCGTCAGGCCGTCCCCGTCGGTGTCAGGGTTGCGAGGGTCCGTGCCCAGCTCGCGCTCCTCTTGATTGGTGAGCCCGTCGCCGTCCCAGTCGTCGTTGCAGGCCACGAGAGCGAGGGCGGTAAGAAAGAGGACGGGTGTACGCATGGGGGGCTCCTGTCGGGGGCTAGGCGGATGTGGTCTAACTTGGCTCGCTCATATCCGATCTGCGTAGCGATCGCTCAACTTTGCGCCCCGATGCCCCGGGCGATAGGGGCTCGTTCAGGCGATAGGGCCGATCGCTCTTGTGTCAAAGGTTCGTCGACCGATCAGGGGTGCAGGACCAACCGCGCCGCCTTCTTCTTGCCGACCCGCAGCACCGCCTCGCCCTCGGAGAGCACGTCGGCAGGAAGGGTGGCGTCGAGCGTGAGCACCTTGTCGTTGTTCAGCCGAACCGCGCCGCCTTGGATCTGCCGCCGAGCGTCGCCTCGGCTCTTGCACAGGCCGCTCTCGGCGAGGAGCACCACCAGGGTCTCACCCCGAAGGGCGGCCGGCACTTGGAAGGTGGGCAGGGCGGCGGTCGCTTGACCGGCGACCATGGCGCCGGCGGCGCGATGTGCGCGTTCGGCCTGTTCAACCCCGTGCATGCGGGCCGTGACCTCGTAGGCGAGCCTTCGCTTGGCCTGGTTGATCGCGGCGCCCTGCAGCGCCTCGAGGGTGGCGATCTCGTCGAGGGGGAGCAGGGTGAACAGACGGAGCATCCGGCCTACGTCGCGATCGTCGATGTTGATCCAGTACTGGTAGAAGTCGAAGGGAGGGGTGCGGGCCGGATCGAGCCAGACCGCGCCCTTGGCCGTCTTGCCCATCTTGGCGCCGGAGGCGGTCGTGACCAACGGAAAGGTCAGCCCGTGGGCCTGCCCTTGCTCCTCGCGGCGGATCAGATCGGTGCCCGCTAAGATATTCGCCCACTGATCATCGCCGCCGATCTGAAGCGTGACGCCCCATCGGCGGTAGAGGACAAGGAAGTCGTAGGCTTGGAGGAGCTGGTAGTTGAACTCGATGAAGGACAGCCCGCGCTCGAGCCGCTGCTTGTACGCCTCGACGGTGAGCATACGGTTGACCGAGAAGTGTCGGCCGATCTCGCGCAAGAAGTTGATGTAGCCAAGGGATCGGAGCCACTCGGCGTTGTCGATGACTCGGCCCCGGTCGTCGTCGAGGGTGATCAGGCGTCCCACCTGCCGCTCGATGGCGCGCGCGTTCGCCTGGATCTCGTCGACGCTGAGCATGGCGCGAAGCTCGGTCTTACCGGAAGGATCGCCGACCATCGCGGTGCCTCCCCCGATGACGACCACGACCTTGTGCCCGGCCCGCTGAAGGAGCGCGGCGGCGAGCAGGGGGATCGTGTGGCCGACATGGAGGGAGTCCGCGGTCGGGTCGATCCCGACGTAGAGGGTGCGTGGCTCCTGATCGAGGTGCTCTCGTAGGGAGTCAAGGCCGGTGGTCTGCTGGATGAAGCCGCGGGCATCAAGCTCTTCGAGGACCTGCACGGGAGGCTCCGGGCTGGGGTTGGGCGCTGCGGGAGCGGCTCACTTACGGTAGAGTTGAGTCGAGCGCAAGGGGACCGGGGCCTGCTCTCCCGGCCAGGCGGCACGAGAGGACGATCGGAATGGCTGAGGACGACAAAAAGCAGCGGGTCAAAGACCTGCTCAAGGGCGGAAAGCTCGATGAACGCGCGACCGGGGGGGAAGACTTCGGGGAGCGGGTGATGCGCCGCCACCTGCGCCGCCCGGTCGGGAACTCGGAGCGCCTATGGAAGAAGGTTGACGGAGATGATCCCTGGGACCTACCCAAGCCTCCCAAGCCCAAGAAGCAGCGCGGGGTGTGGGCCGCTGGGCGCTTCGTGCGCGTCGAGACGAAGGAGCAGAAGAAGAAGGCCGCCGAGAGTCACATCCCCGAGTGGGCCCGCAAGCAGGCCGAGCAGCCACGGGTGCCAAAGGCCGAGGCCAAGCCCGAGCCCAAAGCGGATCCTGAGTCCAAGATCAAGGAGATCGTAGCCCGCAAGCAAGCGGAGCTCGACGCCAAGGCGCAGGCCGCCAAGCCCGCGCCCGCGCCCCCTTCGGCCGAAGAGCCGACCACCCCGCCGCCGCGAGCTGTGCCGCCGGTGGGGCGCAGAAAGGCGAGCGTGAGCCGAAGCGGCCGGATCCGCACCCACAAGGGGGGGGCGTTTATCGAGGGCGAAGAGCCGCCTCCTCCCGCCGAGGAACCCGAGGTCCAGCATCGCTACGCGGCGGGCCGGGCGCCTCCACCTCCTCGACAGAAGCCCAAGGATCTCGCCCTCGAAGACCGCCGTCCCCCCAGGGTCGATCCCCATGCACCCAAGCAAGAGATCGATCCCCGGCAGCGCCGCTACGCGGCCGGGCGGGCTCCGCCACCGCCGCGCAAGGCCCCGAAGGATCTAGCGGTCGAGGACCGACGGCCTCCCCGGATCGATCCGAACGCGCCCAGCGGCGAACCCGCGGAGGTCCAGCATCGTTACGCGGCGGGTCGCGCGCCCCCTCCTCCCCGAAAGAAGCCGAACGAACTCTCGATCGAAGACCGAATGCCCTCGCGGATCGGGGCGGATGGCAAGCTCATGCCCGCCGAGGCTGGCGCCACCAAGGCCACGTCTGCGAGCGCGCAGCCCCCCTCACAGCGCTCGACGCCGCCGCCGCCCAACCCGACCCTCACAGGCCCAAGCCCCAAGCCCGCGCCTCCATCGGGTGCAGGGAACAACGCCTCGCTCGACGACATCTTCGGGCTCGCGGCCAACGAGGGCCGCGTGCGCATCGGTCGGCGCAAGAAGAAGGCGGCGGAGCCCGGAGGGGCCGACGGCGACAAGTCGAAGGGCGAGTGAGATCTGTGCCGTAGGCGATCGGGCTCAGCCCTCGCGGATCTGCTCGGCGAGGTAGCTCTGTTCCCCCACCGTCTCGATGAGACTGAGCTGCTCTTCGAGCCAGTCGAGGTGCTCCTCCTCCGAGACCAGGATCGACTCGAGCAGCACGCGCGTGCCGTGGTCCTTCTGCTCTTCGCACAGGACGATCGCGTCTTTGAGGCGGGGGATCGCCTCGCGCTCAAGGGCCAGGTCGCACTCGAACATCTCTTTGACGTTCTCGCCGATGCGAACGCGGCCGATGCGCTGAACATTGGGCAGGCCGTCGAGGTAGAGGATGCGGTTGATGAGCTGGTCGGCGTGCTTCATCTCGTCGATGGACTCGGCGTAGATCTTGGCGTTCAGACGCATGAACCCCCAGTTGGCGCACATGCGCGCGTGGAGGAAATACTGATTGATCGCGGCGAGTTCCCCGCTGAGGATCTCGTTGAGCACGTCGATAACCGGCTTCTTGGCCTTGACGGACATGGGCGCTCCTGTAGCTTCGCTGAGAGTCCCTCCTGTATCGGGTTCGGGACGGTTCGCCACCAATGGTGACGAGTAAACACAACACGACTAGCCCGCGTTACGGCTCATGCCGCGCAGGCTGCGAAAGCGCTACGTTGAAGCGAGGTTAGCGGGAGGCTCCCGGGGTGGATGGGTCTTGGGGGTCGCCGGGTGTGGCGCTGTTCTGTTGACCCTGCAGCAGGCGCTTGAGGTCGCAGACGCAGGAGCCGCAGCGGGTGCCCGCCCCGCACGCCGAGGCGACGGCGCGGACGGTCTGGTGGCCTTGGTCGACGATCTGCTGAACGACGCGATCGGACACGCCCTCGCACAAACAGACGATCATGGATGGCTCCTGGGAGGGACAGCGGGTCTATATGGTGATGATAGTCACTTTCATTGCGACTGCCAAGATCTTTAATCATCTCTCGCCGGACCGACGAATCGCGGTGTTTAGTCCAGCGTCTTTGGACTCTTGGTCTCGGTCCCGTCAGGAGGCGCGTGGTCGGGCTCGAGCTGTTCCGCGTCGACTCGCCCGAAGCGGTCGGGGGCGGTGAAGCGGAGGAAGAACCACAGCACCGTCAAGAAGACCGGCGTGCCGAAGACGCAGTAGAGCAGCCAGGGCGCCTGCAGCTCGGCGTCGACCTCGGGCGGGTTCTCGGCGATCTCGGTGGAGGTCTGGGGGTGCTCGGGCATGGGCATGCTCCTGGCAGGACGAGGCCTCTAACGCGTGGTAGGCGGATCCGATGAGCACGCCCTTTCTGCTTCACTACGCCGCTTCCCTCGTTCAGGCCCTCCTCGACGAGGATCTCATCGAGATCCGAGCCGGCCAGGAGGAGGTTGTGGTTCGATATCTTGCGAAGGAGCTTCAGCTTCGCGGTGAAGGGCGCTCGTTGATCTCCTGTACCAGTCAGGCGCTCCTGCGGTGTGACCAGGTCGAAGAGCTCTTCGCTGACGACGATGAGATCAAGGAGCTCGTTCAAGACATTGGACGTCGCTGAGTGCCGGCGGGTCAGTCCTGCGAGTCGTGGCGCTCCGCGTCGCGTTGCGCTTGGCGTAGCCGCTGGGCCTGGAGCACGAGCATGACGGCGCGTAGGCCGGCCAGCCCGAGGATGAGCCAGCCCCAGGTAGACTCGGCGCTTAGGAGGCTCACACCTACGAATGCCAGGATGGCGATGGTCAGCAGTCCCGTCATGAGAGGTAGGGAACGCATAGGACTCCGAGAGCGTAAGGGACGGGATCAGGCTGCGGGCGTGAGCGCGCCGGCGAGCATCTCCCACCAGTACTGGGCATCGCCGGGCCACGAGTCAGACTCGGGAGAGGCCCCTACCGAGAGCCCCACCACACGCGCGAGGCCTTCATCGCGGCGGTAGCGCTCGAGGCGGCGCAGCGCCCGCTCTGCGCCGTCGGGCACGGGGAGGTTCTGCTGGAGCCAGCGGCTTCGGGCGGCGAACATGCCGAGCAGGGCCTGTTGGATCGGGATGGGGAAGGAGGGCCAGCGCTCTCGGAGATCGGTCGTCGCCCACTGCACCCGCGCGCTCTCCACGCCGAGGGCGATGGGGTGATCCTCTTCGAGGGGTGGCTGCACGAGGGCGAGCAGGTCTTGGAGCGAGGCCACCCAGGCGTTGGGATCGGTGCTGTGACGCCGGGGCGGCTCGATCGGCTCGACCGGCTCGAGCTCCTCGAGCTCTTCGATGTCCTCGACGGCCGAGCTCCCGCGGTCGGGGTCCTGGACCCACCGCTCGTGCACGTAGCGTCCGATGTCGCGATGAACGGCGTCGAGGCTTCGCATGATGACGGGCTGCTCGCTGGGTTCGCTCGAGCGGAGTTGGGCCGAGTAGGCGTCGGCGTTCTGCAGCAGCTCGACGAGCCGCGGATCATCGTGGAGGGGGTTCATGGGTTGGTCCTATCCCGTGGGAAGCAGTCCGCGTAGCATCGCGCGCTGCAAGGCAGCGACCGCGTAGGCATGGGCGATCTCGCCCGACTCGAGGAGTTCTCCGATCGTTGAGGCTGGAACGGTGGTGACGACGATCGCTTCGGTAGGGTCCAGGTTCAGCTCGTCGGTCCTCGCCGCGCCGATCGCCGCAAAGAGGTAGGTTCGATTCGTCTGAATGGCCGGGTTCGACCAGACCCAGCCCAGGGCGTGCAGCTCGCCGCCGGTGTAGCCGGTCTCTTCTCGCAGCTCCCGCCGGGCGGCCTGCGCCGGGGTCTCGCCCGCGTCGACTACGCCACCTGGGATCTCCAGGGTTCGCGCTGCGATTCCGTGCCGAAACTGCTCGACCAAGACGACCTCCCCGCGCGCGGTGATGGGCACGCAGTTGACCCAGTCAGGCACCCGCAGGCGAACGAAGTCGTGTAGCCTGTCCCTCCCTTGGACCGGAAAGGTCTCGACGGAGAGCACGGGATGGCGGTAGACCGTCTTCGTCGTCATGGCGGTGTGTCCCCTGCGAGAGGCGTGGATGAAACCCAGAGGTCCCGACGCCGTGCAGCAGCGGCTCCACGATCGAGCGGTGGCACGCGGGGAGGCTTACTACGTCGACCCTCGGACGGGCCTGTGCATCTTCACCGAGATCGGGCTCGCTCGACAAGGGAGTTGCTGCGGGAGTGGCTGCATGCACTGTCCCTACCCCGAAGAGGAGCAGCGCAGAGCGGGCCGGCCCCGTTGAGCCTTCGGGCGCGATCGAGCGGCGCCGGCGCGGAGCCTCTGCCCGGTTAGGGCTGTTCGGCTGGTCGGAGGAGCGCATGGGACGCGGGCGAAGGCGCTTGGCGCCGCAAGAGATCGAGATCGAAGAGCTCGGCAAGGGGGGCTCGGGGCTCGGCAGGGCTTCCGATGGCCGCTGGGTCCAGGTCAAGCCGGCGCCGCCGGGTGCCAGGGTCGCGGTCATCCCGCATGGTCGCAAGCGCGATGTGTGGCTCGCCCGTCGCGCGCACCTCGTCCGTCCGGCCCCGGAGCATGCCGCGCCGCGGTGCGCGGTCTTCGGGCTCTGCGGAGGATGCGCCCTGCAGGAGCTGACCTTGAGCGCGCAGCGCCGGGCGCGCCAAGCGGCCGCCCTGCGCGACGTCGCGCAGGGGTTGGGCTGGACGGTGGCGAGGCTCCGAGAGCAGGTAGTGATCCATCCTGTCGAAGGGACGGACCAGGCCTACGGCTACCGCAACAAGGTCGAGCTGAGCTTCGCACCTCGGCGATTTCTCAGCGAGGCGGACCATCAGCGGGGTCTTCCTATCGGGGGCAGGTTCCTTGGTTTTCATGCGCCGGGCCGCTTCGATCGAGTCGTAGACGCCCAGCGGTGCGAGCTCATCGATGAGGCGGCCAACGCCTTGCTCGGCACCCTCCGACGAGCGATCCTGCATCACGACGACCAGCCCCTCTGGGATGCCCGGGCCCAGCGAGGGGTCTGGAGGCACGCGCTCCTGCGGCGAGGAGAGGCGACCGGGGAGCACCTCGTCGGCTTGTATACGACCTCGGACGCCAGCGCGGAGGCGGTCGAGCGGGTGGCGCAGCAGCTCCTCGGCACCCCGCTCGGCGAGGCGACGCTGCGAGGGGTGGTGTGGATCCTCAACGATGGCGTGGCCGACGTCGCCCGAGGTGAGATCGCCAGGGTTTGGGGAGAAGCGACGCTGACCGAGCGCCTTCGTGGCGTGTCGTTTCAGCTCTCGGTTCACAGCTTCTTTCAGACGAATACGGCGGGTGCCGAGGTTCTGGTCTCGGCGGTGGAGCGGGCGCTCCAGGGCGCGGGGGGGACCTTGCTCGATCTCTACTGCGGGATCGGTAGCCTCGGGCTGGCCCTCGCGCCCGGTTTTGAGCGCGTGATCGGGGTCGAAGAGATCGAGGCTGCGGTCGCCGATGCGCGGGTCAACGCGGCGCGCGCGGGGGTCGAGGGGGAGTGGCGCGCGGCGCGCGTCGAGCATGTCATCGGGGAACTCGCCCCGCTGCTTTCGGGGACGTCGATCGTCGTAGACCCCCCGAGGGTCGGCCTTCACCCCAAGGTGGCGCGCGCGATCGCCCAGGCCACGGCGCCTCGGCTCGTCTACGTGGCCTGCAAGCCCGGCAGCCTGGGAAGAGACGCGGCGATCCTGGCCGAGGGGGGGTGGCGACTGGAGGAACTCTACCCGGTCGACCTCTTTCCACACACGGGCCATATCGAGCTGGTCGGCCGCTTCTCTCGAGCCTAATCCAAAGGTGATCAGCGCGTGATCAGCTGCTCCAGCTCGGAGCGGAGTTCCTCGTCGAGCGCGTCGGCGTGCCGGTCGAGCACGCTGCGTGCCGTGGATCGCTCCCCGAGCTCGTGGTGTGCGCGCACCCAGGCCTCGATCACCCGGGGCGTGGGGGGGGCTCGCTTGGCGAAGCGCACCCCCTCTTCGAGGTCGCCGTTGAAGATATGGCTCAGCGCGATGACCTCGAAGACCTCCGAGAGCATGCGATCGGGCACGTTGGGCTCGGCGCGGATCTGGTGCCCCAAGCGGGCGGCTTCGGCCCAGTTTCGCTCTCCGAAGGCCTCGCGGGCTTCGTTGAGCAGGGCGCGGGCGTGCTTAGAGGTGGGACGTACCGGCTCGCCGCTCGAGCCGGAGCGAAGCGCCATGACGTTCTGGTAGGTGATCATGCCGAAGATGATCAGGGCGAGGAGCACGAAGCCGCCGATTAGGAGCCAGAACAACAGGAAGGCAGCGACCGAGAGGACGATACCCGTGATGTGGGTGATGCGGTCGGCGAGCAGCGGGCGCACGCTCAGGAGGTGGATCAGCCCCAGGCGAAAGAGCTTTCCTCCGTCCATGGGCCACATGGGGGCAAGGTTGATGACCCCCCAGAAGAGGCTGACGTACAGAAAGGCGTAGAGGATGCTCGTAAGGTAGAGGTTCTCAGCCAAGCCGGGGATGGCGGCAAAGACAAAGAACGAAGCCACGAGGACCACGGCACCGACCGCTAGCTGAATGAGGGGACCCGCTGCGATGATGATCGCGTCTTGGCGGTCGGACTCGGCGCGCGTGTGCCGAGTGAGGCCTCCGAGGGCGTGGATGAGGACCTCGGGCTGGAGGCCGTAGCGAGCGGCTACGACGGCGTGGCCGAGCTCATGAACGAGGATCGAGGCGATGGCCCCAACCCCGATCATCGCCCCCACGATCGGGTCGCCGAGCCGGAAGGCCAGCCACCCGATCAACAGGAGGGCCCAGATGCTCAGATGCACGGGGATGCGCCCAACGCTGAAGACGTAGAAGTTCATGGCAGGAAGGTAGTCCCCGTGCCGAGCCCTGCAAGGGTGGTGCGGCTCCCTTGGTCCCCGAGGGGTCAGAAGCAGGGGATGTCGTTCCAGAGCATGTCGTTATTGTCGTAGTCGCACTCTTCTTGGTAGTCGAGAAAGCCTGACCCATCGTCGTTGACCACGACGTAGAAGCCGTCGCGTGCGACGCGCAGCGCGGGCACCTCGAAGACGATGCCGGCTGAGACGCCCCCCGCCGGTACGCGCTGGCGCAGCCTGCGAACCTGGAGGAGCTCGCGCTGGTCGCCGTCGACCGTGTAGAGCGCGACGGGGACCTCGGCCCGGCTGGTCGAGGAGCCGGTGTTGTAGACCTGGACGGAGATCCGTGCGATGTCCGAGGAGCGATCGCAGCCGGTGAAGCAGACATCGGCCACCGCGACCTGGAGGTCCACGAAGGTCTCATTGGTGGTTGGGCGCGCGCGGTAGACATTGTGGACGTGCCAGCTGGGCTCGGGTCTGGCAGGGACGCGGCCGTCTTCGGTGATGTTGGTGACGGAGAAGTCATGGACGTGCCAGGTCGGACCGGACCGGGCCCACCCGCCGGTGGCGTGGCTGAAGACGGTGACGCCCGCCCACCCCGCGATGCGGTAGTTGGCGCTCGCGAGTACGACATCTGCGGATCCATCGCGGTCGACATCGGCGATTACGGGGTACTCGAAGATGGTGCCGCTAGCGTGTCCCAGGTTTCCGTGTCGGATCTGGCCGGTCTTGCCGTCGAAGATGTAGAAGGCTTCCTCGTCTCCGAAGAGGATCTCATAGGAACCGTCGGCGTTGATGTCGTAGGCCGAGCACCCGGCGAGCCCCGAGAGGTCGCGCATGGGGAAGCTCCACTTGGACGTGCCGTCGAGCGCGTAGACGTTGAAGGTCTCGGAGCTGCCCCAGGCGATCTCGGAGATCCCGTCGCCGTCGAAGTCTGCCACGCAGGGCGGCCCAGGCTGGTCGGTGCCCGCGGCGACATCGACGAGGATGGGGCCGTCGTGGCGGTGGATGACCAGGCGGCCGTCTCCGATGACCGCGACTTCGCCGAAGGGGTCCCCGTTGACGTCGAGGATGGCGGCCCAGTGACCGTAGGATCCCCGCACCGGCGTGGACCACTTCTTGGTTACGACGACCTCGCCGGAGCGACGATCAAGGTTGTAGACGTCTTGCCCGAGCATGAACTCCTGCAGGCCGTCGAGGTCGAGGTCGCCGATGGCAGGCATGCGGCCGATGATCGAGGGGTGGATGTCTGCGCGGAAGAGCTGATCCCCCGTGGCGCCGTCGAGGACGAGGTTGTCGGCGAGGACCTCGACCCGCCCGTCTCCGTCGAGATCGGCGACGGTGGCCTGCGGGTAGGTGCTGGTGATGGCGTTGGAGGCCGTCCAGACCAGGCTGCCGTCGGCTCGGACGGCCTGGGGCCTCCCCGCGCTGTTGAAGCCGACGATCTCGGTCACGCCATCGCCGGTGACGTCGGCCATGACGATGCCGCCGAAAGGAAGCCAGCCGGGCTGGGCCAGGATCTGGTCGCCGGTGGAACCGTCGAGCACCAGGAGGTAGCCGCTGCGGTCGTTGGTATCGACGAAGGCGACGAAGGCGATGTCGGGCATGTCTTCGCTATCGATCCGGCCGTCGCCGTTGTCATCGGTCAGGTTGCCGACGATGGGGGCCATCATGACGTTCTTGTACGTGACGTTCTCGGGGACGCCGTTGCCCGTGCGGTCCTCGGAGACGGTGATACCTTCCCAGCGCCACTTGATCACCACGTCCCACGGGTCGTAGTCGTGGGGCGAGACCAGCGCGGAGCAGGTGTCGGAGATGGTGATCGACCCGGCTCTTGGCACGTTGAGGTCGCAGTCGCCCTCCTCGCAGTCAGGGTCGTCGATGCAGTCGTCGCTGTCGGGCCAGGGGTTCGCGCTGCCGTCGGGGTTGATGCCTCCCGGGCCGCCCCCGCCGGGGTCGTCACCGCCGGTCCTGCCCCCGACACCCGTCTCGACGCAGCCGGCCGTTCCAATCACGAGCAGGAAGGGTAGCGCCTTGGAGATCATGGTCATGCCGTGGTCCTCGGGGGTCAACGGGAGCACTGTAGCCCACGATCAAGCCCTATCGCCACCCGGGGGCAGGGTCCATGATCATCGTTGACACGCAAGGCTTTCCGGCGGCCGGTGGCCGTAGAGGTTAGCCCGCCGGGGAGGTGTAAGGTGGCTCGTGTTCCGCTCCCCCTATTGGCAGAAGGGCAGGGATGGCTGATCGTCGGCAAACCTCCCCAACTCTTGACCCACAAGACCGCCATGTCCAGCGACCGCATCGCGGCCCTGCAGTGGGTCCGGGATCAGATCGGCTGTCGGGTCGCGCCGATCCATCGCCTCGATCGACCCGCCTCGGGCTGCTTGCTCTTCAGCACGGACCCGGACCTCACCGGCGAGCTCCACGCCGCCCTGCGTCATCCCGACACCTTCAAGCTCTATTTGGCGATGGTGCGCGGCGAGATCGCGGTCGGGGCCTCGACGGTGATCGACCGCGCGCTCGATGGCAAGGAGTCGGTGACCGAAGCGACGGTGCTGGCCTCGATGGCCGAGCCTCGGTGCTCCCTGGTCGCGTGCCGGATCCGCACGGGTCGGTTTCATCAGGTACGCCGCCACCTCGCGGGGATCGGCCACCCCATCCTGGGAGACAGCAAGCATGGCGATACCCGGGTCAACCGCTGGTGGCGCGAGGAGCATGGCCTTCCGCGCTTGATGCTTCACGGCTTCCGCCTCGAAGCGGCGCTGCCCGATGGGCCCGCGAAGGCTTGTTGTCCGCTCTGGCCGGACATGCGGGAACTGCTGTCTCAGCTCCCGCTCTTCGAGCAGGCCGTGGAGCGCGAGCCCGATCTGGCGAGAACCTTCCCGACTCCCCCGCCGTGGCCCCACGGAGAGCCCACGGTCTCGGAACCCAAGACCGAGGAACCCGCCCTCCCCTGACCCCCTCGGGTCGGGCCACCGAGTTGGCGCTGGGTTAGGGGTCGGGCTGGAGTGTGGGTATGCCCGACGTCGAGGCCATCTTCAGCCGAGTTGCAACCGGACCTTATCCGTGGTGGTTGTGGCCCTCGGTGCTCGTGCTCTTGGGGGGGGGCGCCCTAGGGGGAGCGCTCATGTTCTATCCCTCGCCGGCCGATCCGACCGTCGTGCTCATCGCGGGCATCCCCTTCGGCGGCGAGTGCGGCATGAAGCAGGCCTTCGACCTCCCATGCCCCCAGTGTGGCATGACCCGGAGCTGGGTCTACCTGGTGCGCGGCCGAGTCCTCGAGGCCTTTACCTTCAACACCGCGGGTGCCCTGCTTCTGCTGTGGATCTGGATCGGCGGCCTCATCGGCGCCTTGCGCCTCATCACGGGTAAGGAAGGTCTGCTCAGGCCGCCGTGGATCGCGATGTTCGCCTGGGCAATATTCTGGCTTATCGTCCCTTATGCTGGGTTCTGGGTCGCGAGGATGCTCGGGTGGAACGTCCTGCCCGAGTACCTCTGAGCGCCTCGCGCTCCAGCGGGGCAGGTCTCAGCGCGAGGGAGACTTCTCTTTGATCCAGGTCCCGTTCTCGAGGCCGCGCACGCGCCGGAGCTGCTCCTCGCCGTCTTCGAACTCGTAGAACCGAAGGCCCTTGAAAAGGGCTTTGCGGGCTGCGTAATATTCGGCGCAGGCCCTCTGGAGGGCTTCGACCAGGGTGGTCGGGCCGCCCTGCTGGGGGCTCTGGCTCATGAGCGCGAGGGCGATGCTCCAGATGCGATCTTGATCTTTGGGCTCTATGACCGTCCAGTTCTCCACGGGGCCTCCAGAGGCTCAGGCCGACCAGCCGAGCGCGGCGGTCGGACTAGCAGCTCGCGGGCTGGGGAGCATCTCTGCGACCGTGAGGAGGCGGTCAGGTTACACGCCCACGGCGGCACGGTCCGCTGGATCTGGAGGTCGTCGTGCGTACACTGGCCCTATTGCTTCTCTTGGGGTGTTCGCCCGCGGCCCAGGATGGGCCCGTTCAGCGCTCACCCGATGAGCTCCAAGAACAGGCGGAGCGCTTCCTCGAGGCCTCGACGGCGCGGTACCTCGAACTGCGGACCGACGTCGCCGAGGCCGCGTGGGCGGCGAACACCCGCATCGTCGAGGGCGACAGCTCTCTCGCCGAGGCCGAGGAGCGGGCCGCTCAAGCGCTCGCGGAGTGGCTCGGGAGCGCCGACGTTCTGGGGACTGCGCGCGCGCTGCTCGAGCGGTCCGAGGATCTCAAGCCCTTGCAGGTGCGCCAGCTCGAGGCCCTTCTCTACCAGGCAGCCCCCTCCGATCAGCGCATGGCCGACATCGTGCAGCAGCGCATCAAGGCCGAGACCGCCCAGACCCAGCGCATGTACGGATACACCTTCCTGCTCGACGGCGAAGAGATTACACCGAACGACATCGATCGCGGCCTCACCACCGAGACCGATCTCGAGCGCCGACGCAGGATCTGGGAGGCGAGCAAGGCGGTGGGTCCGACCCTGAAGGACGGGCTGCTCTCGCTTCGCGAGCTTCGAAACCACACCGTCCGCGGCGCGGGCTACGAAGACTTCTACGCCTACGAGGTCAGCGATTACGGGATGACTCCCGACGGGATGGACGCCTTGCTCCTGCGCCTCCTGGGGGAGCTCTGGCCCCTGTATCGGGAGCTTCATACCTGGGCCCGCTACGAGCTGGCTGGGCGCTACGGGGTGGACGAGGTCCCCGATCTCCTGCCGGCTCATTGGCTCCCCAACCGCTGGGGCCAGAGCTGGGCAGCCCTGGTCGAGGTTGAGGGCCTCGACGTCGACGCTGCGCTGGCTGACAAGGATCCCGAGTGGATCGTCAAGGAGGCCGAGGCCTTCTACGTGAGCCTCGGCTTCCCCGAGCTCCCGCTGAGTTTCTACGAGAAGAGCTCGCTCTACCCTGTCCCGAACGACGCCGGCTACAAGAAGAACACCCACGCCAGCGCTTGGCACATCGACCTCGACCAGGATGTGCGCTCCCTGATGAGTGTCGAGCCGAACGGCACGTGGTTCGCCACCACCAACCACGAGCTTGGGCATATCTACTACTACCTGGCCTACAGCCAGCCCAACGTCCCTCCTCTCTTGCGGCGCGGCGCCAACCGCGCCTTTCATGAGGCGGTGGGCACCCAGATGGGCATGGCGGCTACCCAGCGTCCGCAGCTGGTGCATCGCGGCCTGATCGAGGCGGAGGTCGAGGTCGACGAGACCGCCCTGCTCCTGAAGGAGGCGCTGGAGTCGGTGGTCTTCCTCCCCTTCTCGGCTGGCGTGATGACGAGGTTTGAGCGCGAGCTCTACCGCGATGAGCTGCCCGCCGATCGTTTCAACGCGCGGTGGTGGGAGCTCGCCGCGCACTACCAGGGCATCGCGCCCCCCGCGCCCCGCGGCGAGGACTTCGCGGACGCCCTCACCAAGACCCACATCAACAACGATCCCGCGCAGTATTACGACTACGCCTTGTCCACCTTCATCCTCTTCCAGCTCCACGAGCACATCTCGCGTCAGATCCTCCACCAGAGCCCTCGTTCCACCCAGTACTGGGGCAGCGCCGAGGTTGGGGACTTCCTTCGGTCGATCCTTGAGTCCGGGGGAACGAGGGACTGGCGCGACGTGCTTGAGCAGGCCACGGCTTCCGAGCTCAGCGCCGAGCCGATGCTCCGGTACTACGAGCCGCTGATGGCGTGGCTGAGAGAACAGAACGAAGGTCGCACCTACACCCTCCCCGAGACTTTGGAGTCTCCATGACCGTCCGCATCCTGATTGGTCTGGCCTTGGTCGGCGCGTGTGCCAAGAGAGCCCCCGATCCTACCCCGGAACCGACGCCCGCACCCAAGGTCCAGACCCAAGACGAGATCAGCCTCGCCTTCGGCTGGTCGGTCCCCTCCACGATGGTCGTCGAAGCGACCGAGCGGGTGGAGCGTGCGGGCCGGACCCCCGAGAGCTTGGTCAGCGCCGCCGAAGTCACCTATACCCTCCGGGCCGACGGCGAGGGCTTGGTCTTCGAGCCGGGCTCCCTCCGCGAGCCCTCCGTCGTCGCCGATGGGCAGGCCCTCGATCTGGAGTCCTCGCGCCACCACGAGGCGCTCGCCTTGCTCTTTCCTCCCGCGCTGCGGCTCAGCTCCAAGGGGTCCTTCACCGGGCTGAAGGACCCCGGGGCCCAGGTGGCGGCCTACAAGAGCGCCTTACAGGCCGCCTTCGCTGGCGTCGAGGTCCCACCCCCCATCCTCGATGCGGCCGACGACGAGCTCACCAAGGGGCTGCGCGAGGTCGCGCGGGTCGAGTGGTTTGGCCTCGTCGAGGGCTGGCCGGGTCGGTGGACGACCCAGAAGAGCTCTCGCACGAACCACCGTATCACGGGGATCCTGGATGGTCAGGGAGGCACCCTCGCAGCGCAGCAGAGGATCGGGGGCGAGACCCCTTGCGGGCCGGGCCTCGAGGAGGGGAGCTGCGTGACCCTCATCTTGGAGCGGGTGCCCGATCCGCGCACCCAGCAGGGGTGGGTCGAGCATCTAAAGGAGCGTCACGGTCGGCGAGGCCCGGTCGAGATCTCGGAGGCTACCTGGTCTGAGACCACCACGGTCCTCGCCCATGCCGCGACGCTGGTGCCCATCCGATCCGAGCGGGTCCGGGTCGAGCGGGTCGTACTGAGCCGTCCCGATGCTGAGCCCGAGGTCTTGCGCGATCGACGGACGGTTCGAACCCTCACCTTTGCGCCCGAGTGATCGGCGATGATCCTCGGCGCGCTCCTTGGGCTGGGAGCGGCGATGGCTGGTGAGCTGCGTATCGACTCCCTGTGGGATGGCACGCCGGCCGAGCCCGGCGAGGTCGTGCTCGTGGCGGTCGAGGGCGATCGAGACCATCTCCTCTTGACGGTCGATGCCCCGTACCATGGCGACCCGGCCCCGCCGGGACCGCGTGGCTCGACGTGGAGGCTGTGGGACTACGAAGTGGTGGAGGTCTTCGTGGCGGGGCTGGGTCAGCCTGTGCCTTACCTCGAGGTGGAGCTGGGTCCCCATGGGCACCACCTCGTTCTCCAGCTCCAAGGGGAGCGCAACGTCGTGCAGTCCGGGTTGGTTTTGGAGTACCAGGTCACGATAGACTCCGGTCGGTGGAGGGGCACGGCGCGCGTTCCAAGGAGCTACCTGCCGCTCGCTCCTCATCGGATCAACGCCTACGCCATCCACGGCCAGGGGGCCGAGCGGCGCTACCTCGCCTGGTCTCCGACCCTCGGTGAGCAACCCGACTTCCATCGGCTCAAGTCCTTTCGGCCCTACCTCCTCCCGTGATCTGTGGCGCCGGACCGGGTGGGCAGCCTGGACCGCGACGTCCGACGTGTGGCGCGCGAGCCGCCCTCTTGCGGTAGAGTCAGCCCAACCTTGGAGACCCTCATGAAGCAGATCGTCATTCCTCGTCACGGTGATCTCGACGTGCTCGAGCTTCGGGAGTCCCCCGATCCCGAGCCCTCCGCCGGCGAGGTCCGGATCGCGGTTCAGGCGAGCGGCGTAAACTTTGCCGACCTCATGGCGCGGCAGGGGATCTACCCCGACGCCCCCCCTCTCCCGATGGTGGTGGGCTACGAGGTCGCCGGGGTGATCGATCGTGTGGGCGAAGGCGTCGACGCCTCCTGGGAGGGCGTGCCGGTCCTCGCGATGACCCGTTTCAAGGGCTATAGTAGTCATGTTGTGGTGCCCGTGGAACAGGCCGTCCGCCGCCCCGAGACCCTCGACCCGGTCACGGCGGCGTCGATCCCCGTCACAGGGGTCACCTCATGGATGATGCTCGAGGAGATCCGCCGAGTGCGCGAGGGGGATCGCGTGCTCGTCCACTCCGCCGGGGGCGGAGTGGGGCTCATGGCTCTGGATCTGATCAAGCGGCGAGGCGGGATCGCCATCGGCACAGCGAGCGCCTCCAAGCATGCCTTCCTCAAGGAGCGGGGCTACGATCAGCTCATCGACTACCGAAACGAGGACTTCGAAGAAGTCTTGCGCGACGATCCGCCCCTGGACTGTATCCTCGATCCCATCGGGGGAGATTCCTGGGCCAAGGGGCTGCGACTGCTGAGCCCTGCTGGGGCGCTGATCTGTTTTGGCTTCTCGTCCCGGAGCGGCGGAAGTCAGAAGCCAGGTGTCTTCAAGCAGCTCTCCGAGGTGCTCGCCGTCCCCTGGATGAAGTTCAACCCCGTCTCGCTGATGCACGGCAACCAAGTGGTCGGTGGCGTGAACATGGGCCGCATGTGGGGCGAGCGAGAGCGCGTCTCGGGGTGGCTCGCCAGCCTGGTCGAGCTGTGGGAACACGGTGTGATCCGGCCAAAGATCCACGCAGCCGTCCCCTTCGTCGAGCCCGCAGAGGCTCATCGGATCCTTCACGATCGCGAGAACCTCGGCAAGGTGATCTTGGTGCAGGACGGCGTGACCTGGTCCCCTGAGGGTGAGCCCCCGCCCGCTGCCGCCGCTCCAAGGGCGTCGTCCGAGGAGTGAGGCTCAGCGCACGTCGGCGACGATCTTCATCGGCTCGCCGCGTCGGCTCGCTTCGACGACGATGCGGTCCTTCCGCTTGACTTTGTTGACCACCAAGAGCGCCTGCAGGATGTTGCGCACCCGCTTTCCGTTGATGCGGTGGATGACATCGCCGCTCTTCAGTCCGACCTGCGAGAGCGGACTGCCGCAGCGCAGTCCATAGACCCCGAAGCCGTCGACCTTTCCTCGGTCATTGCGATGCCAGTCCACCCTCGCCAGCGTCATCGCTTGCTTGATCGAACTGTATTCGTCGATCAATGATCGCTCGACGGCGTAGTGGCGACCGTCGAGGTGGGTGATCTCGGGCCGGTCCTCAAGACAGCGCGAGCGTCGGGTGGGAGGCTGAGTGCCCGTCCGGGTCCGCATGCCCGTCTCTTGGTCGATGCGTCGAAGGTGCGCCTTCAAGAGGTGGGGGCGTTGGGTGAGATCCGGCCGCACACGGTGGCGCGCGAGAACGTGGCGTTTAGAGCTGGGTTCCTCGAGGGTGGGCTCAATAGGCTCGGGTGAGGCGATCTCGATGGGCTCGGGCTCCGAAGGGGTCGAGGCTTCATCGTGGGGGCCCGCGGTGGAGGTGGTGGCAGGCGCGGGATCTTTGGCGGACGGCTCCGCGGTGGGGGGCGGCGCGGTCCCGATGGCCAGCGTCGCCTCCGGGGGCTCGGTCTCGGGGGGCGGCGTGGGGTCGGGGGGCTCGGTGTCGGGGGCGAGCGTCTGTTCGGGCTCACTCGGTGCCTCGGGCTGGCTCGGCTCTAGCGTGGCGGCGATCTGGATGTGGGCGAAGCGCTCGCCGGGGAGCTCGACTGAGGGGGTCGGCAGCTCCATACTCAGAGTCATCGACAAGGGCAGCGCGATGGCGCCTCCGAGGATCGCGGAGGTCGCGAACGCTTGGCCGAGGGACTTGAGGCTGAGCACGATCGAGGGCATAGCGGTCCTGAAACGGGGTGCACGGGTGTAGACCCCCGGGCGCTTCTCGATCTTCGATCGAGGGAGGTCAGATTCTGTCACGGATCGGTCCTTGGACTCAGAAGAGGAGGCCGAACTGCACCGCCGCGTGCGGTGCGACGCGCTCGGGCGTGTCTTCGATATTCCAGTTGGGGCTCCCCGCCCGCGCGCGTCGCACGGCGCTACGGGCGTTGTGCTCCAGACCGACCTCTAGCCCAAAGATCAGACGCCGATGAATGAGCGTCCCCTCGACCCAGGCGCGGCTCTCGCGGCCGAGCAGACCCGAAGGGGAGAAGACGTCGTCGTCGACGGTCAGGGCGAAGGCCCGGTCCTCACTGCTGATCGAGAGGCGTCCCCCACCTGCTGTGATGGGCATCGCCAAGGAGCCACCGAGGCGCACATCGAGCAAGGCGGCCTCGGGCGTGTCGCGCAAGGGGGTGGCCCAGCCTACGGCGGCGCTGGGCCCTAGCTGAAACGACGCGGTGTAGTCTGGCGACCAGCCGATGGGCCCCAGGCGTCGGCTCGCCCCCGAGGTGCCCGCGATCACCCCGAGGGCCCCTGCGCGGACCCTGGGACCCGTCTCGCGCTCGGTTGCGTCGAGGGACCAGAAGGCTTGGAGGCGACTCTCCCACCGGGAGTACGCGAGGCTCTCGGGGACCTGGGCGTCGGAGGGCTCGGGGTTGGCCCTCATGAAGTCTTCGATCGAGCGGGGAGGGGTGCGGGTGTGGAGCAGGCGCCCGCGCAGCTCGAGATCGAAGGGGAAGGCAGCGCGCAGCTCGCCGCCGATGGCGAGGGGATCTCGAGCGTCGGCGTCGTAGACCGCCGTCGCGAGCCCGGACACGACGGGCTTGTCCTCTCCAGGAACGCCGGCGAAGGCGGGCGTGGCGAGCAGGGCGAGGGCGAGGGCCACCGGCTTCGAACGCATGGGAGTCCTCCAAGAAGCTACGCGGTAGACGCCGCGCGTGGGTCCCGTATTCGACGGCCGGCTCGTCGTCGCGCGTGGCAGCGAGGGCTGTTTACCCCTGCAGAGCCGGTAAGGGGGGCTGGCAGGACGCGACCGCATGGGGTGGTTATCCACGACTTCGTCCTGTCTGGCCCCGCCGTGCCCTAGGGTCGAGTCCCCCACGGGCGGCGGGCCGCGGTCCACCGTGAGGTCCTACCCGTGTCCTTGGCCTTCCTGCGAGCCTTCGCGCGCGACCCCATCTCGGTGGGAGGGATCTGGCCCTCCGGTGAGACCCTGGCGCGGGCGATGGTCGAGGCGGCGGACCTGCGTCCGGGACAGGTCGTGGTGGAGCTCGGCGCGGGCACGGGCCCGATCACCGCGGCCTTCCAGCACCACCGAGGACCACGGATCAGCCTTGAGCCCGATCCGACCCTGGCTGCGCGTAGTCGTGCTCGGTGCCCTGGCGTCGAGATCGTCGAGGCCAGGGCCGAGACCCTGCACGCGGTCCTCTCCAACCGGGGGCACCTCACGGCCGCTCGGGTCCTCAGTGGTCTGCCCTTCGCGATCTGGCCCGAGGCCCGCCAGCGCGCCGCCCTGGACGCGGTCGTCTCGTGCTTGAGCGAGGATGGGATCTTCGTGACCTTTACCTACGCCCACAGCCCCTTGCTGCCCGCTGGGCGTCGCTTCAGGCAGACCTTAGAGCGACGCTTTCGTCGGCTGGAGCGATCGCGGCTGGTCTTGAAGAACGTACCCCCTGCCATCTTCTATATCGCCCGGGGACCGCTCGGCGATCGGGGCATGGAGCACCCGATCAGGTGCCGCACTCGACCGTGATCGCGAAGGCCCCGTTCTCGTCGTCGGCGCCTTCGACGAGGAAGTAGTAGATCTCGCCACGGTCGACGGTGAGGTGCATGGTGTTGCGATTCATCTTGCGGGTGAAGGGGTTGGCCGAGTCGCAGAGCTTGGCCGTCTCGCGGGGGCACTTGGTGGCGCTGGTGCCGACCATCTTGGTGAAGGTCAGATCGGCGCAGGGGGAGTCGAAGAAGACCGAGACGCGCTGACGGTTCTCGCCGGCTTGGAAGCGGGGGCTCTTGTCGGGCACGAAGAGGTAGACGCGCTCGTCGC
This sequence comes from Deltaproteobacteria bacterium, assembly GCA_007693595.1. Classification (GTDB taxonomy): domain Bacteria; phylum Myxococcota_A; class UBA796; order UBA796; genus REDI01. The sequence continues at coordinate 58,927 of REDI01000014.1, read as the reverse complement.
CGGCGTTGTGGTTGCGGGTGCCGGGCCAGCAGAAGTTCCGCTCGTAGAAGCGGGTATTGTAGAGGTTGACCCCGCCTCGAGTGTGGCCGACGATCGTCTCGCCGCACTTGATCTCGGCGGTGATGCAGTCGGGTCCGGGGACGGGGCCCCCGTCGGTCAGGTCGTTGCACTGCGCGGAGGTGATGCCCGGCGCTGGTCCCCCGCCACCCGCTACTTGTCGGATCAGGTTGCTCGCGCCAGCGCCTTGCTGGACGGGCCGGGCGCCGACCTTGGCGGGCTCGTCGGAGCCGCCTCCGCCGCCGCCGCCGGAGGGCCGGCTCGCGCTCGTTCCTGAGCCCTGTGAGGCTCCCGCGCTGCTGCGATCGCCCTTGGGGGCGCTGCTCGGCTCGTCATCATCGAGCATATCGCGGAGCTGTTTCTTGATCCCGTCGCATCCGCCGAGGGAGAATACGAGGGCGAGGGGGAGTAGGGCTCGGAGCACTGGACCTCCAGAAGGATGCCGAGAGGCTACCACCGGCATGGCAGAAATCAAGTCCCGGAGCAAGAGGGGGCGGATCTTGCGCTCAGCGTCGGTAGCGTCCCGCTTGGGGAGATCCCGTGCGCGTGAGCCGATCGGTGGCGACGAGGTGCTCGAGGATCGACCAGACCTCTACCGGATCCGCGTTCGCCGCGGCCGCGAGCTCGGCGGCGCTCCGAGGCTGACCATCCTGGAGGAGGCCCCGCAAGGTGCCGCTCAGCGAAAGGAGGTCTGCAGCCGCCTCCTTGCCGGCCTCCACCCCCGGCTGGTGGTAGGCGTTCACGTCGATGAGGCTGGCGTAGAGGCCCACGGCCCGCTCGAAGAGCGCGATCACGCCGCCGAGCTGCCAGGCGTCGAGGCGTGGGAGGGTGAGCGTGAGCGAGGGGCGGCCCTGCTCGATCAGGGCGCGGCGGGTCCCGAGCAGAAAGCCTTGGAGGCTGTCGCCGGCGCGGACCCCCGGCTGGACCTCGGTGAGCGGGCCGTCGCCGTCGTCGAGCACCTGAAGGAAGGTGACGAAGACGTCGTCGCGACCATCGCGGAGCTGCTGCACATAGGCGTGCTGGTCGGTGCTGCCTTTGTTCCCGTAGACCGTGAGCCCCTGTTCTACGGTTCGCCCAGACCGATCGTGCCGCTTGCCCAGGGACTCCATGATGAGCTGTTGAAGGTAGCGCGCGAGCAGCCCGAGTCGGTCTCGGTAGGGGAGCACGACCATGGCCCGCTCGCCACGGCCCTTCCCTGCGTGGTGCCAGCTCGCGGCGAGCAAGGCGGCGGGGTTCTCGCGCCAGCGCTCAGGTTCGGCGGCGCGGGTCCAGGCGTCCATCTCGCGGGCGCCGTCGAGCAGCGCGACGGAGTCGATCCCCGCGAGCTCGGCGGTGAACAGGCCGACGGCGCTGGTCACGCTGAAGCGGCCCCCGACCCAGTCCCAGAGCGGGAGCACGGCGCGCCAGCCCTCCTGTTGGGCCTGCTGGTGAAGTTTACTGCCTTCGACGGTGATGGCGACCGCGCGCGATCCCCACTCAAGCCCCTGGCTCAGGCAGGTCTCGCGGACGAGGATCATGGCGTTGCGGGTCTCGACGGTACCGCCCGACTTGCTCACGATCACCACCAAGGTGTGGCGCAGCCGCTCTCCGATCTGCTCGAGGGTGCGGGCGATGCCGTCGGGGTCGGTGTTGTCGATGAAATGCACCCTCAGGGCGCGCCGCCCGGCGCCTGGCGGGAGGGCGTCGACCAGCAGTGCGGGCCCGAGCGCGCTGCCGCCGATGCCGATGTGGAGCAGGTCTGAGAAGGGAAGCCCGTCCTCCGCCGCCTCGCGGCCGTCGAGGATCGCCTTGCTGAAGCTGCGGACCGTCTCGAGCGCCTCGCCGATGGCACGGGCATGGCCCACGGTCGGGGCGTCGTGAGGTGAGCGCAGCCAGAAGTGGCCCACCGCGCGCCCCTCGTCAGGGTTGGCGATCTCACCCGCTTCGGTCTGGTGGAGCTCCTTGAAGGCGCGCTCCCAGGGCAGGGTGTCGAGGGCGGGCAGGTCGAGCCCCATCGCCGAGGCGTCGAGCCACCAGGGCTCGCGAGGATGGACGAGGACGGTGGGGGGGAGCCAGTCGGTCATCGGATCTCCGTGGAGGAGGCTTGGGTGCGCAGGGCGTGGCCCGCGAGCTTGTAGAGCAGCCGGGCGCCGACGATGGCATCCCAGGCGTCGGTGGGATCGTCGGGGTCGTCGATGGCGACCTCGCAGAGATCGAACCCCACGATCGTGCGCCCGCTCGACGAGAGCGCTCGCAGGAGGAAGAGGGCCTCCCGCCAGGAGGGTCCGCCGGGGACGGGGGTGCCGGTGCGCGGACAGAGCGAAGGATCGAGACCGTCAATGTCGAAGGTGATCCAGACCTTGTCCGGGAGAGGGGCGAGGATCTGGGCGCTCAGCTCCGCCCAGGTCTGGCCCTGTGCGAGCGCCAGGCCCAGCTCGGCATCGAGCCAGGCGTGCAGCTTGGGATCGCTCTGGAGGCGTGCTCTCTCGCGGGTCGAGAGATCGCGAAGCCCCACCTGCACCACCGGGCCCACCTGGGGAGCCTGCTCGAGGACGTTGTGGAGAATCGAGGCATGGGAGTAGCGGAAGCCTTCGTAGGCGACGCGCAGGTCGGCGTGGGCGTCGATGTGGAGGATCCCGAGGCCCGGATGGCGCGCGGCGGCGGCGATCATGGCGCCGAGAGGTACGCTGTGGTCGCCTCCGACGATCGCGGGGATCCGCCCGTGGTCCAGACAGGCGCCGGTGAAACGGGCCACCTCATCGCGGATCTGCTCGCTGAGGGCGTCGACCTCGGCGGCGGCGGCGACGAGCTCAGCTCGGGCTGGATCGACCCCTCCGGCGAGGTGTACGGCCTCGGCCAGGGCGCAGGCGCGCGCGTTCAGAGCCTCGATGTCGAGCTGGGCCTCGACCCGAGCGATCCCGTGCCGCCAGGGGTCGCCGGTCTCGACGTCGTGCAGGTCCACCTGGAGCGTTGCCCGAGCGATCGCCGCAGGGCCGTGGGCCGTGCCTTGCCGGTACGAAGTGGTGGGTTCCCAAGGCACGCTCATGACGAGTACGGCGGCCTGCTCCGGGTCATCCGGCAGGCCGAAGAGTCCGTCCAGCGCCCCGGCGGGGGCGTCGGGGTCGAAGGCGTCGGGCAGGCTCACGTCAGGCTCCGGGGTCGGGGGAGGCGTGTTCGAAGAGGTCGATGAGGGCCGGCCTCATCTGGATGAGGAAGCGCTGGGTGGTGGCGTGTCGGGTGAGCCGGATCCAGGTGGCGAGGCGAGGCCCGAGCTCGCGCGCGGGGATGGGCCCTTGGCCCGGGCAAGCCGCGCTGGCGATCCGCACGCCGAGCGCCGCGCTCCCCAGCCACGGAGGGAGGCCGCCGAGGGGCTGGAAGAGCCGTCCGAGCAGCTCGTTTCGAAGGACGAGGCTCAGGTATTGCGACGCGCTAGGATCGAGGCGGCGGAGATGATGTAACTCGGAGGCTGCCGCGTCGAGCAACTCGAGAGACTCGCGCAGGAAGGCGTGCATGCCTCGGATCTCGGGATCGTCGCCAGGAGGTTGCTCGACGGCCGGTCGAAGGACGCGGCGCAGGTGGAGGGAGCAAGCCCCGAGGGCTCCTTGGTAGCGTTCGGGGTCCGGATCGGGGGCGGGCCGGCCCACGAGCTGGTGCAGGGCTTGGCAGCTTCGGGAGACGATCTGTTCGATGGTTGAGTCTTGACCGGCGGGCTGGCGAAGGAGGGGCTCCAGCCGATCTTCGACGGCGGCCCACTGCCCTTGGCCGATGCCGACCCCACGCAGCAGCGGGATCGGGTCGAGGTGAAAGCGCCCAGCGGGATGAGCGCGTTTGAGGCTCAGCAGCGGGGTTGTGGCGTCGACGATCGGAGCACCTTCTTGGAAGGACTCTGCCCAGCCACCACAGTCGCCCCGGACGACGACCGCGGGCGGCAGGTCGGGCTCCTCGATGAGCATAAAGGGGTACTCACGGCAAAAAGAGGGCTTGGCTTGGGCTCCGTGCAGGGCGTGCACGGCGCAGAGACCGTCTTCGCGTAGGAAGATGCACGCGCCGTCGTCGCGGCGCCTGAGGAACCAGGCGGTCGTGCCTTGGGGACCCTCGCGCTGGACCGCGAAGCCTTCGGCTGCGGGCGCCCAGTCGCGCTGGATCTGCAAGGCGTGCAGCCCTTGAACGATCTCGTCGGAGACCGGCCCGAGGGCGAAGTGGCGGCAGCACTTGGTACAGCCTCCGCAGTCCCAGCGGGTGTCGGCCACCGTTCTTGGTGTAGGGGTCGAAGTCATGGCTGCAGGGTAACCGGCTCAGCACTATGAGAGGGGTAGAGGAGGTTCGAATGGATCGCGCTGAGGCGCTCGAGCTGTTGCGTGCATCGCACCGCTTCCCCGGTCCCTACCGCTTTCGGGTCGTGGTTCCCGCCGGTCGCCGCGCTGCGGTGGTGACCGCGATCCAGGCCCTCGCTGGGGAGCGGCTCGACGAGGTGGGGGAGCAGCCTTCCCGAAAGGGCACCTACATCAGTCTCAGGCTGACCCTCACGCTAGGGGCTGCCGAAGAGGTGCTCGAGGTCTACGATCTCATTCGGGCGATCGACGGCGTTCGGGCTGTTATGTAGGGCGCTTGGGGCGAGAACGTCTGCCGACGGGCACCGCGCCGATCGCCCAGAGGTAGGCCTCGGGGGAGTCGGGCTCGGCGAGGTGGAGGGCCTGTTCGAGGCGGAGCAACGGGGTGTTCCCCGCGCCGTACAGGTCCCAACGCCCCTTCCGGTCGGCGTAATAGTAGCGTTGATCGTCGAGCTCCCAGGACCAGAGCTCCTCCTTGCCCACCCCGATCGCTCGGCTGTCGATCGCGGGGCGGAGCCGCAGGAGCAGCGGCGCGAGCCAAGCGCACTCCGAGGTGAGGTCGACCTGCCGGAAGAAGCATTCGGGGCCCCAGAATCCTCGCCCCCCGGCACGGAGGCTCAGGGGCAGGCGGTGCGTGACCCAGCGTCCCTGTACGCGGCGTCGCACACCGAAGATCTTGACGCTCGGCGGAAGAAGCTGGCTGTGCAGGTAGATGGCACGGAGGCCGCCCGCGTCTGCGAGCGTGGCGTAGCTGCAGGTCACGCCTTGGATGCATTCGGCCCTGACGAGCTCCAGACCTGCGTGATCGATGGGGTCGTCGAGCCCGACACGCAGGGACCGCGCGAGCTCACCGTTTTCGTTGAACACCTTGAGGCCGCATTCGGGCACGGGCACACCTTGGGTCAGGAGGCGAACGATACCAGGGGAGGGGGCCGCCTGGCGAGCGGAAGGCTCAGCTTCCTGCGGCGCGCAGCCGGTCAAGGCGTTCTTCGGCCTCGTCGGCGCGTTCATGAACCGAGAGCGCCAGGTCGATCATGGAGCGCGCGCGGGCCAGGTTGTGGAGGCCTGCGCGCTCGTAGCGGGTGTTCCAGGAGAAGTATCGCTCCTCGAGGGCGTCTCGCGCGAAGCGGCTCGCCAGCTCGATGGTGATGCGCTCCACCCCCGGAACGACGCTGCGCCACTCCGCCCTTGTGTAAGGAAGCTTACCTGCGGTCTGAAGGTAGCCCCGCATAGAAGCCTCGAAGAGATCCAGGTCGAAATAGGGTTCAGGGTGATCTTCGGCGAGGGGATTGCACCACGAGCGCAGCGCATCCCCGAGCTCCGCGTCGAGGGTGCCCCACTGGAGGGTGTCGAGATCGATCAGCGCCACGGCGCGGTCCCCGATGAAGCGTACGTTGCTGATCTTGAGGTCCCCGTGACAAATGCGCGGCGGCAAGTTCTTGGGGACCTGTAGGAGCTGCCAGAGCTCCCAGATCTCGTCCGCCAAGGGCTCGACGGCGTAGCGCAGGGTGTGGTTCCGGTGCGTGACCAAGACTTCTTGTAGCTTGGTCATGTGCAGGGCGGTGTCGTGTGCTCCGGGTCGCTCGAAGGCGAAGCGGTGCTCGAACCCGAACAGGGCCGCGTGGAAGCTCCCGACCAGCGCCCCAGCGCTCTCGGCGATGTCGGGGGATGAGACCTTGGAGTGGGTCGTGTCGCCGACCCAGGTCAGACATCGCCACACGCCCCCATGCGGATCGGTGTGCCAGAGCTCGCCACGCTGGGTGGGGATCAGGCGAGGGGTCTGCCGGCCGCGCTGCTCGAGCCGGCGGGTGATGACGTCGATGTCGAGGTGGACCGTGGGCTCGAAGATGTGCGTGTTGAGGAGCTGAAGCACTCCGACCGCCTCATCGTCGATCACGACGGCCCAGGTCTCGTTGATCAAGCCCGCGTCCTCGATGAGGATCGCGGTGGGCTCCGCGCGCCACGCCCACGCGGCGAGGGGGTCGATCTCTTCGATGTTCATGCCATCCTCCACCGTGACGTTGTAGCACCGGCGAGAGGAGACGCCCCCGCGCCCTGCGAGACGCCGCTCAAGTGCCGGGCAACATGCCCTGCAGAACCTCGGTCGTCATCTGTCCGGGGCTCCCCGTCCAATGGACCTTTCCGTCCTTCAGGAGCACGGCGTAGGGGACGCCTTCGACCCGGTAGCGGATCGCGAGAGGCCCCTCGTCGAGACCGACGGGGAACTTGGCCCCCGAGGCGTCGAGGAAGGCCTGGAAGTCCTCTCGGCTGGTGTCTCGGCTCAGGCTCGTCAGGCCGATGATGTCGAGTCCGTCGTCGTGCAAGGCGTCGAGGCGGCCCTGCAGCTCGGGGACCTCTTGGCGGCAGTAGGCGCACCATGCCTCCATGAAGACGAGCATGATCAGCCGATCGTCGTCGAGGTGGGCCTCGCCCTGGATCCAGTCGGCGACTTGGAGCTCACCGGCCGGGGAGCCGATGAGCTCGAGCTGTTCGACCAAGTCGATGGCGGCCCGTCCGAGCTGGGTGTCGGGGTAGCGCTCGATCAAGGTCTCGGCGAGGTCGCGAGCGGCGAGCATGTCGTAGCGGTCCAGGGCCTCGCGGATCGGAACGGCGAACTCCATGGCCGCGGCCTCGCGCTCGGGGTCGCCCGGGAGCCCGACGGCACCCTCGAGCGTTCGGATGGTGGACTCGAGCCGCTCGATCCGTTCCCGCAGCTCATACACGTCGGCTTGGAGGCGCTTGGTGGCGGGCGAGGTGCAGCTCGCGAGGAGCAAGAAGGTCAGGATCGTGCGCAAGGAGCCTCCAAGGGGCGGTTCGTGGGGCGCGTTCTAACGCGATCGGGCTACCAGTCTTCGTCGGGAAGGGGGGCCTGGGACAAGGCCTGCTCAAGCCAGGGCTGTTCCTGCGACAGCTCCGCGGCGCCGTACCACCACCCCAGGGCGGGGCCCACCGTCGCGATCAGGCTGCTCACGCCCCAAGCCCCGACCCAGCCGAGGTGGGTGGTCCCTTGGGAGTAGCTGGTGAGGGTCGCCACGCCCCAGCCCGCCAGCATGATCCAGAGCAAGCCCAGCACGGTCAGGGTGAAGAGCGGCCAGCGTAGGCTCGCGACGAGGCGGGTGTGATCGCTCCCATCGGCGATCAGGCGACCGCGGTAGACCGGGGCCAGGCGAGCGGCTGGCATCGTCTCGAGGCGGGGGCCGATCTCGAAGACGTCGCCTCGGGACCAACTCAGGTAGAGGGGGGCGGGGGCGTCGTGCCAGTCGTGGAGCTCCCGGCGGGTGGGCAGCCAGAGGTTCCCGACCACCATGAGCCGCGCGTTGAGGCGTTCTCGCACCTCTTGAGGGGTTCCCCGTGCGCGTGCGATCTGGCGTCCAGACACGACGACCTCCAGCCGGTGTGGTATGACTTCCTCTCCCCTTGCGCACGGTGATTCACGATGACTCGTGTCGATGACTTCTTGGATCTGGTCGACAACCCCACGCGACAGGCGCTCACGCCCGGCCACCCCGCCGACGACGCGCTGCTCGCCCTGCTCGTCCACGTCGCCTTCTCCGATCACGAGATTGACGAAGGGGAGTTGGAGTTCCTTCAGCGTGTCCTGCCAGGGCGGGACCCTGGTGAGCTGGTGGCCTGGGTCGAGCAGGTCGGCGCCCATCCCCTCGACCTCCAGGCGGTCGCCAAGGCTCTACCCTCTCCCGAAGAGCGCTGGAAGGGGCTTCGTTTTGCGGCCCGAATGGCCTGGAAAGACGGCGATCTCCAAGCGCAGGAGCGCGAGCTTCTCGAGCGTCTCGCCAGGGAGTTCAGGCTGGGGCCGACGGCGGTCGACCGGGTACTCAGGGAGCTTTCGGGTCGCGGGGTCGAAGATGTCGATCCTGAGCGTCTCGTCGAGATCCTCGAGGATGTTCAGTGGAATAGCGTGCAGATCCTCGAAGAAGCGATCTCGGGCCCCATCGCCGAGGCGGTCTCCGATGGCCGTCGTCCGGTACGGGCGATCGCCTTGGACGACGTCGTGGTGATCGCGCTGTACCCCTCGGGTCTGTCGGCCCACTTCCTCGAAGGCACGAGCTTCGTGCGGTGGGCCGACATCGTCACCTATTCTCGTGTTCCGACCATGGCGGCCGCGGTGCAGCTTCACACGGAAGAAGGTCGCACGCTGAGTCTGGTCGACTCGCGCCTGCGGGGGATCGCCCTCATCCTCGACCGACTCTTTGGGTCAGAGCGGGGCTCGGCGCCCGCCCCCGAGATCGACAAGAGTGGCGTCATCCCCGACTGAAGGGCACGCCCGCTGGAGCCTCGATGGCCGTCGCGCTGTTCGACTTCGATAAGACCCTCATCGACCGCAACTCCGGCCATCTCTGGTTACGCGCCGAGGTCCGGGCGGGGAGGGTGCGGAGCGTCGATGCGGCCTGGGCGGTCTACTGGTTCTTGCGCTACGCCTTAGGCATGAGCGATGGGCTCGATCAGGCCTTCTCCCAGGCGGTCGCCACCTACGCGGGGATGCCTGCCGAGGAGCTGGAGCGACGGAGCCGAGCCTTCTTTGCCGCAGAGCTCGTGCAACGGCTGAGGCCTGGGGCCGAGGAGGCCTTGCGGCGTCATCGGGCGCAGGGGGATCGGGTGGCTATCGCTTCTTCGACCACGCAGTTCATCGCCCTTGCAGCCATGGAGGCCTGGGATCTTGAGCTCGCCGCCTGCACCGAGATCGAGGTCGTCGATGGGGTGATCAGTGGGGGCATCGTCTCGTCGGCCCTCGGTGCGCACAAGACGACCCGGGTCGAAGAGTGGGCCCGTCGCGAGGGAGTCCGCCTCGACGAGATGACCTTCTACACCGACTCAGCCACCGACGCGGATCTTCTGGAGCGGGTCGGGCAGCCGGTGGTGGTTCACCCGGATCGCCGGCTCCGGCGGTTGGCTCGCGAGCGAGGCTGGCCGGTACGAGATTGGGGCGAGTCCTCGTCGTAAAGTGTTCTCCCTGGCGTATCGTCGAGCGGCCTCACCTTGGCGTGCGCGCTGTACGGTGGCCCTCCCCGGCGGGACCATGGGCTCCCTGGGTCGCAAGGCTGTGTCAACTCTGGCGCGCATGAGGGAGGGGTGCGATACGCTGAGGGGGCTGCCCAACGGAGTGTGACATGGAAGCCCGGTATCTCGACCTGGCCGCAGAGTTGTGCGATCTGGCCAAGGTCGACGACCTCTTTGAGCTCTTCTCGATCGATCGGCACGCGGACCCCGAGCGCGTCTCGCAGGCCATCAGCCAGTATCGTCGAAAGATGCAGGGAATGCAGGCCAACCCCAAGTTCAAGACTCAGGCGCGCTTCTTTATCAAGCACGCGCAGGCCATCTCCTCGGTGCTCGAAGAGCCCGCGGAGTACTGCGACTATCTCAGGGCTAAGGCCGAAGATGAGAGCCTTCCCTCCTTGCATCTCGCGATCGACGGCATCTTGGCCGACGGCATCGTGAGCGAGGCCGAGGAGCGCTTTGTTCGGGATTTGGCTGAGAACCTTGGGATCTCGCAGGACCGCTGCATGCGGGAGCTGGCGGATCGAGCCGCCTCGGTCGGGGCGGCGGTCCCGAGCATGCTGGATCCGACGCGAAGCGATCACGCCCGCGCGATGAGCTGGTGGGACTCGCACTTCACTCGCCTGCTGCTCGAGGCCATTCCCGATGGTGCGGGTGAGATGGTTGATATCTACTGCCGCATGGCGTGGTCGGCCCTCACCTTGCTGCCCCGTAGACCCAAGCTCAAGTACCTGGGCATCGACCGCAACCCCGATCGGATCTCGATGGCGCGCTCCTCCCTGCAGACCTTGGGGCCGAGGGTGGCGCTGAGGGTGGGGCCTCCAGACGATCTTCCCCTGCCCGACGAGAGCGTCGATATCGTCCTCGCCGTGCGGGCGCTCCAGACCCGCGACGACACCCGCAGCGTGCTCGCCGAGGCCTATCGGGTGCTCCGGCAAGGTGGCCGGTGCATCATGGTCGAGCCCGACGGCCTCGCGGAACAGTTCTACTTCGACGGATCCCTCGATGCCTACACCCTCGCCTTTCGCGGCCTAGTCGCCGAGGCTGAGCGGCGGCGGGCGCATGGGCTGCCCGAGGTGCCCGCCATAGGGCGCGGGGGCATGTCCCTTGGGCCGCAGCTCTTCGCCCGGCTCAAGCACGCGGGCTTCACACCGCGCGAGCTGAACGTGCACTCTTCTCAGAATATGTGGATCCAGCCGCTTGAAGATCTCGAGCGGCGCCTCCGGGCCTACGCGCGTGCGATCGCCAAGGCGCATGGGATCTCCTCCAAGAGTCCTGAGTGGACGCAACTCGCGGCCGCCACGCAGGCGCTCCAAGCGCGCGCGGCCGAAGGGGCCGAGGGCCTCGGGGGCAACCTGCTGCCGCTGTTCATCGCCACCGGGGTCAAGGCCTGAGACCTCTCAGCGATTGGGGGTGAGCCTTGGCTACAATGGTCGGCCTTTGGAGGTGGTCGTGTTCAGGCGCCACATCAACGTCTCATCGAGAGCGCTCGTCCTCGCGGCGGCCCTGCTGTGGCCCGCTGCGGCGCTCGCGGTGGACTGTGTGGCCCAACCTTCGCGCTCTCCGCGGCTCTCGGACTGCCTGAGCGATCCGAGCAACACCCTCATCGAGCTGGCCGACGGGGTCCATCGGATCGCGCGGACGACGATCGATCGTCCGATGACGCTCAGAGCGCAGACCCCCGGCGCTGCTGCCATCGCGCACCGAACGCTCTTGGAGCCGATCGTCATCGGCTCTGGGGAGCTGCTCGACGCCTACCTGCTCTTTCGGATCGACACCGAGGCGGGGTCGGTGGCGTTCGAGGACGTCCATGTTCGGCCTGCGCTCGGGACGTCGACCCTCGACCTCTCGACGAACCTGGTCTTGGGCCGCGTCTTCGAGGTGGACCGCGGGGAGCTGGTCCTGCGCGGGGTGAGCCTGAGCGCTTCGGGGGGCCCAATCTCCGACGATCTGGAGTTTCTCCGACCCCCCTCGGGAGTGGGCAGCACGGTCCTCCCAGGCGGGATGCTGGTCTTGGTGCGAGGATCGGGCCGGGTGGTGCTCGAAGACGTCACGGTCGATCGGATCCACGCGCCGCGCATGCGCGGGGCCGCGGTCCACGTGGCGGGGGAGCTCGCCGAGGCGGAGATCCGGGGATCGAGCCTGATCAGGAACGTCATCTCACGGCTGGGTGCCGTGAGCGCCTCGGCCAATGGTCGCATCTGGGTCCGAGAGCACGCCGGAGAAGCTCCTGTCTTTCGTCACCTTCGATCGGACTTCGGAGGCGCCCTCTATGGGCAAGGCGCACGTCTACAGATCGACGCTGGTCTCTTCGAAGCCAACGGGCACCCGCGCGATGTCGCGCCGCCCTCGTCCACGAACGAGGAGAGCTGTGGGGGCGCGATCCTGGTCGCGAGCGACTCGGTTCTATCGGTCGGGAACGTACTCTTCCTGGGGAACCAGGCGGATCTCGGCGGATCGATCTGCGCCTCCAATACCAAGATGACGGTCGATGGCGCGACCTTCGAGGGCGGTAGGGCCCGCCGAGGCGGAGCGATCTGGGTCCAGGGCACGACGTCCCTGTCCTCCGAGGTCGAGATCAAGGACTCGACCTTCGACGACAACCGGATCGGCCTCGCCCGCAGCGTTGAAGCCGAGGAGGATGAGCACGCGATCGAGCCTTTGGGTGGGGCCCTTTATGCGGCCTTCGCCGACGTCTCCATCGAGGGCTCCACCTTTCAGAGGAATGGTGAGATCGAGGCGCTGCACGGCCGAGGCGGGGCGGTCGCGCTGCTCTCGGGGGTGCTCTCGGTCGATGACTCAAGTTTTTCTAATAATCAGGCTCTCTTTGGCGGTGCGCTCCACAGTCAGGACAGCCGGGTCGCGCTCGCCTTCGTCACCCTTCAGGGTAATGGCGGCTTGGGCCGTACAGAGCGGGGTGGGGCCCTCTTGGTGCAGGCTGGAGATCTCGAGCTGCGTCACTCCGAGGTTCTTGAGAATGAGGCGCGGCGTGGCGGGGCGATCTGGCACAGCGAAGGCAAGAGGCTCGAGGTCACTGAGACGACCGTATCCGGTAACCAAGCCGAAGAGGCGGGAGGGCTCTGGACAGACTCCTCGTCGGCGGAGCTCTCTCGGGCAACCTTCCAAGGCAACATCGCTCACTCCGGAGCGGCGGGACACCTCGCGATGGAGCGCGGCCAGGATGGCGAGCTCCCCGACCTCCAGATCCAGGACAGCGCGTTCGTAAGCGGTGAGGCCCTCCGAGGCGGGGCCGTGGAGTTGCGCGAGGTGCAGGCCGTCCTCTCGGGGGTGCGCTTCGAAGACAACACAGCGACCGGAGAGCAGGGGCGAGGAGGGGCGATCTTCGCCTTGGGCCGGTCCGTGATCGAGCTCGACGAGGTGTCCTTTCTGGGCAATGCCGCGGGCCGGGGCGGCGCCATCGACGTGGCGCGCGAGGGGCTGCTCACCGCGGTCGATGTACGGTTCGAGCGCAACCGCGCGACGGACCTCGGGGGCGCGCTCAACCTGCCCTCAGGTCCACCGCACCAGATCGTGCGAGGGCTGTTCTGCCACAACACCTCGTCCCAGGCGGAGGCCATCTGGCTCGCTGGGGACCCGGACCTAGCCGACGACCACGTGCCCGTCGTCGTCCGCAACAGCCTCTTCGTCTCGGTCGACGAGCGCTCCCCTCCGTTGCTCAGCCTCGAGCGCGCCGGGCTGGAGCTGCGTCACAGCGCCTTGGTAGGTTCTGCAGGACCCACGGTCTTGGCCTCGACGAGCTCGCTTGCGCTCGCCGACACCCTCCTGCTCTGGGGGGGCTCCGAGCTCCTTCCACCCCTCGAGCTCGACGGCGATGCGACGATCTCGGTCGATGGAGGGCTCGCCTGGCCTCACCCGGATCGGCCCCTCGCCCAGACCTCCGCGGGCGAGACCCTCGAGCTTGAGCTGATGCGTGAACATCCTCATCTTCGCGGCGCGCTCCGCCCGACCGGCGGCCCGCCCGCTTGCTCTCTCGAGGCCCTGCACCCTCGCCCCTTCTCGCCGCTGCTGCTCGACGGATGGCCCGCGGTCGAGGGCGATCCGGTGCTCGGGATCTTCGGAGGTCCACACGCATTTACCGAGGATTGGCGTACAGATCTCGACGAAGACGGGGTGCCCGCCCTCTTCGACTGCGACGACGAAGATCCCAGCGTCGGCGCCTGGCTGGTTCAGTACGTCGATAATGATGGGGATGGCGTCGGCGGCGCGCTCTGGGAGGGGGACGACTGCGAGCTGCAGGAAGGCAACGTGCTCATCGGTGGGGACTGCGACGATGACGATCCAGACCGGATCGACAACTGCGACGAAGAAGCGCCATGCCTCGACGACGACCCGGATTGTGAGGAACCCACCGGCGAAGTGGTGTTGTTCTATGGGGCGAAGTGCTCGGGCTGTCAGGCCGGACGCGGCGTCCTGCCCTGGGGTGGGCTCTTGGCGCTCCTCGCGCTCGCGCGAGTCCGCCGCCGGCGCGCTCAGGTCTCGGACGGGAGATGACCCCAGCGACGGAGGTCCCCGATCGTGTCTAGAATCGAAGACTCTGCACTTCGGAAGCTGATCCCGAGGTCATCTTGGATCTTGCGGTTGTCGTAGCGGGGGACGCGGCCGAGGTGGGTTCGCAGGTAGGTCCCAGCACCCTTGGGCTGGAACCACGAGCCGCACCAGACGATCGCGCGACCGATGGCGTTGTCGAGGGCCATGGACGGGAGGCCCTCGTGCCCTCTGTCGCGCAGCAGCTCGACGACTTCGCGCATTGAGACGGTCTGCCCCGCGCAGATGTAGCGCCCCTTGGCCTCGGCGACCTCCATGGCGCGGACGTGAGCTTCGGCGACGTCGCGCACGTCGACGAATCCCCACACGAGATCGACGATGCCTGGGAACCCGCCCGACAGCAGGTCGCGGAGGACGCCAGGGGAGGTGTTGAGCGAGGGGGACAAGGATGGACCGATCACGAGAAAGGGGTTGATCACGACGAGATCGAAGGGGCGTCGCTCCCGCTCCACGAAGGCCCAGGCTGCGCGCTCCGCCTCGGCTTTGGAGAAATAGTAGGGGTTTCTGCTGAGGGAAGAGCTCGTGTTCCAGTCGGCTTCGGTGAGGATCCGTCCGTCGGGCTCATCGGTGATGGCGGCCATGGAGCTCGTGAGGACGACGCGCTGAACCGTGCCCGCCTTCACGCAGGACTGGAGGACCGACGTGGTGCCTTGGACCGCGGGGTCGACCAGATCGCGCTGGGGATCGTCGACGGTCAAGGCGTAGGGGCTCGCCAGATGAAAGACCACCTCGCAGCCTGCACAGGCCTCGTCGTAGGATCCGGGCTCGTTGAGGTTGCCACGGACCAGCTCGAGCCGCTCCTCGGCCCCGGGCAGCGCCTTGAGAGGATCGACGGAGCGCGCCTTGTTCGGATCGCGCACCGCAGCCCGTACCCGATGACCTCGATCCAAGAGTCGCTGCACGACATGGGCGCCGATGTAGCCAGAGGCGCCGGTGACGCAGGTGAGCTTGGGTTCATCGCTGGTCATGGGCGCTCCAGGGGGCTGGTCTGATGGTGGGACCTCGGTTATATCTCATGGCTGCCGAGGAGTCAGGCTGGTGTCGCGCGGGACAGGGCCCGGTGCGCGCCGCGCGACCCTCGGCGTCCACCCTTCGAGGACCCCCGATGTGGCGACTGCTCCCCATAGTCTCGGTGCTGAGCTGCGCCCAACGCTTTGAGCTGCCGGAAGGCGAGCTCGCTGCCTCGGGCACCCGCGCCGAGATCGCCCGCGTCACCTTCAACCGCTGGACGGACTTCATCACGCTCCAGCTGGGGCTGGATGAGGGCTGTGACGTACTATTTCCCGTCGAGCAAGACGACAGCACCGCTTGGCCCCCCCTCCAAGTCACCTGGGTGATCTACGACGACCCCCGACACGTCGAAGATGGCGATGTGGTTCGCGACACGTTCTTTTCCGGCGATGTCCTCTCGGCCTCCGACTTTGAGCCCATCGAGGGGCTGGAGCCCCTGGGCTTCAAGTTCTTGCCTCCAGGCCAGCGCGCCTTCCTCGATCTTCAGCACATCGAGGTCTTTAGTGGCACCGAGCTGGCTCTCGACGCACTCTTCGGGCGTCCGATGCGGGCCCGGATCTTCGTCGAGACCTACCAGAACGAGGACGAGACCTGCGAGGTTGTCACCACGTGGTGCTCCTCGGAGCAGGAGCCCTGTGTCCCAGAGCCGCTCCGTCGGGTTCACGTCGAGTTGGGGACCCTTAACTCGGTTCGTGAGGTCACTTTCTACCCTTGAGGGCGCTGCCGCTGCCTGGGGTCAGACCCCGCGCCCGCCGCCGTAGAGGTGCACGTGCAGTCGGTCCGAGAAGCGCCACCCTCGCGAGAGGGCGGCCTGTGCGATCCGAGGGGCTCGACCCATCAGCTCCGATGGCGAGGTGCCCTCAGGCATCAAGATCATCCGGTCATCAGGGAGCGACAAGCGCTGGGCGAGGTCTTCGATCTCGGCGAGGTCGGCCGGCTCAGCGACCACCCACTTGAACCACGCCTTCCCCGAGTCGACGAAGGTTCGCAGGGCCTCCTCGCGCAGACGCAGAGGGGGCTCGACCCCGCTGTTGGCGAGCTTCGGGCTCACGACGTAGGTGGTGCTCAGATCGTTCAGCTCGGGGGTCGGCGCCAGGGTGCCGTTCGTCTCGAAATCGACGGAATAGCCGGGCCCGAGCTCCAGGAGGGTCTGGACGATCCCGCGCTGCTGCGCCAGGGGCTCCCCCCCGGTGAAGACGAGGGCGCGGCAGGGGAGCTCCCGGATCCTGTCGGCGAGCTCCAGGGGCTCCAGCCGGACCTGCTCGGTCTGGCGGTCGAAGTGTCGGCCGTCGCGGTGAGGCGCCCGATGGCCGCTGAAGCGCCAGGTGTAGGGGGTGTCGCACCAGACGCAGTGTAGGTTGCACCCGCTCAGCCGGACGAAGAGGCTCGGACGCCCGGTGTGGGGGCCCTCTCCTTGGAGGGTGTAGAAGACCTCGGGCTCGCCCGGGCGAGTGACCGCGAGGCGTAGGGAGAGGGAGCTCATGCGGCCTCCCAGCGCGTCTCGTCGGCGGGGCGGGTGAGCCCATGGTCCTGCATCCAGCGCAGGTGCGTGCGGAGCTGCAGCGCCGCGAAGGGCACGGCGCGGGGGTCGAGGTCCCCATAGACGTAAGAGACGAGCTCTGCGGGGGTCATCGCGCCGTGGGTGATCAAGGCCTCACGAGTCTGGGCGCTCCGCATGTGGCGGTGGGCGACGTACATCGAGAGCAGGCTGGAGGGATCGTGGAGGACCGGACCGTGGGAGGGCAGGAGCGCGACGGGGCGCTCGGCCTGCATGCGCTGGAGCGAGGCCAGGTAGTCTGCGAGATCGCCCTCGTCGGGGTGGAGCAGGATGGTTCCTACCCCCGCGACCATGTCGCCCGCGATCATCCAGCGCTGCTCCAAGTCCAAGAAGACCAGGTGACCCGGCGCGTGCCCGGGCGTGTGGAGGGCCCGCAGCGTTCGCCCGCCGGCATCGAAGCTCTGATCTTCATTGAGATGGCCGTCAACCTCGACGATACCGTGGAGCAGTTCAGCGGTCAGCGGGTGGGCCAGGACGGGCACGGGCTCCCCGAGGGCTCGCTTGAGCGCATCGACCCCTGAGACGTGGTCGTGGTGGTGGTGGGTCAAGACGATGCGCTCCACCGTCTCACCGAGGAGGAGGCGGTCCTCGATGGCCTCGAAGAGCGCGCGCTGCTCTTGAGGCCAGGGACTCGGAGGGTCGATCACCGTGAGCCGATCCTCCCCGACGATCCACGTATTGGTGTGGGTCGCCGGGGGGAGGGTCGGCGTGCGGGTCGGAATGATCTGAACGCCATCCAGCATGCGCTGGGCCTAACCCGGGCTCCCTCGGGGTGCCCCGAGGTCTGGCTCACCAGACGCGGACCACGTTGATGAGGGTCAGGAGAACGAGCCCCGTCATGGCGGCGGTGGCGGCCCAGGGGGCGAGCCTCACGATGGGATCATTGGCCGGGACGGGAAGATCGACCTCGGGCTCGCGCTCCCAGGGCATGGGTCGGGGCCCGCTGAGCGGAGCACCGATCAGGGTCGGTCCGTCTTCGTCGACGTCGGGGTGGAGCTCGATCTCGGGTTGAGGGCCTTTGAGCCGCGCGGGGGCGGGCTCGGGGCTCTCCGCCATCGACGCGCTGCTGAAGTGGGGATCGGTAAAGGGCTGGATGCTCGTCGGCACCCTGCGCGCGTCCCAGACCGGCCCGGTCTGGTCTTCGTCGTGAAGGAGTTCGATCTCGACGTCTTCACCGAAGAACGCGGCCTCGGGGTCCTCGTCCTCGAACTCGACCTCGACCTCGGCGGTGGGTGCGCTCGGCGTGACCGAGAGGGCAGCGGGTTCGGGGGCCTCCATGCCAGGTAGGGTCGGCGCGGGTTCGTCACGCCAGCGAGGCCTGGTGGAGGCGGATGGAGAGAGGGGCTCGGGCTCCTCGGCGTCGGGCAGGGCAGCGGGGTGCTCGTCGGTGAGCTGGATCGCGATGGGGCGGGGAGGGACCGAACGAGCCGGAGCCACCGCGCGTGCAGGGGCGACCGGCTCGGTCCGGGCGTCGAAGGTTCCGATCCGGCGACGAATAGGGGGGATGTCGTCGGTGGACTCGCGGGGCGCGACCCGCTCCGTCTCGCGGTCGGGGACCATCTCGGTCTCGGCCTCCTCGGAGAACTCGGTGATCAGATCTTCGCTGTCCTCCCGCCCCAGGTCGGGGACGCTGTTGGCATCGACCGAGGGACGCACCACCGCGAGCTCTTCGCGGGGGAGCCGGGCTCGCACCTGGACCCGAGGAGAGGTGGGTGCCTCGGCGCGGGTCGCGGCCTGGACGACGGGGGCGGCGGGGCCCGCGTCGAGGGAGGCCGGGGGGCTGCGCTGGGCGGACGAGACGCGCACCGAAACGCGGGAGGGCCCGACGGGGGTATCCGTGGAAGGAGGCGCTGGCGGCGCGGCGAGGACTTCCTCGCTGTCTTCATCGTCGAGGATCTCGATTTGGAGCGGCTCGTCGGAGAGCTCCTCGTGGATCGGGGCCTCGTGCCCCGCGAAGGTAGGCAGACCGTTCTCGAGGGCGAAGGTGTGGTGCAGCCAGGCTGCAAGATCTCGGCGGTCCGACACCCCGCCCGCTCGACGTGCGAGGGCCAGCAGCTCCAGCCGCACGGGGTGCAGGCTCGGGAAGCGTTGGGTAGGGTTCGGGTCCAGCATGCGTCGAACCAAGCGGCCCAAGGCGGGCCACTGGATGGCGACGGGCTCGATGAAGTCGGCGAGATCCCCGGTGCGCGGGTCGGCTGAGGCGCTGGAGGAGGACCAAGGGCAGTGCCCCGAGACCAGCGCGACGAGCAGCGCCCCCAGACTCCACTGGTCCGTGGCGGCGGAAGGCCGATCGCCCCGAGCGCGCTCGGGGGGCAGCCACGAGAAGGCGGGTCGTTCGCCTTCGAGGCCGAGGCCCCAGATCCAGACCCCACCGTCGGAGGCGAGGGCGACGTTGTCGGCCGAGAGGTGACCGTGGTGGTGACCTCGCTGGTGGGCGGCCTGGAGGGCCTCGGTGAGGTCCAGCGCCAGATCGATGAGGGTGGCGGGCGTCATGGTCACGTCGTCGAGCAGGCGGGCCTCGACGACCCGGGCGATCGGGGCCGTGTGGGGCGCCTCGATCGCGAGGGCCCCGGAGCCTTCGTAGAGCGCCACAGCGCGGGGGAACCGAGGGTCATCGAGGCCTCGGAGCACTTCGAACTGGCGCTGCGCTTGTCCGAGGTCACGGGCGGAGGGCTGAGGTCCGAGGAGGCGCACGAGGACGGAGCGGGGCTCACGGCGCGAGAGGCCCGCGCGGCGAGCGCGGTACCAGGAGCCGTGTGCAGGGACGGTGGCCTCTTCGATGATCTCGAAGGGACCGACCCGGAGGCCGATGGGTGACATGATAGCTCCAAAGGGGGGGAGCGGGGGAGGGGAGGTAGGAGGGAGAGGGAGCCTGGGAGGCTCCTAAGAGTATAGCACGGGTTGGCCGGGCGCACATCTCGGGGGATGTGGAATGTGGAGCGTAGCGGCGTGGAGGGGGGCGGGCCCTGCTCCACGTGGATCTGCAGCGACGCTCCCTCTGCGATCGAGGAGCTCCGCGGCGCGCAGCCGAATCGCTTTCGGACGTCTGCCTCTCGGCTCAGACATCCCCGAGGGCCCGCTTCAGCGGCCGGGCCAGCGCGAACATGATCAGCCCGGCTCCAACTCCCAGGCCGTAGAGAAGCAGGAAGAACCCGTCGAGGGGCATGAGGTCGTACAACACGCCGATGTAGCCCGAGAGCAGGTTGCCGAAGAAGCTGGAGAGGAACCACATGCCCATCATCATGCTCACGATCCGCACCGGGCTCACCTTGGTGACGAGGGACAGGCCGATGGGCGATAGGTAGAGCTCCCCGACGGTCAGCAGAAAGACGGTGAGGACAGGCCACAGCAGGCTGCCCGCGCCGTCTCCGATCGCCTGGGCACCCGCTACCATGACCAGGAAAGACATGCCGAGTATCGTACAGCCCACCGCCATCTTAGTCACGCTGCTCCAGCCGTAGCCCGCTTTGGACTGCCAGCCCCAGAGCATGTCGAGCAGGGGCGCCATCATGAAGATGAAGAGAGGGTTGAGGCTCTGAAACCAGGTGCTCGGGATCGTGAAGCCAAGGATCGTCGGCCAGATGGTCTTCTCGTCAGCCCAGGTCTGCATGGTGTTGCCCTGCTGCTCGTAGACGGCCCAGAACACGATGTTCAGGGCACATAGCGCGACGAGAGCCCCGATGGCCAGCCACTCTCTTTGGCTGAAGCCGAGGGCTCGGGCGGACTCGTTCGAGGCCTTCTTGGGTGGGGAAGGGGCCTTGGGGACGACCGGGGGCTGGCGGAAGCGGTAGATCCCGTAGAGGAGTTGGGTAGCACCGAAGACGATCGGGCCCCACGTGAGTATGGCGTAGTCGCCGAGGCTGCCGTTGTAGGTCAAAGCGGTGATCGCGATGCCGTTGATCAAGAAGAACAGCCCAAAGCCGATGTGGCCCCCGCCGGCTCGTGTTGGGCGCGGGGCCTGAGACTCGCTCTCTCCAGGCGCCGGGGCGGAGTGCGGAGACTCGCTCGCGGCCCCCCGGCGGCGACGCGAGAGCTTGTCTTCGGGGAGGTAGCGGCCTCCCACCAAATAGACGACGAGTCCAAGCACCATGCCCACGCCGGCCGCGCCGAAGCCATAGTGCCAGCCATAGAGGGCGGCGAGGGTGCCACAGACCAGATTCGAGAGGAAGGCGCCGAGATTGATGCCCATGTAGAAAATCGTAAACGCGCCGTCGCGTCGGGGATCTCCCTCGGGATAGAGGCCCCCGACCTGGGTGCTCACGTTTGGCTTGAACAGTCCGTTGCCCAAGATGAGGAGGATCAAGGCTGGGAAGAACCAGTCCTCGGCAGCCATGACGAAGTGACCCAGCGCCATCAGCACGCCGCCCACCACCACGGCCTTGCGTTGCCCAAGCAGCCAATCCGCCAAGATCCCGCCGAACAGTGGCGTGAGGTAGACCAGCCCAGTGTACCAGCCGTAGAGCACGGAGGCCTGCCCTTGTACCGACTCGGGCAGGAGCCATCCGAGGGCTTCGTAGCCCAGGGTCGTGCTGGGGTCCCCGTCCTCGGTGACCTGGGTGTTTCCTTGGTAGACCTGTCGATGGACGACGAAGAGGTAGTTCACCATGTAGAGCTTGAGCAGCCCTCGCATGCCGTAGTAGCTGAAGCGCTCCCACATCTCAGTAAAGAACAGGATGAACAGCCCGACGGGGTGTCCGAGGAAGTGGGGCTGTCGTGCGGGAACAACGGCGGCAGACATGGGCGCTCCCCTGGGGGGACAGCTCGCAGGGACCCGAGGGCGAAGGGGTCATGTGGGGGGATGCTGCGAGATGTCCTACGGTGTGGCCGGCGGGCTCTAACGCGCTCGCGGATGGAAGCACCGGGGCGATAGAGGCTCTGGGCTATTCCATTCGCACGACGTGGATCTCGAACAGAAGGTCGGCGTGGGCGGGGATGCTGCCCTGAGCGGTCGCGCCATAGGCGAGGTAGGCGGGGATCCGAACGAGCCTGCGTCCGCCGACCCGCATGTCGCGCAGCGCGATCTCCCAGCCGGGGATCACCTGCTTTGTGCCTAGCTTGAGCTGAAAGGGCTCCGGGCGGCCATAGCTGCTGTCGAAGCGCTCGTGGGTCTCGTCGGTCCAGCCGGTGTAGTCGACGTGCAAGAGCCGACCCTGCGCGACCTTGGGACCGTCGCCTTCGACGAGGTCGGCGATCTGGACCCCGCTCGGTAGATCGCTGAAGGCGTCGACCGTGGGCGGGGCTTCGGGGGGTCTGCGGGGACGGGTTCCCGCGGGGGAGGAGGTGCCGCTCATCGCGACGAGCTCGATCACCGCCACGAGATCGCCAGGGGGCGCGCCGGGGGGAGGGGTGTCGCCGTAGGCGAGGGCCTGCGGGAGGTGTACGTAGCGGGCAGCACCCGCCTTCATGCCGACCATGGCGATCTCGAGGCCCGGCAACATGCGGCCGCCTCCGACTGGCAGCTCAAGGGGATCGTCGGAGGGCTTCATGATGACGATGGGTTCCCCGTCCTCGGACCAGATCCGGACGCGGATGCGCACGGCGGTGCCGGCCTCGGCGCCGGGGCCTTGCCCCTCGGTGAGATCGACGTATCGCAGGCCGTCCGGCCCCTCGGTCAGCTCGCGCCCCTCGATGCTGGGTACTTGGCTCGGATCGCTCTGCGCCAGAGCTGGCGAGGCGAGCGTGAAGGTGAGCAGGAAGAGGGCGAGGCGCACGAGGACTCCGTTGGCGTGGAGCCGTGTAACCCGCGTCGGGGGGATGGGCCCCGGAGCTCTCAGGCGCTCGCCTTGATCCCAGGTTAGTCGCGCCGTCGGAGGCGTCATGCTGAGCTGTCTGCGCGTCGAAAACCTCGCGATCATCGACCGGATCGAGGTTGACCTGGGCGCCGGGCTGAACGTGGTCACGGGCGAGACGGGGGCGGGCAAGTCGATCCTCATCGCGGCGCTGCAGCTCGTGCTCGGCGCGCGCGCTCGGCCCGAGCTGGTACGAAGCGGCTGTGAGCAGGCCGAGGTCGAGGCCCTCTTCACGCTGTCCTCGGGCGATCCCGTCCTGGGGGTGCTGCGCGGGTTCGACTTCGAGCCCGACGGCGAGGAGCTCGTCCTCCGGCGGATCGTCAAGAGCAGTGGTCGATCGCGCGCCACGGTCAATGGTCGGCTGGCGACCTTGGCGCAGCTCCGACAGATCGCCGCTCACTTGGTCGACATCAGCTCCCAGCACGAGCACACCACGCTGGTCGACCCTGCGACCCACCTCGGCTACCTCGACGCCTTCGGGGGTCACGACGAAGCGCGCCGGCGGGTGGCACAGGCCCACCGGGTCGCCCGCGAGGCGCAGGGGGCGGTGCGCGAGCTGAGAGAGCGCCTGGAGCAGCGCTCGGAGCGCGAGGATCTCCTTCGCTTCCGGCTCGCTGAGCTCGATCGCGTCGACCCGAGACCCGGCGAGGTCGAAGCGCTGCGGGTCGAGCGCGATCGGCTGCGCCACGGGGAGCGCCTGCTGCGCGCCGCAGCCTCCGCCGCAGGGGTGATCGATGGCGACGAGGGGGGCGTGTGCGATCGACTGGGCAAGGCGGTCGGAGTCCTGGCGGACGCCGGGCGGCACGACGCGTCGCTCTCGGAGCTGGGGGACCGCCTCGATAGCGCCGTCACGGAGCTCCGGGACATCGCTCACGAGCTCTCCCTCTACGTGCACGATCTCGATCTCGATCCTGAACGGCTAGCCCACGTCGAGGATCGGTCGCAGGCCCTCGATCGTCTCCTTCGGCGCTTCGGCGGGGACGAGTCCGCGCTGCACGCCTTCCGTGATCAGGCCCACACCGAGCTCGGCGCGTTCGAGGCCCTCGAAGATGATCTCCGGGCTGCCGCTGGCCGCGTTGAGGCCGCGCTGAACGACGCGGAGCGGGTGGCGCGAGAGCTCTCGCAGGCCCGCAGCGCGGTCGCGGGGGAGCTCGCCGTCGCGATCACCCAGGAGCTGGCAGACCTCGGCATGGGTGACGCGCGGGTCGAGGTCGCGGTCGCCCCGCTTCACGCCGCCGAAGATGCCCTCCAGGTCGGTGGTGGACGGCTCACCGAGAGCGGTATCGATCGCGTCGAGTTCTTGATCGCCCCCAATCCCGGCGAGGCGCCACGTCCCCTGGCGCGGGTGGCCTCTGGCGGGGAGCTCTCGCGCGCGCTGCTGGCCCTCAAGCGGGTCCTCTCCGGTCTAGGCCCTGCGGGGTTGTACGTCTTCGACGAGGTCGACACCGGAGTCGGTGGCGCCATCGCCGAGGCCATCGGTCGCAAGATCTGCGAGGTCGCCGCCCATCACCAGGTCCTCTGCATCACCCACCAGCCGCAGATCGCTGCCTTCGGGCACACCCACCTTCACGTCACCAAGCAGGTCCACCAGGGCCGCACCAAGAGCCGCGTCGTGCGGCTCTCCGACGAGGAGCGGGCCCGAGAGCTCGCGCGGATGCTCGGGGGGGCTGTCCTCACCGAGGCCACCCACCGCGCGGCCGCGGACCTGTTGACCCAAGCTCGAGAGCGAGCACCGTGAGTGTGGCGATCAAGATCTGCTGCATCTCGGACCGTTCCGAGGCCGAGCTGGCGATCGCCGAGGGGGCGACGGTCCTCGGCTTCGTCGGCGAGGCACCTCTGGGACCCGGTCGTCTCCCTGACGAAACGATCGCCGCGTTGATCGCCGCGGTGGGCGGTCGAGTGCCGTGCTGGCTCCTCACAGCCCACGTGGCCCTCGACGATCTCATCGACCAGATCGAGCGGACGCGACCCGACGCTGTGCAGCTCTGTGCGCTGGTCTCTTCGCCCATCCACACAGCCCTCCGGGAGCGCTTCCCCTCGCTCCAGCTCGTCCAGGTCGTGCACGTACATGGCCCCGAAGCCCTCCAGGTCGCGCAGCGGGTGGCTCCCCGCGTCGATGCGCTACTCCTTGACTCCGGCTCAGAGGGTAAGCTCGGTGGTACCGGCCAGGTTCATGACTGGTCCTTGAGCACGCAGATCGTCGAAAGCGCTTCGGTACCCGTCTGGCTCGCGGGGGGGCTCACCCCGCACAACGTGGCCCAGGCCATCACCCAGGTTCGCCCCGCGGGTGTCGATCTGTGCTCGGGGGTGCGTGACTCGAGCTACAAGCTCGATCCTGTGGCGCTCCGGGCCTTCATCCACCGGGCGCTTCGGGCGGGGGGACCCGTCCAGATCGGGCCCAACCCCACCGTCGCCGAGCTTCAGCGCTCCGTGCTCCTGCTCGAGGCCCGCATGGGCTGGCTCGAGGCCGATCTGATCGAGAGCGGCTTTCTGATGGTCGAGGAGGTCGGCGAGCTCCACGCGGCGATCCGCGCGCTGCGCCGAGCCCAGGCCCGCGGCGAGGATCTCACGCCCTACCTCGCGGCCGCCGGCGCCGAGATCGCCGATGTGCTCAACTACCTCCTGGCCATCGCCAACCGCCTGGGGGTCGACGTCGCGCAGGCGAGCCGCGAGAAGAACCTGAAGAACCAAGAGCGAACCTGGGACTGAGCGCGACCTGAGCCCCATCGGTCCGCAGCTCACCCCGGGAGCAGGCGAGGCTGCCCCGTGCCCCCTTGGACCCCCGGACGGATCGTTAGGTTGGCGCCCGCTTGCATGCCCGCGTGGAGGGCCTCGTCGTTTCGGTAGGTTCCCGATGTCCCCGCGACGAGCTTGGGGTGGCGGCGGCGGAAGTGCGCGTCGAGTACGGGGTCGCTCAGGTGGATCAAGGCCGACCCTGGATCGTCGGCGGACGAGGCGTCGAGGGCGTCGAGGAACCCGCGCATCAGGCCGTACAGGAAGTTCCTTCGGTGTTTGTTGCCCTGGAGGCCCTGGGTCTTTCTGTGCGCGCGCCAGGCGTGGTCCGCGTGATGGAGCAGGGCGTCGTGCACGTAGCAGGCGACCTCGACGTGCTCGACCGTGCCGACGACCTCGAGGACCCATCCCCACTTGCCACGATCGGGGAGATAGGCCGCGTTGTAGAGGGCGCGGACCCCGAAGTGGTCCTCCAAGATCTGCAGGATGACCTTCTCCCAGAGGGCGAAGCGCTGCTTTGCGCGCCCGAGCTGTCGGAAGGTGTAGCGCGCATCGTGGGGGGTGAGGGTCAGATCGTGCTCGGCGAGCAGTTGACGGGCTCGTCGGGCCGCGGCTTGAGCCTCATGCGGGTTGTCGCTCTCAGATAACGCGACCAGACGTCGGATTCTGCGCAGCAGGCGGTCGAGCTCGCCGTCGCCTGTCTCGGGCAGCCCGGCGGCACGGGCGTCGATTCCTCGCTGGGCACAGACCTGGCGGAAGGCTGGACCGTGAGGGGCCTCGTCGTGGATCCGATGGACCTCGTGAACGAACTGGTGCGCCATCTCGTGGCGGAGGACCTCGACGACCTGCCCCCAAGGGGCGCGAGTTGCGAGCTCTCGCTGGAGGGACAGGTGGCGGGTCCGCGGGTCGAAAGAGCCGAGGTTGGCGCCGTCGTGCAGGAGGATCACCGGGACGCGCATGGCGTCCCCGAAGAGGCGCTTATTGCTCTCGATCCACTCGATACGGAGCGCTTCGAGGAGAGCGTGGTGTAGCAAGAGCCTTGGGTCAGGGTGTGGTTTCGGTGTCATCTTCGGGGGGCTCCCAGGTGGCGAGCTGGTCGATCTCGGTGAGGTCCTCATAGGTGGTGCGGGCGACGCGCCGGAGGGTCCGACGCAGCCGTTGTTTGGGGATCCCGAAGAGCACGGTGACGTCGTGGCCTCGGACCTGGATGAGGTGGCGGTCGGAGCCGTGCTCTCCGAGGATCTGAGTGGGTTCGCGCGTCCAGGTGGCGTCGGGACTCAGCTTGCGACCCAGCTCCCAGGCGGCCTCCGCGAACTCCTGCGCGTCGTCATCGGAGTCCCAGGTGGTGATCCAGGCCAGGGCCCCCACCTCGCCGCGCCGCCAGACCAGCAGCCGGTCTCCGTCCCAGCCGCGGGCGATCGAGCGGTGGTCTGCTTCGGGAAAGTTCTCGCTCATGACGAGCGCGATGCCCGCCTCGCCCAAGGTGTCTTCGTCGACGAAGGTCCAGCGTGGTCCAAGCCAACGCTCGGGGCGCTTCACCTGGATCAGCGTCGGCCAGTCGGGGTTCGGGCCGACGTACTTCTCGGGGTGGAGGATCTGTTCGCTCGACAAGGGCGGCTGGACGAGCGCTCGGTTGACCGCATCCCATCCCTCGTCGCTGAGCTTGACGTGCTGAGCGAAGACCAAGCCGTAGTTGTAGGGGAAGATCAGGGGAGAGGTGAGCGCACGGGGGATCTGGCCAGGGGGGCCGAACATGGACTCGGAGGCCCCGGTGACGCTCTCGAGCATGGGGCCGAGGTTGGCGAGGGGGACCTGATCGGGGTTGGGGAAGGCGCGATAGAGCATGGCGTAGTTCGCGTCGCCTTCGATGAGTGAGAGCACGGCCAGCCTGGCGTCGCTGTTGTTCAACTCGCGCTCGTTGAGGCCCCGCAGGCCGAAGTGCTGGTCCTGGAGCGCGTGGACGAGCTCGTGGGCGATGACCAGGTCTTCTTGCAGGGCGAGCATCTTGGGGTCAAGTCCCATCTCGCTGCGATCGACGACCACCAACCGCTGGGTCTCGGCGTTGTAGTAGCCGCCCACCGCGTCCTGGAGGACACCCAAGTACACCTCGTAGAGGTCGAGGTCGGCGGGGGCCATGTCAAGCAAAGACCAGATGAAGACCAGATCCTCGAGCTGGCCGTCTTCGAGCTGCTCGTCGAGATCCTCGCGCATGGCCTCGCGCATGGCTTCGGGGCTCTCGACCTCGATCCTGACGTCGCGTTTGAAGGGGAGGTCTCGCAGGGCGCTGACTTGCTCCTGGGCGCTCCGCACCCGCTCGATCAGGTCCTGGGTGACCGAAACCGAGTCTTCATCGGGCTCGTCGGCCCAGGCGGGGCTGAGACAGAGGCGGAGCAATAGCAGGATCGACATGGCGTCTCCAAGCAGGAGGGAGCGTATCTTGTGGGGGCGTTCGGGGCTGCCCTGCGCTAGGGGGATCCGATGCGGGTCGCGCTTGCTTCCAATGCCCAGATGGGCCTCGCGCTGTATCGGGCGCTGAGTGACTCATCGCACCAGATCGTCGCCTTGGTACGCGACGGGCGCTCGGGCAGTGCCCCCCAGCGATGGATCGAGCACGCGATGGGGGTGCTCGGCGGTCCGTTGACCCTCGAGGGGCGGGCCCTCACGGCGGGCTTGCCGCTGGTCTGGCTCTCCGAGCAAGACGAGTCCGAAGCGCGGGCCCTGGCCAAGGCCGAGCCTGACCTCTTGCTCGTCGCCAACTTCGGCCTGATCCTCAAGCCAAGGATCCTCGCCGTGCCGAAGGTCGGTGCGATCAACATCCACTGGTCGCTGCTCCCGCGTCACCGAGGTCCCAACCCGAGCACGAGCGTGCTGCTCGCCGGAGATCCCCTGACCGGCGTGACCTTTCATGTCGTCACCCCGCGGATCGACGCGGGGGACATCCTCGAACAGGTGGCCTTTCCCGTCGGTCCCGACGCCACGGCGACCTCGCTTCACCTCCGCGCCGTGAGTGAGGCGGAGCGGCGGATCGTCGGTGTGCTCGACCGTGTCGAGAAGGATGGCCTGGTGGGGGTGCCCCAGGACCTCAGCCAGGGCAGCTACTTCAGGCGCCTCACCCCAGAGCAGGCCTTCCTCGATCTGTCGCAGAGCGCAGAGTCTCTGGATCGCAAGGTGCGCGCTCTCATCTCGCCGCTACCCCGGCTGCGTCATGGCTCCCGCCTCGTCTATGTCTCGGCGGCTCGCGCGGTCGACGAGGTCAAGGGCACACCGGGCGAGGTGGTGCAGGTACGACCCCATGTCGTGGTCGCTTGTGGGGTCGGCGGGCTCGCGATCCAGCGGGCCTGGACCACCTCGCCGCCCGGGCCCTGGCCCGCGCCGTGGATCCGTCTGCGGGTGGGGGATCGGCTGAGCTAGTAGACCACTTGTGGATGCGAGGCCTGAGGCGTGTTATGGTCTGGCGGCCCCTCGGCCGCCCCTCCCCCCAGCCCCTCCCCCCAGCCCCTCCCCCTCTGCCCCCGAGCCCAGCATGCGCAACCTCCTCAAGACGGGCCTCCGCCGATTGGCGGGCGCCTCGACCGTCCGCCGACCCGTCGGTGATCACACCGCCACGGTGCTGGCCATCGCCACCCAGAAGGGCGGCGTCGGCAAGACCACCACCAGCGTCAACTTGGCCTCGGCCCTGGCGCGTTACCACGGAAAGAAGGTCCTCCTCCTCGACCTCGATCCCCAGGGCCACGTCGCCCGAGCGCTCCAAGCCCAGATCAACCCTGGCAAGGGTGGGCTCTCCGATGTCCTGCTCGACGAGTCCGGCGAGCGCGAGGTCCTCGACGTCGTGACGCGCACCGAAATACCTGGCCTCTCGGTCACGCCTGCCGATCCGGGCCTCCGGGTCACCGAGGACCTGCTCACGAGCCGCATCGGCAAGGAGTTCCTCCTCCGCGACGCCCTCAAGGTCACCCGCACATGGTATGACTTCATCCTCATCGACTGCCCGCCCAACCTCGGCAACCTCTCGATCAACGGGCTGGTTGCGGCCGATCAGGTACTCATCCCCTGTGATCCCTCGCCGCTGGCTCTCTCGGGGGTCGAAGGGCTCGTCAACACCATCGAACAGGTCGCCGGGCGCCTCAACCCCGAGATCGACGTGCTCGGGATCCTGCTCACTCGCGTCGATGGCCGCAACAGTAAGCTGAACGCGGCGGTCGACCAAGAGATCGCGGGTCGCTGGGGCGACGCCGTGCTCCCGGTGCGGATCGGCGTGAACAGCAGCCTCGCCCAAGCCCAACAGGAGGGCCGCGACATCTACTCCTTCGATCCCGACAGCCGGGGAGCGCGCCAGTATCGCGACCTCGCGGAGCACCTCGTCCAGGCGGTGCAGGGTAGCGGGCTCAGCCCAGCTTAGCGACGAGCGCTCGGGCGGTGCGCACCCCGCTCTCGAGCGCGCCTTCCATGTAGCCTGGGAACGCCGTGGAGCAGTGCTCGCCCGCGAAGAGCAGCGGGAAGAGCCCCTCGTGAAGGGTGCGCTGGATCGTGGTGACCTCGCCGACGCCGGGGCACGAATAGCCCGCGAGGGTCAAGGGGTCGCGGGGCCAGTCGTAGTACCGTCGCTCCTCGGCGACCTCGCGGAAGCCGGGGAAGATGCCTTCGAGCTCCTCGGTGTAGCGGGTCTCTCGTGCCTCGTCGGACAAGGCGAGGCCCCGGTCGGCTTGCCCGGCGCCCGAAAAGGCGACCAACCATCGCTTCTCTCCCGCCTGACCCTCGGTGCCGTCCCAGGTGAGCGAGACCACGCCGTCGGCGTAGGCAGCCGGGCTCCGTTGGGTGTCATCCCAGACGGCGCGCCTCAGGCGGGTGAGGTGCTTGACTGCGGGCCCCATGGAGGGGCGAAGCTCGGGGGGAAGGGGTGGGTCGAAGGTCATCGCGCCCCATACCGTTGGGGGGACGGCGAGGACGATGGCGTCCCCTTCGTGCGTGGTTCCATCCTCGAGCTCGATCTGGGGCGGAGAGGCTCCCCACCTCACAGCCCTCACGGGGCGGCGCAGCGAGACGCGGTCCCCAAGCTTTTCGGCGAGTTTTTGCGCGAGGCTCTGGTTGCCCCCCGCACAGCGCAGGGCTTCGGATTCGGTCCAGAAGCGCTCGCCGCCCCCGCCCTGTATGCAGGCGAGCAGGCCTAGGAGACTCTGAGCCTCGCTCGGGACGGCCGCGTCGGAGCCGAACAGCATGGACAAGAAGGCGGCACCCTCGGGGTGGCCTCCGCGATCCATGAGGTAGGCGTGCACGTTCTGAAGGTCCAGGGAGGCCGCGCCTTCCGCGCGCCAAGGGGTCGTAGCGGGCACCTCGCGGGCGAGCTTGGTGAGGCGTCGGATCGGGCGGTTGAGCCGTCGCCAGAGCTGCTGGACCTCCCGCTTACTGAGCTGCTTGCCGTCGAGGATCACGACCTCGTCGCCGTCGTGATCGGTCAGCGGGCTCAGGGAGAGATCGAGCTGCTCGGCATAGGCAAGCCAGCGAGGGTGGTTGGTGCCGATGAGCTCGGCGCCCGCCTCGTGGTGCTGGCCGTCGCCGGCGATGGACAAGACCCGGCCGCCCACCCGACTGCGGGCCTCGAAGACTTGGGCGTCGAGGCCTGCGGCGCGACACTCGAAGGCGGCGCTGAGCCCGGCCAGTCCTCCTCCGAGGATCAGGACGCGCCCCTTGGTGGGGGAGGCGGCCCAGGAGCGGCTCGAGACGAGCATGGAGGCGCCCAGCGCTACGGAGCCTTTAAGGAAGGCCCGACGTTCGGCGGAGGTCGGCGCGTCCTCGGCGATGCGACGGAGCAGGCGGGTGAGGATCGGACGGCTCATTCGGACTCCAGGGGGACGCGCATCGCGGCCGGTGGAGGGGGCGATGGGCTTAACCGCAACGTGGTAGAGTGCGCTGTCGCGGAGGTCTGGGCTCGGTGCAGAGCCCTCCCACCCAGGAGGCCGCTGTGGAAGAAGACGAGATCCTGATCTTCCTCGCTGGTGGTGGGGCTGTGGGGCTCTACTACCTCTTCAAGGGCACGTACTACCTAGAGCCCATGCACCTGGAGCGAAACCCCTACCCGGGTCTGACCCGCCTTGGGGTCTTTGGCGCGCTGATCTATGCGCTCTACGTGCTGCTGCTGTTCGCGGATGCCAGCGTGACGCCCATCTACATGGCCTTTTACGTCGTACTCGCCTACGCCTTTACGCTCTGGGGGGGCCACCTGGCCGAAGGGATGCTCGGCGTTCGGTTTCAGGTCGATGTGTGCGAGCGCCGCAACCCTGCCGCGGCCCTCGCCATCACCGGCATCTACCTCGCGGTAGGGATCATCTTTGGGAGCTGCCTGTGGGGCGAGGCGGACCCCCACTCCGACGACGAGGGGGGCTGGTGGATTCCGGTTGGCTTCTTTGCTCTTGGCTACGGGGTCTTCGCGGCGGCGCTCACGTTCTTCTCCCGGCGTGAACGTCACGGCATGCGCTACCAACTCGTCGGGGAGCGCAGCGTGGGGGCGGGGCGAGCCACCTTCACCTACGCCTTGAGCCTGGCCTGGATCATCTCGACCGCGGTCGCCGGCGATTTCTTTGGATGGGCGCACGGGCTGGCCGCGATCGGTCAGGTGGTGGTCTTGCTCGTCATTCACGAGATCTTCCGCTTGGTGCACTCCAGGGTTACGGGTGGGAGCCGCCTTTTCGAGAGCGCACTCTATCTGATCTCGGGCTTCGGAGTTCCCTTGCTGCTCAATCTCATCCCTGGCTGGAGCGACATCTGATGCACGCGACGTCGTGGGGGCTCGAGCTGCCGGAGCGCCGGGAACTCATGCGGGAGCTCCAGTTTCGCTACCACAAGTGGGATCTCTATGCTTGCGGCCACGAAGGCATCCTCCCCGAGACCCTCGTGCTCCCTGGCGAGGTGCACCGAGAGGTGATCCAGATCTCCGAGCGGTTCGGTCAGATCCTCACCAAGCTCGAAGCGATCGTGGCCCGCACCCCGCGCCTGCTCGATCGCCTAGGGATCCCCCGAGAGATGTACCCGATCCTGCGCGCGGGGCCGGCTCACGAGCTTCAGCTCGCCCGCTACGACCTGCACCCGACCCCCGAGGGCGGCTGGATGCTCTCCGAGTTCAACGAAGATGTCCCCGGGGGCTTCAACGAGGCGGTGGGCTTGCCTGAGCTCCTCGGGGAGCGCTTTGGACGTGCCCGCTTCGTGGGGGATCTTCGTGGCGCGGTGGTCGAGGCCATGTCGCCCTTCGGCCCTGTAGGATCGATCTTTGCCACGGGTTACTCCGAAGATCTACAGCATTGCCTGATCATCGAAGACTGGCTCGAGGCGGCTGGCCACCCGACCTGCCGTGGCTCCCCAGCCCACGTCCGCCGGTCATGGGGCACAGTCAAGCTCGACGGTACGCCGATCGAGGCAGCTTTCCGCTATTATCCAGGCGAGTGGTTCCCCCGTCTGCCCAACTTCGATGGGTGGCGTCGTCTGGGCGACAAGCTGCCCATGCTCAACCCGCTTCGGCGCTTGATCCGGCAGAGTAAACTACTCTTTTCGGTTTGGCGTGAGGAAGGGCTCCTGAGCGCCGAGGAGCTCGCCTTTGTCGATCGGCACGCGCCGTGGACCGGCGAGGCGGGCCGTGACGTGTCGCTCGAGCAGCTCCGTGACGAACCTGAGGCATGGGTGCTCAAGCAGGCCTTCGGGCGCATGGGCGACTCGGTCGTGATCGGGGCGCTGGTCTCACCCAAGACCTGGTCCGAGACCCTCAAAGAAGTCAAGCTCGATCCCTCCGGGTGGCTGGCGCAGCGTCGCTTCGGCCACGTGCCCATGCCCTTCCAGTTGGGCCCCCTCTATCCGGCGGTGGGGGTCTACCTCGTAAATGGTTCCTTCGCGGGCTACTACAGCCGGGCCGCGCCCAAGCCCCTCCTGACCCACGAGGCCCTCCATGTGGCGACCGCTGTCGTTGATCCTTGAGATCTTCACCCATCTTCGCTACCGCAGCCGCTTCGAACGTCTCGTGCCCGCCATCGGCACCCTCGGAGCCGTCGATGTCCGGGGCGGCGACACCTGGACGCGCTACGCGACGCCGCGCAGCCTCTTTGAGCTCTGGGCCCCCGCGTTTGACAGCCCCTACGAGCCGTACCACTGCGTGACCCTCTTCGCGGCCCTCGGCCACGCTCGGACCAAGCCGCACCCCCCACCCCCTGGCGTGGTCGAACGCATCGAGGACCGACCCCTGATCAAGGTGCCCGACCAGCCCATCGAGGTGCACTGGCTCAACCAGAGCACCATGGTGATCATCGACATCTTCGGACCTGCGGCGGTCTCGCTCGGGGTGCGCTTCATCCAGCGGGGCTGCCAGCCCGTCTGCACCTTCGATAACTGGCCTCATCCCAGAGGGGTGGGCAAGCCCGAGTTCACGCTGGCCGCTTTGCTCTATTACTCCCCGCTCGTCGCCGATGCTCGGGAGCTCATCAAGGTCGACTCCCCGCCCGTCTGGCTGTGTGATGCGAGCCGCCTGGTCGGACGTCGCCCGAGCCCAGGCAACTTCGACAACCGCTACTACCTCGATGACACCCTCCTTCCAGGGAGCAACTTCCTCAAGGCGCAGGGCATCGATCGCCTGGTGATCATCCTGGGCAACAAGAGTCGTAAGCTCGCCCCAGACGTCGAGGCCTGGCTCGCCGATCGCGCGCGCGATGGCTTCGAGGTCTTCTCGACGCACCTCGACGAGCCCGCTCTGGATGTTCAACCTATTCGTCCGGTCCGAGGTCACTTCCCGCGGATTGGGTCGCGGAGCGCCGCGGGAGGGTTCGGCTCTCTCGTGCCAGAGCCGAGCTCCAGTGGGGGCTGAGGCGCTGGGCTCAGCGGGTGTGCCAGTCGATCTCGTCGGCTCGCGGAAGCGGCGACTCGGCAGGGAGCAGGCCTGTCTGGCCAGCGAGGGTGAGCACGGCTTGCACGGTGAGGTCGTGGATTAGGGGCAGGGGCGTGGCGTTGGGTCCACATCCGTCAGCGACGCTCCCGCCCACGGCCTCGCAGTCGTAGACGAAGCTGAAGTGGCCGCCACCGGGGAGCACGCCGAGGCTGGTCGGCGTCGCCCCCATCTGGTCCCACAGGGGTCGGACCATCGTGTCGAGGGGGGTGATCGGATCGCCCGCGCCGGTCAGATAGAGGCTCGGAACCCTAACATCTTGAGCGCCTTCGCCCAGGAGGGTGGCGTCCCAGGGCGCGAGGACCGCCACGCCGCGAACGCGCGCATCGCCAGGCTCGAAGTCTCCCTCGACCCCCAGGGCGGTGAGTTGCGCTCGGAGCCCGCAGGCTGTGCTGTTTCCGGCGCGACAAAGCTCGTCGATCGCTTCACCGGGTAGGGTGGCCCCCGCAGCCATCAGCGCCGTGTAGCCGCCGAAGCTGTGCCCGACGGTCAGGTAGCCCGCGTCGGGGTCCAGGCAGCCGCTCAGGGCGGGGAGGTTGAACAGACCATTATAGGCCTGGATCAGGTCGTAGGGGCGACGCTGCACCAAGACGGAGAGCGCGAAGGCGGGGCCCCCCAAGGTGTTGCCAACGTGGTCGGGTGAGACCACGATGAAGCCGTATCGGGCCAGTTCCTCGGTGATGGTGAGCGACTGCCAGCGCACCCCCAGGTTCCCGTGGCTGAAGGCGATGACCGGACGCGGCTCGTCACAGGCTGCAGGTGCGTTGTCGAGGGCGTGACCCCGCACGAGGCCATCGTAGGAATGCAGTGATGACGCCGCGTTCTCTTGAGCAGGATACCAGACCTGAATCGGAAGTACCAGCCCCCCAGGCCCCGGCACGGTGGTGTGGAGGGTCGCGGGGGCGAAGCGGGGCTGAGGCGTGGCCTCGGGCTCGCTCGTCGCGTCGGTCGCGTTGTCGGGATCGTTCGTATCGGCGAGATCGGTCGGCTCGGAGGAGGCCTCGAACAGGATCTCGCCCTCGGTGCAGCCGAAGAGAAGCAGGGGCAGGACATGGCGCATGGAGGGTGTGCTAACCCGCGCCAGGGGACGCGGCCCCCGAGCCCGGCCCCCTTCGTCAGGCGGCGCCGACGCTCCGCAGCACCCTGTGTCGAGCGGCGTGCCAGGCCGGGACGCGCTCGGGCGTGGAGGGGTAGCGGTGGTGCATGCGCTGGAGGCGGGCCGCTGCGATGAGGGCGGGGACCATGCTCGCGGCGATCTTGGGCTGCGTGGCCGCCGACGAGAGGAGATCGGGGAGGAGGCTCGGGTGGAGGCTCGGAGCTTCTTGGGCCAGACCTTCGGCGACCAGCGCGGGGTGGAGCAGGCCCGAGATCACCAGCTCCCGAACCTGAGCGGTGGTGAGGGAGGCGGTCCACGCGGCCACTGCCGCCGAGGAGGCGAGGGTCGCGCCAGCCTCGCGCTGGAAGCGCACGTTGTACTCCCACGACCCTCCGCCATCGGCGAGGGTGCGCGCCAGCAGTCGGGCGGCGCGGAGGCCTTGGGCGATGCCGCTGCCGTGGGTCGCGAAGACCTGGCGGGCGGCGTCACCGATCCGCGCGATCCGGCCCTGACCGACGATAGGCTCGGGGGCTGTGAGGGGGATCGGCCGGGCCCCGCCGAAGCGCTCCTCGCCGATCCACCGATGCTCTTGAACGAAGCGTTCGATCAGGGCGACACCGGAGGGGTGGCCCAGCGCGGGGATCGATCCCGTGAGCAGCGAGACCGTCGGATGGGGGGTGACCTGGATGTGAACATTGACGATGCTGTACCCGCCCGCCACGCCGCCAAAGCTTAGGGTCTCGCCGGGCTTAGCCCGCTGCGTCTCCAGCCAGGCTCGCGCTGCGTCGAGGTCGGAGATCTCCCGCACTTGCTGCGCGGCGACACAGATCCGCTCCGGCGGGCAGGGCACCCGAGCTCCGGGGCCCGTCATGCCCCCGGCGTCGACGACGAAGGTGGCCCGTAGCGTGGGCTCCCCCCGCACGTGAACCCGAACCGCGTCGGCGCCGGGTTCGATCCGCTCGACCCTTCGCCCTTCGCGCAGATCGGCCCCCGCCGCGCGGGCCTGCTCCTGGAGCGCTCGAACCAGCCAGCGCATGTCGTGGTCTACGATGGCCGGCTCCTCGACGGTGATCCGCTCAGGCCCCCACCCAGCGACCAAGTGGAAGGGCGCGACATGTTCGGGCGCGGGTGGGGTGAGCCCCCATCGCTCGATCTCGCCCTTGGGCAGCCCGTTGACCCAGCGAGCTCCTGCCCTCTCGAGGGGGCCGGACTCGAGGAGGACCACCTCGCGGCCGGTCTGAGCCAGCGCCGCCGCCGCCGCCGCGCCGGCGGTTCCTCCTCCGATGACCACGATGTCGAGGGTTGCAGGCATCAAGGATCTCCTTGGGGGGCGTGGGGCGGTCCGGGTTTCGCGTCGAGATCGGTGGTCGGTTCCGGGATCAGGAACAGCACGATGATCGCCATGAGGGTCGCGGCGCTGCCGCCGATCACCGCGGTGCTCCAGAACCCGTAGGCGAGGAAGAGCGGACCGGCAAGGCTGGCCCCCAAGCCGAAGCCGACCTGTCCGACGGCGAAGCTCAAGGCGAGCAGGGTCCCGCGCTCGTTTGCGGGCACCAGGGAACTCACCAAGGCCTGCATCGGCGAGATCCGCAAGGCCACGAAGACCATGACGATGAAGAAGAGTGGGTAGGCCGCCCAGAACGAGAAGAGCAGCCACGGGGTCAGGATCATCATGATCCCCATCGCGGTGCTCCCCCCAACGACGAGCACCTTCTTGCCCACGCGGTCCGAGAGGGCGCCCGCGAGGGGGGCCACCAGCAAGTTGGCGACGCCGCCGACCACGAAGAGGGTGGAGACAGCGCTAGCGGATGCGTCGAAGCGCGCGGCGAGCTCGGTTGGAAGGTAGGTGATGAAGAGGCTGATCCCCAGGAACATCACCGTGTACGAAGCGACCGAGGCCGCGGTGGGCACGCGAGAGAAGACCCGCTGGAAGGCCTCGAGGGTGGTGCGCACCGTGAGCCGGTCGGTGCGGGGGACATCGGGTTGAGGGAGGAAGCGGAAGATCAGCGCCACCGCGATCCCGACGCACAACCCGAACGCCACGAAGGGGAGACGGTAGCCCAGCTCCCCGAGCAGGGTGCCGGCGGGAATGCCGAAGATCTGTCCCGCGGCGAAGCCGCTCGCCAAGATGCCGTTTGCGCGCCCGCGCTGGGCGAAGGGGAAGGCATCCGCCACGTAGGCGATGCTGTTACTCGCGAGGAGGCCTCCCGCGCAGCCGGCCAGCAGGCGCACGGCGAGGAGGGCCTCGAAGCTGGTGGCCAGCCCGTGCAGGAGCAGCGCGACCGCCATGGCGGCGCTGCCGTAGAGCAGGACCGCGCGGCGCCCCACCCGATCGGAGACCGGGCCGCTGACCAAAGCGGAGATGCCGACGCCCACCGCGTACGACGTGACCAGCAGGCCGAGGAGGTCCTCGCGCACCCCGAGCTGGTCGCGGATGAGCGGGAGCATTGGGGTGACGATGAGAAACTGGGCGCTCGCGGTGAAGTTCAGCGCCCAGAGCGCCGCCATCGCCCACGCGGGCCGAAAGGGAGGAGAGCTCACGTCGCCCTCGGGGTGCGGAGGAGCTTGCGGCTCAGGAGCGAGAGGACCTCCCGCAAGCCGGGGACGCGGGTCAGCGCGGCGACTCCCAGGTAGGAGAGGCCCGCGAGGCTCGCCAGGACCGCCCCCTGCCCCAGCGCCGCGAAGGTCGAGGCCGAGCCCGCGAGTGGAGTGGCCGACAGCCAGGGATGGATCACGCTGTCCAGCCCGTCGGCTGACCACTGCATGAGGGCGGCCCGCAGACCCCAGCCGACCAGGAGCCCGACGCCGACCGCAGGGGCGGCGCGCAGGGCGAAGGAACCGAAGCCGTCTTTGGCGGGGGCGTAGGTCCGTCGAAGGGCCAGGGCCAGCGCGAGGACGTAGACGCTGATCGCGACCGTGCTTGAGGCGGCCAGGCCCGCCGTACCCAGGCGGCTCCCCAGCATGCCGTAGAGAGGCCAGATCACGAGCACGACCGCGGTGCCGAGCAGGCTGGGGATCCAAGTGCGGCCTTGAGCGTAAAAGCCCCGCGCCAGGACGGTCTGCGCGGCCCACGCCCACAGGCCGAGGCCCATGATGCCCAGCGCCAGCCCGATCGCTTCATGTTGGCCGGGGAGCAGCCGCTGCCCGTAGATCACCGCAGCGATCTCGGTGCCGCTCGCGGTGAGGGCCACCTGCGCGCCCAGCGCGAGCACCAACATGCGCTGGGTGGAGGTCGAGAGCGTGGCGTAGGCGTCGCCTGCTCGCCCCTCGGCCACCAGTCGGGCCAAGGTCGGGAAGGCCGCGGCGCCGAGCGCGAGACCGAACACGCCCATGGGCACCCGGAGGATGTTCTTGGCGTACATCACGGTGGCGACGGAGCCTTCCTCGAGGTTTGCGGCGTTGGACATGAGGAGCCAGTCATCGACCACCACCACGCTGAAGGCGAGCATGATCGGAAGGGTCTGCCAGAGGTAGGCCTTGAGGTCATCGGTGAGGCGTAGCATCGGGCGATAGCGTAGTCCCATCCTAAGGCATCCGATGAGCGGCAGCCCGAAGGGGCCCAGAGCGCTGCCTACCAGCACCCCCCAGACGAAACCCCACGCGCCGACCTCGGTGCCGGCGACGAGCCCCCCGATGATGATGCAGGCGTTGTAGACGACCGAGGTCATCGCGGGAAGGACGTGGCGATCCCTGGCTTGGAGGGCTGCGGACAGCAGTCCTCCGATCACGTGGAAGATCTGGGCGGGGATCAGCACCCGGGTCATCGCGTCCAGCTCGGCGAGGGCCTCGGGGGGAAATCCGGCGTAGAGCCAGCGGTCGACGGTCGGAACCAGCAGCCAGCCGATGGTCGTCGCGATCAGGAGCACCAGCCCGACCACGGTGCTGATGACACTGAAGGCCTCCCAGCCCCGCTCCTCTTCTCCGCGGGTGAGGTGACCGGCGAAGAGCGGGATGAAGACGATGGACAGCGCGCCCGCGGCGAGGAGGTAGTTGAGGAAGTTAGGGATCGTAAAGGCGGCTTGATAGATGTCGGCCGCTTGCCCTCCACCGACCATGCGCCCGAAGGCCGCCTCGCGACCCAAGCCGACGAAGCGGGAGAGCAAGGTGCCAGCGGCCCAGATGGCGGCGGCGATACCGATACGACGGGTCATGGGGATGCTCGGGGCGGTCAGGCCCCCTAGCGCGTCCCGCCGTGGGGTGGCAGCACGAACACGAGCCGGCCCGTGGGTGTCCTTCGAGGTTAGGGGTGGCGGGTGCGGATCCTACACGTCTATGCCGGTCCCTTCCCGAGCCATCAGGGAACCCAGGTCTACCTCGAGGGCTTGCTCGGCGCTCAGGCGGCGCGGGGGCACCGAGTGGCTCTTCGGTGCTGGGCTGGCGGGGTGGGGCCCACACCGCTGGGGCTCGAGGTACGGCGGCTGCTCCCTCTGCCAGGGGCCTTCAGCCTGCGCAGCGGCCCCTCGGGGGCCCGGGCCGCGCTGGCGGTCGCGCTGCGAGGAGCGCTGGTCCGAGACCTACGCGAGCCGTGGGACGTCGTGCATCTACACCATGTCGAGGCGCCGCTCCTCGCCCCGTCCGGCCCCTGGCTTCGGGTTCACCACCTGCACACGGGCCTCGCCCAAGAGCTGCCTAGCTATGCGCGGGCCCCGAGGAGGCGCCCCGACCTGCGTGCTGCGGGGCGGGTGCTCGATCGCGCGTTCGCTCGTCGAGCCGATCTGGTGGTCGCGCTCTCTCCGCAGGGGGCGCAGAGGGCCGCACGCGACGGCGCGACGGCGGTGACGTGGTCCATCCCCGGTGTAGAGGAGTTGGACGCGGCTCCGCCTCCTCCAACGCGCGACCGCTGGGTCCTCTACGCTGGAAACCTCGATGGCTACCAGGACCTAGGGACGCTGCTGCGGATCGTGGCGCAGCGTCGGCTCAAGCTGTGGGTGGTGACAGGGGCGCAGGCCGATCGGGGGTACGCCCTGGCTCGGGCCGAAGGCGTGGAGCGCTCTCGGCTGCGCCTCGCTCACGTCTCCAGCTTTTCGAGCGTCCGGGCCGCGATAGGCGGGTGTGCTGTGGGCGTCGTACCCCGTCGTCGCTGCGAGGGCTTCCCCATGAAGGTGCTGCCCTTCCTGGCCTCCGGTCGGCCCGTCGTCGCGAGGGCCTCGGCGGTGCCGGCGATGCCGGGGGTCGTCCGGGTCTCGTCGGACGAGGAGCTCGGAGAAGCGCTGGAGCTGCTCTTGGCGAAGCGCGACTTGGCCGATCGCATCGGTCGAGCTGGGAGAGGCTTCGCGCGGCGCGAGCTTCGGTGGGGTCGCGTGGTCGAGCATCTTGATCGGTCCTACCGTGGGGCGATAGGGTCGCGACGAGGCGGGCGCGGCTCGCGTTTGGGTTGATCACGGCATCACGAGCCGGTGCGTTGCTGGGCGCTCATGCCTGGCGAAGGGACCGCTGCGTGATTCCGCGCCGCGCCCTCGGTCCTGCCCGAGCGGCAGCCGTCGCCTGGAGCCGGCTGCGTCGACTCCAGGTGCCAAGACCGAGGGGCTCCGGTAGATGTCGGGGTCTTGTGGACACACTCCAGGTGAGGCCGACGTTCGCTCGGAGCGCGCATCGGCGGGCCTTGGAGCCCCTTGCCGGCCCGAAGGGTTGGTCCGCTCGAGT
The DNA here is from genome assembly GCA_007693595.1 of Deltaproteobacteria bacterium. Lineage (GTDB taxonomy): Bacteria > Myxococcota_A > UBA796 > UBA796 > REDI01. Next base: position 18,234 of record REDI01000014.1, on the reverse strand, counting down.
CGCTCGCTTGGCTGGACCGACGAATGGCGATGATCTTGCTCGCCCCAGGGTGGAAACGTGCTAGGAGCACCGGGCCTTATTTTGTTTGGACGGTTCACATCCCCCAAAGAGGCCACCATGCGACGCCGTATCCTTCTCCTCCCCTTCGTGGGTCTGATCCTCTTACCTTCAACACTCGCCTGCTTCGGGCGGTTCTCTGACGAGCGGGAGCTCTGCGAGACCTACATGGACTGTCTGGCCGAAGAGGACCCGGCCCAGATCCCTGCGGCGACGGCCGCCTATGGTGATGCCAGCCCGTGCTGGGAGTCTCGAAGCGACGCTGAGCGCTGTGCGGCGGCGTGCGAGGCCGGGATCTCGGCGATGCGTGGCTGCGAGCTTCCAAGCTCGGGAGAGGGAGGACCTCTTAGCGAAGAAGCGTTCAATGTCCGTTTCACGGACCGCTTCTGTGCTCAGCTTGAGCACTGCTCCGAAGGCGAGCTGTTCTGTGAACATGGTGACGGGCCCACCGACGACGGAGAGGACTGCGACTATAACCCTGCCGCGGCCGAAGCCTGTCTGGATGGGGCCTGGGGTTGCACGGAACCCTCAGACTCCTTTCCGAGTTTCCCCGATCTTCCCGAGATATGCGGACAGGTCTATCGCTGTACCGGCGACTCGGACTAGCCTTGGTCGATGCTAGGGCGCAGCCCGTCAATCGGAGTTGTAGGGGCGCTGCTCTTGTTATCCTGAACCTGATTGGGCGGCACCCTTTGCCTCGGGTCTGCACGTTGTCATCGTTTCGCTCGAGGACCTCTCCGGGGTTCTCGACGATCTGCGCGGTGGCTGGGCGAAGGGTGACGCCCCCTTGGGGTGGTGCCCCAGCGTCGCTGCGAGGGCTTCCCCATGAGGATCTCGATGTTCGGTCGGTCCTTCGTCGCGAGGGCCTCGGTCGCGCCGCCGATGCCGGGGTCGTCGGGCTCGCGTCGGATGGAGAGCTCGGCGAAGCGCGGGAGCTGACCTTGGCGCGCGACTTGGCCCACCGCATCGGTCAAGCGGGGAGGGGCTTCGCGTGCTGCGAGCTGGGAGGGAGGGCGTAGTAAATCACCTTGAACGGGTATATCTCTGATCGCTGCGCCTGCGGAGCGGTGCGCGAGCCGGATTTTTTTGTTGATCATGGGGCCACGAGCATGTAAGTTGCGGGGCGCTCATGCCCGTGGAAGGTACCATGCGATCTGTTCTTATCTCAGCTTCTCTGCTTTTTTCTTTCGCCGCGTGCAACGACACCGGCTTCACGGCCGCGGGCCCTGACGCGTTGTTGAACCGTCAGGCCTCCATTACCGGCCGGGTCTGTCACCCCTCGGGCTCGCGCTGGCTGTCTGACGCGCTGGTCTACGCCAACGTCTTCCGCGAGGTCGACGGGGTGCGCAAGGTGGTCGACACGGTCCAGGCCTTCACCGATCGCGACGGCTATTATACGCTGTCGGATCTGGCGCCCAACACCGAGTATCTGGTCTACACCCAGTATCGAAACCAGGTCATCGACCAGCAGGTCCACTTCGTCCGCACGGGCGAAGACTTGGTGGTGCCGGAGCCCTCTTGTTTTGACCCCGAGGCCATGAACATCGCGGTCATCGTCGGCGCTTACGACGACATGGAGCGCATGCTCGACTCCATGGGCTTCCTCAACTACACGATCATCGATGGCTCCGACGCCGATGAGCTGCGCGCTTTCCTCTCGGACGGCGCGAACCTCGAGCCCTACGACGTGCTCTTCTTCAATGGTGGCATCATCGAAGAGGGCATCATCTACAACACGAGCGATCCGAGCGATCCCACGCCGCCGCTCGTGCACCAGGTCCTCGGCGACTACGTCTGGGAAGGGGGCAGCCTGGTCGCCTCCGACTGGTCCTACGACGTGGTGGAGCAGGTCTGGCCCGACGCCATCGACTTCCTCGGCGACGACAATGTCCCCAATGCTGCGCAGCTCGGCGAGTACGGCACGGTCAACGCGGTCGTCACCGACGACAGCGTCGCCGACTTCATCGGTCAGAGCTCGCTCACCATTGAGTACGACCTCCCGGTCTGGCCCCCCATCGTCAACGTCGAAGACTACGTCAGCGTGCACATGCGGGGCAACGTGAGCTACCGCGAGGGTACCCAGTCCCAGCAGCTCGAAGACTCGCCGCTGATGGTGAGCTTTAGCGGCGGGCGTGGTCGAGTGGCCTTCGCCACCTTCCGGGTCGCGGCCAACCAGTCCCAGCCCATGCAGGCGACGTTCCAATACATCATGTACAACGTGACCCGCTGAGTCTGCGCGGTCGCTCCGGGCTCAGCGGAGCTTGATCGCCTTGTTGAGCGTGATGGACAGGTCCTTCTCGTCCTGTTTGCGCGGGTCGAGCATGCGGCGGTGCCAGCCACGAGGCTGCTCGGCCGTCAAGGCGGTCTCGACGATCGCTGGGCCTGCGCGTTCGTCGTGGGTAAGCAGGGCTCGCGCGACCCGACGGGCGTCTCGGTCACGACCTGCCGCGAGCAGGCCCGCAGACAGTCCGCTCAGGCGTGTGCGGTGGGCTTGGATGTTGCGGTCGGTGAGGAGCTGACCGCTGTCGAGGGTGTTCTGCCAGTCGGCCTGATAGAGCCCCACCAGCTCTTCGGCGTCCTCGACGCACGCCCCAAGGGTGGCCCAGCGCTCGCGGCGGATGAGCATGTCGAGCAGGGGGTTGTGCAGGTGCTTCAGGGCAGCCTGGGCCGCCGGGTGGCAATCGGGGGGCTTCCGCTCATCGAGCCATCGCAGCGTCGCAGGCTCTTCCTCGAGGAGGGAGTTGAGGGCGATCCAATCGATGAGATCGGCTAGAATCCCATGCTTCTTCCAGCGGGACCACGATGCGTTTCGCACCACGGTCACGCGCTCGCTGGCGCCGAAGCTCTCCTTGACCACCGGCCCCAGCGCCGTGATCAAGGGTTCGCGACGCATCTCTTGCTGAGGTGTGCCGACGGTGAGGGTCCAGGTCTCGAGCAGAGCCTTGGCTCGGTCTTCGGGGTTGCCGGCGCTCAGGGCGCGCACGGTCAGCTTGTCGAGGTCCAGGTTGACGGCGGGAGCGGTGGACTCGGCAGACGCGGCGGACATGGGCTCGGTGGAGGAGCCGTTGCGCGCTGCGTCGAGCCAGGAGACGAGGCTGGTCGCGTCGAGCAGCCCCGTGTGACGCTTGACGAGGTCGTCTCCTTGAAAGGCCAGGACACTCGGAGTTCCATCGACCTGGTATCGGCTCTTCAGCATCGCTCCGTGGCCGCTCTGGGCGTCGACCCGTGCGGCGACGCCGTTCTTGGCGATCCACCCTCGGACTTCGGGATGGTTCCAGGTGTCCTTGTCCATGAAGGCGCAGTCGGGGCTCTGGTCGTGGAAGAGGTAGACGACGACGAGCTTGCCATCGGAGGCCGCGTGGGCCTGAGCCTTGGACAGCGTGCTGACCGTGAAGGGCTCAGCGCTGTGAGCGAGCGGGGCAAGGAGGAGGGTGAGGGCCAGGAGAAGCCGGTGCATGCAACCTCGTGCGAGCGGGTCGGCCTTCAGTGTAGACCATGGGGTCGCCGGATGCAGCCCTCGGGCGAGAAGTCTAGGACTCGATCGGGCTTTGATGCTGACGCTGATGAAGGATCGCTCCGATCTCGTTAGCCTGCTCGGCCCTGGCCCCCGGAGTTCCGATGCGCACCCTCAGAAGTTTCCTCAACGACACCTGGTCTACCGGCGAAGAACCCTTCTCGACCCTTCACGACGCGGTGACGGGCGATCCCATCGCGCAGACCTCCACGAGGGGCCTCGATCTTGGGGCTGCGATGCAGCACGCGCGCGAGGTCGGAGGCCCAGCCCTCCGCGCGATGACCTTCGCGGAGCGCGGGGCGTTCCTCAAGCGCTTGTCCGGGGTCATCCACGCCCACCGCGACGAGCTCATCGAGCTCGCCCAACAGAACAGCGGCAATACGCGAGGCGACGCCAAGTTCGACATCGATGGGGCCTCGGGCACCTTGGCCTTCTATGCGGGCCTGGGCGAGAAGCTCGGCGATCGAACCTTCCTCCTCGACGGAGGTCAGGAGCGGTTCTCGCGCTCCAAGCGCTTCCTTGCGCAGCATGTCTCGGTCCCCCGGCACGGGGTGGCGGTCCACATCAACGCCTTCAACTTCCCTGCATGGGGTCTGGGTGAGAAGGCGGCGGTCGCCCTGCTGGCCGGCGTGCCGGTCTTCGCGAAGCCAGCGACCGCGACGGCCCTGGTCACGGCTCGGATCGTCGAGCTGTGGGAGGAGCAGGCGGAGCTACCTGCCGGGGCGATCTCGCTGCTCTGTGGCAGCGTCGGGGATCTGCTCGACCACCTCGGCCCGCAGGACGTCGTGGCCTTTACCGGATCGGGCGACACCGGGCGGGTCATCCGAGCGCACCCCGCTGTCCTGCGCCACTCGGTGCCGGTCAATGTTGAGGCTGACTCCTTGAACGCCGCGATCTTCGGCCCCGACCTGCAAGAGCGCACCGAGACCTTCGAGATGTTCCTCGCGGACGTCGTGCGCGACCTGACTCAGAAGGCTGGGCAGAAGTGTACGGCGACTCGGCGCATCTTCGTCCCCCGCGATCGAGCGGCCGAGGTGGTGGCCGCGCTGAGCGATCGGCTCGATCAGGCGGTTGTAGGCGACCCGCGTGAGAGGGTCACCACGGTAGGGCCGCTGGCTACCGCGTCGCAGCAGCGTGACATCCTCGGAGGCATCGATCGACTGGGGCAGGTGGGCCGGCGGGTCTGGGGCGACCCTGCACAGCGCCCCGAGCAGGGCTTCTACGTCGGGCCGTCGCTCTTCCTTGCGGAGCCCGATGCTCCCTTCATCCATGAGCACGAGGTCTTCGGCCCGGTCGCGACCGTCGTGCCTTACCGCGACGCCGCGCATGCCGTCGAGCTGGTCGCGCGGGGCGGGGGCGGACTCGTCTGTAGCCTCTACACCGACGACCGCAGCTTCGGCGCCCAGGTCGTGCTTGGACTCGCTCCGTGGCACGGCCGGATCTACTGGGGCTCCCGCAAGGTGCACGACCAGGGCCCCGGCCCCGGCACCGTGATGCCTGGCCTGGTCCATGGGGGCCCAGGCAAGGCTGGTGGCGGCGAAGAGCTCGGGGGGCTTCGAGGGCTGGGCTTCTACCTCCAGCGCTGTGCCATCCAAGGCGACGCCCGGCTCCTCGCCGAGGTCCTCGGGGTCTCGGACGAAGGGTGAGTGGGGTCTGGGGATCGGCTCGATTGGGGCTCGCCCAGAGCTGACGATCACGCTATACTAGGGCTCCCCCTGGGGCGCGATCGCGCCCTGCTTCCCCCACGCCCCTCCCCGAGCTCCCCATGCACCTCGCCGCCCCCCCCGATGGGCGTCCCTGGGCCCTGATCGGTCTCTGTGGCGCCAGCCTCACCATGAACGTCCTGCTCTCCGCGGTCCTCCTCTGGCCGTCTCCACAGGGGGCTGAGCACGCCCCCGTACAAGACGAGGCGGTGGCGGAGGCCCTGACCGAGCCCCTCGCCGAGCCTGAGCCCGTCGCTGAGCCCGAGCCGACCGCTCTTCCAGTGGGGGTCGAGCGCTTCTCGGCGCCGGTGGAGCGCAACCTGGCGTATACCTTCCGCAAGGCCGCTGGGGATATCGGCGATGCCCTGTCTGCCACGACCGCGCGGCTCTTCGTCTGGGACCTCGACCTCCGACGCGACCTTCAGCGCGGCGATCACGTTCAGGTCGCTTGGACGGTCGAGGCGGATCTACCCGTGGTCCTCGCGGCGCGGTACGCCTCGCAGAAGAAGGGGGAGCTCGTCGCGTATCGCTTTCACGCCACCGGCGACGACTTCCCGAGCTATTGGGATGCCGAGGGCACCGAGGTCCCCCACGTCCTCAAAGAGTGCCCCCTTCAGCAGCGCTACGACCAGATCACCTCGCTGCTCAAAGATCGCCCGACCCACAAGGGCATGGACTTCAAGGTGCCGGTGGGCGCCCCTGTCGTGACCCCTCGAGCGGGTAAGGTAGTGCGAACGAACTGGAACTTTACCTACAACGGGAATGCCGTCGAGGTGCGCTGGGCCGACGGCACTCTGGCGCGGTTCTTACACCTCTCCGAGACCCTCGTTCAGCCCGGTCAGTCGCTCGCGGCAGGCGAGGTGGTCGGCAAGTCGGGCAACACCGGGCGCTCCACCGCGCCGCACCTGCACTACGAGCTCGAGAAGGGGGGCAAGGTGCTCGACCCGGCGAAGGTGCACGGAACGCTCAGGCGATCGCTGCCGCCTGCCGACCTTGAGCGCTTCGCGCAGGAGCGCGTCGCCCTCGATGCGCTGCTCCTCACCGATGGGGTCTGAGTCACGCCGGCGTCTCGCGCCTCGTGGTCAGCCACCCAAGGGCGACGTCAGGCGGACTTGTAGCGGAGGCCCTCGCAGGTAGGCTAGAATCTCTCAAAGGAGAACCCATGCCTTCTTACCTGCGACGCCTCCTCCGGCGCACGGATGGCGAGAGCGAGTCCGGCAGCGGCTCGTCGAGCTCTTCCCACGCTTCCTCCGCCGATGATCTTATGTGCCGGATCGACGATCCGCGCTTCGTCACCGAGGGGCAGATCTCAGCGCTCGAGCTCGACTCCGAGACCCCGATCCTCGACGCGGCCATGGGGCAGCCCTTCGCCGCCGGGGCCAGCCGCGGTGATTTCGTCTGGGCGCTCGCCCGCGATGTAGCCGGGCAGTCCTTCGACCGAGACCAGGCCATCCTCTGGGCGGAGTCGCAGGGGATCCTGTCGGGCCGCACCGACGATGACATCACCCGCGCCGAGGCCGCCACCGTGCTGGTCCGACTGCTGGGCCTCTCGACCAGCCTACCGGAGGGTGACACGGCCTACTTCCGCGACGTGATGCCCTCGGACTGGTTCTTCGAGAGTGCTCACGCCACGCGACGGGCGGGGATCTTCTTTGGCTCTGAGAACCACTTTCGTGGTCACGATCCCATCTCGGTGGATGAGGCTCGCGTCGTGCTCCAGCGGGCCCAGAGTCCTCGTGATCTCAGCGCTCAGGAGCAGTCCCCGGACATGCCGCCGCAGCTCGAGCCCGATGTGTTGCAGCGCCTCCTCGATCACGACCGACTCAGCGCCGACGAGATCGCCGAGGCCCGGAGCTTGATCGCGGGTCGGCCGCAGTCCGAGCGACCCGATCTCTATCGCCAGCTCGCCTCTAAGGTGACCTACCGCAACCAACGCGACAACGAAGGCGTGTATGCGGCCGGTGAGGCGACGAACCGCGGAGATGTCATGTGCAGCATGACCTCCCTGGCCATGGCCCTCGAGACCCTGGGGATCGGAGCGGACGAGTCCGAAAAGTCCTTCGAAGACATCCTCGACGAGACGCGGCATGAAGGGCGAATGGGGAGTCGCTATGAGCTGACCGGGCAGCGCAACGTGGCGGCGCGGTTCGGGGCGGACACCGATCGGGTGTGGACGCCGGCCTTCAACGGGGCAGCCCAGGCCAAGGCCTATTACGAGCAGAACGTGCTACCTCGCCTCGAGCGCGGAGAGTCCGCGACGTTGTCGATGGCGTGGGGCAACGCGGGTCAGCATTTCCACATCGTGAGGCTGGAGTGGGTCGAGTCCGACGGCTTGCGCGTCGACGATCCCTTTGGTCGGCTTTTCCACAATGGCTCGTTCTTTACCTACGATATGAACGACCTAGACTCCTCCGAAGGGGGCGGTGCGAAGGGTGAAGACCGCCTGTGGACCTGGGAGACCGTTGCGGCGGTCAACCGCTCCCGCTACGTCCAGTTTCTCAGCCCCTCTCCGTGAAATAAGGGAGGGAGGTTGGGGGATTCAAGCGCGGTCATAGGTTTCTTGACCTCGTTGAAGCCAGGAGAACGCTGAATGATCGGCTCAGTGCTCGGTGGGATCGGGCTGTTCCTTCTGGGGATGTCGCTCCTTATTAGTGGTCTTCAGGCGGTCGCGGGCGATAAGCTTCGCTCGCTGCTTCGCGCCTCGACCCGCAACCACCTGACTGGACTGGCCTCGGGGGCGGTCGCGACGGCTCTGGTGCAGTCTTCCAGCGCGACGACCCTGACGGTGGTGGGCTTTGTCGGCGCGGGGTTGATCTCCTTCCCGCAGTCGATCGGGCTGCTCTTTGGCGCGAACCTTGGGACCACGTCCACCGCGTGGATCGTGTCGTTGCTGGGGCTCAAGATCAAGATCGACGTGATCGCCTTGCCGCTCGTGGGGATCGGGGCGGGCCTCAAGGTCTTCGGAGGAAAGCGCCTGGGCCAGGCGGGCCTCGCGGTCGCGGGCTTTGGACTCATCTTTGTGGGGATCGACATCCTGCAGGAAGGGATGGCGAGCGTCGCCGAGACCATCGATCCTGCCTCCCTCGCGCAGCCTGGGGTGATGGGTGCCGTCGTCCTGGTGCTCGTCGGCGCGATCATGACCGTGATCATGCAGTCCTCCAGCGCGGCCATCGCCACCACCTTGGCGGCGGTTCACGCGGGGACCTTGGGGCTCGATCAGGCGGTGCTGCTCGTCATTGGACAGAACGTGGGCACAACGGTCACGGCGCTCATGGGGGCGGCGGGAGGCTCGGTCCCGGCGCGCCAGACCGCGGTGGCCCACGTCTTGTTCAACGTGGTGGCGGCCGCGGTGGCGCTGTTGATCCTGCCTGTCTTCCTCTTCGTGGTGAAGTGGATCTCGAGCATGACGGCGGGCGATGACCCGACCATCCAGATCGCCATCTTCCATACGATCTTCAAGCTGCTCGGGATCGCGATCCTCTTGCCGATCAGCGCTCCCTTCGCCCGCTTCGTGGAGCGGATCGTCCCCGAGCGGCGCCAGGGGCTCACCCGCCGCCTCTCCGAAGGGGGATCTTCCGTGCCCGAAGTCCGCCTCGAGGCCGCGCGCCAGACCGTGGTCGAGGTCATGTCCGAGGTGGTGGCCTCCACCCGCCGGGTGGTGGACCCGCAGAGTCCGGGCGGCAACGCCGAGGGGCGACTCGACGCCTGCCGAGAGGCCCTCGCATCGACCCGCGCCTTCATGGAGCCCCTTCGTACCGATCCCACCTCACAGCAGGCGTGGGCCCGGCACGTCGCGCTCCTGCACGCCATCGACCACCTCGATCGGCTCATCGAGGCCTGCGATGATCGCGAGCCCGCCACGAGGGTTCGCCGCGACGAAGCGGTCCGGGAGGTGCACGACGGGGTAGTCGAGCTGCTCCAGCGCGCTGACGCGGTGCTCGCCTCGTCCGAGGATGTGGACGCCTACGAGGCGGCAGAGCGGTTGGCGTCGGATCTCTCGGACTATCGCCGCATCCATCGGCCGAAGATCCTGGAGCAGACCGCGTCGAGCGACCTCTCGCCCTTGGTCGCCGAAGGGCGGCTCGAGGCGATCCGGTGGGGGGAGCGGCTGAGCTTCCACCTGTGGCGCGCCCTTCATCACCTGCGGGGAGCGGACCTCGCAGAGTCGAGCGCGGAGCTACCGACCGAGCCGGACGCCCTCGAGACCTGAGCCGGTCGCCGACGGGCGAGGGCGGCGGGCTCGCGTTAGGCGAGGCGACGGAGGTGGCCGTGGACCTGCAAGGGAAGAGGGTATTGTTGACCGGAGCTTCCCGCGGGATCGGGGCAGCTCTAGCGGTAGGGCTGGCCGAAGAGGGCGCGGAGCTGGTGTTGGTGGCGCGCGACGAGGAGGGCCTCACGCAGACGGCTCTGTCGGTGCGCGCGAGCGGAGGTACGGCACACGTCCTCCCTGCCGATCTGGCCAGCGAAGGGGGCCGGGCTCCTATGCTCCAGGCGGCGGGCCCCATCGATGTGCTGGTCAACAACGCGGGGATCGAGGTTCCCATGGCGGTGCTCGACCAGACGGACCTCGACGTCCAGCGACAGATCGAGGTCAACCTCGTCGCGCCCATCGCCCTCACCCGCGCCCTCGTGCCGGGCATGATCGAGCGGGGTGGAGGGGCTGTGGTCATGATCTCGTCGATGTCGGGTAAGTCACCGACCCCCTACAACGGGATCTACAGCGCGACGAAGTTCGGGCTCAATGGCTTCGCGCAGACCCTCCGCATCGAGCTGCGCGACTCCGGAGTGCACGTCGGCACCGTCTGCCCGAGCTTCGTCGCGTCGGCGGGAATGTGGGCGGACTGGGGAGTGAAGGCTCCTGGTCTCCTGCGCGAGGTGCCTCTCGATGCCGTGGTCAGGGCGACCAAGCGGGTGATCAAGGGTGCGCCCGAGGTCCTGGTTACGCCGAGCCCCATGCGCCCCTTTCTGGCCTTGGGCCAGCTCTTCCCTCGGCTCGACGCCATCATGCTTCGCGCCCTTGGGGTCACGGCGGCCCTCGAGAAGCGGGCCGCCGAAGTGGTCCGGCGTCGGGCCTCCTCCTCGTCGCCCGGCTAGGCCACCATGTCTGAGCGTTCCCTGACGGTGCTCGGCACCGCGAGCCTCGTGCCGACCCGGTGCCGCAACCACCACGGCGCCTACTTGCGTTGGGACGACGCGGGCTTGATCTTCGATCCCGGCGAAGGCACCCAGCGCCAGATGACCCTCTACGGCGTGCGTGCCCACGGCGTTCACCACCTCTTGCTCACCCACTTTCACGGCGACCACTGCCTCGGGGTGCCAGGGGTAGTGCAGCGGCTCTCGTTCGATCGCGTGTCCCATCCTGTCCATGCCTGGTTTCCTGCGAGTGGGCAGGTCTACTTCGACCGCTTACGGCGAGCGTCGATCTTCGAGGAGTTCACGAAGATCGTCGAGCACCCGCTCCGAGCGGAGGGCGAGGTAGGCCAGGCGCCGGGCTTCTCGTTGTTCGCGCGTCGGCTGGACCATCGCGTCGAGGCCTTCGGGTACCGCCTGCAAGAGCCCGACGGCGTTCGAATGGTGCCCGAGAAGCTCGCGCAGGCGGGGTTGCGCGGCCCGTTGGTCGGTCGGCTCATCCAGATCGGAGAGGTGACGGCCCCCAGCGGTCAGCGCGTTCGACTCGCCGAGGTCAGCGAACCCAAGCCGGGGCAGTCCTTCGCCTTCATCATGGACACGCGCCTGTGCGACGCGGCGATCGAGCTCGCGCGGGGGGTCGATCTGCTGGTCGCGGAGTCGACCTTCCTTCGCACCGAGTCTCATGAGGCGCAGGCTTACGGGCACATGACCGCCGAGCAGGCCGCCACGCTCGCCCGCGAAGCGGGGGCTCGGAAGCTTGTCCTGACTCACTTCTCTCAGCGATATCCCGACGAACGAGCCTTTCTCGAGGAAGCCACTCCGATCTTCTCAGAGGTCGTCGCAGCGCGCGACGGCGACGTGATCCCCGTACCGCCACGACGTCCCCACTGAAGCTCTGAGCCCTCTCGGTACGATCCTCGAGCGTCGTGGCGTGGCGCTCTCAGGCTTGCCGGATCCCGTTCAGAAAGATGTGGGCCAGGTAAAGCGCCGCTTCTTTAGGATCATCGTCGGGCTCTAGGCGGGTGAGGACCTCGATGGTGGCGCCGACCATGGCCGCCGCCAGCCACTCCGCATGCTGGCGAGACAAGAGTCCGGCATGGATGGCGCGCTCCAAGTCCATCGCGAGGTCGGAGGTCGCGGCGTGTACGAGCTCGAGGTCCCCCGAGATCGAGCGCACCGCCTGACCGTTCATGCGGATGAAGTTCACGACGTGAGGGTCTCGGACCATGACGTCGATCATGGTGACGAAGGCGTCTTGGATGAGCTCGGTGACGCTGGACGCTTGGTGCCGCGCTTGACGAACCTCCTCGCGTAGCTGCTCGACCACCCACTCAGTGACGGCACGGAGCGCGGTCGGTTTGTCGCCGAGGTAGTTGTAGAAGGTTCCACGGGACAGGCCGCTCTCTTCAACGATGTCGCGGATGGTCGTGTTCTCGTATCCGTGCGTTGCGAAGGCGCGCAGTGCTGCGAGGACCAGGATCCGCGTGTTCTCTTGGCGGATCTCGGTGCGTCGGTTGGGCTTGCGGTCCATGGCGTTCCCTTAGTTCGGCGGCGAGGAGGCTACGCTGGTGGGGTCACGAGGGCAGTGGGGCGCCTCGGTCGCGTGCAGCTTGCACGAGGGGGTCTTCGTCGAGTTCTTGGATGAGGCGGCGTCGAAAAGTGGGTTCGTCGACGGTGATCGTGTGTCTTGGCGATGCGACCTGCTGGAGGTGAGGTCGAGCCAGCTCTCGGCGGATCGCGGCGGCTCTGTCGGGGGGCGGCTGCCACTGGCCTGTCCACCAACGGGCCACGATGCGAGACTGGAGCTCAGCGCACGGCCAGATGCAGCCGAGCGGCTGAAAGAGCCCGATGAAGACGAGATCATCGCGTTTGGGGTGGAGCATCTTGAGGTAGAGTGGGACAGGGCCATGGCTGTAGTCGATGAAGTCAGGGTCGAAGAAGGGATGACTGATCCAGTAGCCGGTGCAGGCAACGACCGCATCGTAGTCCTGACGGGTTCCGTCTGCAAACGTAACTGTGTGGCCATCGAATCGTTCGATGTCGGGTTGAGGGTTGATCTTGCCGTGTCGAAGGAAGTACAGCAACTCCGAGTTGATGGTCGGGTGTGTCTCGCCGAAGTGGTGGTCGGGCTCTGGGAGCCCGTAAAGTGAGTTTGGCCCGTTTATTACCTTGAGCAAGCGCTCCAGGCTCCGCATGCGCACTTTGAGCGGGAGGCGTTGGAGGAGCCGCTCGGTCTTGTGGTGCAAGTGGTCTGCCGGGCGGCCGAAGACGAACTTGGGTACGACCCAGTAGCCTCGTCGCCACGAGAGGTCGGTCCTCGCCGAGATCCGGCTCGTCTCGACGGCGATGTCGCAGGCTGAGTTCCCTCCGCCGATCACGAGTACGCGCTTGTCGCGAAAGGGCTCGGCCCGCTTGAAGTCATGGGAGTGAAGGTAATCCCCAGTGAAGGTTCCGGGGTAGTCCGGCCACCGGGGCTTCCAGTGGTGCCCGTTGGCGACGACAAGCTTGTCGAACTGGCGCGACTGGGTGGACCCGTCGAGCTCGGACTGCGTATGCACGATGAACCCACCCGCATCCAGCGGCTCGGCCTGGGTCACGAGGGTTCGTCGCTCCAGGTGCCTGTAGAGTCCGAAGCGCTCGGCGTAGCTCTGGAAGTACGAAGCCAGGTCGTGATGGGAGGGATAGTCGGCGGTTCCGGGCGGGAAGTCGTGGTCGAGGTAGGTGCTGTAACGCTTGCTGCTGATGATGTGGGTGGTCTCAAAGACCGAGGAGTGTCCAGAGGCCTCATCGAAGACCCAGTTCCCGCCCACGTCCCCGCCACGATCGACGAGGGTGAGATCGGTGAAGCCTGCCTCGAGGAGACTCTTGGCTGCGGTGAGCCCACACGGGCCTGCACCGATGACGCAGATGCGTTCGGCTGGCATGGTTGCCTCCCGGGTCGTGAGGGTACGCCATAACGGTCCGCCGGAACAAGGGGGACCGTTCCCCTCGCGGCGGGGAAGCACCCGCCCGTTGGGACGGCTGCGCCTGCCTGCGCGTTCGGCGCCGAGGTGATACGTCGGCCGGCTCAGGGCGCGGTCGGCTCCGGTCGGCGCGCGTCAAGACCCTGGAGTCTCCATGAACGCCTCGCGCATCCAAGCCCTCCACACAGCCCTCACCGAGCGCATCTTGGTGCTCGATGGCGGCATGGGTACCATGATCCAGCGCCACAAGCTCGGTGAGGCCGACTATCGAGGCGAGCGCTTCGCAGATTGGGGTCAAGACGTCAAGGGCAACAACGATCTGCTCACCCTGACGCAGCCCGAGATCATTCGCGAGATCCACGCCGCCTACCTCGAAGCAGGCGCCGACATCCTCGAGACCAACACCTTCAACAGCACCGCCATCGCCATGGCCGATTATGGCATGGAGGCACTCGCCCCGGAGCTCAATCGCGAGGGAGCGCGTTTAGCTCGGCAGATCTGCGACGCCGCCACCGCCCGCGACGGCAAGCCTCGCTGGGTCGCGGGATCGGTGGGGCCGACCAATCGCACCGCCTCGCTCTCGCCCGACGTCAACCGCCCCGGCTTCCGAAACATCTCCTTCGAAGACCTCCGGGAGGCCTACGCCGAGGCGGTCGAGGCCCTGCTCGAAGGCGGGGCGGATCTGATCCTGGTCGAGACCGTCTTCGACACTCTGAACGCCAAGGCGGCCCTCTTCGCCATCGACGAGGTGGCCCAGCGCCGCGGGGTGTCCATCCCGATCATGATCTCGGGGACCATCACCGACGCCTCGGGTCGCACCCTGTCGGGTCAGACCGCCGAAGCCTTCTGGATCTCCACGCAGCACGCCAACCCGATCTCGATCGGCTTGAACTGTGCGTTGGGCCCCGACATGCTCCGACAGTATGCCGAGGCCCTGCACCGGATCGCCGATGTCGCGGTGAGCGCCCACCCCAACGCGGGCCTCCCCAACGCCTTCGGCGAGTACGACCTCGGCCCCACCGAGATGGCGGCCCACATCCGCGAGTGGGCCGAGAGCGGCCTCGTCAACATCGTTGGCGGCTGCTGCGGCACCACCCCGGAGCACATCGCTGCCATGGTGGACGCGGTGCGGGGCCTGCCACCTCGCGTCCCGGTGCCCCAAGAGCCCTACCTGCGCCTCAGCGGCCTCGAGCCCCTGACCTATGGCCGCGACACCGACGTTTTCATGAACATTGGCGAGCGCACGAACGTCACCGGCTCTGCCCGCTTCCGAAAGCTCATCAAGGAAGGCGACTACGATACGGCGCTCACGGTCGCCCGCCAGCAGGTCGAGAACGGCGCCCAGCTCATCGACATCAACATGGACGAAGGCATGCTCGACGGCGTCGAGGCCATGACCACCTTCCTTCAGCTCATCGCTTCTGAGCCTGACATCAGCCGGGTGCCGGTGGTGATCGACAGCTCCAAGTTCGAGGTCATCGAGGCGGGGCTGCGCTGTCTGCAGGGCAAGGGCGTCGTAAACTCCATCAGTCTCAAAGAAGGCGAAGAGGCCTTCCTGCAACAGGCTCGGCTCGTGCGCCGCTATGGGGCGGCGGTGATCGTGATGGCCTTCGACGAGCAAGGCCAGGCGGACTCCGCCGAGCGCAAGGTCGAGATCTGCTCCCGGAGCTACCGCCTGCTCGTCGACAAGGTGGGCTTCCCTCCTCAAGACATCATCTTTGATCCAAACATCTTCGCGATCGCCACCGGCATCGAGGAGCACGACAGCTACGCGGTCGACTTCATCCAGGCGGTCCGGGCGATCAAGGAGACGCTGCCACTTGCCAAGATCAGCGGGGGTGTCTCGAACGTGAGCTTCTCGTTCCGGGGGAACAACGCCGTGCGCGAGGCGATCCACTCGGTGTTTTTGTACCACGCCATCCGGGCGGGTATGGACATGGGCATCGTCAACGCCGGCCAACTCGCGGTCTACGACAACCTCGACCCCGTGTTGCGCGAGGCGGTCGAAGATGTGGTGCTCAACCGGCGCTCCGACGGGACCGATCGACTGCTCGCTCTCGCCGACGCCCACAAGGGCAAGGGCCAGAAGTCGGCGGCGCCGGACCTCTCGTGGCGTGAAGCCCCGGTCATCAAGCGCATGGAGCATGCCCTGGTCCACGGGATCACCCAGTTTATCGAAGAAGACACGGCCGAGGCCCTGGAGCAGCTTGAGCGACCCCTGCTTGTCATCGAGGGCCCCCTCATGGACGGCATGAACGTGGTGGGCGATCTCTTTGGGGCGGGAAAGATGTTCTTGCCCCAGGTGGTCAAGTCCGCCCGCGTCATGAAGAAGGCGGTGGCCTGGCTGCTGCCCTACCTCGAAGCCGAGAAGGAAGCTGCGGGCGACACGAGCAGTGCAGGCAAGGTGCTCATGGCCACGGTCAAGGGCGATGTGCATGACATCGGCAAGAACATCGTCGGCGTGGTCATGCAGTGCAATGGCTACGAGGTCATCGATCTGGGGGTCATGGTGCCGGCCCAGAAGATCCTCGACGAAGCTCGCGCCCTCGAGGTCGACGTGATCGGACTGAGCGGCCTCATCACCCCCTCCCTCGACGAGATGGTCCACGTCGCCCGCGAGATGAAGCGCCAGGGGTTCACCCAGCCGCTCCTCATCGGTGGCGCGACCACCTCGCGGGTGCATACCGCGGTCAAGATCGCGCCCGCCTACGACGGCCCCGTGATCTACGTGCCCGATGCCTCGCGGGGGGTAGGGGTCGTCAGCCAGCTGCTCTCCGAAGGCCAGCACGACGACTACGTGCGGGGCATCGCCGAGCAGTACCAGGCCATGCGCGACCGTCGCGCCGCCAGTCAGCGCAAGGTGCGTCGTCGAACCCTCGAAGATGCGCGGAGCCGTGGGCTGAAGATCGACTGGGCGGCCGAACCCCTGACCGCGCCGCGTCAGCCCGGGGAACACGTGATCGAATCCATCGATCTCGCGGCCCTGATCCCACGGATCGACTGGGGCCCCTTCTTTCGCACCTGGGAGCTCTCGGGTGCCTTTCCGGCCCTGCTCACCGACCCTGTTGTCGGCGAACAGGCCTCCAAGGTCTATGCCGATGCCCGCGCCATGCTCGAACAGATCGTCGCGGAGCGCTGGCTCACCGGCCGCGGGATCTGCGCGCTGCTTCCGGCCGAGCGCCGTGGAGACGACGTGGTCGTCTTCACCGATGCTTCCCGCGCCGAGGTCCGCGAGACCTTCCACTTCCTGCGCCAGCAGAACCACAAGCCCGACAGCATGGTCAACCATTGCCTCGCCGACTTCGTGCCCACCCGCGAGCAGGGCGAGGGCTGGCTCGGGCTCTTCGCCGTCACCACGGGCCTCGGCGTGCAGGAGCGCGTCGAGATCTTCAAGGCCGACCACGATGACTACAACGCGATCATGATCAAGGCCCTGGCCGACCGGCTCGCCGAGGCCTTCGCCGAGCATCTCCACGAGAAGGTGCGCAAGGAGCTCTGGGGCTACGCCCCTGCCGAGGCCTTGACCAACGACGAGCTGATCGCCGAGAAGTACCAGGGCATCCGTCCCGCGCCCGGCTATCCCGCCTGTCCCGACCACACCGAGAAGCGGCTGCTCTTCGATCTACTGGGCTGCGAGTCCAAGATCGGCCTGAGCCTCACCGAGAGCATGGCCATGTGGCCCGCCGCGGCGGTGAGCGGCTTCTACTTCGGCCACAAGCAGGCTGCCTACTTCGGTGTCGGCAAGCTCGACCGCGACCAGGTGGTCGACTATGCGGCCCGCAAGGGGTGGTCGATCGAGATGGCGGAGCGCTGGCTCGCGCCGAACCTGGGCTATGAGCCCGGCGAGGCCTCAGAGGGTGCCGCTGCGAAGTGAGTGGCGCGGATCGGGCTCTCGACCCCTTCTTCTCGCTCGCCCGCAAACTCTTCCTTGGCCTTCCCTTTGGGGGCGTCCTCGCTTCTCTACAGGCTTCGCCGACGCCGAACTCTCGATATGCGCCGCCAGACCACGATCACTCGTCGTCGTAAGGGAAGAACAGCCCGAAGACGCTGTAGACTTCGTAGATCCCTGAGAGGGGTCGGGCGCCCCCCTCGGTGCTGTGGATGGAGTCGGCTGGGTGCAGCACGTTGGAGTCGTCGACGACCACCAGCTCCATGGTCGAGGTCACGGCGAAGCCGCGCGCAAAGCCCTCCGGGGCCACCAGGGTCCCCTCGTCGTCGTCGTAGAGGAAGGCGCCACCTGCCAGGTGGCCCGAGGTGTAGAGCTCGCGCGCGACGCTGTCGGGGGGAAGATCCAAGAGGTAGTCCTCGACCGCATGAGACATGGTGCCGATCCCGACCGCCCAAGTCCGACTCGAGAGCCAACCCTCGAAGTCCTCGTCGACGAAG
The DNA here is from genome assembly GCA_007693595.1 of Deltaproteobacteria bacterium. Classification (GTDB taxonomy): domain Bacteria; phylum Myxococcota_A; class UBA796; order UBA796; genus REDI01. The sequence continues at coordinate 481 of REDI01000014.1, read as the reverse complement.
TCGGGGTGGAAGTCGCGTTCGGGATCCTCGGAGATGTCGAAACAACCAGGCTTGGGGTTGGAGTCATCGGACGTGTCGGGCAGGTTGTACGCGTCGAACTCTCCTGCCCACAGCGGGAAGTAGAGATGATCGAAGACCTGTGAGGCGAAGCCGCGGTAGGGGCCTTCCACCGAAAAGAATAGGGACATTACGTAGGTTTCTTGGGGGATGAGCAGGACCTCGCAACGCCAGGCATTGTCACCGGCCTCGAAGAAGCGCTCGTCGATGAACTCGAGGACGACGTATGAGGGCAGCTCTTCACCGTCACGGATCCATGGCCCCATATCGTCAAAGTCGGCATCGTAGGCGAACTGACCGAAGGCATCCACCAGGATCGGCCGGAACCGAAGATCGGGCGGGAAGATGTCTGTGTCGACATCGGTGTCTGTGTCTGTGTCGACATCGGTGTCTGTGTCGGTGTCGACATCGGTGTCTGTGTCGG
>REDI01000036.1 GCA_007693595.1 Deltaproteobacteria bacterium | reverse complement strand
CGGGGTCAGCGCGGGCGAAGACTTTGACCAGGCGGTGGATGAGGCGGCGGCGGGGACGATCTCGGCTGGGCAAGTCGCACCTATTAGCTTCACGCTAGCCAGCGGGGAGCGCCACCGAATGCGCTTTACGGAGGGAGCGAACCCGGTCCTGATGATCGCCAGTCAAGAGCGGCCAGCACACGAGCAGGTCGAGGAGGGCGGGGACCTCTCTTCTGTGGACGGTGCGAATGAACAGGCCGTGAAGACCAAGGCTACCGAGGCGCAGGCCAAGTTGACCGAGGCGCGTCGGTTGTCTGAGAGCGACGATGCTTCTCAGCTTGAGGCATCAGTGATCAAGACCTCGGAGGCTAAGCAAGATGCGGAGGGCGTGGAGGAGGCCATCGTCACCGCCGTGCCCACCACCTGGGACTCGGCAACGATGGATCCGTATCTACATCCATCGTTTGAAGAGTTTCTGAGTCGGTGTCTGGCGCTCGACCCCCCGATCGCTGAAGGCGAAGCACGGACGATCTGGCGTACGGTCATGGAAGGGGTCGGCCACGGGGTGCAAGCGAATGCCGACCAGGCGGCTGGTCATGCCGCCAGCGCTGACCTCTCGCGAACGCTGCAGCGAGCCTCCTTCCAGTCCGTCGCTCGGGAGTTCCTCGGCGGCGGTCGATTCAACATGCGTGCCGACGCTCCGAATGGCTACGCGTTGTGGTCTGGTGGCTCCATAGCGCATCGTTTCGCCACATCTCAAGGCTATCAGGTACTCGAGCAGACGGACGCTGGCTCGCTCTTCGACCAGCTCGATATCTTCGCAGGTGACTGGCAAGTCCTGCTCCCGCTCTGGCAAGAGATCTCTCGTCAGTTTGCGGCTATGCCTCCCTTACCCGGTGAGATCCACTGCTTCTCTCGCTGGGTGGGTGGGATTTTCCGGGGCGTTGAGCGCCCGACACTCGAGGCGCGCGCCGCTGCGGCCGGGCAGTTTGCGGATCTCAGCTTCAAGTTCCATGCACTAGCTGCGCCGGGTAAGCTGTCGAACGATGAGCGAAATAGGGCGCAAGGGCTGGAGCCGGTCGCGTTGGACGAACTGACCGAGATCGCATTGGTGGACTCTCAGTCCGCGTTGGAAACCGCCATTGCCAATCACGAGGAGCGAGTTTTGGCGAGCTGGGAGGGTCGCGAGCCAGAGGAGAGCTCCGACCCTGGCGACGAGCTTCCGGAGCCCGACATGAGCGGCGATGAGCTTCTCGCGCTCTATAGAGGCCATATCGCCAACGCTCATCCCACGAGTCAGTCGGTCCTAGAAGCGTCCATGCGCGCCGATGTCTCGAACCTCGCGGCTCTGGAGAATTGGAACGAGGTTCGAGCTCGACTCGTGTCGCGTGGTGCTCCGAAGGACATGGTTGAGCGTCCCGCTGCGACCACGAATGCCTATGGCGAGATGGTCGTCTCTCGGCAGGCTACCGCAGCCGTGCAACGCGCCGTCGGAAGGCTAGATGACGGAGTCGAGAGGCTCGGCGGGCGCGATGCGTCGTCCTACGCTGAGGGAGCTAAGAGGTCCATCAACGCGGGTTCACATGGTTTCGGCGAAGCGAAGGACCAGCTCTCGGTTCAGGCGTTTGACCGGAACGTCTCGTCACAGGCTGATCGAGCTCTTGAGGATGCCTTCGTTGCCCGACTCGGTGGTGAGAATGTTGGAAGCGCGTCGGGTGTCCACGATCGCTACAAGCCCAAGAACATTACGGAAATGGTGCGGCAGGGGGATGGCTCATGGACCTTCTCCTACGAGACGCTCGACGGGATGGTCTTCACGGTGGTGCTCAACTCGAACGGTATGGTTCGTTCGGTAACCGGCACCCGCCTCACCGTGAAGCCTCCTGGAGAGGTTCGCGGTTATCATGCGCAGCAAGGTAACCGGAAGAGCCCGAACGAAGGCCAAAACTCAAGTCATCTTGTGCCAGATCAGCTCCGTGGTTCCGGATATAAGGGAGCGGCCAACATCATTACGACAAGCGCTCACTTCAATCAGGTCGTCATGGCGGGTATTGAACGCCAGATTTGCTCCCAGTTCAATCGATTGGGCGCGGAGGAGGTTGACCTCGCCGTGTCTGTCGACTGGGCGGAGGTTGACGACAACGATGTCGTGCAACTTCTCGTTGATCGGGCGCTGGCCAGTGCTGGGCGAGAGCTCTCCGATGCTGATGAGAGATCTGCGTTCGAGAGCGTGATTCGTGCAGAGCTTGCCCAAAAGATGGCAAGAAACAGCTCGAACCTCCGTCGGGTCAAGAACTGCAACTATATCGCAACTTTCCGCTTCGATGACAACACGACAGAGTCCGAGGAGTATGATACGGCATGGGACTTCTGGTTGTAGGAGCCATTGATATGAACAAGATGATCGACGCGTTCGGGCGGTTCGCCAAACTGGAGCACGAGAGGCTGGTTGCCCATTTCACCGAGCGGGATCGCATGGCGGTAGCGCGGGGTGACCTTATGTTCTGGCGTAGGCACGGCGGCGAGGATCTCGTCGGGCTGGCCAAGACACATCCCGACCCTGATCAGGCTTGGTTTGCGCGCAACGAACCCAACGCCACCGCTCACCAGCCGCGTACTCTCTACACGATCGTCATGCATGCGCATCATGCGCACGGCGAAGTCTTTACCTGCTACGCGAGCGGCACACGGGTTCGACGCCGCATGCTGGATCGACGCTATGTCGCCGTGCTCACCGATGGAGTCTTTAGGGTGATCGGGCGTGCCGACGTCAACTCCACAGACACGGGCTGGGATCATGTGGCTGGTGTCAACGGCGACACACTCCCGGCTCCAAGTGAGATCCGGGTGTTGGAAACTCCGCCGAATTCCGGTCTCATACCCCACGCTGGATGAGCAGGTCGCAGTCAAGAATGCAACGGAGGCGGTGGAATGTCAGTGAGCGAGCACCTGGTGGCGTTCCTTCGGTCCATGAAGGACCTCTCCTCTAGGGCAGCGATGGAGTCTTACGACATGGGAGCCTTCGGAGCGCTCGAGGGCACGGAGTGGGACGCGGCGGTGCTAGCGATCGCCGAGGTCTTGAACAGCACGAACGACGACCCCCGCGCCGCTTGGGCAGCGAGGAGCGTCGCCGAGCTTCGGCCTGCGCTCGTCGAGGCTGTCCGGCGGTGGCCGAACCGTCAGGGACGTGTCGCGGCCGCCGAGGTCTTGTGGAGCGTGTCGCAGGATCGCGAAGCGTTCTTGGCGCTGGTCGAGTTGGTGGCCTTGGGGCAAGACCAAGAGACCAAGATCCTAGCCCTAGAATCGCTCCGTATGGTGCGGGGCGACGCGGTCGATCAACTGCTCGTCGAGGTCATGAACGACGCGGCGGAGGCCGCGGTGCGTCGGACCGCCGAGCGCCAGCTGTGGTCGCGTCACGGTGTCGCACGGCTTCGGGGGACGCCGCCTCTGGCGCTGGCCGAGGCGGCGGAGGCGCTGAGGTCGAAGGGGCCTGACCGAGAGTCTGCGGTATCAGCCTTTCGCGAGGAGGCTGCCCGAGCGCGCGCCGCCGAGGAGTAGGCTCAGACGCGACCGTGTTCGCGCCCCTCGACGACCCGCCACCAGAACTCGCCGAGGCCATCGCCGAGGGGGTGCGTATGCGGCGCACGCGGCATGATGATCGTGCCTATCGCGCAGCTCACCTTCGACGTCGGCACCCTCACCGTCGGCCTCGAGCCCGACATCGCCCTGCAGCTCCGTCCAACGCTCTGGGCGGCGCTTGCCGGCCTCTTCGCCGCCCTGGTGCTCCCACGCATGATCCCCGTCGCGGTTCTCTTTGGCCTGGTCGCCCTCGCCGGTCCGCTGTGGCCCGACCTGCTGCCGTGGACCGCGACTTCGGTCGTAGCAGACCCGCGCGCACGCCAGGCGCACGCGAGGCCCCCCT
>REDI01000025.1 GCA_007693595.1 Deltaproteobacteria bacterium | reverse complement strand
CAGCCCTGGGGACGTTGCCCGAACTGGGAATGGGGACATAGGCCGGGCTACGACATCTGGTCCGCCGAGGCTGGGGTGCCGGGCGCGATGTCGGTCCCCCGCAGGCCTGCGGACGGGTCGCCCTCGGAGGGCCCCTTGGACGTTTGCGCTTCGGGGCCGGTGCAGGACGAGAGTATCCAGATCGCGAAGAGGGCGGTGCGCATGAGGACCTCGGACGGTGGCACAGGGCGCGTGTTCCGGACGTTTCCGCAATGCGCGCCTTTTACAGCCCTCAGCTCACCAGCTCCTCCTCGCCGTCGACCGGCGCCAGCCAGATGGTGCCGACATCGTAGCGCCGAAGGTTTCGGAGGTTGGCAGAGACGGACATGGCGCGTGCAAGGGGGCTAGCGCGATCGAGGGATGGGGCAGGCGTGAGTCGTGCGGAGAGGAGAACAACGCTGCGAAGAACAGTTGGGCTTACCGCTCCAGAGCGAAGTCGGTTGAGTGAGGGGTTGAGGGGCCTCCATCGTCGGCGTGAGGAGATGCCGATACAATGGAACGCCGTTTTTTGGGAGCATGTGCGCCCCTCGGTGCCTGCACGACCCTCATTCGGTCGACTTCGTTCCGCAGAGGCCCTCACTCAGGCGACTACGTTCGGCGGATCGCGATGACGGCGCCCCGTTCATCTACCCCGCACCGGGAGGAGGGCGTGTCAGCCGCGCCATCGCGCCCAGGGCCTGTTCGGCCCGTCCTCGTCGATCATCAGCGCGAACCGATGATCGAACAGGACGCGATCGATCGTGCGACCCTCTCCGGCGTTCATCGGTTCGGCGCGCTCCACGGTCGCCACAGAGACCCCCAGCTGTTCGGCGATCCGGGCCTGCGTCAGGTCGGTCAGCGATCGGGCGGCTCGGATCAGCAGCGTCCGCTGCGGGGAACGTCGCCGAAGTTCCTCTGAAGTGCATCGCGTCAGCGCGCTGACCGCCGCTACCACGGAGTCGAGCGTCGGCGGCTGGGTCGAGCCGTAGGGGAGGGGGGTCCCCTCTACGTTCACGGTGGGGTCAGCGCTGACGTATCTGTGCAACCCCACCGGGTCGCGGTGGGGCGCAGCCGCGGGCTGAAGGGTGAGGCCGACGAGATCGCGATGGGTGGACAGCGGCCAGCTAAGCGGATCTTCGATCAGTCCCGCCCGGCAGGGGTTGAGGTGGATGTATCGGATGTTGCGGTCGATCTTTTTCTTGCCGATGACCTCGCCGGTGTCGGAGAGCGGGCGCCACAGCGGCCCTTGGACCCCGAGGCGATGGTTCATCCAGCGCGTGTGCGAGGACATCGCGCCGTGGATCTTGGGAGCGATCCGTTCTGGCCCCATCACATGGAGGTGGTCGGGCATGATGCAGAGGATCGCGCCGGGGATCGCGGTCGCGAGGCAACGCCAGAGGTGCAGGCCCTCCTCCCAGGTAGAAAACAGGGGGCGTCGCTCGACGGTGTGGGCGGCAAAGTGTCGCATGCGCATCGGCCATGCACAGCGCGTGACGGTGGTTTATCTAGGTTGACCCGTTTATGGAGGTGTCGGAGACTGACGGTTGTCAGACGTTCGTCACCGAAGTGGACGGTCGACGTCAGCGAGGCCCCTGCGCCTGCCTTCGACAGCCCCGCGCGCACCGTGCACCGCGGATCTCGCTAGAACGAAGCTGATCGAAAGTGCAGCTTAGAACTGTACGTGGATCGCGGGCCTTGGCGAGGGCCCGCGATCGGCCTTCAATGGGCCATGTTCATCTGCCGCGAGCGCAAGTGTAGTGCCCCTCGGTTTCCCGGACAATCGACATGGCGTATTCACGCGGCGATCGCCGCTGGCTGGGTGAGACGGTGGCGGACTTGTTCGGGTGTAGCGTAGTTGTGCTTCTGCACGAGCCACGCGGCGTTGTGCTCGTGCATGAAGTTGTGCAGCGCCAAGCGCAGTTCCTCGATGGTCTCGAAGGTCTGCGTCCACAGGAGCTGCTCCTTGAGCTCGCGGCCGCACCGCCCGGTGCCACCGATGCCGCGGCGCCAGCACACCGCCGTAGAGCACCTGGTTCGCCTACTGCGGCGGCACGAGGGCGACGAGCCGCTCGGCGAGCTCCTCGGTCGACAGCTCCAGCGCCGTCGTCCCGTCAGACCAGGGCCGCTTTGTGGCGCCGACCCCCACGGAGGAGCACCTCGACCCGGTCCAGCGCGAGCGGTGGCCTCGCGATGGTGCCCGCGAGCCTGCGCAGCCCGGCCCGCGACGCGACGAAGGAACCATCGATAAAATGGCGGGACAAGGGTCGTTCGGACACGAAGACTCCGAGGTGCGCCGGAAGCATAGCGCATCGGGCCTTCACACGGGCCCGGACTCTCCATCCGACGCGGCCATGAGGCGCCGAAATCGGATTCACACGATCACTCTCGACAGGGGCACGAGGCAGGTGTGTCCGGACCGCGCTGCGCTGAGTCGGCGACCGACGCGAGCCGGCGCAGATCGTGATTCGGCGGTCTGGGTCTTGGCCCCCTGTGCGTAGGACCGGCAGCCCCTCACTCGAGCCGGCGCCTTTCGGACTCAATGTTCGGGCTCTCTCTGAGCCACTCGTCGAGCTGCCCGAGGTAGGGCATCTTGCCGGCCCGCCAGAGGATCGACGCGTCGATGCCCAGACTGACCTCGGGGTCGACGAACTGGATCGTTCGACGAAGCCGAACATTCAGCCCGGAGGATTCGTGCTCCGCAGACCGATACACCCGCTCGTCGCCGAACCCGACGATGCGCTCTCGGGCCAGCGCTCGAGGCGCACGCCCTCGGTAGCGACTCACGTAGTGCTCGGGCCCGAGGAAGATCCCGTAGCGGAGCTCTCCCGCCTGCATGTCGCGCTGGAGCTTGTACTCCCATGCGCCCCAGCCCACGAGTGAAAGACCTATCGAGAGCGCGATGGCGTTTCCGACAAGCCCACCGACGGAGCCTACCCCGTTTCGGGCCAGATCAAGGACCATGAGGCCGAGCAGGACCACGCCGATCGCGAGCGGGAGCCAGAGCCGAAATCCACCCGTCGCGTCGAGCTGCGGGATGAACACCACGTCGCTCGGCAGCTCCTGCGAGGCGTCGAACCAGCGCTGCGCCTCGGGGGGCGGGTCGATGTAGCCGGGGTCCATGTGCAACACTCACTGCTTCGCCATAAAAAAGTCGTTGCCTATCGCCCCTTTCAAATATGCGCTGGAAGCGTGCCTGCCAACCCCCCTCTCCTCGCGAGGTTGATGTGGCCCAGCAGCGCTCCCGACGTTCCCAGAAGCAAGCCGAAACCCGGTCAAGAACGCTGTTGGCCTCCGACCCGTCGCAGGCGGCAGCAGAGAGCAACTCCCTCTCGCTGGAGCTCGCCAAGGCCAAGGGCCCCGTTCCCGAGCTCGCCATCGACCACGACGCATCCAAGAGCGCTGGCGAAGCCCTCCCCAACAGCCTCCTCGGCCCGGCCCAAGCCGCCTTGGGCCAAAACCTGAGCCTGTGTTCAACACCAACTCGCCTCGTCCCCCGAAAACTTGCAAGGTCAGTCCGCGAATACCGATGAGCCCATGAAGGACCGGCTCTCAAACGCCGCGATCCACACGAGAACAGAGCTTCTACCGTTCAGTCCCTGCCCGAGGCTAGGCCTCGACCCTCCGGGCGCCCCATGTCGCGGGCCCGACGGGGGCTCCGACGGCCTCCAAGACGGCTCTAGCCTCCGCGCTCCACTCCTCTCGTTGCCAGAACACGGTCTTACCTCGTTGTACCGTATCCACACAAGCCCCGGCAACTACCGGGCACCGCCGCGCCGGGTGACCTGATCTCCCATCCTGGAGATCCCCATGAGTTGTTCACCCGCCGCCGAGCGTTGGCTCAGGCTCGTTCAAGAACACGAGGCCTCTGGCCTTAGTATTCGCGAGTTCGCCAGACGACATGACTTCAACCCGAGCACCTTCTCCTCCTGGAAGAGCCGCCTGCGC
>REDI01000063.1 GCA_007693595.1 Deltaproteobacteria bacterium | reverse complement strand
GAGTCCATCGTGCTCCAGGGCGAGAACACCGACGTCGGCGAGCCCGTCACCTGCATCGCCACCGCCACCGACCCCCACGAGGCCACCGGCACGAGCAGCGCGCCGGTCGAGGTCTTGAACACTCCCCCCATGATCCACCTCGTGACCCTCTCGAGCGCAGCACCACGGGTCGGCGATGACCTCACCTGCGGCGTCGAGGCCGAGGACGCCGACCACGAGCCCCTCGAGACCCACTTTGAGTGGTCCACCGGCCAGACCACCGCCACGATCACCTTGACCGCCGAGAACACGACGGTCGGAGAGCCGCTCACCTGCAGCGTCACCGTCACCGACCCCCACGGCGCCTCCGTCGAGGCGGATGAGGCGGTGATCGTCGCCAACTCGCCGCCATCCGTCGTCGAGATCGACGTCGCGCCGCCCGAGGCCCGCGTCGGCGAGTCGGTCACATGCAGCGCGCTGGGCTCCGATCCCGACGAAGAACCTCTCGACTACCACTTCGAGTGGTCCAATGGCTTCGTGGGGAGCGAGCTCACCCTCACCGCCGAGAACTCCACCCCCGGAGTTCCGCTCCTGTGCACGGCGACGGTCACCGATCCGCACGGCGCCACCGCCTCCGACAGCGCCTCCGCGCTCACCCAGGGAACACCGCCCGGCATCGACCACGTCGCGATCTCGCCGCCCGCCAACATCGTCGGCGGGGAGCTGATCTGTTCTGCCGAAGCGAGCGATCCCGACGGAGGCTCGGTCTCGCTGAGCTACGAGTGGTCGACGGGCCAGCCAGGACAGACCCTCGTGCTGCAAGGCTCGAACACGGTCGTGAACGAGCCCGTCACCTGCTTCGTCACCGCCACCGACGACTGGGGCCTGACCGATACCCAGACCAGCCAAGCCATCGTCCTGAACTCACCGCCCATCGTTCACAGCGTCTCCATCGCGCCCAACGAGGCGCCCGTCGGCGAAGAGATCTTCTGCGAGGTCGTCGCGAGCGACCCCGACGAAGAGCCCTTGACCACCACCTACGCCTGGTCGACGGGGGCCACCACCTCCTCGATCGTGCTCACGGCCGACGATGCCGATGTCGGCGAAGAGGTCTTCTGCACCGCGACGGTGAGCGACCCACACGGCGAGACCGACTCAGGGGTCGGCTCCGCCACGATGTTGAACTCCGAGCCCACGATCACCTCCCTCGAGATCCTGCCTTCCGAGGCACGGGTGGACGAGATGGTCGAGTGTCGAGCCGAGGCCGAAGACCCCGACGGCGACACGCTCGACTACGCCTACAGCTGGTCGAACGGCGAGAGCGGTCCGTTCTTGGTGCTGACCGCCGGGAACTCCACCCCGCACACAGAGATCGCGTGCACCGTCGAGGTCTCCGATGGAAACGGCGGCGTCGATGAGGAGACGACCCACCTCGCCGTGCTGAACACCAACCCCGTGATCGAGCAGACCCAGGTCACGCCCTCTGCAGCCCAGGTCGGCGAGATCGTGCAGTGCTCCGCTTCTGGCTTCGACCCCGACGGTGGGGGAGTGGCGTTCGAGGTTGTCTGGTCAAACGGCCACACCGGGGCCACCCAGACGCTCCAGGGGAGCGACACCATCCCGAACCAGGTCGTCACGTGCGAGGTCACCGCTACCGACGACTTCGGCGGCGTCGCGACCGGGACGGCCGAGGTGATGGTCCTCAACACGCCGCCCCAGCTCCTCACGGTCCAGGTCAGTCCCAGCGTCGCACGGGTCGGTCAGACGCTCCAGTGCTCGGCCACAGCGAGCGACGCCGACGAAGAGCCCTTGTCGATCCACTACTCTTGGAGCACGGGCGCCGTGGGTTCGAGCCTTCCCGTCACGGCCGACAACTCGAGCGTCGGTTCCGAGATCACCTGCCAAGCTATGGTCGAGGACCCTCATGGGGCGACCGACTCGCGGTCGGATGCCGCCATGATCGAGAACACCCCCCCCGGGGCGCCTGAGGTGCGCTTCTCGCCGTCCGCGCCCTACGCCGGTCAGGCCCTGACCTGTGAGGTGACGTCGCCGAGCTTCGACGCCGACAATCACGATGTAAGCTACGGGTTTGAGTGGTTCGTGAACGACATGCCCTACTTCGGCGCGATGACCGCGGAAGCGTCTAGCACCGTCCCTGGCGCCGACGTCACGACCGACCAGCACTGGGAGTGCATCGTGACACCGTGGGACGGCTACGACAACGGGGATCCCGCCTACATCGAGGTGGTGATCGACCCGCCGCCCTGCCAGAACGGGGCGCTTCGCTATACCGATGAGACATGTGGCTCCTACGGAGAGGCCTTCTGGGTGGAGCAGTGCTGGGATGGGGAGTGGGAAGACCACGGGTGCGGGTCTTCGAGGTTCCATGTTACTTCTTCGATCACCGCAAGCGCCGGTGCGTACCCTCCCGGAGTCATGAGCCCACGACAGACGGTCTTCAGCGCTCGGATTTCCTCGGACTTCAGCATGGGGTTCCCCTTCGGCCCGTTCTCGTGCTCCGCCAACCCCGACGTCATCGGCTGCACGGACTTGAGCTGGATACTCGACGACAGCGACTACCTATTCTTCGGACAGTTCGACTATAGCGAGAACATGCCGATCACCGAGATCATGGTCACGACAGGCCATGAATACTGCGACGGCTTCTTCTTCACCGACTGCCCCACGCCTTGCGAAGGAGGTCCGGGTGGTCCTGGCGATCCTGGCGATCCTGGCGATCCTTGGGACCCAGGGTTCCCCATCATCAACAGCAGCTCGACGAGCATCTGCACTCGGCCGGACTCCACGCTCTCGTTCCACGGATTCGACGGAGTCGTCTACACCCTCTCGGCGAGCCATGATCTGTTCTTGGACACTCACCTGCCCATCGTCCTGAACCAGGCCACGCTCAGCTCCTACGACAGAACACAGTACTTCTCTTACTTCCCCCTGTGGAGCAGCATACAGACCAACTTCAGCGGCTTCATCGATGTTGCCTGGGAGCCTGCAGAGTGCGAAGCGACGATGGAGCGCGAAGCAGAGTCTTCGAGCTGTGTGAACGGGATGGTGAATCAGGTATGCCAAGGAGGGATGTGGGTCGACGACGGGTGCATCTGACGTGTTGCATGGCTGGGCAGCAGGGCGCTACAGAGACCTCCCATCGAGCCAGGAGCGCCCATGACCCCACCCCGCTACGCCCTCACCGTCGACGTCGACCTGCCCTTTGAGCAGGCGGTCGAGCGAGTCACCGAGCTGCTGGCTGCCCAGGGCTTCGGCGTGCTGACCACCATCGACGTCGCCGCGACGCTCAAGAAGAAGCTCGGGGTCGACACCCCGCCCTACACCATCCTGGGCGCCTGTAACCCAGGGTTCGCCCACCAAGCGGTCCAAGCTGTCGAGTCGATCGGCGTTCTCCTGCCCTGCAACGTCGTGGTCAAGCAGCTCGACGAAGGCCGGTGCCGGATCTTCCTCACGCGGGTCGAGGGGGTGTTCGAGCTGGTCGACGCCGACGGCATCGACGCCATCGCCGACGAGGTGAGTCGCAGCATGCAGAGGGTCGCCGACGGGCTAGCCGGATAGCGCGGAGTGGCCGAAGGCCCCAGCAGCCGCTCGGCGCCATCGTCCAGAGTTGGGCGATCTCTGGGCGCCGGGATCCTCTGATCGGCGGAGGTGAGCGTGCGTCGTCGCTCCACTGGATGCGATCGATCCCCGGCGTCGGCCGATGACCTGGATGGGTTCTTCGGCGTGGTCGTCGCAGCCCCATGGACCGCGTCGGCGCTTCGCCACGAGGGCGACGACGCTCTGCGGTGGGCTTCGGACCGCGACCTCCGGCCCCTCGCTGGCAGGAGCGCCCGTGGACGGTCCCCCTCACCTACCCTTGGATTTTCGCTTGTCGACCGAACCGGGGTTGACCTCGGCGGTCTTGCCCTTGTCGGCGTTGAGCAGCGCGGTCGGCGGCGTCCAGCGGTCGGCGACGTCGACGGCGATCCGAGCGGCCTCCATGCGCAGCGCCTGCTCGAAGGCCTCGCCGAGGGTGCTGCGCTCGTCCTCGTCGTCCTCGTCGAGCTCCTCGTCGGGATCGGAGATCCCAAGGTGCTTGAGGCGGGCCTTGTAGCGGGCTTCGCTCGCCTCGCGCTCGGCCTTGCGGGTCGGCAGATGCAGGCTCAGGCTCGTGCGATCCTCGCGGGCTAGGCGCTCCTTGCGGTCTTCTTCGAGCCAGGAGAACAGCACTTCGGACGCCACCCGTGACGCGCTCGCCTCGCGGATCGGATCGAGATCGAGGGTCGCGGGCAACGGGGTGTACCGCGTGGGCTCGATGGTGTCCCAGGGGATGGGACGATCGAGGTCGGACTCGAGCACGGGCATGCCCTGCCAGGGGCTCGGCAGCATGATGTCGGGTACCACCCCCTTGAGCTGCGTGCTCTCGCCCGTGATCCGGTAGAAGGTCTGCACGGTGAACTTCAGCGCGCCGGCGTTGTCGGCGAACTCGGGGAAGGCGCCGCGCGGCAGGACCGCGCCTAGATCGACGACGGACTGGACCGTCCCCTTGCCGTGGGTCTGCGAGCCTCCGACCACCACCGCCCGATTGTAGTCTTGCAGCGCACCCGCGACGATCTCACTGGCGGAGGCCGAGAGCTCGTCGGTGAGCACCACCAGCGGCCCTGCCCAGACCACCCCCGGCTGCTTATCGCGGAGCACCTGCCCCCCGCGCCCCGGGTCATGGACCTGCACCACCGGCCCCTTGTCGATGAAGAGCCCCGTGAGGCTCACCGCCTCGGGCAGCGGTCCTCCACCGTTGCCCCGGAAGTCGAGCACCATGGACTCCGCCCCCTGCGCCCGCAGCTCCTCGACGGCCTTGGCCACATCGGTGGTGGTGCTGCGCGGGTTCTCTTCGCCCTGGCGGGCAGCCCAGCTATCGAAGTAGAAGCTCGGAACCTCGATCAGCCCGACCTTGCGCACGACCTCTTGGCCCTGGAACGTGGTGGGCACCTCGAGCAGCTTACCCTTCGCGCTGGCCCGCTCGAGCTGGACCCGGTCACGGGTGATCGCCACCACCCGCGTCTGACTCCGATCGGCCGCACCCGCGGGCCGAATGGTCAGCCGCACCACCGAGCCCTTGGGCCCACGGATCAGCTTGACCACCTCGCTCAGCCGCATGTCGACCACATCGACCGACTCGCCTTCGTCTTGCGCGACCGCCACGATCTGATCCCCCTTCTTGAGCTGCCCCGAAGCCTCTGCAGGCCCGCCCGGGATCAGACGCGAGATCTGGGTATAGGCGTCTTCCATTCGGAGCTCGGCTCCGATCCCTTCAAGGGCGTCGCGCATGCGGATGTCGAAGTCATCGGAGGTCTCGGGCTTGTAGTAGGCCGAGTGCGGATCGAAGACCGAGCTGAGCGCCGAGAGGTAGGACTCGACCACATCGCCGCTGTCGAACTGTTCGACCGCCTTGGCTCGCCGCTGGTAGCGCTTGAGCACGAGCTCCCGCGCCTCGACCTCGTCCCGCTCGCCGAGAACGAGATCGAGGACCTCCGCCTTCATGCGGTCCTTCCAGTTCGCCTTCCACTCCGCGCGGTCCTTGGGCCAAGGCGTGTGATCGTCGACGATGCGGAGGAAGGCCTCTTCGTCGTCGAAGGTCAGGGGCTCAGCCAGCTCCGTCTCGGCCAGCTTGAGCACCTCACGGGCCCGCAGTCGGTAGCGATCAAAGACATCGAAGGCCAGGGTGAGCTTGGGCCGATCGCCCAGAACATCCGCCCCGATCCCCCCCGCCTTCGCCTTGAAGGCTCGGACATCGCTGTCGAGGAAGTAGGCGCGCCCGCCATCCCACTCGTCGAGGTAGACATCGAGCCAGAGGATGGAGAGATCCTCGTCGATCGGGCGCTTGGCGTAGTGATAGGTCTGCAAGCTGTCGGCGACCACATGAGCCACGAGCGGGTGGAAGGGCTCGGGTTCGAGGCGAACGCCGGAGTCTTTGGCGAAGGCAGCCGTAGAGAGCGCCAGCGCAGCGAGAGTCAGCGCGGGGGTACGGAGAGCGAGCAGCATGAGCGATCCTCTAAAGGGGGTACCCCTATGTTGACACGCGAAGCCGCGATGGGGAGCGGAAAGCACGGGGATTTTTTGTCATGAGCGGTCGGAGACGGGCAAGACTTGCCTGCGATGCGTTGACGCGGCCCCTGGAGTTGTTAAAGCGCAGGCGCTCGACGCGGGGGAGCCAGGCTGCTTCCTCGCTGACACCGCCGGGCGAGAGCCCGAATGCTCGAGTATTCTTTTTCCCCGCTAGCTCAGTTGGTTAGAGCACCGGACTGTTAATCCGGGTGTCGTTGGTTCGAGTCCAACGCGGGGAGCCACTTCTTACGATAGGGAGAACTCGGCGGTGGCTGGGTTCTCCCTTCGTCGTTTGAGCCGGTGGGAACGGGCTTTGGGCTGAGGTGCAGGTGTTAACCGCCGTGCCCGACACGGGTTCACCGCCCCCCGAAGCGCCTCCCGAGGGCGTGCTAACCCCGACGATCGGGAAGGTGTACTCGATGGTCAGGTCATCGCCGTCGGCCACGATGCTCTTGATCCAGGCCCGCAGGAGTCCTCGGCGCTCATCGGGAGAGCCACGCTGGAGAACGGCTCGGAGGTCGCGGACCCAGGCGTCGATCTCCGACGCACCGATCTCGAGGATCGGCTCGTCCGAAGACTCAGGCAGGCTCTGAAGTCGAGTCTCAAGGGCCTCGCGCTCCTGGGACACAGCCTCGATCCGCGGCGCGAGACGAGCCGCCGGGATCGTGCCCGTCTCCACAGCGGCGAAGAGGTTGTCGAGCTTGCGATCGCAGGCAATGAGCTCAGCCTGAACGACGGCGCGCTGGCCCAGGAGCTTGCCCTGGTCCTCGCGGAGCGCGACCTGGACCTCCCGAACCAGATCGGCGAAGACCTCGGGGGAGAGCGCTCCCCTCTGAAGGGCCTCGACGACCACGTGCTCTGCGGTGTGTTGTACGAAGTTGCGAGCCTCGGGACACGCGGCAGCGCCCTGCTTCTGTTTCGTCTGGCAGGTATAGTAGTGATACTGCCCACCTTTGGCGCTGTGTCCGATGTAGGGGGCCCCGCAGTGGCCGCAGGTGAGCAAACCGCTGAGAATGTACGTGCTCGACGAAGCCTTGGGGTGGGCCCGGCCTGGCCGCCGAAGCGCGATCATGGCCTGGGCACGCTCAAAGTCCTCGCGAGAAACCAAGGCCTCATGCGCTCCCTCTCTCCGCAACGGATCGCCGGTATGGGGGGCGAACTTCGCGGAGGATCTGGCCCCCCAGATGTAGACACCTGTGTAGACCTCGTTCTTGAGGATATTCAGGACACTGGCCTTGCTAAAGCGGTTTCCTCGGGCGGTGCGATAGCCATCTTCGTTAAGGGACTTGGTGATCGCAACCGAACCGAAGCCCGCGAGCGCGAGCGCGAAGATGCGCTGAACGATCGGGGCAGACTCGGGGTCAGGTACAAGGACCTTCGGCCCTCGTGCCTCCTGCTCGACCTTGTATCCCAGGGGCGCCGGCCCCCCATTCCAGCCTCCCTTCTCTGCGTTGCTGACCATGCCCCGATGCGTGTCTACCGCGAGCTTTCGGACCTGAAACTCGTTGAAGCTCCGGATGACCGTGCTCATGAGCCAGCCCGCGGGGGTGTCATCGGTCTGCTCCTTGATCGAGTGCAGCAGCACCCCAGCGCGCTGGATCTCCGCAGTCGTGTAGAGCGAGAAGGTCAGATCCCGAGAAAATCTGGAGAGATCCCAAATCACGATGATATCGAAGGGCCGTGGCGAGCTGCGCACCGCGTCTAGCATCTGAGTGAAGGCAGGGCGGCGCTCCCCCTCAAAGCCACTGATCCCGTCGTCATGGTACTCGCCAACCACAAGCCAGCCGTTGCCCGCGGCGTGTCTTCGGCAGGCATCGAGCTGTGCAGGCACCGAGAGATCGCGTTCAGCCTGCTTGGCGGAGGAACAGCGAGCGTAGAGAACGGCGCGGAGGGGTCGTGTCATGGCTGATCATCCTCATCATCCAGCGGAGGAAGCCCCCTCATGATGTCATCGATAGGCAAGGCTCCATCTCCGTAAGTCTCGATCACGAGCGCCTGGGTGCGCTGAACGAGCTCAAGCACTTGTCGCTTCTGCTTGGTGGAGAAGGAGTCGAGCCAGACCTCGTTCATTCCCAGAGGTCGCAGACGAGGGTGAAGAACGACCCTACGAAAGGCCCGATCGATCGATGAGGAGGCGTCCTGGACCCGTCGTTTCGTGACACCTGCCGCCTGGAAGACCTCACCGGTAGGTATCGCAAAAACCGCGGCTATGCGCTGTAAAAGCGCTAGCGAAGGAGAACGGGCGCGCCCTCCCGTCTCCAGCTTCTGGAGGTAGGTAAACGACACATCCAGCTCCGCAGCCGCTTCGCGCAAGGAGAGCTTCTTCGCGTTTCTCCAGTCGCGCAGGGTTGACCCAAACTCCGGGGCCTCGCCCCGAGCCAAGACAACATCATGGGTGGCGCCCGGAAACATAGCGGTGTCGTCGAATCCATCTTCTTGAGCCAAAACACTACCTCCAAGGCTGGTTCAGCCGACTGGCAACGAGATCGCACAACAATTTTGTGGCGTTCCAGTTTACACCTACATACCCTAATCATGGTGTTTGCTGTTCGCAAGTGTAAACGACCAGCCCAACCCGGAGAAAACCATGCAGTATCTACTCAAGAAGAAGATAATTTCCGACGTAGTCAATCGACATCATCTCAGCCAGGCCGGTTTCGCCTCGGAACTCGGGCTGACGCGCAGCCACTGGTCCAAGGTTCTGAACCGTAGGCTCTCCGCTTCGCCACGTGTGCGCAGGGCGTTGCTGGACCACCCAGCGCTGTCCGGCCTCCGCGAGGAGGAGCTCTGGGACATCGTGCCTGCGCACGACCAGGCCGCGTGACCTCATGGCTCACAACGAAGCAACATCGGACAGGAACAGGCAGCACGCACTGCGAGTCCTCGCGCGGTTCCTGGTCTGCCACCGTGTTCCACAAGCCGAAGACCCTGCGCCCGAGTCCACAGCTGACGAGAGGCCATGCCTCCCCGAGCCCGAGCGTTCGGCCGCGTAGACCTCAACCTCCGACCCTCTTCGAGCTCTGCTTGAAGATCCATGGCCTAGAGATGCCCATCAACCGCCTTCGTGAAGGCGCGATGCCCACCCTCATCGCCGCCTCCTTTTATAAGAACATCTATGAGCACAATCGTGTTTCTCTCGCGACGAGTTGGCCCGCTCTTCGGAAACGGCTCGCATGGTTCAAGGCGCACCGCTCGGTCCAAGACAAGCTCAGGCTCCCGTGCTGGTCCCCGACCCAGAGCCTCCCTGAAGGGGATCGCAGCGCGCTGGGTGTGACCTGCCTCGTGCTCGACATCGACAACGGGATCGAAATGAACGACGCCTTGGAGCGGTGCTCCCCGTTTACCGTCGCGCTTCACACAAGCTGGAGCCACACCTCGGGCCATCACCGCTTTCGCGTGGTGCTGCCCCTCGCTCGACCGATCGACGCCAGGGACTGGCCAGGTGCCTGGAGGCGGGCCGTCAAGCTCCTCGATCTGCCGGCTGACTCCGCGTGCTCCAATGCGACGCGCAGGTATCTCTTGCCGGCCTTGCCAGGCCCACAGGCCGAGACCCATGCAGAGTTTCGGGACACCGGGGTCGCGCTCGACCTCTTCGATCTCGCTCAGGAGGCCGCCGCGGCAGCCCCGCGCCCGCTGCCTCCTCGTAGAAACGTCGTCGTCCCCTTTCATCGACACGGTGCGGCGGTGCAACAACGACTCGCTAAGGACCCAGGCGCCCGGCTCCGGCTCGCCGAGGCTCTTGGGGCCAGGCTGCAAGGACAAGGGGACAACGAACGCGCCACGGGGGTGCGGTGCCCCTCCTGCGGTCGGGCATCGGTGTGGTTCCTGATCTCCCCTCATGTCGCGACTCGCGCCCGCTGCAACCATGTCAACTCGTGCGGATGGAGCAGCCCCCTCACCGAGCTTCAGAGAGCTGCCGCATGACCTCCCCTGCCCTCAAGACCGCGAGCCTCGACGAGATCAGTGGTGTGGAGGTCGGCCCAGCTCCCGACCCGGACGTCGAGCTCATCATCGGAGAGCCCGGGCTCTCAGGCCGTCGCCCCACCCGAGGCACCCTACTCCCGATCCTCCGCTACGATCCAAGATGGGAAGGCAGAATTCGGTACAACACTTTTCAGGAGACGGTCGAGCTCGACGGCGAGCCGATCTCCGATGCAGCCATCACGCTGATGAGCTGCTGGATCGAGACCGTGTACCAAGCGGCCGCCGGCAAGGAGGTCCTCTACGAAGTGGCAAACTGCGTGGCCATGGAGAACCTCGCGCATCCGGTTCAGGAGTACCTGTCCTCGCTCCAGTGGGACGAGGTCGAGCGGCTCCCCCTGGCCCTGGTCAGCGTTCTCGGCGCTGAAGACACGCCGCTCCACCGAGAGATGAGTCGAGCTTTCTTCGTCGGCGCCGTAGCTCGCGCCTTCGCGCCCGGTTGCAAGCTCGATACGATGTTGGTCCTGATCGGCGACCAGGGGCTCGGGAAGTCCCGCTTCTGCCAGGGCCTGGTTCCGGAGCCTTCTTGGTTCAGCGATACCCTGATCGATCTCGGATCCAAGGACGCCTACATCGCACTTCGGGGCAAGTGGATCTACGAGATGGCCGAGATGGACGCCCTCCGCAAACGAGCATCGACCCGAGTCAAGGCCTTCCTGACCAGCGCCACCGACACCTACCGCGCGCCCTACCAGAAGACCGCGACCGAACACCCTCGACACTGCGTCTTCATCGGCACCTCCAACGAGCTGGAGCTGTTCAGCGACGGAAGCGGCAACCGACGCTACTGGCCTCTGGAGGTGAGAGGTGTCGACCTTGAGGCCCTCGTCGCAGCACGTGATCAGCTCTGGGCCGAGGCCGTGACGCGGTACCGACGAGGCGAAACCTGGTACCTCTCCAAGAGGTTCGCGGACGAGCAACGCGAGGCCGCGTTGCAGTTCCAGATCTCCGACCCCTGGCGAGAGGCGCTCGCGGCTTGGATCGCGCGTCGAGCCGAGCCCTTCAGCATCAACGAAGCGATCTCGGGCAGCCTGGGGATCTCCCTTCATGAGGTCGACCGGCGACACCAGACCAAATTTGGCCCAATGCTTTCCGAGCTCGGCTGCATCAAGAAGCGCCAGCGGCAGGGCTCGAACCGAACCCATCTATGGTTTCCGCCCCACGATGAACAGGAGTCTGGGCCGTGAGGTCGGCCCAGGTTGGGCCAGACCCATTCACACCATTGAACTATGACAAACCAAGCGGCCCAACCTGGCCCTACCCCGATCCGAACAGATGGGCGTCGCCCTCCCCTCGCGCAAGTGAATCGAAGTGTGAACCGAAGCGATCGAAGCCACAACACTAACGGAGAACCTACATGATCAAGCAATGTGCTAACGAAACTTGCGCCACCCCCTTCGAAGCGCAACGAAGCGACGCCCGATACTGCAGCCCGAGCTGTCGATCGACAGCGAGCCGTCGCCGACGGAAGGCAAGGGATGCGCTCCACCAGGCCGAAGGGAGCGCCCAGGCGGTGCCGAGCGAGCACATGGCCACGGGCAACCCCAAGCTCCAGCCCGGGACGACAGGGATCGAGGCGCCCCCCCGGGGGCCGAGCGACCACACTCCAATGGGGTGGTCCCCGGAGAGGGAGCGCTCATGGGAGAGCCGTGACGATGTCGCAGCTCACCGCAACGGATGGTCGAGCCTCGACGACAAGCTGGCGCTCGTCGGCGTTCCCGATCCTATGCAGTCGAAGGAGGTAGAGGGGCTTGAGCTGGAGCTCGCGGCTCTTCGCAGGGATCTTCGTGAGCTGACGGAAGAGCAGCTGGCCGGGAACCGCCGTTGGCTCGTCCTCGCGGATCGGCTGTCGACGATGGAGAACCGGAAGGACAGGGCTGGGACCCCAGGCGATGGTCGAGAGATACGTCGGCTACAGAGGCTTGTGGAGCGGTTGGAGGCCGAGGTTCGCAGACTCAACCGCCAGGTGGCGAACCAGGGCTTCCGGCATGACGAGCTCGATGCGCAGCTGGCTGAGTTCGTGAAGATGGTGGTTGGGGGGTGAAGAAGGGGGAGCGCCCTCGCCTTCGCTGTCGCGGTGATCGAGTGGATCGGGGATGGAGACCTCGTTCTCGCCTTTGGCCGGCTCGCGCCGTGAGGTTGGCGCTAGGTCGGCTCCCGCCGCATTCTCTTGCATCAGGATATCACAGCTGTTCACTGTAATGTTCGGCGGTTGCATGTCGCGCCGTGGCAACATCTTGGAGCACTGAAGTAGGCTATTGACACTGTCTTGGGGGGAACATGATAACCGTCAGGCTGGGCACAGGACGGGCCGACCGGCCAATAGAGGCCCGGGAGATACCTACGCTCCACGAGTTCTGCCTGGACCGCTGCGTCCGCTACGGCATCCTCGACGATCAAATCGCCGACGAGGCACAGTTCCTGCTGAGTTCGAGGACAGCTACCAGTTCGCCTTCACCCGTGGCGCCCTCATCTTCGACCTCGAAAATGACGGCACCGGCGTCGAGCGCGAGCACGGCATCGAGTACCACCGGGTCGGGACCGACCTCATCAAGGGCATGGTGGACGCTGCCGCGCCGACGCCGGCCAAGCGCTCGGCGACCGTCGAGGCCCCCGCAACTGAGCGCAGCGTCGCTGACCTCGCACGGCGCCGAACCCGTGCGCCGAGCATCCCGACCCTGGCTGACGCTGCTTTCCTCCGAGGCAGCGGGGATCGCACCGTCCCATGGGACGAACTTCGAGCCGGGGGCGGGACGGTGGACGAGGACGATCCTGCTGCTAGACCGAGGTCCAGCAAGCCAAGACCTGTATTGCCCCCGTGTGCTACGATCGACCCATCGCCGGACGGGTATCAGTTCCTCGACCCCGCGCTGGTCCAACTACCCGCCGCCAACCGCCCCAGAAGGGGCCCCGCCGACTTTCCCTTCCGAGCTCGCTTTGATGCACCGCGCAGCAGCCACCGATCCCCGACCCGCGGCCACTCCAACACCCGCGGGGCCGTTCTCGCCAGCAAGAGCCCCCGCGACAGCCGACGACCCTGCGCCGAGCGGAAAGCCTGGGACCGAGCCCGACGCCTCGGACGGTGCTGCTGCGCCTTCCTATGACGTCATGCTCGGCGCCATAGTCGACTCTCCGCAGTACGGCGTTCTCGGTGAGCTCTCGGGGCGCAAGGTCGCCATCGACCTCAACCACACGCACACCATCAGCCTCTTCGGCGTCCAGGGCGGCGGCAAGTCGTACACGCTCGGCACGGTGGCGGAGATGGCCTCGTTGCCCATCCCGAACATCAACAAGCTGCCGCAGCCGCTGGCGACGGTTATCTTCCACTACAGCCCGACGATGGACTACAAGCCGGAGTTCACGTCGATGGTCTCGCCGAACTCCGACGAGGACCAGCTGGCGTCGCTGCGGGAGCGCTACGGCGCGGAACCGCAGGCGCTCTCCGACGTGTTGCTGCTCGTCCCGCCGGACAAGCTGGACGAGCGACGCGAGGGGTACCCGGGCATCGAGGTCCGGCCGCTCAAGTTCGCCGCGAGCGAGATGCAAGCCAGCCACTGGCGCTTCCTGATGGGGGCGGTCGGCAACCAGGCCACCTACATCCGCCAGCTCAACCGGATCATGAAGCGGCTCCGGGACAACCTCACCCTCGCCGGCGTACGCCAGGGCGTGGACGACTCCCAGATGCCCGACCATATCAAAGCGCTGGCACACGAGCGCCTCGAGTTCGCCGGCAACTTCATCGACGACGAGACGCGCCTCGGTGACTTCATCCATCCGGGCCGGCTCATCATCGTCGACGTCCGCGACGAGTTCATCGAGAAGGACCAGGCCCTCGGGCTCTTCGTCGTCCTCCTCCAGCTCTTCGCCGACGCGAAGCACGAGGGGAAGGCCTTCAACAAGCTCGTCGTGTTCGACGAGGCGCACAAGTACATCGAGAGCCCTGAGCTCGTTGCGGGCCTCGTGGAGGTCGTCCGCGAGATGCGCCACAAGGGCACGAGCATCATGGTCGCGAGCCAGGACCCGCCGTCCGTGTCCGTGTCCCTGATCGAACTCTCGAGCCAGATCATCCTCCACAAGTTCAACTCGCCCGCCTGGCTCAAGCACATCCAGAAGACCAACGCCGCTCTGGGCGGCCTGACCCCAGAGAAGATGGCGCACCTGCGCCCGGGCGAGGCGTACCTCTGGTCGAGCAAGGCCAGCGATGACGCTTTGAGCAACGGCTCGTTGAAGGTGCGGTGTCGCCCGCGGGTCACGCAGCACGGTGGCGCAACGAAGACGGCGGTGGACGGATGACGCATACCGAGAAGGGGACACAGACTGTCGGGTCTCCTGATGCTCGGGGAGGGACGGCCGCCGCGCTGACGAGAGCCCGTACTGACTCACCTCGTCCACGTGAGTGGAAGACACGTTTCGGCCCTTCCGGCATCCACCTGTTCGATCGAACGGCTGGGTTGAACGTCCTGCTCGACGAGGTGACGGTCGAAAGTACCCGCTGGTCTCGAGCCCCGCGGCAAGTGTCGGTGGCGCTCACGAATCGATGTGACCTCGCCTGTGCCCACTGCTATGCGCCGAAGTCCCGCGACACGCTTCACTTCGACACCGTCACGGGGTGGCTCAACGAGTTCGATACAAACGGAACGCTTGGAGTGGGCTTCGGTGGAGGCGAGCCGACCCTATACCCCCGGTTCACCGAGCTGTGTCAGCACGCTGCCTGTGAAACGAGGCTTTCAGTGTCATTCACCACCCATGGGCACGGCATCGACCGGAAGATGGCCGATGGCCTTCGCGGAAGCGTGCACTTCATCCGCGTGAGCATGGATGGCGTGAAGGACACCTATGAATCCATCCGGCGACGTTCTTTCGCGATTCTGGTCGAGCAATTGAAGGTCATCCAGGGAATCTCGCAGTTTGGCGTCAATGTCGTCGTCAACAAGCGCACCGTCGGGGAGCTCGACGAGGTCGCGGAGGTAGCTGCCGACTCCGGGGCCGCGGAGCTGCTCCTTCTGCCACAAGAGCAGACGCACAGAGTGTCGGCCGTCGGAGCTGCAACTATGCGAGAGCTTCAACGCTGGGTTGACGGATACGACGGGTCTTTGAAGCTCTGCATCAACGAGGCTCACGCCGCCGGTTTTCCAACCTGCGACCCGTTGGTCGCGGAGCATGGCCTTCGCGCCTACGCGCACATCGACGCAACAGGAACTATCAAGCCGACCTCGTATCACGCGACGGGCGTTGCCGTAGGCGAAGGCGGCGTGCTGGAAGCACTCGAACTACTCGCCAGGGACATGAGGGAGGACCGACCATGAAGATCTGGCACGAGCATGGCTCGGAGCACTCGGCGAACCTCGTCATGATCGGCCACTTCGAAGACGCTACGGAAGCGACGAAGGCGAAGGAGATCATCGACGCTCTGACGGACCAGGTTGCGAAGGACCAGGAATCCGGCGCGCTTGTCTTCGGCAGCCCGTCCGATCGCTATGGCAGAGAGATGCTTGACCTGCTGGGTCAGCTCAACGTGGCCTCGATCGGCCCAGGCGAGCTGGAGCAGTTCGCCTATGAGGTCAACATGAAGGTGGAGGGCGAGAAGCTAATCGTCACCACCGACGAACTGGATATCGCCGCATTTCTAAAGGTCCTATTCCTCCGAGGCGCACGCATCGAACTCTACTCCGCCCACGACCATCCGGGCACCGGTCGTGGGCGCGGACAATAGCGCATGGGGCTGTCATGCCAGGATTGAACTGGGACGTGTTTGGGGGGCTGCCCGGGAGCGCGCAGCTCAACTTCGAGCTGCTGTGCCGGGGCATCGTTCGCCACAACTATGCCAGCTACGGCGTTCTTCGTGCCCTCGCGAATCAGCCTGGCGTCGAGTTTCATCTGAAGCTCGAGCGGCGGAGCGTTGCGCTCGGAGACCCTGGCCGGTGGTGGGGTTGGCAGTGTAAGTGGTACGACCTTCCCGCTAGCGGAGCGCTTGGCGCGACGAGGCGGAAGAAGATTGAGGAGGGCATCCGCAAGACGGAGAAGCACGTTCCCGGGGTCACGGACTGGGTGCTGTGGACCCGCCAGACGCTGACGAAAGCCGACCAGAAGTGGTTCGAAGGGCTCTCGTCGAAGATGACGCTGCATCTCTGGACAGCGGACGAGGTCGACAACCTCCTGACAGGCCAAGCAAGCGTCTTCCGCAGCACGTACTTCGGGGACCTGATACTGACGCCCGATTTCCTGCGGGAACGGCACGAGCAGTCCGTCGCCCCGATACGGGCACGGTGGCAGCCGGAGGTACATCATGTCGTCGATGCCGAACGAGGCCTGCGCCGGATGCTCGGCGAGTCAGACTCGTGGGACGTCCTTCGTGCTGTGGCTGAGGAAATGCGCACGCAGGTTCACGCCACGGAGTCGGCGCCAGCGGTACCGGCCCCCATAGCGACCAGCGTGTCGTGCGTGGTCAAGACGGCGACACTCTTCGCTGATGCACTCGAGCGCGCCGCTGACGCGGTCCGGGACGGAGACATCGACCTGCTCCGCGATGAGCTCAGGGCGCAGCCGCGGGCACTGACTGCTGAAGTGGCGACTGCGCCGCGACGATTGCGTTCCGGGAACCACCAGGCAGGGCTCTACGTCACGAATGCCGTTGCTGGATGTCGCGAGACTCTGGAGCTGCTGTCCGAAGTCGAGGAAGCGTTCTCGTCCCGCGTCGTCGCTCTGGTTGCCCCCGCGGGTTGCGGGAAGACGCACCTCGCAGCGCAGCTGACGGCGGTGACGGACAGCCGCCCCGACGGTATACTGCTTCACGGCCGCGACCTGCACGCTACGCACACGCTCGACGACCTGGCTAGCCGAGTAGCCGTTGCTGGTCAGCCCGTTCAGACGATGGAGCTTCTCCTCGCCGCCGTGGACGCCGCCGGTCAGCGCGCTCGCCACCGGCTTCCAGTGGTCATCGATGGGCTCAACGAGTCCGAAGACCCTCGGGTGTGGAAAGCGCAGCTTGCGTCGCTGGACACGGTACTCGCGAAGTACCCGTACGTACTGATCGTTTGCACCATCCGGCCAGAGTTCAAGGACGAAGCTCTTCCCGCGGGCACGCGGCGCGTGGAGATTACTGACTACGGTGTCGACGCGATCGATGCGATCCGGCCCTACTTCCGGCACTGGATGATCGACGCAACCGATGCCTCGCTGCCAGGCTTTCTCCGCCACCCATTGACTTTGAGGCTGTTCTGCGAGGTGACGAACCCCACCCGGGAGAAGGTGGTTGGCATCGACGCGATGCCCGGCTCGCTCACGGCGTTGTTCGACCGGTACCTCGATCAGATTGGTGACCGCATCGCGGATCTCGCTCCACGAACACAACGGTACTACGCGCAAGATATCCGCGCTGCGCTGACGACGTTCGCCAAGCTCCTTTGGGAGTCTCGCGAGCGCTCCGTAGACCTATCCGAGCTCCGCCGCGCACTAGGCGATGACGGGCGCCCCTGGGACCAGAGCCTGGTGCGCGCATTGGAGCATGAGGGCGTGTTGTTGCGTATTCCGTCCGACGATGGCGGCGCGTACGTGCCTGTGTACGACCTCCTCGGGGGGCACATCATCGCCACCGCTCTGCTCGCAAAGCACGGTCAGGCAGGCTTCGATACCTGGATCCGCGAGTCGACCACGACCGCCTTGCTGGCCGGTGAGTACGACAAGCGACATCCGCTCGGGGACGACATTGTGTACTCGCTGGTCGGGCAGATCCCGCGGCGCTTCTACTCGAAGCAGCTGTGGCAGCTGGTCGCCGAACCGATTCGCGCCCGAGCCCTCCGAATCGCTGCGAGGCTCGAGGCTGCCTATCTCGACGCGGCAACGGTTGATGCGCTGCTCGACCTCGTGCGCTCAGGGGACGCGGAGATTCTCCCACTCCTATGGGAAACGCGGGGGGCGGTGAATCACCCCCTCAACGCAGCCGCGCTCGATCAAGCCCTTCGACCGATGGCTGTGGCGGAGCGCGACCTACGATGGACAGAGTGGCTCCGGAACCAAGACGACGCGCTCAGGGACCTCGAGCGACTCGTACAGCGTTGGCGCCATGGAGGAGTACGCGCGGGCGACCCGCTCCGGGCTCGCTGGGTCATGTGGACCCTGACGACCAGCGTTCGACTGATGAGGGACCAGGCGACCCTCGCGCTCTATTGGTTTGGTCGAGCCGATCCCGGCAGCCTCTTTGAGCTGACGCTCGACGCGCTCTCCGTGAACGACGCCTACGTCGGTGAGCGAATGCTGGCTGCCTCGTATGGTGTGGTGATGAGCCACCAGCAGGAGTGTCTCAACCCACCCCCCGACCCCGCCCCAGGGTCGATCGATCCCAGCCTGGCTG
>REDI01000092.1 GCA_007693595.1 Deltaproteobacteria bacterium | reverse complement strand
GGCGATCGTCGCAGGAATACGCCAGGTCGATGGTCCGGGAAACCGAGAGGCACTACACGGTGCCATCGTGCTCGCCTGCCACAAGGAGCGCGGGCCGAGCTGGCGCGCCGAGCCGGAGGTCGGCGCGCGGGTGATTGGCTAGTCTTCGATTGCATAAAATAACGCCTAGTGTTATCTTATGCGCGTGATGACTTGGACCGCACCTGAAGTCTTCGGCTGCGAAAGAAAACGCGGTTCAGTATTTTTTGCGCTCAAGGACGAACCATGGGCTCCGCCGCCGACTACATCGAGGATCTTCAGACGAACGGTCGGCTCGTATTCACCACCGACGACGCCGTCCGGGCGCTCGGAAAGTCTGTCTCCGCGGTCCGCGCGCAGCTTCGTCGGCTCAAGGAGAAGGGGCGCATCGCTGATCCCCACCGTGGCTTCCATGTGGTGGTGCCCCCGAAGTACCGACGCCTTGGGTGCCTCCCCCCGGATCACTTCATCCCGCAGCTGATGGAGCACCTCCAGGAGCCGTACTATGTGGCCTTGCTGAGCGCGGCTGCCTACCACGGCGCCGCGCATCAGGCGCCCATGGTGTTCCAAGTCATGGTCCCGCGGTCACGGCGGAGGCTCGAGTGCGGTGGGGTCCGAGTGGACTTCGTCGCACGCCGCGACATGGAGACCACGTCGGTGGTCGAGCGCGACACGCCGACCGGTGTGCTCCGGGTCGCATCATCGGCCGCCACGGCTGTTGAGGTGGTCGGCTACCCCGAGCGTTGCGGTTACCTCGACAACGTGGCGACGGTGCTGTCCGAGCTCGCCGAGTCGGTCGATGGAGACGCCCTCGAAGCTGAGGCGAGGCGTGCCCCCACGGCGTGGGTCCAGCGGCTAGGGTATCTCCTCGTGCTCGTCGAGCAGGAGGACCTCGCGGACCGCTTGGACAGCGTCATCGCCGAGCGCAACGCCTTCACCGTGGCGCTCGCGCCGTGGCAAGACATGCAGGGCACCCCCCGAGACGCGCGCTGGCAGGTCGCCATCAACACGGACGTTGAGCCAGACGTATGATCCGAGAGCAGGCCATCGTCGAGTGGCGTCGTGAGGCACCGTGGACCGCCAACTGGATGGTGGAGCAGGACCTCGTCATCAGCCGCGCGCTCGTGGAGATGTTCTCGGTGCCCGACCTCGCGGAGCGTCTTGCGTTCCGAGGCGGCACCGCGCTCTACAAGCTCCACCTGCCGGCCGCGCGCTACTCGGAGGATATCGACCTGGTTCAGGTCCGAGCCGAGGCCATCGGCGACACCCTGGATCTCCTGCGCGGCGTGCTCGACCCGTGGCTTGGCACGCCGCAGCGCAAGTTCAAGGAGGGACGCGTCAACCTGGTCTACCGCTTCGACTCGGACGACTCGCCTCCCTTGAGGCTGCGGCTGAAGATCGAGATCAACTCGCGTGAGCACTTCTCGGAGCTCGGCCTGGTGAAGGAGCCCTTCGAGGTCGACAGCCAGTGGTTCCGGGGGAGCGCCGACGTCACCACTTTCCCCGTGGACGAGTTGCTCGGCACCAAGCTCCGAGCCCTCTACCAGCGCAAGAAGGGGCGCGACCTGTTCGACCTCTGGTACGCGCTCAGCGAGGGCAAGACGAACCCCGATACGCTCGTCACCTGCTTCGACCGCTACATGACCGAGGGCGGCCACACGGTGACGCGCGCGCTCTTTGAGGCCAACCTCCACGAGAAGTCAGGTCGCAAGGACTTCCGCAAGGACATGGACGCGCTCCTCCGTCACGACCTGTCGTGGGACTTCGACGAGGCACTCGAGGTCGTACTCGCCGAGATCATCTCCAAACTGCCGGGCGATCCGTGGAAGGGGAGCGGTGCATAAGGAGCCTATACCTCGACCAGAACGTCTCCGGGCACACGCTCGACAAAGGGGACTAGACGACCCATCCGATCGGGAAGATTCTTGATGCCCACGGCGGCGACGTGGGGGTCTGCAACCCAGCCCCGGAGCGACACGCTCCGTCAGGGGGCGCCGCGTAGCCCCATGACCGATCGTGACTATCAGCAGGGTCGCCATGGCCCTGGCGAACGGTGATTCTCTCCGGGCACGAGGTGGGGCTCCCGCTCCTGATGTGGTGTCGGACGGGAGCCCCGTGCCTCGTATCCCAAGGCGAGGGCAATGTATCCCATTCAGGTTCCCCCCGGCAACGTCCTTCGCGCCCTTGCGGCGCTCGATCACGATCTGGCCTTGGAGGCGCGAGCGGCTCGCTGCCCGCACTGCTCTGGGCCGCTGCACTGGGCGACGTGGACCCGTAAGCCGCGGGGCGCCGATGTCCCCGACGAGCTGCGCGTGCGTCGTGGGCTCTGCTGCGGACACTGCAGGCGACGGACGCTGCCGCCGTCGGTGCGGTCCGCCCGTAGACCTTGATGTTCCGGGTGCTGCCGATCATCCGAGCCGCCCGAGCCGCTCCGCCACGTCCTCGAGACCCAGCCCGCCGACGACATCGCCCCTGGGGGATCGAACCTCGAAGGTGACCTGAACATCCGGAGCATGCTCCTGCTCAACGACAACGGGCCTGAAGCAGCCGCTCTCGTCCGAAGAGACCGCCACACCATGAGCCACCCCTACCGCTCCCTCAACCTCCGGCTCCAAGCGAGCCACCCTGCGTCCACGCGCTCGCCGCCATCGTCGTTGGCCCTGTCGGGCGCGACCGAGGCCGACGGCGACGAGCGAGCGACCTTCGGGCACAGCCCCCAGCACACGGAGACAAGGGCCTTCTCAACCCGCGACTGGCCATCGCAACCAGCTAGCGCCGTGGGGAATTCTAGTTGTCGCTGACGGGGCGTTCTAATTGTCGTTGCGCAGGGGGGATTATCCTGAGTTGTGCTTGATGACGAGCACAGGGGGGCCTCGCGTGCGCCTGGCGTGCGCGCGGGTCTGCTACGACCGAAGTCGCTCGATTGTTCGGTCCGTCGGGGGACGCCACCACCTCGCCCAGCGGACCGGACATGGAGCGGACTTCGGTCGGAGAGGGCGGACACTGAGCCGACCTCGGTCGGGACGTGAACGAACGCAGGGGGTTCGGCGGGGCGGGAGAGGCCCAGCCAGCGGCGATCGTCGCAGGAATACGCCATGTCGATGGTCCAGGAAACCGAGAGGCACTAAAGAGGCACTACACATCGATCACTTGAGCCGGGCTGCTACACGGGTCAGCGAGCTAACCTTGGAGTGTACTAGAAATGCACCGAACCCATGAAGACACCCTCTGGGAGTTCGACCTCTCAAGCCCTCGGTCCTTTGCTGATAGCTTCGCGAAGGCCGCTAGCGGAGCCGCGGACAACCGCGCTGCGATCAGCCCGAGCCAACTCTTGGCCAATTGTTTGGGCAAAGCTACGAACGACGAGAGGCAGACGATCCTCGAGGCGATTCAGCTCATACTGGAGGAAGGAGACAGGAACCTTCGCTCTCAGGCACTTCACTTCATCGAGGGCTTCGGAAATGAAACCATCGTTGAGCAGGTTCTAGGTGGTCTCGTTCAGAGAGACCCGCCTTGGCTGAACGACGCCGACCCAAGATTCCTAGACAAGCAGCCCTTGGGTCGGGTGGTGGTCGAGACCACCGCGAGAGCTCTCGGCCAGCCAAACCCTGAGGTGCTACACCGCTTGCGCACGCTCGGGGAGAGATACGGCGGCCTCTATACGGTCTTTCTTACGCAGGTTTACGCCGACCCCCTCGCCCCATCCACGGTAGACCTGATCGCCAAGGAGATGGTAGAAGGAGAGTCCCCGTGCCGCGCGGCTCAGGTTCTGGCGGTCCTATACCGTACTCGCTACCGAGAAGGGCTCGAGAGGGTCGCTCGGGCCATGCGTCCCGCTCCCTCTGACGCGAAGAGATGCTTCTTCGAGACCGTGATGGAGAGCGCGTCAGCACCACCAGAGAAGCTCAGGGAATGGATGGATCTACAAGGTTGATCCGCCTTCCTAGCTTCCTTCATAGCTAGGCGTAGTACAGCACCCCTGACGCATCGAGACGAACGAGAGGAGTGTTCGAGTCTGAAGCGCCCCCTCGCTGCCTGTCTCATCCCACCCGTCCGCCCCAGTTCCGTCTCGCTCAGCGCCGCCGGTGGCG
>REDI01000090.1 GCA_007693595.1 Deltaproteobacteria bacterium | reverse complement strand
GGTCGTCGCAGTCCCCTGCGGGCACCGCGGCCAAGGCGAGGCCCTCGCCCTCGCACGAGAGGTCGCCGTCGGCGGACTCGAGGGTGTCCTGGGTGCGGAAGCCGTCGCCGTCGGCGTCGACGTAGCACAGCTCGGTGCCGGAGCAGTTCTGGTCCACGCCGTCGCCGGGGATCTCGTCGGCGCCTGGGTTGATCTCGGCCTCTGTGTCGTCGCAGTCCAGCGGCTCGTCGAAGACGCCCTCGGGCCAGGCGCCGGCGGGGCTGTCCCCGACGTCCTGGAGCTCCCAGTCGCTCCGGAGGATGCCCGGATACTTGTCGTTGTCGATGTCGACGAGGTCGAAGGTGTCGCAGTTCTGGTCGATGCGGTCGTAGGGCTCGTCCTCGGCGCTGGGGTTGATGGTGGGGTCGTCGTCGTCGCAGTCCCACTCTTCGTTCAAGAGGTCCTCGGGCCAGCCCGCGGGGTCGCCTTCGACCTCGATCGCTTCCCATTCGCTGCGGAGGATTCCGGGGTAGTCGTCGCCGTCGGCGTCGACGAGGTCGAAGCCGTCGCAGTTCTGATCGATGCGGTCGTAGGGGATCTCGTCGGCGCCGGGGAAGATGTTCGCGTCGTCGTCGTCGCAGTCTCGCCCCCACTCGTCGAAGTAGTCGCGCCAGGCGGCCTCGTCGGGGCCGAACTCGGCGAAGAAGGCCTCGGCGATGGGGGTGCTGCCGAGGGGAGGGGGCCCCATCGGATGGTCCGCGCGCTCGAAGGAGGTGTAGCGTGCGACCCACTCGACGAAGGCGTCTTCGAAGTCCGGGTGCATGTAGCCGTCGCCGTCTTTGTCGAAGTCGTTGACGATCTCGACGGTTGGACCGGAGCCGTCGTCTTGCATGTAGCGGCACTCATCGTCGATGCCGTTGTACCAGGTGGAGGTCTCGCGGGGGAGCTGGTTCGGCTCGATCGGTACGAGCTCGGCGCCGGGATCCCAGGTGTAGTCCCCGTCGGTGTCCCAGCCCGCGCGGGCGGAGAGCTGGGTGTCGTCGCCGTCGTAGCAGTCGTTGGGCTCGCTGGGGGTGTGCTCCCCTTCGATCGCCTCGAAGAAGGCGGCTTCGCGCTCGACGTAGTCGGGCCAGATCGAGCCGTCGCGGTCGGGGTCGAAGTCGGACCACTGGTCGCAGTTCTGATCGATGCCGTCGTACCAGATCTCGGGCTCGCCGGGGTTGACGGCGGGGTTTTCATCGTCGCAGTCCAGCGGCTCGTCGAAGACGCCCTCGGGCCAGCCCGCGGGGTCGCCTTCGACCTCGATCGCTTCCCATTCGCTGCGGAGGATGCCGGGGTAGAGGTCGTTGTCGATGTCGACGAGGTCGAAGCCGTCGCAGTCCTGGTCGATGCGGTCGTAGGGTTCCTCGTCGGCGCCGGGGTAGATGGTCTTGTCGTCGTCGTCGCAGTCGCCGCCATCTTTGACGGTGCTCTTGCCCTCCCAGTCTTCGAGATCGACGTCGAGATCGCAGGCGACGTAGGTGTCGTCGTCGCGATCCAGCTCCAGGTCGGGGGCGTCTTGCAGCTCGTAGTCGGGGTCGTCGCAGTCATTGAACTGGCCGTCGCAGATCTCGGGGGCGCCGGGGTAGACGCTCTTGTCGCCGTCGTCGCAGTCCTGGCCTTCCTCGGGCCGTGGCGTGGTCGAGGTGATCCACCGGCCTCCGGTGAAGTCGCACTCGACATAGCTGTCTTTGTCTCGGTCCTGCTCCGCGGGGGGGGCGCCGGGCTTGGCGTAGCCTTCGGTGAGGCAGTTGTTGTACTGCCCGTCGCAGAGCTCGGGTGCGCCGGGGAAGACACTGAGGTCGTCGTCATCACAGTCGCCGCCTCGCGTGACCCAGTGCTCCACCGGGTCCCCGTCGACCAAGATGCCCTCGGGCGGGTCGCACTCGTTGTAGGGCGCGCCGGGGTAGGCGAAGCCCCAGGAGTCGTTGTCCATGTCGGGGAACCAGTCGTCGGCGTCGACGGCGTTGTCGGTGGTGCTCCCGTCGCAGTTGCGGTCGACGCTGTCGCAGCGCTCGTCGGC
The DNA here is from genome assembly GCA_007693595.1 of Deltaproteobacteria bacterium. Lineage (GTDB taxonomy): Bacteria > Myxococcota_A > UBA796 > UBA796 > REDI01. The sequence goes on along the minus strand of REDI01000090.1, from coordinate 2,085 downwards.
GTTGGGGTTGATCTCGGGGTCCATGTCGTCGCAGTCGAGGTTGTTGGGGACCCAGGTGGCGAAGAAGCCGTCTTGGCAGGCGAGCACGCCGGGGTGGTTGGCGTCGCCGAACTCGTCGCCGTCGTTGTCGGGCCAGAGCATCTGGCGTGCGCCGGCGCCTTCGTCGGTGTCGTCGCAGTCGAAGAGCCAGCTCACGCCGTCGTGGTCTTCGTCGATGAAGTCGGGGGCGGGGCCGTGGGTGGCGCCGTATGGGACGACCGAAAGTGGATGTTCCTCGTCCGGCACAAAGTCGTAGAGCTCGCGGCAGGTCTCGGACCGGGACATGGGCAGGTCGATGGGAGGGAGCTCGGGGTTGGTTTCGCTGACAGCGCTGATGTCTACATTGCCGTTCGCGACGCCCTGTACGAAGCTGTCGAAGTGGAAGGAGAAGCGCGCCACGAGGTCGCCGCTCTGCCGCGCATGCAGGATGAACCCGAGGTTGTCGAAGGTCGGCCCCTCGCCCAGATCGCAGGTGGACTGGGTGTAGAGGTTGTTGCGCAGGTCATGGCTGGCGTCGAGCCCATAGACCGTGCAGCCCAGGTCCGCCCGGTTGCCGACGAAGGTCTCGTACTGGCTGGTCACCACGCCTGGTCCGCGCAGGTAGAGCGCGCCGCCGGAGTAGGTCGACTCGTTGCCCACGTAGACGTTGTTCCGCAGCGTAGAGGGCGAGCTGCGTAGGTTCGCGGCGCCGCCACCGGCCCACTGGACGGCGCCGGCGCCGGGGTTTGCTTCATTGCCGCAGAAGAGGTTGCGCGTGAGCGTGATTTCGCTGGAGTCATAGGCCATGACCCCCCCGCCCCCGCGCACGTCGCTGCCCATGGCTGGCTCCCGGTCCGACCACCCCCACCAAAAGCCGCTGTGCTCGATCTCACAGGTGGACTCGTAGCACCCGACGCCGCCCCCGCCGGTGCCTTCGCCGCCAAAGAAGCGGTTCTGGCGAGCGAACAGATCGGCTCCGCCGACCACGGCGACGTGCCCGCCCAGCGCTTCGGCCTCGCCAAAGTGAAAATCGCTCTCGTAGAGCTCGAGCTCGGCGCTGGAGCCATGCACCAGGATCGACCCGCCGGTGTTGTAGCTGCTGCTCTCGTAGAAGGTCGACCGTTCGATGAGGCCGGTGGCGTTGACCAGCGCGATGGCGCCGCCGCCATACGGGTCTACCTTGTCGTCAGATCCAGAGTGATGAGCGCGGTTATCGGAGAACTCCGAGCTGATGACTCGCAGATGGCCGCCGTTGAGCCCGATCGCGCCGCCGCGGCGTGCCCGGCCGCCCTCGAAGGAGGACTCGACGACCAAGAGGCTGACGTTTGCGCCGTTGACATTGATGTGCCCCCCGGTGTCATCGTTGCCTTCGGTCGTGTTGTCGACGAAGGTGGAGTCGTAGACCTCTACGCGCCCCTCGTCGGTGCTGCGACCGAACGCGATCGCGCCACCTCGGCCGTTGAAGCCCTCGGAAAAGGTACTGCGGACCACGATGAGCTCCGCGCTTGCTCCGCCGTAGAGGAGGATGTGCCCACCCTGCGGATGGCTGCTACCGCTCGCTCGGTTGTTCTGAAAGTTGCTGTTGAAGACGTGAAGGCTGGAATCTGCGTAGAGTCGTACGCCAACCCCTTCTCCGTTGCGGCGGCCGTTGAGGATCCTTGCGTTGACAAGGGCGAGGTCTCCGTTGTTGACCTCGATACATCGGGCGTTCTCTTTGCCATCGATAGTGAGGTTCTCGAGGGTTACTCTTGCGCCGGGGGCGTTGATGCTCAGCACCGAGTTGCCACCGCTTGAGGCTTTGTCGAGGACGACATCATCTGGTGAAGGGCCTTCTCCCCGTAGGACGATCGACTTGCCATCGATCGTGAACCCGCTGTCGAGAGAGTAGATCCCATCCGGGATGCAGATGACATCGTCGTGGCTGGCGCCGACGATAGCAGCCTGGAGGGTTGGTCCGTCGGTCACGGCGCTCGATAGGGGGGAGCACTCGCCGGTAGGGTCAGGCTCCGGCCGCTCCAAGTCGTCAGCCCAAGAGATCAACAACGACAAGGCGAGGGTCAGGCTCAC
>REDI01000037.1 GCA_007693595.1 Deltaproteobacteria bacterium | reverse complement strand
GCACCATGCTCGACTCCATGCAGATCCTGGTCCGAGTGCCCGCTCGAGCCGGATAAGGTCGCTTCGACTCAGGTGTCGCTCGGTCCGGAGTCAGCGGGCACAGCACAGCTCGATGAGGTCCCAGACTTCGTCCCGACCCTCTCCCGTGACCGCGCTGAAGGCTAAGGCCGGGCCCTCCAGGCCGAAGGCCTCGCCCAGCTTGTCGAGGGTGGGCTTGCGCTGGCTCTTCGAGAGCTTATCGATCTTCGTGGCGACCAGGGCGCAGGGCAAACCCGCTTGGAGCAAGCCATCGACCAGGTCCAAGTCCAGCTCCTGGGGCTCGCGGCGAACGTCGATGAGCAAGACCACCAGCTTGAGGGTCTGACGCCCTCCGAGGTAGCGTTCGATCATGGGCTTCCAGCCCGCGCGGACCGCATCGGGCACTCGGGCGAAACCATAGCCTGGAAGATCGGCGAAGATACAGGCGTCGCCGATCTGAAAGAGGTTGATGCGCTGCGTTCTTCCCGGGCGCCCGGAGACTCGCGCCGCCTTCTTGCGCCGCAGCAAGACGTTGAGGGCCGAGGACTTGCCCACGTTGCTTCGACCCGCGAAAGCGACCTCAGGAAGCTCGGCTCGGGGAAGGTCCGCGCCCTCGAAGGACCCCAGAAAAGTGACCTGTCCAACCTGATTGCGCAAAGGACCTCCTCGGAGCGCCGGTAGCCAGACGCCGCGCATTGGTCTATATCAAGGGAGGCGTGCAGGCCCGCCGACTCGCCAACCCCGGAACGTCATGAGCCGCTGGAACCGACCCAAAGTCACCGAGACCGTCCGCGATGACCAGCGGATCTGGTTCATCAGCGACCTGCACCTGGGCGATGGCACCCCTTCCGATGCATTCTTCGGGAAAGATCGCCACCTCCTCGCCCTGATCCGTCGAGTCCAGCGCGAGGGGGGGCTGCTCGTCATCAACGGCGACGCCCTCGATCTCCAGCAAGCCTGGAGTATCACTCGCATCCTGCGCGCCCACCAGGAGCTCCTGGCCGCCATGAGCAGCCTCGCGCGAAAGGGTCGGCTGATCTACGTCGTCGGCAACCACGACCAAGACGTCTCCCTCTACCGCGATCTGCTCCACTTCCGGGTCTGCGACACCCTGCACGTTGGCGACCGCATGCTCGTGACCCACGGCCATGAGCACGATCCCTTCATCGGCTCCAACCTCGAGAGCAGCGACGTCGCGACGAGGGTCCACCACCTCGTCGAGCGATACCTCGACACCTGGCTCCGCTTCCCGCTGGGGGAGTTCTACTCGGTGCCCAACCGCCTCACGATCTGGCTCGGGCACAAGCTTGGGCTGGGCACTCTCGCCCTTCGAGCCATCCTCGATCCTCTGGGAATCGAGAACTTTGGCGAACACGTCTTCGTACACCTCGATTACTGGGCGCGCTCGAACAGCGGCGATCCCATGTGCATGCTCCAGCCTGCCCTGCGGCGGCTCCAGGACGGCCCCTGGCGCATCATGATCTGCGGGCACAGCCATCTGCCGGGGCTGGTCCACCACCCCTTCGCGACAGACCGACGCTACGTCAACCTGGGGTCCTGGACCTTCGCCTCGTCCCACTACGCCCGCTGGGATGGTGAAGACCTAGTCGTCAAGGACTGGATCACCGGGCGCACCTACGGCGACGAGCTCTACCGCCCTGCCCTCACCGGCGCCCTCGACGAGAAGGACTTCTGGAAGTGGTGGAGCGAGAACTACATGGGCTGGCTTCGCTTTCGCGAGGGCGAGGAGCGCCGGGGCACCTTCCGCGGCTGGGAGTCCTACGTTCAAGACCATCAGTCCTTCGCCCAGCTCCCCGATCCCCGGCACCGCGAACCCACGCCGCTACCCGCCCCCCGACCCGCGGCCTCCGAAGCCCTCGTGATCGCACAGGACACCCCCGAAGACCTTCGGGCCGAGCCCCCGCAAGACGTGAGCGCTCCGGCGCGTTAGCCCAGCCGGCCCCACTCTACCCCGGCTGCCCGAGGCAACCCGCCCATGGACAAGACTGTCGCCGCCCTCCCCCTGCGAGGGCTCGTGCTCCTTCCCGGTGCCCTTCGCGCCGTGTCGGTTGGCCGACCCTCCAGCGTCGCCGCCATCGAGCACCACCTCACGACCCAGGCGCCTCTCGTCGCAGCCGTCCAGCGCGATCCCGAGCTGGAGCAGCCCCTCGACGCCGAGATCGCCGAGGTGGGGGTGCTCTGCGTCGTCAACCGGGCGACCCGCGTGCCCGACGGCGGCCTCCAGATCCTCCTCGAGGGCACCGAGCGCGTGCGCATGGACGGCCCGCTGCGACAGGTCGACGACATGACGGTCGCCACCATTGTCCCCCTGCCCGGCCTGCCCGAAGGCGAGGTCCTGACCGAGCTGCAGGCCAAGGCCCTCGAGCTGGGCCGGCTCTACGTTCGCTTGCTCACCGAGTCCGGCATGACCGACCTCGATCCCTCCTTGGTGCTCTCGCCCACCGAGTCACCCGAGCGATTGAGCGATCAGATCTGTGGACAGCTCGAGATCTCATGGGACGATCGCTTAAAGCTCCTCGAAGAGCTCGACCTCTCCGCTCGGATCGACCGCTTGACCGAGCACTGCGTCTTCGCCTTGGCGGCGCAGCGCTTCAGCCTCGAGGTGAACGCGAAGGTCCAAGCGGCGATGGACAAGTCGCAGCGCGAGTACCACCTGCGGGAGCAGCTCAAGATCATCCGCGCTGAGCTCGGAGACCATGGGGTCGACGCCGAGGCGGACGCCTTCCAAGCGCGCCTCGAGGCCGCCGAGCTCCCCCCCGAGGTCCGAAAAGAGGCCCTGCGCGAGGTCGAGCGACTCCGCAGGATCCACGTCGACTCCGCAGAATACAGCATCCTGAGGACCTGGCTCGAGGCGGTCTGCGATCTACCTTGGCAGAAGAGCACCGAAGACACCACCGATCTGAGCCACGCCCAGAAGGTGCTCGACGAGGATCACTTCGGGCTCGAGTCGGTCAAGGAGCGCATCCTGGAGTACCTGGCTGTCCGACGCCTCAAGCCCGACAGCAAAGGTCCTATCCTGTGTTTCGTGGGGCCTCCTGGCGTGGGCAAGACCTCCCTGGGCCGCTCCATCGCCCGAGCCCTCGGGCGCAGCTTCGGTCGCATCGCGCTGGGTGGCGTCAAGGACGAGACCGAGATCCGCGGTCATCGCCGCACCTACGTCGGCGCGCTGCCTGGGCGCATCACCCGCGCGCTGAGCCGTGCCGGCACGTGCAATCCCGTCCTCGTGCTCGACGAGCTCGACAAGGTCGGCAACGACGTGCGTGGCGACCCCGCGAGCGCCTTGCTCGAGGTCCTTGACGCCGAGCAGAACACGGCCTTCATCGACCATTACCTCGATATTCCCGTGGACCTCTCCCAGGTCTTGTTCATCGGCACCGCCAACGTGATCGACACCATCCCCGCTCCTCTCCAAGATCGGCTCGAGATCATCGAGATCCCCGGCTACATCGAAGAAGAGAAGGTCGCCATCGCCCGGCGTTTCCTCCTGCCTCGGATCTCCGAGAGTCACGGACTCAACGGCAAGAACGTCACGGTCACCACCGGCGCGGTCGAGCGGGTCATCCAAGACTACACTCGAGAAGCCGGCCTCCGCGAGCTCGATAGACAGCTCGCCAAGCTCCACCGCAAGGTGGCCCGCAAGATCGTCGAAGGTCACCAAAGAGGCGTTCGGATCACCCAGTCCGCCGTGCCCCGCTACCTGGGCCCCCAGCGCTTCTTCTCAGAGCTCGCCGAGCGGGTGGATCAACCCGGTGTCGTCATCGGGCTCGCGTGGACCGCCAGCGGCGGCGACATCCTCTTCATCGAGTGCACGCGCATGGCGGGTAAAGGCAACTTGAAGCTGACAGGATCGCTCGGGGCCGTGATGAAGGAGTCCGCCGAGGCCGCGATGTCCTGGCTCCGGACCCACGCCCACCGCTACCAGATTGAGCCCGAAACCTTCGAGGGGCTCTTTCATCTCCACGTCCCCGCTGGCGCCATCCCAAAGGATGGTCCTTCGGCCGGGGTCACGATGGTCGCGGCCCTGGCGAGTGTTTGCACAGGTCGAAAGGTCCGCGCCCAGATCGGCATGACCGGCGAGATCACCCTCCGTGGGAAGGTTCTTCCCGTCGGAGGCGTGAAAGAGAAGGTCCTCGCCGCGCGCCGTGCCGGCGTCAAGCAGGTGATCCTGCCCCGGCACAACCGCAACGATCTGGAGGACGTGCCCGAGGTGCTCCGGCGCGATCTCCAGTTCCACTTCGTCGACACGATCCCCGAGGTGCTCGAGCTCGCGTTGGCCCCCGCCGAAGGCCCCTGACCGACCCGCGACGAGGCCCCGGCCCCCGCCGGGTCGCTTGACGGGCACAGGTCGACGGGTTGTGCTTCTAGGGAGCCTGCCCCGGGAGTCGTGTTGCAGCTCCCCTGCACCTTCGGAAAGTACGAACTGCTCGAGCGCATCGCGACGGGCGGGATGGCCGAGGTCTACCTGGCGCGCACCTTCGGAGTCGCCGGCTTCGAGAAACGGCTCGTCATCAAGCGGATCCGTCCCGAACTGGCCGGGGATCCGCACCACATCTCGCTCTTTATCAACGAGGCGCGGATCGGCGTGCAGCTCAACCACGAGAACGTGGTGCAGGTCTACGATCTCGGCAAGGTGGGCCGAGACTGGTACATCGCGATGGAGCACCTGGCGGGGCGCGATCTGAACAAGCTGGTGAAGGCCCTGCGCGTCGACGGCGAGCGCCTCCCCGTTCCGGTCGCCGTTCACGTCGTGGCCGAAGTGTGCCGCGGCCTCGCCTACGCCCACGCCATGCACGACGCCGAAGGCCAACCCCTGGGGGTGGTGCACCGCGACGTCTCGCCTCACAACGTGCTCCTGACCTTCGCGGGGGCAGTGAAGCTGGTGGACTTCGGCATCGCCCGCTTGGTCGGCACCAAGGCGCCTCCCCTCGCCGGCCTGCCGAGCGACGGCAGTCGGAAGCCCGGAGGGGGCAAATACGCCTACATGAGTCCGGAGCAGGCCCGCGGCGAGGAGGTGGACCACCGCACCGACGTCTTCAGCGCAGGCATCGTCTTGTGGGAGCTCCTGGTCGGCCACCGCATGTACCGCCACGACGATCCTGCCGAGAAGCTGCGCCTGGTCCAGAGCGCCGAGATCTCCGACCCCACAGCCGAGGGCATCCACTTCGATCCAGATCTGGCTCGCATCCTGGACCGGGCCCTGGCCCCCGACCGCGCGCACCGCTACAAGAACGCCGCCCTCCTCGAAGAGGACCTGCGCGCCTGGCTCTACGAGCGGGGCGAGTTCGACCCACGGCGCGTGCTCGTGTCCTTGCTCCAGCGCGCCTTCCCCGCTGAGGCTCAGGCACGGACCCGCGCGCCAGGCCTGGAGCGCATGCTGGCCGACGTCGCGCGCTTGGGCGACGGAGAGCCCCTCTCGGCCGCAACGCCTGCCCAGACCCCGTCGGAGCCCACCTTGCCCGACCCGATGCGACCCAAGGGAGGGGAGCGCAAACGAGTCGTCGCCCTCTTCGTCGACATCGACGGCATGACCGACCTCTCCCTCACCCTTGAGCCCGAGGACCTCTTCCGACGTCGCTACGGCGCGCTGCGCTGGCTTCGACAGCGGGTCGCCACCTACGATGGTCACCTCCAGCGAGTGGTCGACGATCAGGTGCTCATCCTCTTCGGGGTTCCCCGAACCCGGTCCGACGATCTCGCCCGCGCCATCGAGTGCGCGATGGACCTACGCCGGACCGTCTCTAGACTTCGCGAGAAGGGGCTGGAGCTCTCGCTGGCGATGGGCGTGCACGCCGGCGACGTCACCGTCGATCTGACCCGGAAGCATCCTCGCTACGTCGCGCGCGGCGACACCACCCGCTTCGCCCGCCGGCTCGCAGCCTACGCCGACCACGGCGAGATCCTGATCAGCCAGCGTGTGCTCGACGGAACCCAGACCTTCTTCCGTGTCCGCAGCGGCCCCGCGCTCCCTCAGCGCGGCCAGCGTCCCCCCCGGCCTTGCTTTCTGGTCGACTCTCGAAGGCACGGTCTGCGAGCGGCGGGCAAGGGGCCCTGGCTCCGGCGTGGCGACGAGCTGCAAGTCCTTCGGCGCGCCCTCGAAGAGCTCCAAGCGGGGCGTGGGACGACCCTCGTGCTCACCGGCGAGATCGGAAGTGGTAAGTCGCGTCTGGCACGCGAGCTTCGCGATCTGGGATCGCGGCGTGCGGTTCCGGTCCACCTCGCCTCGGCGCGTCCCTGGGGCAATCAGCCCCCTCTAGAAGTCCTCCGGGACATGATCATCGACATCCTGGGACTCGAGGCCGACGCGCCCCGGCAGCGCTTGATCGAAGCCGCTGAGCGGCTCCCGCAGCTCGGGCTCTCCCTGGCCGAGGTCCACGCTATCGAGACCCTCCTGCGGATCGGCGACCGCAGCACGGGGCGCGACGAGATCCTCCGTGCCGTCGCGCGCACCATCGCCGGACTCGCCCGCGAGACCGCGACCATCCTCATCTTCGAGGACCTCCATCACCTCCCTGACGACGAGCCCACGGCGCTTCGTGCCCTCATCGAGCGCTGTCGGGACCTGCCGGTCCTCTTCTTGCTCTCCACCACGGGACCGGCCCCAGCCAGCGTACAAGACCTCGGCTCCATCGTCTCGCTCGATCGGTTCGCCCCGCCACAGCTCGATCAGCTCCTCCGGGCCCTGCTCGAGGTCGACCACGTCGACTCCGCCATCCTCGACCTCGCCAATCGGACCTGCGAGGGCAACCCCCTGTACGTCGAGGAGATGGTCAAGTACCTGCTCCAAGGAGGGCACCTCACGTTTCGCGAGGGCCAGGCGACGCTGTCGAGCCCACCGAGCGGGAGCGCTCTCCCCGACAGCATCGCCGGGCTCATCGCCGCGCGCATCGACGCCCTGGAGCCGGCCGCCAAGGGGGCCCTCCAGCTCGCTGCGGTGATCGGCCAGACGTTCACCGGACCCCTGCTCGCCTCCGCCATGGGGATCGAAGATCCCATGCCCGTCCTCACCGAGCTGATCAGCCATGGGCTGGTTCGGCGAACCGATCTGGACGGCGCGAAGACCTGGACCTTCAGCTCCGAGTTCGTGCGAGAGGCGGCCTTGCGGTCCACCCTGGGGGTGCAGAAGCGCACCTACCACCAACTCATCTCTCAAGCCATGGAGGACCTCTACGCCGACGGGCTGGATCCGCACCTCGAGGCCCTCGCGGCCCACTGTGCCTCCGCAGACCGCGCTGTCGACGCCGCACGCTACGTCCACCTCGCCGGAAAGAAGCTTGAGGACGCTCAACTGCTGGAGCGCGCGCGGGAGCTCTACGAGCGCGGACTCTCCTACCTACGCGACGCTCCCCAGACCCCCGAGACCTGGGACCCCCGCGTCCAAGGTGAGGCCATGCTCAACTATCGCTCAGGCGCCGTCTCGCGCCTTCTCGGCGACGAGGCCCGGGCCGAGCGAAGTCTGCAGCTCTCCCTCGACATCAGCAGCGACGCGGGGCTTCCGTGGATCGAGATCCGCGCCCACCTGGAGCTCGGCCGGCTCCTCCTCACCCGCGGAAAGATCCTACGAGCCGACGCCCACATCAGCCAGGCAGACTCCCTCTCCAGAATCGAGGGGGACCGCTCCTTACGGCGTGAGACCATCGAGGTCGCGGCCTACCTCGCCTATGAGCGAGGGGACAACGCCACGGCCGAGTCTCTCTGGGCAGAGGCCCTCGATCACGCCGGCGGTGACCCCGGTGCCATCGCGCGGTGCAAGCTCGGCATGGCCTCGCGACGCATCCGAGAGGGCGAGCTAGACGCCGCCGAGTCCCTGCTCGAAGAAGCGCTCGAAGGAGCGAAACAGTCCAACGACCGCATCCTCTTGGGTCGTGTGCTGAACAACCTGGGACTCATGCACTACTGGAGCGGGCGCTTCGACGAGGCGTTGAGCGCCTTCCGCAGAGCCCTCCGGGTCCGCGAGGGGATCGGATACTCTGCCGGTCTGGCGATCAACCACCACAACATCGGCGATGTCCACTTCAGCCGAGGCGATCTCTCGCGTGCGTGGGTCGCCTTCGCCCGGAGCCGCGAGATCGCCGCCGAGATGGACTGGCACCGCGGCGTGGCGCTCAACGACGTCTACCTAGGCTACATCGAGGCGACCCGCCGGAATGTCGACGAGGGCCTCGCTCGCATCGTGGCGGCGATCCAGGCGGCGGAGCGCCTCGGAGACGCAGAGGTCGCGGCCAACGGGGGCCTGATCGCTGCTCGCCTGCTCCACGACCAAGGGCGGGTCGATGAAGCGAGAGCCAAGATCGCCCAGGCGCGAACTCAGGCCGAAGCGGCGGGACTCCGGGTGATGATCCACAGCCTCGACGCCTTGGCGGCCGAGCTCGATCCATCGGAGTCGGTCAGCGACGCACAGGATTAAGCCGACCAAAGCGCTCGATCAGATCGCGGCTCTCCGCGTCGAGTTCCTTGGGCACCACGATGCGAAGACGCACGTAGAGATCTGTGGGTGCCCCGGATCGAGACCGAGCCCCCTTACCCTTCAGGCGCATTCTGGCCCCCGAGCTCGTGCCCGGAGGGACCGAGAGGAGGACCTCGCCCTCCGGGGTCGGGACCTCGACGCGAGCTCCGAGGATCGCCTCGGTGACCGAGATGTCGACCACTTGGTCTTCAGCCTGCTCCGCGCCCGACGTCGCGGACGACGACTTGGTAGACTTGCGGCCCGCGCCCGCCCCCATGGGACTCGGCACGATCCGCACTCGCACGATGAGGTCGCCGTAGGGTCCGCCGAAAGTCCCGGCGTCTCCCTTGCCCTTCTCGTGGAGGACCTCGCCATTGCTCGTTCCAGGGAGCAATCGGATGTCTGCAAGATCCTGGATGCGGACCACACCGGGTTCGGGTGAGCCCGGACGCCAGGAATCGGAGCGCTGCATGCGGTAATACACCGCCGTGACCGTCCCCCCATCGCGGGCGATGTGTTCGGGAACATCGAGGTCGATGGACACGTCGCGGCCGGGCTGAGGCGAAGGGGGATGGGCGCGTCCGGCGCTGCCTCGGCCTGGGCTGGGCCCCTGGGAAGGGCGCGCACCGCCGCGAGGTCGCCCCCCGGCGTTGACGTTGGCGGTGTTTCGCCCTCCGCCCTGGTTGCGGCCGGGTCTGCCCCCGCCCGGTGGGCGCCCGAAGCCAAAGTCGTTGAAGAGGTCGTCGAGGTCCAGGTTGTTCCCCGGATCGTTCACACGGCGACGCGTGCGCTGGTTCGCAGGATTGGCGCTCGGTCCACCCGCTGGCTCGCCCGCAGCCCGCCGATAGAAGGCCTCGCGAAAGGAGGTGCTGCCCCCACCGTACGAGGCGCGACGCGCCCGACGCTCCTGGCGGCGATCGTAGCGAGCGCGCGAGGCGTCATCGCCAAGGGCCTCGTAGGCCTCCTTGGCCTGCTTGAAACGGCGCGCCTTGAGAGGATCTGGGCCCGCGACGTCGGGGTGACACTCCTTGGCGATCGCGCGGAAGGCCTTCTTGATCTCTTGAGACGAGGCGTCTTTCGTCACCCCGAGCACCTCGTAGTAGTCCTCTGCCATGCGCTCCCCGACCTGGTGGTCCGCCGTGCGACCCCCAGTCTAACCGATCAGGACCGGGCCGCGGGGAAGGAGGGTCCAGCGACCCCCGGAGACCTTCAAGAGCGCCGGCGCGCGGGGAGAGCGTTGACCTGCACCGTCCACCCGCCTATACCTGATCAGAGGAGGTCGCCCCGACCGACGCCGCGCGGTGGATCCGCCCCGAGGAGCCCATGGGTAAGTATAGCAATCCCGGCACCCTGAGCTGCTCTTTCTGCAATAAGTCGCAGAAGGACGTCGAGAAGATCATCGCTGGGCCCAACGTCTACATCTGCTCGGAGTGCATCCGCCTCTGCCTGGACATCATCCGCGAAAACACGCCCCAGAAGCCCACCGCTTGGGGCCATTCCGGCGTGCCCGCGCCCGCGCGCATCAAGGCCTTCTTGGATCAGTACGTGGTCGGGCAAGATCAGGCCAAGCGTAAGCTCGCAGTCGCGGTCTACAATCACTACAAGCGCCTCGAGGCCAACGCCACCCCCGGAGAGTCCGACGTCGAGGTCAAGAAGAGCAACGTGCTCCTCATCGGCCCGACCGGCACCGGCAAGACGCTCCTCGCACAGACCCTCGCCCGCTTCCTGGACGTGCCCTTCGTGATCGCCGACGCCACGACCCTCACCGAGGCTGGCTACGTCGGCGAGGACGTCGAGAGCATCGTGCAGCAGCTCTACCGAGCGGCCAAGAACAACGTCGAGCGCACCGTCCGCGGCATCATCTACCTCGACGAGGTCGACAAGGTCGCCAAAAAGAACTTCACCTCGTCTGTCAGCCGCGATGTCTCTGGCGAAGGCGTGCAGCAAGCCTTGCTCAAGCTGCTTGAAGGCACGGTCACCAACATCAAGCCAGAGGGCAATAAGAGACTTCCAAACCAAGATTCGGTGCAGATCGACACGAGCGACATCCTCTTTATCTGCGGCGGCAGCTTCGAGGGGCTCGAGAAGATCATCGAGCAGCGGATCGGGCGGCGTTCCGTCGGCTTTCAGCGCGATGAAGCCTCTGAGGCCATCGATCCCAAGGCCGACCGGCAGGCCCTCCTTCGTCTGACCAACACCGAAGACCTCGAGAAGTTTGGCCTCATCCCGGAGTTCATTGGCCGGATCCCCGTGACCGCCATCATGAACCCCCTGGACATCGAAGACCTGGTCCACATCCTCACCGAGCCAAAGAACGCCCTGATCAAGCAGTATCAGAAGCTCTTCAAGTTCGAGAAGGTCCAGCTCAGCTTCACCGACGACGCCATTGGCGCCATCGCCGAGATCGCCCGCGACCGCAAGGCGGGAGCTCGTGGTCTGCGCGCGACCCTCGAGTCCATCATGCTCGACATCATGTTCGAGGTCCCCTCTATCGAGGGCCTCACCGAGGTCGTGATCACCGAAGAGGTCGTCCGCCACCACCGGAGCCCGGACTACAGCGTCGTCAAGGCGCTGGGTCTGTCCGGCTGAGTCCCCTCCCCCCGCGAGCCGCGAGGTCCTACCCGTGGAGCCGTGCCTTCTCATCGCTTCGCCCCAGATGCGCGACACCTTCTTCGAAGAGACCGTGATTCTCCTCTGGCATCACGACGAGGACGGAGCCATCGGCATCGTGGTGAACCGTCCCCTCGAACATCCCCTCTCGGAGGTGCTCGAAGGTCCGCCCGTGCATGACTACCCTGGAGCCTGGGTCGCGTGGGGAGGTCCGGTCGAGCGCTCCTCGGGAACCGCTGTCCTAAGGGGCGAGGTCGACGACGAAGAGGGCTGGACCCTGCCATGCCGCGTCGGAATCACCCGCTCCGAAGACCGCCTGCGGCGCGCGATTGAAGAACAGACCGAGCTCCTCCTCTGCCTGGGCTACGCCGGCTGGGGACCAGGGCAGCTCGACCGCGAGATCGAAGACGGAAGCTGGCTTTACACCGATGTTTCAGACCAGCTCGTCTTCGACACGCCGTCCGATAAGGTCTACGAGCGTGCTTTGTGGACCCTGGGCCTCACGCCTTCGACCGTGCTCATGGACCCCGGCGACGCCTGACTCGGTGGCGCGCTACTCCGTAGGGTCCGGCTCCGGCTCCAGCACGGCGGGTCGCACGCTCTGGTGCTCGGCGCGGTCGAGCGTCGGGGACCACCTCTCGACGGTCTGGGCAAAGGCTGGCTTGGCGCTGACAGGTAGCGGCGCCTGATTAGGTAGTTTGATCTTCATGGGGTCGACAAAGCGGCCCTTGTGCCACATCTGGTAGTGAAGGTGAGGGCCCGTCGCCATTCCCGTGGCTCCGACCGCTCCGATCACCTGCCCTTGACGTACCCGGCTGCCCGCCTTGACGTCGATCCGCGAGAGGTGGGAGTAGGAGGTCGCGTAGGCCCCATCGTGCTCGACCTTTACGAAGCGCCCATGGCCCCCGGCCCATCCCGCACGGACCACCTTCCCGTCTGCGACCACGCGAACCGGGGTGCCCGTCGGCGCGCCGAAGTCCGTGCCGTTGTGCGGCCGAGGTCTCTTGAGGATGGGGTGAAAGCGCTTGGGGTTGAAGCCCGAGGTCACCCGAGAGAACTCAAGCGGAGATCGCAGGAAGGGCTTGCGCAGAGAGGTGCCGTCGGGTTGATACCAGCTCTCGGTGCCGTCGGGGAGCTCGAAGCGAAAGGCCGTCCAGGTGCGGCCCGCGTTGGACAGCCGGACCGCATGGATATCGCCGAGCTTGTTTGGTCGCTCCGGCGCCGACATCATGTCGGCGACGAGGGAGAACCGGGCGCCCGCACGCAGCTCGGTGTTGAAGTCGACTTCGTACTCGAAGACCTCCGCGAGGCGCGCGAGCCCGGCCGGAGGCAGTCCCGCGTCGAGCCCATCCTGCCAGAGCGACCGCTGAATAGAGAAGCTCAGAGCTTCGACCTCCGAGGCGTACTCGACCTGGTGGATCACCGCCTGCCACTCGCGCTCGTCGCGGATCAGGACCAGGGTGGTGTCGACGTCGATCGCATAGCTGAGCTCTACCGGGTTCGGATCGCCAGAGACCCAGCTCACCGAGAGCTCGCGATCGGGTCTTATCTTGGTGAGGTCGTAGTAGGGTTGCGCTGTCTTGAGCAAGACGTCGGCGGGCAGACCATAGCGACTAGCAAGCCCTCCGAAGGTCGCGCCCCGACGAATGGTGATCGGCTGAGCCATGCGGCTCGGCTCCAGGGGCTCGATCGGTGGTGGCTCCCCCGGCTCAGGGAGGCTCACCAGGTACTCCACGCGGCCCTCGGTCGAGGTGCTGGAGGCCAGCCCCAAAATGCCGCCCGTCGACATCAAGAGCAGCCCGAGCAGCATGAGGACCGGAGGCAGCCAGCGATCACCCAGCAAGGAAGACCACCAGCATGACGATCAACACCAACAGCGCCGCGACCACCCCAAGCACCAGCAGACCCAGCATCGCCCCGATGAGGGTGGCGACGACCCAGTGCATGCCCCCGCTGCGCTTGCGCGCGCGCTTCCGACTGGCCGGCGGCTTGCGGGGCTTTCGGCCACTCCTGCTCCGGTCGCGAGGGGCTGGTGGGGGTAGGTCGACGGGTGGCGCCTGCCCATCGGCGTTGAAGGTGGTCGAGGGATCCGGCACGGCGCGCGGCGCGATCGTGGGCGCTCGATCCAGGGGTGCGGGACCTTCGGGCGGGCTCTGCACCGGGGGCGACGGCTCGGTAGGGCCTTCTTGAAAGCTCTGGACCTCGATAGTGCGACTGATCAAGGGATCGTCGGAGGTCCCCCCAGGCCGCTGCTGGAGCAGGCCAGGCACGACCTCGCGAGCCCACGTCCGTAGACCCTGGCCGGTGGCGCTGTCTGCCGCGTGCAGCAAGGCGCGTTCGACGACGCCTCCATCGGGTCGGAGCTTTGGATCCCACTGCATAATCTGGCGCAACACTGGCAGGACAGAGCCGTACTCGCTCGAGAGCTCACCGAGCCGCTGATCGACCCTCCGCTCAAAGCGGGCTTGCTGCACTCTTGGAGGCCCCCACTCTTTTCCGGTGGCGCACTCCCAGAGCGAGAGCCCTAGTCCATAGACGTCGATGGCGGTGGTCGGGCCTTCTCCGGCGAGGATCTCGGGGGGAAAGTAGTTCAGGGTGCCGAGCACGAGCCCTTGGGTGTGGCTCTCGCGGCTGGCGAAGGCCGCGCGCGCCACGCCAAAGTCGAGCAGGCGAACCCCCCCGCGGACCGTAACCATGATGTTCGCGGGCTTGATGTCGCGGTGGATGACGTTGAGAGGCTCGCCGGTGGCTGGATGCTTGGCGGTGTGCGCCCGATGCAAGGTGCCCGCGATCTCGGCCCCCAACTCGGCGAGCGCGCGCGGGGGCATCTGGTGCTTCTTGAGGAGCTGCTGAAGATCCACGCCCTCGACATACTCCATGATCACGGCGTCGTGCCCATCGACGAGCACAAGATCCGTCACCCCAAGAATCTGCTCATCTTGAAGCATGCCGAGCAAACGCGCCTCGTCGCGCATGCGCGAGACGAAGTGTTCGCGATCTGGACCCGCAGCCTTGATGACCTTAACCGCACACGGACGCCGAAATCCACCAGGCAGGCGGAGCTCAGCGTGGTAGACGGAGCCCATGGATCCGGAACCGATCAGGTAGTTGAAGGTCAATGTCCGCATCGAGCGCGGATGCTATCATCCCCGCGCCTTTCCTGTCGGCCGCCTCGCAACCCCTTGTCGCCCCCCTGAAAATAATACCCCTTCTTCGGATGCTTTCTATGCGCCCACTCCACCCCACCGTCCGCAACTGGTCCATCTTGGCCGGCTTGGGCGTGGTCTCACTGTTCGCTTCCTGCCAGCCCGACCCCGAGGCCACCAGCCTGTTCAACGACGTCGGGATGTCTTTTCAGCCTTGCAACGAGGCCGAGATCCGGTTCCGCAACGAGCGGTACAACCTCATGCCGGCCCTCAAGGTCTGCGGTTCGAACAACGTCGCCCACTTCGCGTGGAACCCCTCCGGCACGCACCTCTACTTCGACCTCACGCTCACCGGAAACCTCCTCGACGCGAGCCAGGCCCACAAGCCCCTCTCCACCCTCCCCCTCGACCAGCCGACCGGGGCGCCCGCCTGGATCACCGACACCCGCCTCGCCGTCCCCATCGCTCCAGACCCCACCCTACGGGGCTCCCCCGAGCGCATCGCGCTGTACGACACCGAGCAGCGGGTGCTGTCCGTCCACCCCCTCCCGGGCCTGCTCGAGGTCACCGAGCTCCAGCGGGGCGCCACGGCCTCCGAGATCTACTTCACGGCCCTCGATCCACAGGGTCGGCGGGGGGTCTACCTCTTCGACGTGGACGAGAGCACCTTCGCCCCAGCCCTCGCCTGGCTTCACGACGAGGTGGGCACCTTCTCGCTGACGCCCAGCGCCGATGCCGTGGTGATAGGCTCGGGTGGAACCGTGACCCTCTATAGCATGCAAGGCGAAGTTCGGGGCTCATGGCCCGGAGTTCGCGGCACGGTCCACCCCGGGGGCACCTGGATGGCCCTCGAGAAAGAGGGGCAGGAGGTCTCGATCTTCTACCAGCGTTCCTGGGAGAACCAGACCCGGCGCGAGCGCGAGATCAACCAGCAACGCGCCGAGCGTATGGCTGCGCGCTACCCCGACTGGTTCCCCAAGTCCGTCCGTCTACCCACCTTGGAGTTCATCAACCTCAACAGCGGCCATCGTGGGGAGCTCTACCAGGTCTTTGGGACGCGCTTTCAATGGTATCCACGCGAGGACTTCTACGGCAGCTTCCTGCTCTGGGGATACGAGGGCAAACAGCTCAACCGCAACATCCAGCTCGGAAACTTCGCGCTCTTCCTGGGCGCGATCGAGCGTCGAGTAAAGCTCCCCGAGGTACGCCTGCTCGACAGAGACGGGCGAAGACTCGATGAGCCCGATCCCGACAACTCCGAGCAGGGTCGAGCCGAGCCCTGAGGATCAGGGCGTACAACGGCTGAGCCGCGCGGCTTGCTCCCCCGAGCCCGGCTTCAACAAGACCACGCCCTGCTCCTCGCTCGCCGCGCAGACCCGCTCCCCCGCGACCATCACGCACGGAGAGAAGGTGGAGCCGTCCGGGGGATACTGGCCTGCAGCCTCGAACCGACATGCCTTGGGTTCCTCGGAAGTTTGGACAAAGACCTTGAAGTTGGCCACTCGGAAGTCGGACCGCCCCGCCACATCGTCTCGGTAGCTCGCCAGCGCGGCGGCCATGGCTCGCATCGGGCGCAGATCGAGGCCTTCATCCCCCTGTACGGGTGCGCAGACGGGCTGACCCGGAGGGATCCAGCCCACGATCCGGCCCTGGAGCGCCTCTTGATCATAGGCGACCTCGACGGTGACTGGCTCACCTCCGCACGCCGCTAGGGCCTTGCCGAGGGCGACCACACCTTCCTCGCGAAGAAAGAACCCTCGATGCAGCCTGGACAGCGAGGTAAACTGGAGCTGGACGGGTACGGCAGCTTCGCCCGAGACCACGGTCGCCCCCCCCGAAGAGGCGGTAGGTGGCTCAACCTTGACCACTTGGGTCGGCGGCGGGGGCGGAGGAAGCGGCGGCGGGGAGTCAGCCGTCGGGGTACACGCCACGACGAGAAGCCCTAGCCCCGCGAAGCGCATCAGCCGAACAGACCCTTGCGCTTCTTGATCTCTCGCATCGCCTCGCTAAGCGCGAGCTCGTACTCGACGGTGCCTTCTTTAACATTCTTGATACGGCCGATGGCTTCGGTGCGGATCTGCTCCTCGTCGACGTCGTGTCGGTAGAGGATCTCACGGATCCGCCGCAGCAAGATCGCATCGTCTGCGTAGACCTCTTCGACGAAGGGGCTGATGAGCAGGTTCTCGATGAACTGCCGGCAGAAGAACTTGACCACATCCTCGCCAAAGGGATGTTCCTGTTCATCGGCGAGCTGCTTTCGCACCTTACCGTACTCGGAGTATGGAAGTTTTCGACGCGCGATATAGTCTTTGGCGCGCGCCCTGAGATCGCTGTCGCGGCGCAGGAACTCTTCCATGATCGCCACGAGATCCGCTTCAGCCTCGCTGCGCTTCTCGGGTTCGACCTCGATGTCCCCCGACTCGGAGAGAGCCTTGATGGTGTCGTGGGCGATGAGTGGAATCTTGGCTCGGTATAGCTTCATGCGACCTCCGAGCGCTGAACCGCTCGGTGTTAGAACGTGAACGCGATGCCGGCCTGGATGCGAACAGGGTTCCAACCAAAGGCAGAGCGCCGCGCGTCGAGACCCGGGGTGGCCTTTCGCAGGTCCGCCTCGGGTAGGTAGGCCATGCTGTAGCCGGTCTCTACTTGGAGTTCCACAGTGTCCGACAAGGGCACCGCTGCCCCCAAGTGCACCTCGGCAAGGATCGCGAAGCCGCTGGCCCAAGGATCGATGTTGTTCCCGTCGTTCAGGTCGTTCTGCGCAGGATCGATGAGCATGCGGGTATCGACCCCGGAGTCGCTGACACCGAAAGAGTGCCAGGTTCCTACCCACGTACCGCCGATCGAGGCGCCCCCGTAGGGCAGGACGGCCCACTCCGCCGGGACCCGGACCTCGCCGCCGACGGTCAACGCAGCCGCGCCGAGCAGCGACCAATGATCGCGACTCGACATGCGCAACATTCTGTCGCCCGCCGCCGCGTTCCAAGTCACTTGATCGTGACCCGTGGCCGCGTCGAGCCGAACCGCAGCGCGCAGGAAAGCTGCTTCGCCGATGCGATAGCGGATCGGAATCGCCAAGCTCCCGCCAGGGTTGAAGCGGGTGGAGCCGCTCGAGACGCGGTCGGGCATGTCGATCGCCGTGCCGGCAAGCACCCCGACCGAGGCGTCCCAGGCGAGGGCCGGCAGGGGCAGCGTGAGGAGGAGGAGCGAGAACAAACGGTTCATGAAGCCACCTGGGTCGCAACGAAAGTGCCCGTATGAGTACAGTCTTCGTCGCTATCGAGTGAGACGTCTACCGAGCCCTCAAGCTCGATACGACCGGGAAGCTGAGCCGCCATCCCTGAGCCGACGACATCATACGACAAGTCGTCGGAGGCTGTGGGAGAAGGCGAACCACGAAAGCTGAATCGGCCCGACTCAGTGCTGGACCCTTCGAAGGAAAAACCATCGGCAAAGTCGAAGATGAGGTCAGGAACCTCGCCCTCGACAAAGAGGGGGCCGTTCACCCACTGCAGGTGGTCCATTGCGCTATCGCAACCCTGTGTTCCGATGATCTGCACGGAGTAGCGACCGCGCACATCGGGCCAATCGTCGAAGCTGGTGCCGCAGCCGACGAGCAGGGTGAGGAGCAGCATGGCGCGGCGCATCGCACCTCCTGATGACTCCAAGGTCGCCCATCCCTAGCAGAAATGCAAGCATGACCATCACGTTCGAAGCATTAAGCAGGCGAGACCCGAGCCTGCACCGGCTCGAGTCTGTAGGGGATCACGCGGGCCCGTAACGCGCCCGATCGCAACCGTATCGCCTCGAAGCGAAGCCCACCCCGATGGATCGGACGGACGGCTCCTAGCCCTTCGCGACAGCGGTAAGGGCCTCTTCGTCCACGATGATCACCCGCTTGCTCTCCGTCTGGATGAGACCATCCTTGCGCAAGTCGAGGATAGCGAAGCTGACCGTCTCGCGCGTCGCGCCGATCAAGGCCGCCATCTCGCGATGCGTCAGCTTGAGGTTCACGATGACCCCCCGGCTGTCTCGCACTCCGAAGTCCTCGACCAGATCGAGGAAGAGGGAGGCGAGGCGAGCGTGCGCGGTCTTGAACAAGAGATCCTCGACACGACGCTCGAGCTTGCGACGGCGACCCGCGACCAGCTTGCCGACGCTCACCGCCAGCGCTGCGTTCCGATGCATCAGCGCCATCATGTCATCACGACTGATCCCGTAGAGCGTCACGTCTTCGTGCGCCTCGGCGATGGACTCACGAAGGCCAGGGCTAAACAAGCCACCCTCGCCGAGGATGTCGTCTTTGGTGTGGAACTGGAGGGTGAGCTCACGGCCCGCGTCGGTCACTCGGCTGACCTTCACGATGCCGGACCGAACCCAGTAAACCCGGTCATCGCTTTCTTCGACACTCCAGATGCGCTGCTTGCGTCGGAACGAGACCACCTCGCAGCGCTCCTCAAGCCAGTCCACCTCGGCGTCCGGGAGACCGCCCAGGATAGGATTATTTCGGAAAAACCAGGACTTATTCCTTCGCATTGGCACCCTCTCTGTCATCGGGACCTCTCGGCCCAAGCTGTTCATCAACTTGCTGTCCATATGTTAGTCGATTGTCGTAGCAGAGGGATCATCAACTTTTGTCTCGCATTGAGGGATCGGATAATATTCTTGTTTTATATTGAGTAAACGACAATCAACTATTTTATCCCGAAACTGTTCTAAGCTTGTTCACTGTCGCATTAGGTGTTCAAAATCTATTCAAAGTGCGTAAACCAGGCTTCGTAGACTTCAGCGCGACCGGGCCGCACGAGTGGTAGGACCCGTTCGCCTGCTCGGGTGTTGACGCCGATGGCTGATCGGTTAGACCCCGACCGCTCTGGCTGGGTAGCTCAGTTGGTTAGAGCGCACGGTTCATACCCGTGTTGTCGGCGGTTCGAGTCCGCCTCCAGCCATACTTTTGGACTTCGCGCGCCCGAAGGGCGCGCTGCGCGCGTCGCCTACGGCTCGCTTGCGGGTGGCGTTCTACCCAATTTTGGACTTCGCGCGCCCGCTGGGCGCGCTGCGCGCGTCGCCTACGGCTCGCTTGCGGGTGGCGTTCTACCCGGTT
>REDI01000093.1 GCA_007693595.1 Deltaproteobacteria bacterium | reverse complement strand
CTTCGCAGACCCCGAGGTTGAGCAGCACACGCCGCTCCCTCGGGGTCTCGTCGTTTTGGTGTTCTCCACGCCGTGTCTAAAACCGTCTGGTCGGTCGGTTTTGGGTGGCGGGGTGTCTGCGCGGGGGGCACCCTAGAGTCAGGAGGGGAGGATGACAAGAACCAGCCCAAGGATCGCTTACGCTCGGATCAGCCTTGAGAGCAACGCGCTCTCGCCCGTTTTCACGACGCTGAAGGACTTCGAGCGCACCCATCTGCGCTCAGGTCAGGAGCTCCATCAGGCCTGCCTACCGGGCGGAGACGAGGCTCCAGGCTTTCTTCGGAACGCGGAGCTGTCGGGGCTGGTTCGTGCTGCCTTGCGCTGGAAGGGACCCGTCGAGCTGGTGCCGCTCTTCAGTGCGTGGACCGTTCCCGGCGGCCCGATGAGTCGGGAGACCTATGACCACTTCGTCGACCGTCTGCTGAGCGAGCTCACGGAGGCGGGGGATGTCGATGGCGTGTTTCTGGCGCTTCACGGGGCCTTGTGTGTGCCGGGTGTCGGGGACCCCGAGGGTGAGCTGCTCGCCAAGGTGCGCGCCCAGGTCGGGTCGGTCCCCATCGCGGTGACTTTTGACCTGCACGCCAACCTCACCCGCCTGAAGGTCGAGAGCGTGGATCTGATCTGTGCGTATCGGACCAACCCTCACCGAGATCACGCCCAGGTGGGCGAGCGATGCGCGAACCTGCTCTTGCGCACCCTCGCGGGCGAGATCCGCCCTACGCTGGCTTGGCGCAGCTTGCCTGTGGTGCTCGGAGGAGGCAAGAACGTGGACTTTCTCCAGCCGATGCGACGCCTGTATCGTTGGATGAACCGTCAGGAGCGGCACGACCGGGTGCTCTACGTGAACCTCTTTCAGAACCAACTCTGGCTGGATCACGAGGAGGTCGGGTGGGCGACCTGTGTCCTCACCGATGGGTCCCCTGACATCGCGGATCGACTCGCCGATGAGCTCGCTGAGCTGTGCTGGGAGGTCCGCCACGAGCAGCCGCCCGTCTTCCCCGGTCCCGAGGAGGCCATCGAGATCGCGCGGCAGGCGCGTTGGGCTCGTCGCCTAGGCACGGTGTGTATGTGCGACGCGAGCGACATCGTCGGGGCGGGTGGCACCGGCGACAATACGCGACTTCTACGGGCTTTGCTCGAGGGTGCGGCGGATCTGAACATCCACTTCCCGGTGCGCGATCCGGTGGCCATCGAGCGGCTCTGGGGTGAGCCCTTGGGCCGTAGGGTCTCGTTGCCGGTAGGAGGCACCCTCGATCCGGGCCGGAACGAGCCGCTGCCGCTTCGTGGTCGGCTCCTGCACCGCTACCAGAGCGACGTATTCGGGCGAATGGCTCTCCTTCAAGTCGACCATGTCAAAGTGGTGATCACCGAGGGAGCGAACCTGGTGATGAGGCCCCGGTTCTACAAGCAGATAGGTCTGGACCCCTGGAAGGCGGACGTGGTCGTGGTGAAGAGCCTCTTTCCCTTCCGGATCTTCTTCGCGCCGATGAACCGTCGCACTATCTACGTTCGCACCCAGGGTATCACCGACTTCGATGCGGCGATGCGCGAGATCCCCTGGACCCACCCCGTCCACCCTCGCGATCGGGTCGAAGACTGGCGGCCGGCGGATAGACGGCGTCGTGGTCTAGCGTCTCCGACGCTTGACGCCGCGTAGAGGCGCAGCGCTTAGGGGGTCCTCGGGCCAGGCGTGCTTGGGGTAGCGGGCGCGAAGGTCCTTGCGGACCTCGGCCCAGGTATTCGTCCAGAAACTCCCGAGGTCATCGGTGATCTGGGCAGGTCGGCCATTCGGGGCGAGCAGGTGCAAGACGACCCGCGACCTGCCTTTTGCGACGGTCGGGGTCTGCTCTAGCCCGAAGAGCTCCTGCATGCGGACCGCCAGCACCGGCCGCGATCCCAGCTCCCAGCGCAGCCGGGCCTCGCGACCGGAGGGGATCGGCAGCCGCTCAGGAGCATGCTGCTCCAGGGCGTCTCGCTGAGCCCACGGGAGAAGATGGAGGAGCTCCCTCGCCAGGCTGGCGCCATCGAGGTCGCGCAGGTGGGTTCGGCCGCTCAGGAGGATCGGGACCTGCTCTTCGAGCCAGCGCGTGTCGGGAGGAGGTAGGCCCAGCTCAGGACAGAGCTCGTGCAAGAGGGCGATGCGGGCTCGAAGGGCTGAGACCTCCGGACTGTCGACGGGTAGCAGGCGCGGATCCTGACGCACGGCGTCGAGGAGGAGGCCGAGCGCTTCGGAGGCGGCGGGGGTGGGAAGGGGGCGCTCGTGGAGCACGATCGCGCCCAGGCGTCGCTCTTCGCGCGCGACGACCTGGAGGAGGTCCGTGTTGAAGCGGAGCGCTCGCGTCGTGGTTGGGCTGAGCCAGTCCTCCTCGATCGCCGAGGCGAGTCGGACCGTGCCCTCGCGTCGTGGCCCGTCGTCGATCACGACGCAGGCGAAGAGGGCAGCCTCCCGCACGCCGCTGCCCTCGGTGAGTTGGACGCCCCGGCCGCTGCGCATGAGGGCGCGAGAGGAGCTCGGCCCCCGGCGCATCGCGAGACGATCCGCCCACGCCGTGGCGAGCGCGCGGCGGATCGCCACCCCTTCGTCGTCGGAGGGAGAACCTCCGGTACCGACCAGTCGTCGCAGGGTGTCGGCGATCCGACGGATCTCGCGGCTCGCGCCTCGTCGGAGCCTCGGGTCGCGTCCTGACCGGACGGCGTCCATCCGATCGAGCAGGTCGCAGGTGGTGTTCGGTGGCGGTGAGTCCTGAGTGGGGTCGTGTCGACGGAAGGGATCGCGGGTCGAGAGGATCGCCGAGGCGAGCGCAGCGGACTCGGGGTAGCCCGCGTCGGCACCGAGCAGGAGGAGCACCGCGAGTCGGGGGTGCAGAGGCAGGGTCGAGGCCCGTCTCCCCAGCGGGGTCAGGCCGTGGGCGTCGAGCAGACCGAGCGAGCGTAAGGCCCGATCGCCGGCCTCGATGGCCTCGGCGGGCGGGGCCTCGATCCAGGGCAGGGCCGAGGGATCGGGCTCGCCCCAGGCCCGGAGCTGAAGGACGAGGCCCGAGAGGTCGCTACGCACGATCGCGGGCGCGTCGAAGGCGGGTCGCGCTCGGTGCTCGCGCTCCGTCCACAGTCGCCAGGCGACGCCCGGCGCGGTCCGGCCCGCTCGACCCGCGCGCTGATCGGCCGAGGCTTGGCTGATCGGTTCAAGCCGCAGGCGATCCAGCCCGGTGCCAGGATCGTGGCGGAGCACGCGGGCGAGCCCGGTGTCGACTACGGCCTCGATACCCTCGAGGGTCAGCGAGGTCTCCGCGACGTTCGTCGCGAGCACCACCCTGCGCCTGGGTCCAGGCACCAGGGCGCGATCCTGCTCTTCGGCGGACAGCGCCCCGTACAGAGGAAGCACGTCTACCCCCGAGAGATCGGCGAGTCCTTCGCGCGCGCCGTGGATCTCTCCGACGCCGGGCAGGAAGGCGAGCACGTCACCTTTGCACTGCTCCAGCGCGCGTCGGATCCCGAAGAGGCTTCGATCGACCGGCGAGCTCGTATTGGGGCGGGGAAGGTAGTGGATCGTCACTGGAAACGAGCGCGAGGGCACCGAGAGGATGGGGGCTTCTCCGAAGCGGGCCGCGAGCTCCGCGGTGTCCAGCGTCGCCGACATCAGCACGACCCGAAGGTCAGGGCGCACCTCGGACTGGATCCGGCGGACCATCGCCAAGGCGAGGTCGGTGTTGAGGGAGCGCTCGTGCAGCTCGTCGAAGACCACCGCGCGGACGCCTTCGAGGAAAGGATCCTCCGCCAGACGACGCACCGCGACGCCGTCGGTCAGGTAGAGGAGGCGGGTCTCGCTGTGAAAGCGAGGCTCGAAGCGAACGTGCCAGCCGACCTCGTCGCCTGGGGCCCCCCCCCGTCGTCTCGCGACGAAACGGGCTGCGGCGCGGGCGGCGATACGCCGAGGCTCCAGCGTCCAGATCATGCCTTCGTCCCGTCGATCGTCGAGCATTGCGGCCGGTAGGGCGGTCGTTTTGCCCGCCCCGGTCGGGGCGTGAACGATCGTCAGTGGACTTGCTTGGATCTCAGCGAGGATCTTGGGCAGGCTCTCTTCGATGGGGAGCCGGCGCTGGGATGGGGCGCCGCTCACCGCCGCTTAGAGCGCCTAGATCGGGTGGGTTTTTCGTCTTCTTCGGGCTCATCGGCCTTCGAGGTGCGGCTCCTGGAGCGCCTGGAGCGGG
>REDI01000010.1 GCA_007693595.1 Deltaproteobacteria bacterium | reverse complement strand
CCGTGTCCGTGTCGACGTCCGTGTCCGTATCCGTGTCGACGTCCGTGTCCGTGTCCGTTCCGGTCGCCGGATCACAGGCATGAAAGAGAAGCATCGTGGACAGAACCACCGAAGAGCGCAAGGTCATGGCTTACCTCCAGACAGGCGGCCTTGTACCCGGGGCGCACCTTGGGGGCAATGATCCGAGGCCTGGCATGCGCTCGGTCCATCCGAACGGCACGGACCTCGCTCGCTCCTTCGCACGGGGCCTCAGTCGGCAGAGCGGGAAGGCTCTGGGTCTTCTTCGCCCTTCACAAGCTTGATCTCGTGCATCAAGAACAGGTTGAGCCCCGTTCGGATCACGGCCACGGCTCCCAGCTTACCGATCTGGTCCCAAGTCGGCGCGATGGCAGTGCCCAGAATGTCAGCCGCAAGCTGAAACTCCAACGCGAGCGCGAGGTAGCGCGCCAGGTCCAGCCGAACATGATGGAAGCTCTCGTCGCGGTGGGTGATCAGCACCCGAACCACCCCGATCGCCGCTGCGACGACCCCCAGCGCGATGACACCCGCACCGAAGAGCTCCACGACGAGCCGCAGCCAGCCCACCCCCTCGATGACCCAGTCCTCGGTGATGTAGAGCAGGCTCTGAGCTGAGTCGTCGGATGCGGGGTCCGCCATAGCGCCTCCTCGCGCGGAGCATAGCAGCACCTGTTCCGGCCGCGGCTCAGCCGAGCAGCCCCCTCCCTCGGGAAGCCACGATCCAAAGCCGATCGGCCGCGCGGGTGATCGCGACGTGCAGGAGGCGTCGCTCGTGATCGCGATACGCGCTCGGCTCCACGACCACGACCCCATCGAACTCGAGCCCCTTGACCTGATGCACATTGGTCACGACGACGCCAGGCTCGAAGGTGAACCGAGCGCGCTCGCCCCGCCGGACCTCGGGGAGGAGCGGGCGAAGCTGGCCAAACCATGCATCGGCCTCGCGGCGCTGCTTGCAAAGGACGGCGATGAGGGAGTTCGGGCGGGTCTCACGGAAGGCGCGCAGCTCCTCGGCGAGCGTCGCCGCCCGGTCGGTCTCGAGCCACAGCACGGGACCCCCTGGGCGAGTCTGAGCGATCAACGCCGGATCGGAGCGACCCAGCGCCTTGAGCGCCAACGCCATGATCGGGGCACTGGATCGATGCCCGACAGGGAGCGTGTCGAGGCGGGTCGCACCACGGCCGGTCAGCTGACCGAGGAGCGCCTCGAAGTCGACCGCATCGGTCCGGTAGAGGGTCTGCGCGGGATCGCCGGCGATGGTCACCGAGCGCCCTTCGTCAGCCGCCTCGATGAGCACGGCGATCTCGACCAGAGAGAGGTCTTGGGCTTCGTCGATCACTACCTGCGTGAACTGGCCGCGCCAAGGACAGCGGAGGCCGGGCATGAGCTGGTGCTTGAGCTGTCCCAAACGTAGTAAGAGCGCTGCATCTTCGAAATCGACGACCTGGGAACGGCCGCGCTGTGCCATCTGCTCCCGCGCGAGGGGGATCGCGTCGTGGAGCGAAGTGGGCAGGCAGCGCTGGCAGCGCTCCAGATCGTCGAAGAGCCCTCGCAGGTCGCGGAGGTGGTCCTGCAAGCGTGAGACGAGCCGATCGCGCTGCGCGACGGCGTGCGGAGGCAGGTCATGCCTGGAGAAGAAGCCGTGGAGACGCTCGAGCCCCGATCCAGCGAGATCGGAGAAGGCGCCCTGAAGCGACGGAGGGACGTCAAACCAGCGCTCGGCCTTCGAGCCCAGATCCTCGACGGTGGCGCGGAGCAAGCCCTCCATCGCAGGATGGCGCTTGATCTCGGCGATCTTGGGTGGCGTCCCCGCTTGAAAGCGCAGCGGAGGGCCGGCGTGGGCGAGGTGCTGGCGCGCCCAGCCGTGGAAGGTCTCGACCCGGACACCCCGCAGATCGAGATCGTCCAGGGACTTGCTTACATAGGTCTGGAGCGCCTTGTTGAACATCACCACCAGCGCTCGGCTGGGCTGGAAACGATCAGGGTCTTGGTAGTGGAGGTAGGCGATACGATGGAGCGCGACCGTGGTCTTGCCCGACCCGGCCTGCCCCCGCAGGAGCACGACCCCCGCTTCAGGTCGCGTGAGGATGGCGAACTGGTCGGGTGTGATTAGGCTTACAATATCGGGTAATCGGTGATCCTCACGCTCTGATCGCTCGACCGGCGCCTGAGGGTCGCCGCCTCCGACCCGGATCCAGCCGCCCGGCCGACGACGCAGCACCACCTCGCCACAGCCGATCTCTTGCAGGACGCCGCTTCGGATGTCCAGTCGGCGACGGATCGCGATCTCGCCCTCGCGCTCCCGCCCGGCGATCTCTTCGCAGAACTCGTCGCCCTGCTCATACTCGTAGTAGAGCCTGCTGATGGGGGCCTCTCGCCAGTCGACGAGCTGGGCGGGGAGCCGACGGTCGATCACCGTGCCCTTGCCGAGCAACACGTCTCGGGCGCGCCCCTCCTCGACCAGCTCCAGGTGCGCGAAGTAGGGTTCTTCCAACGAGATCGTGCGCGCCTTGTTCGCCCGGCGGTGGGCCTCGAGGTGCTGGGCCGTCTCGTCGAGGGCTTGGTCCAAGACCTGCTGTTGCAGCTTGTCTCCGCGTAGCGCGGTGCGTTCGGCGGTGAGTGCCCGTCCCTTGGCGACGAGGGCTGACTCGCGCTCCTGATCTGCACGGCGGATCTCGTGGAGCGCCTGAAGGGAGCGCTTCAGGAGGCTCTCTTCAGCCTCGATCCAGCCTTGGTGGGACTCATCCAACGATTACACCCCCTACCGGAGCCCCCTTGGCTCACGTCCTGAGGGGCCTCGATACCTCGCGCCTCGCGGGGCGGCGACCCAGGAGGTACACTCCCCAAACGCTTCACGGAGGCACCTCATGCGCTGGCCCTTCCTTGTTGCTCTCACCGCCTGCGACCCCATCCTCACGATCGATCTGACCGCCACCGTTCCCGTCGAGGTGCAGGGGGACTACTCGGCCGAAGATCCCGGCATCGCGCTCCTCCGAGTCGAGACGCCGACCTTCTCCTACCGGCCGGTGGTCACCGCCCTCTGCGAGCCCCTCGATGCCCCCAAGACCCTCCGCTACGACACGAGCTGGGTGGGTTGCGTGCCGGAAGATCCGCACCTGGCGGTCGCCTTCCGACGGGCCCTGCCCGAAGACTGGGACGCCGAGGCTTTCTGCGCGCTCGAGGGGCTGGGCGATCGAGGCGGCGGCCTGAACGAAGACGACTTCCCCGGCTGGCAGGAGCTCCCGCCCCAAGATGGGATGGATCCCACGACCGAAGCGCTCTTCGCCAACCCCAACGAGTCCGGCCGGTGTATCAGCAAGACCGAGACGCACGCGTTCGAGATCCCCTGAGCTCCACCAACGGGACCCCGCCTCCGGGACCGCTCCTCCCGCCCGCCGCCTCTCGACGGCCAGCCAATCATCCTGTACGATGCCCCAACTCCGGTGGAGGTCCGCATGAAGCCCCCCGTACCGATCGTGTGGCTCCTCGGGCTCCTCGCGCTTCCCCTGCCCGCCCAAGCGATCGAGGTCGAGTCCGGGGTCAGGCCTGATCAGCGCGAGCGGGTGCGAGTCAGCCTCACCCTCAAGAGCCGTAAGCACGAGGCGAGCCTGGTGCGCATCGCCCGGCCGACCCTCTCGGAGGACGACGTGGGATTGGCCCTCTTCCCAACGATCTCCGAGGTCTGCGACCTGCCCTGCACCGTCCGGGTCCCGCGGTTGGAGCTCCTGACCGTCCAAGGGGACCGATGGTCCCAGCCGGTCCGGCTGCAGCGCTTCCGCGGCTCCGACATCGATCTGGTGGTGCGACCCGGGCGTCCGAACGCGATGATCGCGGGCATGATCCTTAGCACCATGGCCTTGAGCATGGGTAGTCTCGGGAGTTCCCTGTGGATCACAGGACGAGCCAGCCGCCCGATGGACGCCCCCGACACCCCACGCCCCACCGAGCGCATCGGTAGGGGCCTGACCCTGGGCAGCTTGGGCGCCATCCCCCTCGGACTAGGCTTCATGGTTCACGGAAGCTCCGGCATCCGCCAACGAAACCGCCAAGGACAGCGCAGGTAGCGGCGAGCCCTCAGTTCAGAGCCATGGCCACGACGACCAAGCCGACCCCTCCCATCGCAGAGAGGAGCGCCATAGCCTCCAAGAGGAGGGCTAACGCGAGCAACGTGGCAAACTGGACGAGCCGGCGGATGAACGAGAGCGAGGCGGACACACCGCCATGGGCGAGGACACGGTCGGGCCAAGACCAGGCGGCCACCCCGACGACAAAGGCCCAGAGCCCACCCACAAGACCTAGCACGGCCCCCAGCAGCGCGAGCGACGCGCTCAGCATCATCATCGGCAGCATCCAGAAGTCGAGCGGAGGCCACTGACCGTTGCGCCAGAACTCGTGCACGGCGAGGTTAAGCTGCTCCCATACCTCAGAACATGCGACCACGGTGGCATACCCCCACGAGCCAAAGACGAGCAGCAGGCAGCCACCCAGGAGAGCCCACGACAAGGCGCTCACCCGGACGCTGCGCGTGAGCCGGGGAGTGGACTCGAGTTTATCGTTCATAGACAAGGCCGACACCCCCCTTCGACCCGCGTCGCGCGGGAGTCAGATCTTACGACTCCATCCACAAGAGCCCGACCCCACCCAGGATCAGGAGCAGCGAAGAGATCGAGAGCAACGCTCCGAGGAGGAGGACCCGTGCGATGAAGGCCAAGGACGCAGACTCCACCCCTTGATTCCGACTCAGACGATCCCAGCGCATCGCCGTCGCCGCGACCCTGAGCGAGGCGGGGATCGCCACCAGGCCCACGATCGCCCCCAGCATACCGCTGAGCATCAGGGTTAAAAAACCCAGCAGGCCTAGGAACTGCTCGACCCAGTCGACGTCGATGTTCTGAGGGTCGACGAAGAGCTCCAGGATCACGAGCGGACCCGTGCCCAGAACGCCTGCTCCTCCGAATACAAAGACCGCGGTGACGTAGAGAACGAAGAGAGGGAGCGGCAGCGACCACCAGATCCAGATGCTGAACCGCACCTGTCGCCGGAGCGCGGACTCGAGCTCGGGGAACGGACGCTGGCCGCTCATGGCGAACTATTCCTTCCAGCGCTACGCACAAGAGCCTTCCCCGTTCGAGTCCTCCAGACGTTCTAGCCGTAAGACGCTTGGAGGGCTAACCGTCGCGGACCGAAAGTCGGATCGAGGGATCCGGCGCGCCGTAGAGGCCCCCCTCGCTGGCGACGTCGGTCGCGCCACCGAGAGCGTTCCCGCACCACCGGATCACCCAATCTCCGCCTTCTCAGAAGGGAGATGACCAAGTAAGACCAAAGGGGGTCCTAGACCTGGACCACGGACCGCGCGCGAGGTTAAGCCGACCGCGTCCAACCCTCCGTCCTGCGACCGACGGGGACGCCCTGCGCAAACGGGCGTCCAGCGCGAGGCTAAGGCGAACATGCGTCCTGTATGGGTGAGCGGGCGGTCCCTCTTCGGGATCCGCGCCTGGCTCGCGTCGCGACCGATCCGGGCGGGATCGACGCGTCTGGGCTGGGTCTATCTCGTCGCGGTCGTGCTCCTGTGGGGGTCGGGCCCGCTAGCGATCGGGCTCGGAGTGGGCGACGAGGGCGGGTTCGGGCCGCTCTGGCTAGGGTCTAGTCGGCTCCTGGTGGCCGGTGGGCTGCTCGTGGTGCTCAGCGGCCTGCGAGGGGGAGGACTCTGGCCCACGGGTGGGCTCTGGCGCCCCGCCTCGGCCGGCCTGATCGGCTGGTCGGTTGGGAATGGGGCCCAGATCTTCGCCCAGACCGAGGCCTCCGCCTCGCTAGCGGCGCTGATCGTGGGCTTATCACCAGCCTTCGCCCTGGGGCTCGACGCCCTGTGGGCGCGTCGACGACCCGCGGCGCACCACCTGCTCGCCGTGGCTCTGGGTCTGGGTGGGCTCGCGCTCCTGGTCGGGGGAGGGGCCGGCGACGAGACCGCCTTGTGGGCGATCGGTGCCCTGCTCCTGGCGGCGGTCGGCTGGGCGGCTGCCGCCGTCAGCGAGCAGCGCCGCCCGGTGCTCACCTCGCCCACCCTCTCGGCGGGCTGGCAGATGCTCTGGGGTGGAGCAGGTTTAACCGTCGCGGCGCTGGCCAGCGGAGAGCTCCTCCCCGCGCCCACCCTCGTCGGCGGGCTGGCGTGGGTCTGGCTGACCCTGCCTTGCGCAGCGCTCGGCTTCCTCACCTGGGTCGAGGTCCTTCGACGTCTACCCGTCGCTATCGCCATGACCCAGCCCACCCTGTCCACGATCGTCGCCGTGTGGCTCGGCGTTCGCTTCATGGGGGACTCGCTCTCGACGAGCGCGGGCCTGGGCATGGGAGTCACGATCTTGGGCGCGGCCCTGGCCGCGATCCCCTCGACCGCTCGACTTCGGATCCCTACATGGCGCTGGCGACGAGGGTCCCAGGCGATCTAGAACCCGGCCGTCCCCTTCTCGAGCCTAAAACCGGAGCCCCATCGTGGTGGTGACCGCGAGGTTAGCCTTCTCGGAGAGCGTTCCACCAAAGACCTCGCGATCCGCCAAGAACCCACGGATCTCCAGCCTCCACAACGCCATGGCCCGCCCCTGGCTCAGCTCCGGCCGGAGATCCAGATGCATCGAGGCGCCCGTGAGGGAGACGCCCTCGCCGTCGGGGGCCACCACCACCCCGCCAGGATCCGAGAAGTGCTCTACGCGAGCCCCTAGCCCCACCAGGTCCGAGAGCCAGTACCGACCTTGCAGGTTGCTACCAGACCAGATCTCGCCCCCTTGGGTCCCTACGTCGAACCAGGCGATCCCGTCGAGTCGGTCCAAGGTGAGCCCCGCCCATAGGTCACTGAACAGGCGGAGCTCGCCAGCGGGCTGCTCGTGACCAACCCAGGTCCCCCAGTTCAACGAGACCGCATCGGTCGCTTGCCAAGCGAGCTGCGTGCCTCCCGCGACGCCGGGCTGCCCCGGTGGTTGCTGGATCGCTTGCCACCCGTTGACGAGCAGGCCCGAGAGCGTCACCCGGTCGGCCAGTTCGGCCGTCACGCGGGCTCCAGCCAAGTAATAAGGGGAGTTGTCCGCCGTCAGCGAGCGGGTCGGCGACAGATTCTCGACCCCGATCGCCGACTCAGCGCCCACGTGGGAGGGGAACAAGCCGACGTCGACCCACACCCCTTCGTGGAGGCGCAGACCGACTTGAGCCTCGTAGAGGTTCCGCATCCCTGGCTCTTCGAGACCCTGGTTATCTTGTGCGAAAGTCCCCCCCATGAGGCCAACGCTGGCTCGGACCGGACCGCGCTCAAAGGTGGCATCCAGAAGCCCCAAGTTGACGGCCGCACCGTGACTCCGGCCGAAGCTGTAGAGAAAGGCCGGCCGCCGGTGATCCGGGGGACGGTCGAAGTCATAGGCGAAGTAGACGTCGATCGCCCCTCCGAAGCTCAGCCCCTCGGGGAGCCCCCCAGAGGACTCCTCGAGCTCGACGTCGGCGGCCGAGGCCGATACGTTGAGTAACAACAGGATCAGCCCCCTCGGCGTCTCTCCCAGCGCAAGGCGCGAACACTGTCTCGCAAGCCGTCGTCGCCCCTGAGGGTCCTCGCCCACGCCTCAACCATCGCGTTCGACCGGCGGTACACGGCCCTCAAGCGGCACACTCAGCCCCGCCTTTGACCGGAACGTCTGGCCAGGCCGCGCGAGGATCCCCAGGTGGAGGATCCGCGCGCCGGTCATGGCGACGGGGTTGACCGAGTGCCCGATACAGACCCCGGCTTCGGGCGCGTGGTAGGTGGCGACGTGGTCGCCGAAGACGTCGATCATGCGAGCGATGGGCTCACCCTCGTCGATCGGCTGCGCGATCTTGTGGTGGACTTCGAGCAAGCCACCGTGTTCGGTGTAGATCCAGTAGCTTCGCGAGCATATCAAGGGCTCGGGCCCCAGATCCAAGCTGCGAGCCGCGAGCATGCCCATCTCGGCGAGCACGGCACGGACCCCCACCGTCGTCGACTTGATGAACTCCCCATGAAAGCGCTGGGGGTTTCCGATCTCGACGGTGATCGCCGGAATCCCTAGGCTGGCCGCCGCGCCGCGCAAGGTGCGGTCGACGGGGGGGTTGTGCAGGATGATCTGCGGACGCTGCAGATAGGCCATGCGGGCGACCACGGGATCGGTCATGTCGGCCCGGACATAGAGGCTGTTGACACGACCTAGGCTGGCGGTGTGTAGGTCGAGCAGGCGGTCGAAGTGGCGCACGATCCGATCGAGCAACCGATGCGCGTAGACCTGAGGCGAGCTGCCCCTGGGCTCGCCCGGAAAGAGGTGGTTGAGGTCGCTACCCTCTGCGAAGCCTCGGTGCTCGCGGTGGTAGCCCGGCACATTCGAGACCAACACCGCGACCACCGTACCGTGCAGGCGTCGAAGGTCCAGTCGATGCATGAGGCGATGGATCACCGGGATCCCGTTGAGTTCATTGCCGTGAAGCGCGGCGGTCAGACCGAGCAAGGGCCCCTCATGGCGCCCTCGGGCGACGAGCATCGGCACCCGCACGGGACGCCCCAGACCGTCGTGAACCAAGGTGAGCGAGACCCTCGACAGGGTCCCCGGCGCGTAGTCATCGAGAGCAAAGCTTTCGACCATCATCACGCTCATGGGGTGACTCCTGTGTGAACACCGCGCGACAGGATGAGCGCGGACCGCCAAGACCGCATACCCTGCCAGCCACGCGACGACGTCCCCGGAGCCTCCATGAGCATCACACCGCGCCGAGACCACGCGGTCTTCGTCCCCCCGGCCAGCTTCGAGGCCGAGCGCCACTACTACCCGCGCGTCCTGAACGCCGAGCTTCACCCCCTGGTGCGGACCTTCCTGAACCTTGGCAACGAGCGCATTCTTCAGCGATACGCCCACCTTCATCCAAGGGTAAACGCCGAGGATCTACGCGCCCTGCTCGCAACTCGCCCCCGTCACTTCCCATGGGCGGGATGCGACCTGATCCACGTCACCACCGAGCGCGGTCATCGCCACATGGTCGTCATCGAGACCAACTCTTGCCCCTCGGGCCAGAAGTCTCTACCGATCGCAGATGAACAGCGCGAGCAGGGGGGCTACCGGGCCCTCGTCGAGCACACCATGCTGCCGTGGCTCGCGGGTCGACGCCTCCCCGCCGGCGGCCTCGCGGTCCTCTGGGACAAGAACGAGCCCGAGGTCACGGGCTACGCCGCCACCCTCGCCGACGTCACCGGCGAGCCGGTCTACCTCACCCCCTGCTTCACCGGCGCCGAGGATCCCCCGTACCGCTTCGACGACGGGCACCTCCACATCCGCGACGCTCAAGGCGGGTGGCACCCGATCCGTGCGGCCTTCCGCTACGTCACCCAGCGCCCCTGGGACCGCTTGCCGATCCACACCAAGACCGCCATCCTCAACCCGGTCGTCGCCTGCCTCGCGGGGGGGCGAAACAAGATGATCGCGGCCAAGGCCTACGATCTGGCCAACGCCGACTTCCACGCCGCAGGCCTCGAGATCCACACCCCCGAGACCATCTGGGACGTGGCCCACGAAGAGGTCCCCCTGTGGGTGAACCGCCTCGGCGGCCACGCCGTGATCAAGATCCCCTACTCCAACGCCGGACAAGGGGTGTTCACCATCACCAACCCCCAGGAGCTCCGCACCTTCATGGAGGCCGAGCGCCGGTACGACCGCTACATCGTGCAGTCCCTCATCGGCAACCGCACCTGGGGATCGGTCGGTCGCGGCGGGCGCCTCTACCACGTCGGCACGGTGCCCAACAAGAAGTACCGCACCTTCGTCGCCGACCTTCGGGTCATGATCGGCGCCACGCGCGAGGGCTTCTCGCCGCTAGCCATCTACGCCCGCCGCGCCCGGCTGCCCCTGGCCGAAGCTCCCCCGGCCGGAGGCACGAGCTGGGACGTGCTCGGCACGAACCTCTCGGTCAAGGGCCCCGACGGCACCTGGGACACCGAGACCAACCGGCTCCTTCTCATGGACCGCAAAGACTTCAACACCCTCGGCCTGGGCATCGACGACCTCACCGAGGCGTACGTGCAGACCGTGCTCGCCACCATCGCCGTCGACCGGATGGCCCAGCGTCTTCACTCCGCCAAGGGCAAGTTCCGCATGAAGCTCTTCCGGTCGATCAACGACGACCCGGCGCTGATCGGTGAGATCGTGGGAGACCCCAAGAACCCGCGCGGCGCGTGATCGACCAGCGTGCCCAGGGGGCGACCAACGCGCGAGCGTCGCGCGACGTGGGCCTTGAGAACCGACAGCTCCGCGGCGACCAAGCGCTGCGACGACACACGGTGCCGCGTTCGCGGGTCTGTAGGAACAACCCCACCTGCCGCCCGCCAAAGCGGAGCGCCTCATCAGGCATCGACACGCTTCGCCACGTCGGCGAGCGTGGCCATGGCCCAACTCAAGCTCTCGATGGCGGGCACTCCCTGCTTCCCACGCTGACTCTGGGCCATGGACATGGCTCGATCCGAGCGCCGGCGTTGCCCCGCGAGGCTCCGACTCCAGTCTCCAGACTTCATCCTCTCGTCGAGCGTGTCTGAGATCAATGAAAAGGCGTGCTCCGCCGCGTCGACCTCGTGGTCGGGCACCTTGGGGAAGTAGCAGCGTTCCACGTTCTCTTCGTGTTCTTCCTTCCAGGACCGCATGCTCTGCACCCCGTGGGTCGAGACGTGGTGCAGGAAGGCCGCGAGGCGATCGTCGCTCTTCATCGAGTTCAGCTCGCACTCCACGCGGCGGATCAGTTGGGCCAGCCCCTTGAAGTCGATCTCGATGCGGGCGTGGGTCCACTCCGCGGCCATCTGCATGAACGCGGCGACTTGGGCGGCGAGGGAGTCGTAGGCCTGTTGTAGGAGGACCTCGACGGGCCCGCCTTCGGCGATGGCGGCCTTCAGCTCGTTGAGCTGTCGGCGGACCCAGCCCATCGCAGCCCGGTGCTGCAGCTCGTAGGCGTGGCACATCTGATCCCGGATGGTCTCGATCTGCGCGCGGGCCCCGTCGAGCATCTGGTTGAAGGGGGCCAGCGCCGCCTCGGCGAGCCGCGACAGCCCTGGGATCGGAAGGTCAAGATCGTCGGGAGTGAGCCTTAAGCGCTCGATCTGAGCTAGGATCGCGTTGGCCGAAGATCGAATGGTGTCGGGGATGCGCTCTGAGGACTCAAGCCGGGCCATCAGCTCTTCGAAGGGTGCTACGTGCTCCCGAAGCGCGGAGAGCTGGATCCGTTGGGCCTGGAGCGCTTCGCCGTGGGTGTCTAGCCACTCTTTTACGAAGGGGCCGTACTCGTCGATGCGGTCATTGAGCCACTCGACCGAGGACGTGACATCCTGTTCTAGGAAGAGGGCAGCGCTCTGGATCGCGCTCGAGCGGCCGTCGATCCAGGCATCGTGGAGCCAGTCGGGGATCCCCCTGACCTCACGCATCGCGAGTTCGTAGACCCCGGATGGAACCAGCATCATCTCGATCATTTCGAGGGTGGTAGGGTCCTGAGGATCGAGGAGCTGGTTGATGAGCGCCTGATGCCAGGCCGGCGGTGCACCCTCGAGCGCATCCCAGGCCGCCTCGAGCTCGGCGATGGTCTGCGCTCGCGCCCCCTCGAGGAGGCCCCCAGCACGCCCCACGCCGCTGAGCTGGCGGAGGGAGGTCGCGGGACCATCCTTGTGCATCATTCCCTCGAAAAAGTAGGAATCCAAGATCCCCGACAAGGTCTCGTGGATCGGGAAGGGGCTCAAGGTGGACAAGTCCTGTACCGCCGGCACGTCGAGGAGGGCTTGGGCCGGCGGTACGAGGGAGGGTGCCATCTCGATGGCGAAGGTCGCGAAGGACTTTTTCGCGTTGGCAAGGGCAATGTTCGCCAGCGCCATGTTGCCTGCCGTGATCGCGGCGTCGAGGTAGCCGGAGAGGCCGCGGTAGGCTCGATCCTTCGCGAGGTCCCGGAAGGCCTCGCCCGATCGCGCGAGGCCCGCTCGCTCTGCGGCCCGCCCCTGGAGCAGGTAGGCGACCGTGAGCCCAACGTCGAGCGTCGCCTTGGCAAGGTCGCAATTTGCGGAGAACTTGGAGAGAATCGCGCCGATGATCGCCCCCGGCGCAGCGCCGGCCACGCCGCCCACCCCTGCACCCGCGGCTGCCCCAGCCGCCGTACCCGCCCCCGGCGCCGGCACCGTCCCCGCGGCCCCTCCGCCAACCCCACCGACTCCGGCACCACCGGCCGCCATCAGGTACTGCCCCACGGTGACCACGTCCGAGAGGTTGGAGAGGACCCCACTCACGATGTCTAGTATACCACGCAGAACCTCAATCACGCGGCACAGGTCGTCCCACGGCCCCTCGACCTGGGGCACCTCTGCAGCCGAGCGGACGAGGTCCCGGACCCCATACACGACATGGCCTAGAACCCCAACCGCGGGGATCGCCTTGACTCCCTCGACCCAGAGCAGATCGGCCTGACCGGAAGCCACGGGGTCGAGCAGGGAGAGGGCTGTGCGCACCCCCGGCGGCGCGCGTTCGATCAGCTCTGGATCGATGAGGTATCTCGCGCCGGGGAGACTGGGGCGGTACTTCGCAACGGCGGCGTCGTACTCCGAAGAGTCCCAGCTCAGCGCCATCTTGTGATCGACGAGCTCATCGGGTGGTCGCACCGCGCTGCGGTCGAGGGATCCCGCTCCAGACGGGGCGCCCCCGAGCGGCACGCACACCGCCTTCGGCGACGCGACGGGGTCGGGGGAGGGCAGATCGACAGGTTCCCAAGCGGGGCCCCCGGTGCCCGGCTCTCGGAGCTCAACCCCCTCGGCCACGCGCGTGTCAGACAGCGAGTTCTTGGGCTCGGTGCATCGGTCGGACAGCGCTTCGATGTGGAGGAACGTATCCGAATAGTCCACTTCTTCCTCGGGCTCGGCACGCCGAGCTACCACGCCCCCCCTTTCGACCTTGGCAGAGGAGGCGCGCTCGGAGCCTTGGAGCTCGGAGTCAGGAGTCGTCGAGGAGTCGCCCCCCACCTCGACCCCTTCCGCGCCTTCCAGCCCGAGCGGAGCGTCGGCCACGGCACCCTCGGCCGCCGCGAGCTTGGACAGGATGCGGTCTTCGTTGGCGTAGGCTTCTTGCTCCAGAGGATCCGACGGGCTCGAGACCTGCTGGTCGGGATGGGTCGGGATGCGCCCCTCGTCGGCCTGCACCACGTGGGTCAGCTCGTGCGCGAGCAGACGATCGCCACGCGGCGTACCTGGCGCGAACTCCTGACTGCCGAAGAAGAGGTCCGCCCCCAACGCGAAGGCGTGCGCCTGGAGCTCCGCGGCCGCCTTGGCCACCCGCCCACCCGTGTGCACGCGGACATGAGAGAAGTCGTGATCAAAGGCTTCTTCCATACGCTGCCTGACCTCGCCAGGGAGGGGACAACCCCCGCCGTGGGGGAGCTGGGCGAGGGTCCTGGCTGGATCCGCGACCGCCGCCGACAGATCGCGATGGATGAGGGCGCTCAGGCCGCCGGAGGGCGAGCGCAACGCCATCGAGATCTGTTCGTTGCCAAACCGATTTTGCAGCGCATGAACCCCCGGCGCCGAGGAGGCTCGAGCTCGCGGTTCGAAGGCGGAGACGATCGGGTCGCTGGCCGCCCGCTTCGCCTCTCGTGGCGGTAAGCCACGGCTCTTCTGCACGTCTTGGACCATGGAACACCTCGAGGACTGGCGGGTCTACACAAGTACCTTCCTCGAATATCGAAGACGCAACCCCGCCGTACACTACCCCCCTGAGATTTCCGGCTGCCCTTCCTGGAGCGCCCGTTCCTCGGCTTGGAGCGCACCGAGGCCCTCAGCCTCTCCCGTCGACTCCGCCGACGGCGGCCCAGTCCCCGAAGACGTGCAGCGGATCGCACAAGGCCCTCATCGAAGGCGAGGCCTGCACCCCAACCAACAGGCCGTGGACTCGGGCGCTGTGCTGCTCGCGAGCCCAGCCGATGCGCTCGGTCATGCCCGAGGGTACCTCGAAAGCGCCGTCGCTGACGAGCAGCAAGTCGGCGCGATTCCAGCCCTGTCGTTCGAGGGTGTCGAGGGCGATGCGCAGGGGCCAGTCGACGTCGGTCCCCCCCGAGAAGGACTGGGCGAGCAGGCGGAGCAGGCCGGGCAGGCCGTCGGGCCCCATGCCGACCTCGAGGTCTTCGACGTCGCCTGGACCGCTGAAGAGCACGACCCGGCACGCGCGCCCCTCCTCGTGGGCAGCGCGGGCCACCGCGAGAGTCAGGGCCTTCGCGATCTGTTCGGGAGCGCCCTGCATCGACCCGGAGGTGTCGAGACAGATCACCACCGGCCCCCGCTCGGGCTTCTGGTGGCTGCTGCGCTCGATGGGGGCCGACTCCGCCTGGACGCGGATCCGCTCTTCGACCTTACCCTCGTAGCGATAGGTCGACAGGCTGCGCTCCGCGCGACGCGCGTGCCAGAGCAGACGCAGGGTGGGGTGGCTGAGCAGGGCGGCCTCGGCAGGGAGCATGCGGGTGATCTCGGCGCTTCGCTCGATACCCCGCGCCTCCGTCGGGGCGCGCGGAGACCGGATCAGGCGCAGCTCCTCGACCACGCGGCGCACCGGATCCACCACCTGCTCCACGACGCTCGCCCGGTCCTTACCCCGAGGGGCGTTCATGCGACCCAGGGTACGGACCAGCTCGCGGAGCTGGGGGGCTTGGTCGAGCAACTTTTGGAGGCGCGGGAGCTCCCGCCAGCCGGCGTCGCGCAAGACGCGGCGGGCCAGATCGAAACCGAGACCCAAGGCGGCCTTGAGGTCGCCGAGCACGTCGGCGAGCTTTCGCCAGGCCTGGACCCGCTGCGCCCAGCGGCCATCGAGGCGCTCCGAGAGCTCCTTGACCAGATCCTCGGTGACGAGCCGCATGGCCTCGGCCTGGAGTCGCCGTTCGTGCTCTGGATCGACCGGGGCCGAGCCAGGCGCTTCGCCGCTGGACTGCTCCCCCACCCAAGCGCCCCGATCGCCCCGCGCGTCGTCGTCTTCGCCGCCGCGCGCCTCGCCTGTCTTGGAGGTGTCAACCTCGGTGGAGTGGCCCCCGCCAGAGCGTCCCGGCGGGGTCTCGGGCTCCTCCCAGTCCCGGTGCTCCTTGGCGCGCAGGGCGGCGAGGTGCTCGGCGATGGCGGCCTCGGACTGCGGCGCGACCCGCTCCACCAGCGCCAGGAGATCGAGGAGCACCAGGTCGACCAGCTCGGGCTCCCCCGCGCAGAAGGGCAAGACGCCCAGCCGCTCCACCGCCTCGGCCATCGCCGCGTGCACAACTGGGGGGATCCAGGTCCCCTGAGGCTCCGGGACCTGCCCTGCGAGCATCGCCCGGCGCCAGCGCAGCACCCCCCGGGCCCGCCCGCGCAAACGGCCGATCGGATGGCCGACGACCGGGCCGAACAGCCCGGCCGGCAAGGCGTCGAGCTCTTCATAGGCCCGCTCCAGCGCGTCGCCCGAGAGCCGCACCCTAGCCCTCGACCGGCAGGGCGCCAAAGCCCTCCCGCAAGGCCGCCAAGCGCTCGAGCAGGCCTCGGGCTTTATCGCGGCTCTGGTGCAGGGTCTCTTCGGCCTTGGTGGCGACGTGGGCGGGGACCCAGACGTGGCTGCGCACCACGTCGAGGCTCTGAAGGCGCTCCGAGAGCCCCTCGAGGTAGCTGCGGACCTCCTCGCTCACCTCGTCGATCTGGGCGGTCCAGCCGTCGATGTGACTCCGGGGATACTGCCGCGGACCCATCGCGGGCTCGAGCTCGTGCTCCTCCATCTGCCGATTCTTGGGATCCGCAAGGTACTCGGATCGGCCCGGCCAGGCGCGAAAGAACTGCCCTCCCCCGAAGGCCGGATCGTAGAGGTCCAGGCCATCGAGCTCGTCTTCGGTGTAGCCGGAGCCGTCGGGACGCACCCGCCGCGCCCGCGGCTCCTGGTAGGAGTCCATCGGCGGCGCGAGGTACAGCGGACGCCCCATGCGATCGGAGCGCGGCTGGGCCAAGCTTCGATCGGGGCTGAGCTCCCCATCGGGGCGGAGATACAGGGGGCGGCCCTGCGCATCGGTCTGCTGGGCCTGCTCCTGACGGGCTTCTTCGAGGCGCTGCTCCCAGGCCGCGCAGACTTCGATGAGCCGCGCGGGCGAGGTGGCCCGGAGCGTACCCACCCGCCCCGCCCACCAGTCGCTCACCGTGGCGCGCTGAGCGGGCTCCTCCCAGGCGCAGTGCTGGAGTAGCCAGGCATCCCACACGCCGGCCTGGTCACGCCCGTCCGTGAAGGCAGCCACCCGCAGCAGCTCCACGACCTTGCGCATACGCCGATCCGAGAAGCCGATCCCCTGCTCCGCCAGAAAGCGCCGAAGGTCCTTCAGCAGATCGCGCAGGTCGGAAGAGAGCTCGACCTGACGCGCCTGCTGGCGGAGCGCCTCGAGGTGCTGCGGCTGGAGTTGGAGCGCATCAGGGACCTCGCCGGTGGCGCCTGCGGGCAGATCGAGCAGAGCATCGACCCCCTCCTCGCTCACCGGCCCCACATACAAGCGGAGGAGGAAGCGATCGTATAAGGCGTCGAGCTCCTCGCCCTCGGGCAGCTCGTTGCTCGCCCCCACCACGCTGACCAAGGGCACGTCACGCCGCTCGCCGTCATCGTCGAAGGCGCGCTCGTTGAGAAGGGTGAGCAGGGCGTTGAGGATCGCGCTGTTCGCCTTGAAGATCTCGTCGAGGAAGGCGACGGTGGCCTCGGGGAGGTAGCCGCGGGTCTGGCGAACGTACCGATCCTCTTCGAGGCCCCGGATCGACAGCGGTCCAAAGAGCTCCTCGGGCACCGAGAAGCGCGTGAGAAGGCGCTCGAAGTAGGTGGCGCCGGCGAGCGCGCCGTGCAGCCTGCGCGAGAGGAGCGACTTGGCCGTGCCGGGGGGGCCGATGAGCAGCAGGTGCTCGCCGGCGACGGTCGCGAGCAAGCCTAGCCGCACCGCCTCTTCGCGCTCGACCAGCCCTTCGAGCAGATGGTCCCGCACCGCGACCAGGCGTTCCTTCAGTGACATCTCGGCCATGCACCCTCCGTGTGGGCTGAAGGATAGCCGATGCGGTCTGGCACGCGCGACGCCGAGCCCTCGATGGTGCGCCGGGGTGACCCGCGTGCGAAGCCTGGCGTGGGGCGATATGGCGTCCACTAGCCTCGGAGACCTCCATGATCCGCCTTCTCGCCTACCTCGTGCTGAGCCTCGGCCTGCTCTCCGCCCTTCCAGCCCTCGCAGGCCCGCCCGAGGGCGTGACGATCGAGCGCAAGATCAAGGCCAAGAAGGTCGAGAAGACCTTTCATGGCCAGTGGCGCATCCAGGTCCCCCCCGAGATGGCACGCAGCATCCAGGTGCTCAAGGCCGCCCTCACCGAAGGACCCGGCGCCGACCTCTCGGCCCTCGACCTCACCCCCGACGAGCAGGTGCTCGTCCAGGGCGTCATGGCGGGCCTCGCCCGCGCCGGCGACGAGGCCGACGAGATCCGAAAGAACCAGCTCAAGGAGCTGGAGGCCGCCGCCGAGGGCATGGAGGTCCACGTCACCGAAGACAAGATGGATCTGGTCGTCGGCTCGGAGCGTACCACCGCCTCCTGGGAGGCCCTGCGGGTCCGCCACAACCACCTTGAGCTCAAGTCCGCCCTCGACGACGAGCCCGCTCGCCTCATCGAGGTGACCTTCATCGACCGCGACCGCGCCCTGCTCGCGAGCGACGGCGAGCAGACCGTCGAGATCAAGCGCATCGAGGAATAGGGCCGCGCTATGGCCTCCGCTCACCCACCCCGCCAGGGGCCTCGGGGTCGACGACGTAACGCGCCCCCAGATCGCCCGTGACCCGCGCGTCGAGCTCCTCGGCCAGCTCGAGCAGCAGCGCCAGCGTCGGCCGATCGGGCTCCGGGGCCACGATCACGCCCCGCTCGAGCCGCAGCAGCACGGGGCGCTCCGCGGGGTGCCCGAACCAGCGCACCCCGTGCGGGTCGTGGCGCAGGTCCTCGCGGCGCTGGATCAGCTCCTCCCAGTCTTCGGACAGGATCGCCGCGGACCGCTCACCCCAGGCCTGATCCCCGAGGTGGACGTAGACCGCCCGGTCGACGGGCTGGGCCTCGGGCACCTCAGCCTGAAGCCGCGAGGCCACGGGCGGGGTGTCGGGGAGGGCGGCCAGCACCCCCGCGGCGAACGCGCCAAAGTTCCACTTCTCGCGGTCGGGCGTGAGGCCCAGGCGCACGATCACGACATCGTGGGAGGGGACGACAAGCACGTTCTGCCCCTCGAAGCCGCTCGCATCGTAGGCGTCGAGCGGGAGATCGGGCCAGCGCCGATCCGAGGGGTCGTCGGGGTTGCCCGCGTTGAGCCACCACTGGGCTCCATACTCGCCCTTGGGCGCCGCTTCGGTCGGGGTGGTGGCGTACTCGACCCAGGCCTCGGGTAGCACGCGCTCGCCCTCCCAGGTGCCGTCTTGCAGGTGGAGTAAGCCGAAGCGCGCCCAGTCGCGAGCCGTGGCGTACATGAAGGAAGAGCCCACGAAGTCTCCGGCAGCGTCGGGCTCGATCACCGCGCTGCGCATGCCGATCCGGTCGAAGAGCGCCCGCCTGGGGAAGTTCAGGTAGCGGTCCTCGCCCACCGCGCGCCGGAGGATCCGCTGGAGCAGGTTGGACGTGCCGCTCGAGTAGGACCAGACCATGTCCGGCTCGTGGGCGAGGGGGCTCTGAGCGGCATATTCGACGGTGGAGGGCGCGACGAAGAGCATGTGGGTCGCGTCGCCGAACGCCCCGTAGACCTCCGAGAAGTCGAGCCCGCTCGACATGCGTAGCAGGTGATCCACCGTGAGCTCGGCGCGCGGATCACCCTGCCACTCGGGGAGGCCGGCGGGCTGGGAGATGTCGATCAGCCCTTCGTCGGCGGCGAGAGCGATCAAGGTCGAGGTCACGCTCTTGGTCATGGACCACCCCGACAAGGGGGTCGAGGCCGAGAAGCCCTCCGCATAGGCCTCGGCGACGAGCTGGCCTCCCTGGACCACCACCACCGCCCTCGTGCCCTGATCGGGGTCCGAGAAGGCCTGGTCGATCGCCGCCTGCAAGGCCTCGGGGTCGGTCCTGGGCAGCGGGGTCGGCTCCGCGCCCAGATCCCCGGTCGGCCAAGGAAGCCCTCGGGTGTCGCGCGGCCCCGAAACCCTCGGCGTCTGGGCGCGCAGGGCCTCGACCCCCTCGCCTCGGGCCAGCGTGCAGCCCAGCCCAGGTCGGTACAAGGCGGTGGACGATCCGAGCCCG
Source organism: Deltaproteobacteria bacterium (assembly GCA_007693595.1). Lineage (GTDB taxonomy): Bacteria > Myxococcota_A > UBA796 > UBA796 > REDI01. Next base: position 129,140 of record REDI01000010.1, on the reverse strand, counting down.
TACAGGCTGGAGGTCACGGTTCGAGCTTGCCGGTCGACCTCGCCCTGCACGTACCAAAAGCGGCCCAGATCGCTCTCCAGCAGGTGGGCGGCAGGACGCCCCGCCACGAAGACCCCCGAACAGAGGATCTTGGCGTGGTAGCCAGCCCCCTTGGGCGCGATCACTTGAGAGAGTAGATAGCCCCCAACTCCTAGACCGATCATGGCCGCTGCGCCCACGCCGAGCCCGATCATGCCACGCGCCTTCATCACCACCTCCCTTCACCTGGCGAGGGTAGCGCATCGCACCCGAACGACCAGCGACGACACCCGACTCAGGACGAGGTCCGGTCGAAGAGGGGCAGCGAGGTGGCCGAGGCGACCTGCTCGGCGGCCTGACGGGCAGGCTCGACGCTGTCGTAGGTCTGGAGCCACAGCGCGCCGTCTTGATCGCCGCGGGCCCAGGCGAGGGCGGCGACGAAGAAGACATGATCCCCCGCGGTAGCGCTCTGGACCTCGACCCCCGAGAAGCGGTCGAAGGGGAAGCGCTCGGCGGGATGCGAGAAGAGGGTGCGGGTGCCCCGCTCGACGCGGCTCCGCTCGACGTCGATGGTGATCCAGCGGCGAAAGCGCAGGACCCCGAGGCCGACCAGCGCCCAGACCGTGCAGGTCGCGCCGATGAGCACCCCGGTCCCAGGCTCCTCGACCCAGGTATAGCCGAAGTACGACAGCGGCCCGACCACCATGCCGCCGACCCCAGGCACCAGGAAGACCAGGGAGGCGATCAGGGTGGGCATAGGCTCAGACTTAGCGATAAAGGTCAGGTTCTTCGACATAAGCGCGACCTAACGCAGCGGTGCGTCTCCTCCCAGCCCACGCAGCACCTCGGCGCAGGGAGCGTGAGACGGATCGCGGCACGACGATCCCCACTGGCCTTCGCGTCCGGGATCGCGTAAAGAGACGAAACCGACCCGAGAGACGAAATGAGCATCGCCCCCTCCACCGCGCCAGACCGGCGAGCAGGTCCTCTACAACCTGATCGCCCGGCGCAGCCCGACCCGCGGACAGGTCCGCTGCATGGGGTACTGCACGCGGCCTTGCTCGCCCTCTACCCGCCGGTCGATGACCTGCCGGGGCTGTCGTCAACGCGCCTGGACCCCTTTCTGCGCAAGGTCTACGCCGAGACCCCCCGCACGGTGTGGGGTGCTCTGATCCTGTGCGCGCTGATCCTTCACCTCAGCCCGCCCCTCACGATCCTATGCCCCCTGCCCATGGCGCTGCTCCCCGACTCCTGGCGCGACCGCCACGTGGACCGCTTCTGCGCCTCGTGGTTCTACCCTTTCAAGCAGGCGGGCTTTCTGCTCAAGACCTTCGGCGGAGCCTGCTGGGGAGCCGATCCCCAGGTGCGCGCTCGGCTCGGCCAGCCTCCCTTGGAGCAGGATTGAGCTCGATTAGCTACCAGGCCACGGGGGTTCCCCTCGAGCTCGACGCCGACGTCGTGGTCGTCGGCAGCGGAGCGGGCGGGGCCGCGGCGGCAGCCCACCTCGTCTCCCAGGGGCTCTCGGTCTGTGTGGTCGAGGCCGGCGCCTGGCGCCCCCCTGAGTCAATGCCCAGCGACTTCTACGGGGCCATGCGCGATCTCTTCGACGACTGGCAGAGCACGCTGACTTTGGGGCCCGCCCTGTGGCCGGTGGTGCAGGGGCGCTGTGTCGGCGGGACCACCGTGATCAACTCGGCGATCTGCGTGCGCACCCCCGAGAAGATCATCGCGAGTTGGGGGGCGGAGCACGGGCTCGACGCCACCTACTACGCCCGCGAGCTCGAGCAGCACCAGGACGCCCTCGAGACCCTCCTCCACATCGAAGAGGTCACCCCCGAGATGGGGGGGCGGCACAACGCGCTGGCCGAGCAGGGCGCCCGGGCTCTCGACGGCCACGACCACAGCATGCGACGCTACACGAAGGGCTGCGAGGGGCGGGGGCGCTGCATGCTCGGGTGCAGCGCCGGGCGAAAGCAGAGCCTCGACCGGGCCATGCTCCCCTCGGTCCTCTCGGCGGGCAGCGTGATCGTGGACTGCGCGCCCGTGAGCCGGATCCTCTTCGAGGGTCGACGCGCTGTGGGCGTCACCGGCACCTTCACCCACCCCCTCACCCGAACCAAGGGGATCCCCTTCACGGTGCGGGCCCGTCGAGCGGTGATCGTCGCCGCGAGCGCCACCCACACCCCCGCCCTGCTGCTGCGCTCCGGCCTCAAGGGCAAGGCGCTGGGCCACCACTTCCGCTCTCACCCCGGCGCTGGGGTGCTCGGCATCTACGACGAGCCGGTCGACTTGCACCAAGGCGCAACCCAGGGCTGGGCCAGCCTCGCCTTCCGGGACGCCGGCTACAAGCTCGAGACCCTCTCGCTCCCGCTGCAGATGCTCGCGGCGCGGTTACCTGGCGGCGGCACCACCCTGGTCCGGCGGCTGGGGCAGAGCCGCCACCTCAACCACCTCGTGCTGGGCCTCAACGCCCGCGCCTCGGGGAGGGTCCGGGCCGGCCCCGCCGAGCGCCCCATCGTCTCCTACAAGCTCGGACGCGACGATCTGGAGCGGCTGCGCGAAGGCATGCACCTGCTCGCACGCATCCACGTCGCCGCCGGTGCGCGCCAGATCCTGCCGGGCATCACCGGCCTGCCCGCCGTGCTCCCGGCCGACCGGATCGGCGACATCCTCAAGGTCCCCCTCAACCCACGCCGGTTCTTGTGCATCCTCTCCCACCTCTTCGGCGGGGTCACCCTGGGCGACGATCCCAGCCGCAGCGGGGCCGATCCTCACGGGCGGGTCTGGGGCACCGAGGGTCTCGTGGTGGCTTGCGCGTCCGCGATCCCCACGACCCTCGGCGTCAACCCGCAGCACACCATCATGGCGCTCGCGCGGATGCGAGCCCAAGAGATCGCCGACAACCGCGACGTGCGCGCCGTCGCCTGAGGTCCCCATGAGCGATGCGAACCTCCCGGCCCTACCCTGGCTCGCCCCCCTACAGGCGCGGCGGGCGCACTACGCCGACCTGCGCCTGCGCCTCTCGGGCCTGCTGCACGGCGAGACCGATCCGATCGCCGCCTACGCCACGGTCGCCTGCGAGCTGCACCACGCCTTCGCCGCCTTCCACTGGACGGGCTTCTACCGCGTTCTGCCCAACGGCAGCTTGATCATCGGCCCGTACCAAGGGGGCCACGGGTGTCTGCGGATCGGCGCGGGTCAGGGGGTGTGCGGCGCGGTGGCCGACTCTGGCCGGAGCCTCCGCCTCGACGACGTCGAGTCCTTCCCGGATCACATCGCCTGCTCGTCCAGCACCAAGAGCGAGCTCGTGGTGCCGGTGATCCGCCCTGGGGGCGAGCTGCTCGCCGTGCTGGATATCGACAGCGATCACCCCGCCGCCTTCGACGCCTTGGATCAGGCACAGATCGAGTCCATCGCGGCGGACCTGGGATCTCGGCTTGCGGCTCCATGAGGGATAGGCCGAGCCGGTTGCCCCTGCCCCCCCAAGCCCGTTAGACCCGCTGGGCTTCACCCCCTATCCACGGAGGGCACCATGGCCCGCATGCGAAACAAAGCCTCCAACCGTCTCAAGGCCAAGCTCAAGGCCAAGAAGGCCAAAGAGCGCCTCCGCAAGAACCATCAGCTCAAGAAGCGCCGCAACGGCGGCCGCCTGACCCGCAAGGTCCGGGCGTGATCGCTCGGGCGGGGTCCTCCCTCGCCCCCGAACCATGAGCTCGACCCTCCTGCCCGCGCCGATCAGCGTCGCTCCGATGATGGACGTGACCGACCGGCACACCCGGTGGCTCTACCGCCGGATCAGCCGGAGGATCTTGCTGTATACCGAGATGGTGACCGCCGCCGCCCTGCACCACGGCGATCCTCCGGCCCTGCTCGACTTTGATCCGAGCGAACACCCGGTCGCCCTCCAGCTCGGCGGCGACGATCCGACCCTGCTCGCCCAGGCTGCGCGCATGGGAGCCGACTGGGGCTACGACGAGATCAACCTCAACATCGGCTGCCCGAGCTCGAGGGTGCAGCGGGGAAGCTTTGGTGCCTGCCTCATGCGGCGCCCCGACCACGTCGCGACCCTCGTGCGGGCGATGCGGGCCGAGGTCGACGTCCCGATCACCGTCAAGTGCCGGATCGGGGTCGATGAACACGACCGCTACCACGACTTGCACCGCTTCGCAGAGGCGGTGCTCTCCGCTGGGGCGGCGCGGCTCACCGTACACGCCCGCAAGGCGTGGCTCCAGGGGCTCTCCCCGAAGCAGAACCGGACCATCCCTCCGCTTCGCTACGCGGACGTCTACCGCCTCAAGCGCGACCTGCCCGCCGCCTTCGTCGAGATCAACGGGGGCATCCTCACCCTCGATCAAGCGACGGAGCACCGACAGCACGTCGACGCGGTGATGATCGGGCGAGGGGTCTGGCACAACCCATGGATCCTCGCCGAGGTCGATCGGCGCTTCTACGACGCGGCGGATCGGCTCCCCGATCGCTTCACCGTCGCCGAGGCTTTCGCGGAGTACGCGACCCACGCAGCGAGCCCGACGGTCCGTCCCCAGCACATCCTGCGAAACCTCGCCCCCCTCTTCTACGGTCAGGCGGGCTCGGGCGCTTTCAAGCGCGCCCTGGCTCAGACGCACCGCGAGGGGGCTGACGCGGTCCGGCGAGGCCTGGATGCGGTGCGGGCGATCCAAGACAAGGCGCAGGCGACCTTATGATCGGCATCCGGGAGACCTCGGGACCCAAGGGGGAGAGAGGATACAGCGCCGTCCCCAGCCAAAGGTTCGGGCCTCATGACGGGTCATGACCCCATCACCGCCTGGCCTCAGCTCGACCTGATCGCTTGGGGCCCTCGAATCACCGCCACCTGGCGCGACGGGGACGCTGTGGTCGCGGTGATCGAGGCGCCGCCGCTGGTCCATGCCATCGGAACCGCCCCCTTCGATCGCACCGCGCGGTTGCTCGCCGCCCACCTCCGGGAGCTCCCCGACCGCTTCGAGCTGCGGACGGGACCCGCCGCCGCGGGGATCGTAGCGCGGACCCACCGCCTCACGATGCTAGGACCCATGCAGCGCTTCGTCGGCGCTCAGGCCATCCTCGCGGAGCCGGTGGGGCTCCGCCCCCTGGGACCCGAGGACCACGCTGCCGTCGCGGATCTCGCCGATCCCCACCACGACTTCGATCCCGCTTGGATGGACGTCGGAGGCTGGCTGGCGGTCGAGCGCCAGGGCAAGCTCCTGGGGGCCGCTGGGCCGTGCCTCCGCGCCGACGGAGTGACCCTGATCAGTCCACCCCGCCTCGCCCGCGCCGCGCGTCGCGACACGACCGGGGCGGCCCTGCTCGCAGCCCTCCTGCGCCGACACTCCGGGGTCTGCCTCGATGTGCGTATGGACCGCCGAGACCGCGTAAAAATGGCACTCGAGGCCGGGTTCAGATCCGCCGGCGCCTGGGAGCGGTGGTGGGCCGAGGCGCGCTAGCTGCGAACCTCCTCGCTCTGCGAACCGCTGGACCCATCGCGAACGCTCACCCCTCTGTACGGGCCCGATCGGGAGGATCGGGCTAGGGGCCCGACCACGAAAGGAGGAGTAATGCCCCGCCCCACCGGACCCGCTCTCATGGAGAAGCTCGTCGCCCTCTGCAAGCGTCGAGGCTTCATCTTTCCCGCCTCCGAGATCTACGGCGGCATCAACGGCTTCTGGGACTATGGCCCTCTCGGCGCCCAGCTCAAGAACAACCTGCGCGACGCCTGGTGGCGCGACATGGTCGAGGTCCCGCCCCTCGGCCCCGATGGTGAGCCCCTGCAGATCGTCGGCCTCGACAGCTCGATCATCCAGAACCCGAAGGTCTGGGAGGCCTCGGGCCACGTCGGCGGCTTCAACGATCCTATGGTCGACTGCCGCGAGTCCAAGCGCCGATACCGGGCCGATCACCTGCACGTCTTCTTGCCCAGCGACGGCGAAGGGCCGGGCTTCGCCTTCGTCGAGGGCGAAGCCGACACCGCGCTCTCCAAGATCAAGAAGGCCAAGCGCGATCGCGACCAGTACCGGGTCACGCCCCTGCTGAGCCTCGACCCCGCGGCCTACGCAGGCGTCATCGGCCCCGACACGAAGGAGCCCGGCAGCCTCACCGAGCCGCGCCAGTTCAACCTGATGTTCCAGACCTACGTGGGCGCCACCGCCACCCAAGACAACCTCGCCTACCTACGCCCCGAGACCGCCCAAGGTATCTTCCTGAACTTCAAGAACGTGCTCGACTCCAGCCGGGTCGCCCCCCCCTTCGGCATCGCCCAGATCGGAAAGGCCTTCCGCAACGAAGTCACCCCCCGCAACTTCATCTTCCGCTCTCGCGAGTTCGAGCAGATGGAGATGGAGTGGTTCTGCCACTCCTCCGAAGCCGTCAAGTGGTTCGAGTTCTGGTCCCAGGCGCGGCTCCAGTGGTGGAAGGATCAGGGGGTCCAGGCCGAGCGCTTGATCCTGCGCACCCACGAGCGAGACGAGCTGGCTCACTACGCCAAGAAGGGCGCTGGCACCGTCGACATCGAGTATGCCTACCCCTTCACCGAGCCCGGCCACGGCGAGCTTGAGGGGGTCGCGCACCGCTCGTGCTACGACCTCACCCAGCACCAAGAGCACAGCAACAAGAAGCTGGAGTTCTTCGACCCTCAGACCCGCGAGCGCTATCTCCCCGACGTCATCGAGCCCGCCGCGGGCTTGAGCCGCGGGGTGCTGGTGTTGCTCGCCGACGCCTACGACCTCGACGAGAGCCGCCCCAGCCCCGAGCTCCTCCGCCTCAAGCCCTCGCTGGCCCCGGTGAAGGCAGGCATCTTCCCCCTCACCAAGAAAGACGGCCTCCCCGAGATCTCCGACCGCATCTTCCGGGAGCTCCGGGAGCGCTACGTGGTGCAACACGACATCAAGCAGAGCATCGGCAAGCGCTACGCCCGCATGGACGAGATCGGAACCCCCTTCTGCATCACGGTCGACCACCAGACCCTCGAAGACCAGACCGTCACGGTGCGGGACCGCGACACCGGCTACCAACAGCGGATCGCCACCGATAAGCTCACCCCCTTCCTGGCGGAGAAGCTCTGAGCCCGACCCGCCAACGCGAGCCGCAAAGCGACGACCTCAGCGGCCTCCGGGAGCGGCTGGAGCCTCACCTGGGGGCTGCGCTCGACTCCCTGTGGAGCCGCTTCCGCGACGACGAACCCGACGGCGACGCCACCCTCTTCTTGGCGCGCATGCGCGATCAGGGCTTTCTGTCCGATCAGCAGGTCCGCGAGGTCTTCCTGAGCGGCGAGGTCACGATCACCCTCTCCGAGGGGCAGCCGGGCGCACCGCGGAAGCTCTCGGCGACGAGCCGCTATACGGAGCTGAGCACCCTGGGCGCGGGGGCGATGGGCGAAGTCGTGCTCGCGTCGGACCCGGCCCTCCGACGCCAAGTGGCGGTCAAGCGACTCCACCCGCACCTCTCGACCCAAGGGGCGCTGGTCCGCCGTTTCCGCACCGAGGCCCAGATCACCGCCCAGCTCGATCATCCGGCGATCATGCCGATCTTCAGCTTCGAGATCGAACCCGATGGCTCCCTCGCCTACGCGATGAAGCTGATCCGGGGCGAGACCCTCGACGACCTGCTCCAGAAGGCCCGCGAGGCACACCAGCGGCGGAAGATCCCCGAGCACCTTGACTTACGCGCGCGACTTGAGCTTTTCCTGCACGTCTGCGACGCGATGTCGTACGCCCATAAGCGGGGCGTGATTCACCGAGATCTCAAGCCCGAAAACATCATGGTCGGCACCTTTCGCGAGATCACGGTCATGGACTGGGGCATCGCGAAACTGATCGGAACCGACGACCGCGAGACGGCCGAGGTCCAGACCGGGGCAGCCCATCAGACCCAGTTCGGCCTCGCGATCGGCACCCCGAGCTACATGTCTCCCGAACAGGCCCAAGGGCTGAACCCCGAGCTCGATGAGCGGAGCGATCAGTACGCCCTAGGGCTCATCCTCTACGAGCTCGTCAGCCTGCGGCGCGCCAACAGCGGCACCGACGCCGTCGAGCTGGTGATGGCGGCCCAGGACGGCACCCGCGCCCCGCTCAAGCCCTACAGCAAGCTCGAGCCGATCCCAAGGGAGCTACGGGCGATCATCCATAAGGCCTGCGCTTACCACCGCGACGACCGCTACGCCTCCGTCGATCGCATGGCCGAAGATCTCCGGCACTACCTTCGAGACGAGCCGGTGAGCGCGGCGCCCGACACGATCTTCCAAAAGCTCAACCGCTGGGCGGGTCGCAACCGAGGGCTCCTGCTTGGGGCGGTGGGCGGTCTGCTCGTGCTGGGCGCGCTCGTCACCAGCACCTCGGTCGTGCTGGGGGCTGGGATCTTCGCCGTCCAGCGGCACCTCGCCGAGTCCAAGCGAGAGGCGAGCCAAGAGTTTCTCTCCAGGATCGCCGCCCAAGGTCAGGCGATGGACGCCGAGCTCAAGCAGTACGAGGCGCTGCTCACCGGGCTGTCCTACGCGACCGAAGAGAGCCTGATCCGCAAACCCACCACCGAACGCTTCTACCTGGTGTCAGACTTTGACGATCCCGAGCGAGCCCCACCAGACCTCTCCCAAAGCCCCCGCTATAACGGAAAGATTAGCCTCGAACACCCCGTGCTTCACGTCCCCTCCTCCGCGAGCCAGGCGCAGGTCGGGCCCACCTTGCACCGCATCGCCAGCGTCCAGCCTTGGATGTGGAGAGCCCTGCTCGACAGCGCCCCCGATGCCGCTCAGCGGAGCTCCGCCGCCCGCCGCGAGGCCGTCCGCACCACCGGCCTCCCGGTCGTCTGGGTGGTGATCGGCACCGAAGAAGGCGTGATGGCCTCGCTCCCCGGCAAGAGCGGTGTCCCTCCCGACTTCGACCCCCGAGGCCGTCCTTGGTACGTCGGCGCCCGAGAGAGCCCCGGCGTGCACTGGACCAAGCCCTACACCGACATGGGTGGCATGGGCCTGATGGTTTCGGCCTCGCTCGCCCTGCGCGACCGCGAAGACCGCGTCATGGGCGTCGCGTCCTTCGACCTGATGATCGAGCATCTGGTCGACGATCTGATGGCCCCCGCGCACGTCGTACCCCCGACCGCCACCGCCTACCTGGTGTCGGAGAACGGGCATATTTTCCTCGACAGCAAGCGCGGACCCACGCCTGAAGGCGCCCCGACTCAGGCGCTCGATCCCAGCTTGTGGGACGCCGTCGCGCGCTCCGGCAAGACCGGGCAGCGCGAGGTCCGGGGCCAGCTCGTCTCCTGGGTGCGCCTCAGCATCGCGCCGTGGACCTACGTCGTGGTGGGCCCGACTCGCGACATGCTGGACAGCACGCGCTGAGCGCTCGCGGGGAGCGGGCGGCGCATCTCAGCCCTTCTGAAACATCTCTCGGTCACAGTGAAACCCCGACCACTCGACCCGCTGGAACCACTCGGGCACGACCCCCATCGCCTCGAAGCGCCCTTCACCCATGGCTTGGGGTCGAAAGACAAAGAGGTCGCGCAGGCGGACTTCCCCGTGTTCGTCGACCCCGAACACCTCGGTCAGGCGGCTGATCTTGCGCTGTCCCCCCGGAAGCTGCTCGTGCTGAACGATCAGGTGGATCCCGTGGGCGATCTGCCGCCCGACGACGGAGTTCGGAAGGCTGAGGCCGGCGAGCGGGACGAGGTTTTGTAGGCGGAGGACTGCCTCCTCGGGGCTGGACGCGTGGATGACAGCCATCGTGCCCTGGTGCCCACCATTGAGGGCTTGAAGGTAGTCGAACGCTTCCTTACCCCGGATCTCGCCAAGGAGGATGCGGCTGGGTCGCATGCGCAAGCAGTTCCGAAAGAGATCGCCGATGGTGATCTCGCCTTTGCCTTCGATATTCCGCTCGCGAGTCAGCATGCGCACCACATGGGGGTGCTGAAGGTGGATCTCGAGGGCGTCCTCGATGCAGACGATGCGCTCTTCGCGGGAGATGTTGCGCGACAGCACCTCGAGCAGCGTGGTCTTTCCCGAGCCGGCTCCCCCCGAAAACAAGATGTTCAGCCGAGCCTGGGTCGCAGCCCGGAGCAGCGTGGCCATCCGTTCATCCATGGAGCCGGCGTTGACCATACCCTGGATGCTCTCGAAGCGACCCTGATACTTTCGGATGGTGAGGTGCGCCCCCCCCTGAACCACCGGAGGAATCGCGATGTTCGCCCGCGAACCATCGGGGAGCGCCACGTCGACCATCGGGCGGGAACCGTCGAGGCGTGCGTGAGGATCGACGCTGACGATCCGCTCGACCGTGGCGAGGAGCTGCTGGGCGGAGCGGTAGCGCAAGCCCGTAGCCTCCATGCGCCCCTCCCGCTCGATGAAGATCCGATCGGGACCATTCACCATGATCTCGGTCACGTGCGGATCGAACATCAGCGGCCAGAGCAGATCGTATCGACGGACCGCCTCGGTCACGTCCTGCACGACTCTGTGCACCTCCTCGGCCGCCATCCCGGTGCCCTGCGCCCGCTGGTGTGCGATCCACGAGGCGACCGCGTGCAGATCGCCTCCTGAGCCCTCGGCCTGCACGAAGGTCTCCCAGACCCCCTCTTCCACCGCCCTACGCAACATCACTGAGTCCATCGCTCCTCCTGAGCCAGCTCATCTCTCTTGCAAGCTGCGGGCCATATCGCAAAGCTCCACCGCGTGCTCCGGTGGTGGCGCCGGAGCGGAACGATTACACCCTCCCGCCGGAGGTCCCTCGATGAGCACGGTCCGCGCCTTTCTCGACCATCACTTCCTGCACTACAACGCCCGAGAGCTCGTCGCAGCCGCCCGATCCTACGAAGCGCATCTCGAAGCCGGCGGCGAGATGTTCGTCACCCTCGCAGGTGCCATGTCGACCGCCCGACTCGGCCGAATCCTCAGCCGAATGATCCGACAGGGCAAAGTCCACGGGATCTGCTGCACCGGAGCCAACCTCGAAGAAGATCTCTTCAACCTCCTCGCCGCAAAGGACTACGTCGAGATCCCCAACTGGCGCGCGCTCCGTGCCGAGGACGAGAAGGCCCTCTACGACCGAGGCCTGAACCGGGTGACCGATACCTGCATCCCCGAAGACGTGATGCATGAGCTCGAGGCCAGGCTCATTGTCGAGTGGTCCAGAGCCTGCGACGAAGATCGTCGACACGCCCCCGCGGAGTTCCTTTGGCGCGTGCTCGATGACCCCTCCCTCAGCGAACACTTCCAGATCGACCCCAGCGACTCCTGGGTCCTAGCCGCCAAGGAGTGTGGGGTCCCAATCTGGACCCCAGGTTGGGCCGACTCCACCACCGGCAACATGTTCGTCGGCGCCGTCATGCGCGAGAAGGTGGCCCACCATCACTGTGTGATCTCCGACACCGAGCAGTTCGAGCGACTGCTGCGCTGGTATCGCGACCGGCAGCCCAACGACCCGAGCACCCCCTCGATCGGCTTCTTTCAGATCGGCGGTGGCATCGCCGGAGACTTTCCGATCTGCGCGGTTCCATGCTTGATCCAAGACCTCGGCCTCGAAGACACCCGCTTCTGGGGCTGGTTCTGCCAGATCAGCGACGCCGTCACCAGCTACGGTGGCTACTCTGGCGCCGTTCCCAACGAAAAGATCACCTGGGGTAAGCTCGACGTCGCCACCCCTAAGTTCATGATCCAGTCCGACGCCACCATCGTCGCACCACTGATCTTTGGCTACATCCTCCACGACTAGAACCCAGGGGGCCACCGTGAGCGCCGAGGAATACGACCTGGTGGTGATCGGATCCGGCCCGGGAGTCGAAGGGGCTGCCATGAAGGCGGCCAAGTCGGGGCTCCGGGTCGCGGCGCTCAACGGGATCAACCGGGTCGCCTAGTGGACGAGCAACCGACAGACGCCTCGTTGGACCTGCTGCTGGTGGCTCGGTACGCCTTGCTCATCAGCCTCACCCACCTGATCCCGATCCCGCTCCTCGACATGTGGATCGCCGATCAGCTCCGGGCACGTCTGGCGCGTCTTCAGCTCGCTCCGTACGACGTCAAGCTGAGCGGACGCGAGGCCCGGCTACTCGGGGGAGCGACCGCAGGGGGCTGCCTCGGGCTCATCTGGGGCCTGCTCGTCTGGCCCATCAAGCGAGCCCTCCGCTTCCTTCTCTGGTTCTTGCTTATCAAGGCGATGGTCGACACCTTCAGCGACGTGGTCGCCCGCGCCGTCATGGTCGACGAGGCCCTCGCGGCCGGCCTGCTCCCCGGCGACGTCATCCGCGCTCGCGCCGCGATCCAGCGCGCCTCCAGAGGGGTGAGCACCAAGCCCTTCGAGCGGGCGGTCGGGCTGATCTTTCGTACGACACGCCGAGAGATGTGGCGGTGGCTCGGCGTGGCGCGGTCGCGGATGCGCCAAGAGGCACGCAAGGAGCAGCAGCACGACCCCGCGAGCCCGACCGAAGGAGATCCCCTCAACGCCTCCCTCGAGGCGGTGGTGCAGACGCTCGCCCGTGCGATCTGGGTGCCCGAGGTCCACGAGAAGCTCCGCGCCGCCCTCCGCCGCGAGATCGCCGCCCTGCCGGACGCGCCGGCGCCCGAGACTGCGAACCCCACCCCACCCGATGCCCCAGAGAGGACCGCGTGACCCGTCCAGCCTTGCTCGATGACGCTGCTATCGCCACCGCCCTGAGCTCCCTGCCCGCGTGGACCTACGACGAAGCGGAGCGCTGCCTGCGTCGCACCTTCACGTTTCAAGACTTCAACCAAGCCTTCGGCTTCATGACCCGAGTGGCGCTCCGAGCCGAGGCCCTCGATCACCACCCCGACTGGCGCAACGTCTACAAGACCGTCGAGGTCGCGCTCACGACCCACGACGCGGGAGGGCTGACCTCGCTGGATCTGACGCTGGCTGGCTTCATGGAGGAGCTGAACGCATCGTAGCGAGGACCGAACTCCGAGTCCCAGGGAGCCGCTTCGGCGCCGAGGGTGAACACCCGCCTTCCACCGCGAAGGGCCCGGCGGCCGGCCGCGCGTCCGGCAGCGTGCGCGGGCCCCAGCCGAACCGACCCTAAGATGCGCTGGCGGGCTGAGGGATCGACAGACGAACCTTGACCTTGGGCTTGACCTTGAGGGTGCCCAGGAGGGCGGAAAAGGGCGGGATCCCAAAGTCGGGGGTGTAGATCTCGACTTCGGCGAGGTAGCGCCCATCGACCTGCCTCGCACGGGCGGAGATGGGCTTAGAGACTCCGTGGAGTTCGAGGGTGCCCTGCACGTTCAGCGCTCGGGTCTCGTGCTGGAGCGCGGTGGCAGTGAACCGGATCTTGGGAAAGCGATCGGGATGCAAGACGCCCTTGCGGATGTTGTCGACGATTTGACGCTCGTCTTTGGAAGAGAGAGCGCCGGGATCGACCCTGCCATCTCTGAGAGCTCCGACCACGGAGAAGGCCGAGGCATCGAAGGTCACTTCGACCCGATCGGGCTCGAGCACACCGTGGAAGCGTTCGCAGCGCAACTTGAGGTCGTGCCCCACCCTCGATAACAGGCCCTCCTTGTAGGTAAAGACATGGCAGTCCGCACTGGTCTGATCGAAGTTCACCCAACCTCCCAGGCGTGACGTAGCAGCCCGCAGGCCCCGTGCCCATCACAGAACGTCCCCCTTCATCCCATCGGACGCTCGGGGCAACCCGGCCGGTAGCGATACGCTGAGGCGTCTGCTATAGTTCGTCGCCAGCGCACTTCTGGCCCTCTTCATCCTCGGTGAAGCCATGCGAACCCCATACAGACTCCCCCTGCTCGCAGCCATCCTGCTGGGCTCCTGCGGTGGCATGACGGCCTACTACCCCGAAGGCCGGGTCGCCACCCCAGGAGGAGGCGACGCAGACACCGACACCGACACCGACACCGATGTCGACACCGACGTCGACACGGATGTCGACACCGACACCGAGTCCGACCTCGACAGCGACCTCCTGGCCCTCGACATCGACAGTATCGAGCCAGCCCACGGCACGAACGCCGGGGGTCAGACCGTCGAGATCCGTGGTGGACCCTTCGATATGTCTGCCCAGGTCTGGTTCGGCAACACCCGCGCCACCGTCACGTCAGCAGGCACCGGGGTCGTGCGCGTCACGACCCCCGCAGGCCCAGCCGGCTACAATCGCGTGCGCGTCACGACCGATACCCACGGCGGTCAGGTCGACGATGGCTTCTTCTACTGGCCCGATGGACAGAACCGGCTCGGCACCTTGGGCGCCTTCAGCCACTTTCGCTGGGTCGGCGGGTACTGGGCCGAAGGCACGCCCCCGCCCGAAGCGAACGGCTACGTCTACTTCACCGAGCCCAACGACATCGAGCTGTGGCGCTTCTACGCGCCGGGGCTCGATAGCTGTGTCAGCGAGTACTCTTACGACGGGCCCGATATCACCGTCTACTCCCCAGGGATCCCGCGGTTCACCCTTCGCCGGGGCACCTCCAATGTGCTGAACCTGAACCAGGAACCGGAGCGCACCTTTCTGTACGAGTCCACCGGCAACGTGGCCTCTCAGTTCGCAAACAGCGCCACCTACGACCTGATCTCCGACGGTGGGGCCAACTGGCCCGCCTTCACGCTCCACGGCGCCTTGTCCACACCCGCGAGCTTCTCGGTGACCGAGCCCCCGATCAGCGCCACCGCAGCGCCCTCGGTCAACCGGGGCTTCCGCCTCACCTGGACCGGCAGCGGGGGCGACTACATGCTCGTTCGTCTGCTGCGCTATAGCGCGGCGGGTTCGATCGCCGAAGAAGTGAGCTGCGTGCTCATCGATAACGGCACCTACAACATCCCCTCCTCCGCATTCGCGGGATGGACCCCAGGGCAGCAGATCACCGTGCTCGTCGGTCGGGTCCGCACCGGCGCCGGCACCATCCCCTTCAATCGTGCCGACACCGGCATGGCGGGGATCCAGTGGAACGTCGGCGCTGTCTTCCAGAACTAGCCCGCACAGCGGCTGGAGCCCCCATGACCGACCCTGCCGACCGCGCGCTCGCCCGGCTGCGCGACGACCAAGCCGAGTCCCTACGCGAGCTCGCAGCCCTCATGGTGCGCACCACCACCCAGACCCCCCTGTCGGAGCTGGCGTCCTCTCGGTGGATCGCCAGCCAGGTCGCGACCGCTCTCAAAGCGGCGACCCGCGGCGGGACCCTTCGCGGCGCAGTAGAGCGTCGCTTGGAGCGCGCCAAAGGCCGCCTCGATCGCGATGAGCGCCCCCTGCGCGAGGTCCTGCCCAGCGAGCTCGTCCCCCCGCTGCGCGAGGTACTAGGGCGCCCCTTCACCCCTCCCCCGCGGCTCACGGATCGGATCGTTCGGCAGAAGGCCATGCGCGAGCTGGTCTCACGCGTGCTCGAAGACACGGTGTCTCGCTTCGGTCGGCGCATGCGCACCACCGATGACAAGCTCGGCGGGCTCGGACGGCGGGCCGCCAGTCGCGGTCGCGCGCTGGGCAAGGGCTTGCTCGCGGCGGCGGGCGTCGCGGATGCGGCCTCCGACCTCGCCCATGCGGTGAGCGAAGAGTTCGAGCAGGCGCTCGAGCGGAGAGTCCGAGACTTCCTCGGCGACGCCACGACCCGAGCGCTGAGCCAGATCTCAGAGCAGCTCACCGATCCCGAGCGAGCCCAGAGTATGGCGGAGTTTCGCCTTGAGCTGCTCGAGGAGATCCTCGACACCCCCTTGGCCGAGCTCCTCGAAGACCTCGAAGATCTCGACCCGCTCGCCACCCTCGACGTGGCGCTCGACGCGCTGCGCACCGAGGTCGATCGACCGGACTTCGTCGACCGAACCGAGGCGCGGGTCGAGCAGGCCCTGCGCGAGACAGGCGACGGCACCCTGGGCGCCTGGCTCGAAGAAGTAGAGCTTCGCGATGTCTGGACCCACACCACCACAGACCTCCTGGCGGCGCGGCTCCGAGCCGTCGTCCTCACCGAAGACTTTGAGGCGTGGTGGCACGGACTCTTTCAGGAGTCCTAACAAGCCTTGACATTCGATCGGGGGTCATTGGGGCTATCACCGGGAACCCCTTGGAGGTCTCCCTTGCATTCTCGCACCCTGAAACCCCTCGCTGCCCTCGTTGCCCTGAGTCTTGCCTGCAACGGTGCCGACGATGACTCAAACCCCCTCATCGCCCAGGACGTCGATTTCGAAGCGGTCGTGCTCTACGAAGCCGTCGAGGGCACGGCCAGTCCCCAGCGACGATGGATCCCGGTGGACCTCTCGGTCTCTCACCAAGGTCGGCTGTGGGCCGTGCAGCGCCTCCCCCGCCACCCCGACTTCAACGACGAGACCGAGTGTACCACCGGCTTCGTCGGCGACTGCGCCGGGCTCAACGGCTCCACGGTGGCGATCCTCCACCCCTTCGCGCCGATCGCCGCCACCGTCGAGAACGAACGCGCCGAGCTCGTGATCGACCACAACGCGTGGCACTTCATGCGCCGACCCTCGGGCATCGCCTTCGGCGCCGAAGAGACGGGGATCGACCCCGACGACCCCGGCGCCATGAACCCCGACACCAACCAGTCGACCCTCGACGAGCGAACCTACTACCCCGACATCTTCGCCACCTGCTCCGAGCACTTCACCGGAAACCTTACCGATGGCGGCCCCTACAACGGCCCGACCCTTTGGACGGCCGACCCCGACGTCTACAACGGCGAGAACGGGCCGTATTCCTGGTCCAACGGCGCCCACCTCGACATGGTCCACGGCACCGAGTACTGTATGGGTCTAGCCTGGGAGTACGATAACCGCTATTGGCTCCTCAATGGGTCCCTCGGCACGATCGATCACTACGACTTCGTCGCCCCCCACGTTCCGGGGCACTTCTATCATGGCGACGCCGACGTCATGCGCTTCGATCTCGGCGTCCACGCCTTTACCCGCGTCGCCGATGTCCCGAGCAACATCGTCCAGGTCGACGCCGAGCTGATCTTTGCGGACTCTGGCGGCGGGCGCGTCATCCAGATGGACACCGCCTCCGGCACCCCGGACGGCACCTGGTTCACCGCTGAGGGGATCGAGGGCGACCTCTTCGTCGCGCCCGCGACCTCGGTCATGATCGGGGAACAGACCCTCAGGCAGGAGTGGGGCGGCGAGCCGGTGCCGAGCGGCCTGGCCAGCCTCAGCCATGACCTGCTGGTGGTCGGAGACAACGCCTCGGGTCACCTCACGATCTTCGATCGGGAAGGGACGATCATCCGCACCTTCGACACCGGCCTCGGCGCGGGCATGGGCGGCATCACCACCCTCGACGGAACGATCTTCATCGCCCACATGGAGCACAAGACGGTCTATCGCCTCGACGTGATCGAGTGAGCGCCACTCGCTCTCGGTAGCGTCGGGTTAGTCCCGGCGCTTCCCCGAGAGGCCCCCCATGACTCGACGACCCAAGCGCCCCCGAAGCGGACACGCCGCCAAGGCAGGTCTTCCTCCGGGTTCAGCCGTGTACACCGGCGATGCGGTCGATGTGCCCATCCGAGCGCACCGCTTCGACTACGATGGTGCGCAGGTGAGCGAGCACGAGCACACCTCCCTCTCCGAGGTAGAGCGTCCGACCATCATAACCGGCGCAGGGAGTGTGCGCTGGGTGGACTTCGTGGGCCTGCACGACGCCAACGCGATCTCGCAGGTCTGCGAGCGCTTCGGCCTCCACCCCCTCGCCATCGAAGACGTGCTCTCGGTCGACGGCCGACCAAAAGCCGATGACTACGGCAACACCCTCTTCCTCACCGCGAAATACCTCAGCCCCGACCCCGACCACGGCTCACCGAAAGTCGAGCACGTCGCGCTCGCCTTGGGCGATGGCTGGGTCCTGTCCTTCCAAGAGAGGCCCGGCGACCCCTTCGAGCCGGTCCGAAAGCGCATCCGCACCAGCGCAGGCCGAATACGACGCATGGGCGCCGACTACCTCTTCTGCGCGCTCATCGACGCGGTGGTCGATGCCTACTTCACCCTCCTGGTCGCCCTCGAAGACAAGATGGAGCGCCTCGAAGAAGACGTCTTCTCCGAGATCAACTTCTCTCCCGGCCGCACGATCCACGAACTTCGAGGGGAGGTTCGGCGACTGCGTCGCTCGATCGCGCCCCTGCGGCTGGCGCTAACGGTCTTGCTCCGCGACGCGCCCACCCGGCTTAGCCCCGAGGTCCATCCCTACCTTCGCGACGTGCTGGATCACCTCGATCTCTTACTCGATCGACTCGAGTCGGCTCGAGAGCGACTGATCTCGACGCTCGAGGTGCACCTCGCCACCACCAGCCAGAAGACCAACGAGGTCATGCGAGGGCTCACTGTGGTCGCCACCCTCTTCATCCCCCTGACCTTCATCGCGGGGATCTACGGGATGAACTTCGAGTGGATGCCCGAGCTACAGTGGTGGTGGTCCTACCCCGCCGTGCTCGCGATCATGGCCGGACTGGCGCTGCTGATGCTGGGCCTCATGCGAGCCCGAGGCTGGCTACGGTAGCGGCTCCAGCCCGCGGAGACCCTCGGCGCAAAACAAGTCGATCCGGGCCTGGGTCTGGGCGCGGCGCGGGGCATCGCATCGGTGGTGCAACCACAAGGTCGGAGCCTCGGGAGCGGGCCATCGCCGGCAGAGGATGGCATAGCCCAGCTCGGTGAGCACCTCGTCGGAGAGTCCGGTCCGATGGGCCCATCCATCGTGAAGATCGATGAGGGCAGGCCGCTGCACCTGCATGCGGGCGGGCCAGTAGCCAGGATGGCGGCGGTGACGGGCCGCCTCAGCGTCGAGGAGTCCCGCGAGATCGGTGAGCTCGAGGGTCGGTGATCCATAGAGGACGCCCCCGGCGTCGGGGGTCGCGACGGTGGACTCTGGGCAGGCATCGCCCGTGATCGCATCGAAGAGCTCGCCCTTGCGGAGCCCGAGATCCATGGGCAACGTGGGGCGGGCGACCGCGTCGGCCAAGGTGATCCCTCCGCACAGGGCGGCGAGGACCAGCAGCACGGAAGCGCCGGTCGAGCCTCGAGTTCTTCGACGGATCGTCGTAACGACCTCCGGCACGGCCAGCGCGAAGACGACCGGGACATACGGCGCGAGCAAGCGCGCATGGAGCATCCAGTCCCCTCCAGCGATGAGCACAAAGACAGCGGCCATCGAAGCGATCCCCACCGCACCGAAGACGGTGCGGCGGCCTCGGCCCAGCCCTGCGGGCATGGCCCCGAGCAACAAAGGAAGAAAACCCGTCATCAGCGCGGCGCCCCCCAGGTAAGCGCCGCCCCGAAGCAAGGTCCATAGGTCGTAGGCCGGAAGCTTGGCCAAGGCGGTGTTCGGCCAGAGTTCCCCCAGCAGCCACCAGCGCAGCCCGAACAGGGAGACCGTACCCAGCACCAGCCCTACGGTCGCGGGACCAACCACCCAGCGCCGCGCTGCCAGCATGCCGAGGATGGCCGCGACCGCCCAGCCTGCAAGCCCCCCTTCGGGCCGGCTCCAGCACAAAAGCGCGACCGCGACGGTCACGACCCCGCCTTCGAACCAGGGAGAAACCCCGGCCTCCGCCCGGGTGCGCGGGTCGCCGTGCGCCGCTCCCGCCGCGACCAGCAGCAGCCAGGCGAACAGGGCGACCTCGAGACCCGAGGCCGACCACACCGCGAGCACCCCGGATCCTGCCACCATCATCGCGGTGACGTCGGCCCCGAGCGCGCTGGCCCCCGTGCGGAGCGCGAGGCGATGCGAGCCCCAGACCACCGCCGCCCCAAGCCCGAGCTGCAGCACCTTCGCAGCCAGCGGCGCAGGGGCTCCGACTGCAACAAAGGGGGTGAGCGAGGCCACCCAGAGCGGATCACTGAAGCCCTCGACCGGAGCGAGTCCAGGCCCCGGCGAGAGCCCGCGGCCCTCCGCCAGGGCGCGCGCATAAGCGTAGACGATGCCTGCATCATCGACGTGCCAGCCGACCATGCTCAACGCCAAGGCCACCGCGACCCCGACCGCGACCCACCGCCCTGAGCCCCCCCGTTGGGCTAAGCCGAGCACCACGCCCCAGCCGATCATGACGAGGGTCACCGCCAGGGCCGGGCCCCAGGGGGGGGCGATCACGGTGGGGCGCCCTTCGCGGGTCGGTCCGAGGGCTCGGAGATCTGGGGCGACTCGGCCCGATCCGCGAAGGGTCCCAGCTCGGGACCCGTGAGGCGCTGCGCCTGAAAGAGGGTGGCGATGAGGTCTTGGTCGGGGCCCGCGCGGTACGGGCTCACCCAGTCCCAGACGATCCGCCCCTCGGGGTCGACCTCGACCGCTCGCCCGGTATCGGAGGCGACCGCGATCGTGTGGCCGTTGGGCAAGCGCTGAACGGTGCCGCAGGTCTCACTCACGAGCGGTCGTGTGCCTCCGTCGAACGACCACACCACGCGCTGACTCGCCGGATCGACCTCGACCGCCCGACTGCGCGGCCACATGCTGAGGTTATCGAACACGAGCAGATGCCCGGGCGGGACCACCAGCGGCTCGTGCTGATACCGCCACGGTCCCCGCCAGGCCCAGACCGTCGAGGTCGTGTCGGGATCGACCACCAGGACCAGGTTGAGGTGTCGCATCGACAAGAGCAACCTGCCCTGGGAAAAGGCAGGCAGGCGATCGGCGTGGGCGCCGTCGAGCACCTTGAGGGAGTTGGTGTGGAAGTAGTCCCCTTCCTTAGCTTGGGCGAGGCCATGAAGCTGGTTGCGATGAGGAGAGTCCGCCAGCGCGTCGAAGAGCGAGAAGCGCTGGAGCTCCTCGCCTGTGTCGAGATCGAGGCGGACCGCCAGATCTTCGATCATCGGCCCCGGAGGAAGCGGGGGCCGCGCGGTGGTGACCTCCCTCGCTAAGACCCAGACCCCCCCCTGACCATCGACCGAGAAGTCATGGTGCGCCTCGCCCTCCCAGCGCCATAGCACCTCGCCGTCGAGGCCCAGCCGAAAGAACCCCAAGTCCACGATCATCGCCAGGATCGACCCATCGGGCAGGAGGATGGCTCGCCGGTAGTAGGGGCGGGCGGGTCGGCCCTGGGCCACGACCTCGGGAAAGATCGTCTGGGCGTCGGCGGACCAGCGATGCACGACCTCACCGCGTAAATCCAAGAGCAGCGCCTCGGGAGCGTGACCCGAGGTCACCAAGCTCAGCCCTGGTGTCGCAGAGCGCTCCAGCACCAGCACCCCGACATCCCCCTCGGGGCTCTGCGTGCCCTCGGCATAGCCGAGCGCCTGGAGCTGCTCCCAGGTGTAGGCCTGAGGATCTTCGAGGAGCCAGGGCCGCCGACCATCCCGCAAGCGCCATCGGCCCTCGACGTCGGGAGCGGCCGGCCGCTGCGCCTGGTGCCAGAGCTGGCGAGCCTGCTCGATCTGGGCACGCGGAAAGACCTGGTAGCGCTCCGCCGCGAAGCCCCAAGAAAAGGCCCCAGCGAGACCTACGACACCCGCGACGAACGCGAGGGGTAATAGGAATCGCCAGGGCTTGGACATGAAGGCACCTATCGGCTCCGAGCGCGAAGCTCGACCGCGTATCAGCCGCCGATGACGCCCTTGACTCCATCGAGACTCGCGGACATGCCCTCATCGCCGTCTTGCCAGTTGGCAGGGCAGACATTGCCCGACTCACGGGCGTATTGGTACCCGCGCAGGGTGCGAACGACCTCGGCGACGTTGCGCCCAACATCGAGGTTGTTGATGGTCGCGCTCTGAACGACGCCATCGGGATCGATGATGAAGACGCCGCGCAGGGCGACATCGCCGATCAGCACGTCGTAGGCCGCCGCGATCTGCTTGGAGATGTCGGAGAGGAGCGGGTAGTTCAGCTCCCCGACGCCCGCCTCGGAGCGGGGGGTGCGCATCCAGGCGAGGTGGGTGTGGACCGAGTCGACCGAGACGCCCAAGACCTCGGCGTTGTGCGCGCGGAAGGTCTCGGTGGCGTCTGAGAAGGCGACCAGCTCGGTGGGGCAGACGAAGGTGAAGTCGAGCGGGTAGAAGAAGAGGATGAGCCACTTGCCCTGGTAATCACTCAGGCTGATGTTGACGATCTCGCCGTCTTTGGCGGCGGGGCCCTCAAAGTGAGGGGCGGGCTTTCCGATGATGGTCATGGGGACTCCTGTGGGGTCGGGGTGAAGAGGTCGGCAGGACATTCCTGCGGAGGTCAGACCTGTGCGGCGCGCGCGGCCACCTGCTGGAGCAGGTCCTGTACGCGGCGCCCCATAGCGGCGGGCTCATCGAGGCTGCCATCGAGCAGGCGCGCCTCGTCGAGGAGGAGTCGCGTGAGCGGCTCGACGACTTGGTCTTCGCCGCGCTCGTGCAGCGCCGCGAGGTGCTGGATCAGGGGGTGCTTGGGGTTGACTTCGAGCACTCGGCGGCTCGTGGGGACAGCCTGGTTCGCCTGCTTGAGGATGCGCTCGAGGTTCGAGCTGATCCCATCGTCGGCGTCGACCAAGACGGCGGCCGAGTCGGTCAGGCGACTGGACCCACGCACATCGACGACCTGTCCGTCGAAGAGGGTCTTCATGAAGGGGAGCAGACCTGAGAGGTCGGCCCTCTCGGCATCGTCTTCATCGTCGTCACCCAGATCGACCTCGCCCCGCGCGACGCTCTGGACGGGGGTGCCATCGAACTCTTCGAGGACCGTGACCAGCCACTCATCGACCGGGTCGGTGAGCAAGAGCACATCGTAGCCCTTGCGGGCAAAAGCCTCGAGGGCCGGGCTCTGGAGCGCCGTGTCGCGATCGGGCGCGGTGATGAACCAGATCTTGTCCTGGCCTTCGGGCATGGCCTGCTTGTAATCGGCCAGGCTGATCAAGCCGTCGGGCCCTTCGTGGGACCGGGCGTTGAACCGAAGGAGCGGTAGAACGCGATCCCGCAGGTCGGGGCCGGAGTGGTAGTAGCCTTCCTTGAGGAGCAAGCCGAAGTTGCGCCAGATCTTGGCGTAGCGGTCTCGGTCGGCCTGGGCCTCTTCGGAGTCGCCCTCGCGACCCGCGAGTCGACCGAGCTCCTTGATCACCCGCTTGACGAGGGCGGTGCCGATCTTCTGCAGGATGGGGGTCTGCTGGACCATCTCGCGGCTGACGTTCAGCGAGATGTCTTCGCTGTCGACCACCCCGCGCACGAAGCGCAGCCAGTCGGGGAGGAGGCCCTTGGCATGCTCGGTGATCAGCACGTTGCGTGCATAGAGCCTGGGGCCTCGGTCGACGTTGGGCGTGAAGAGATCCCAGGGGCGCTGCTCGGGGATGAAGAGCATGGCGCTGTATTGGATAGGGGTGTCGACCTTGAAGTGGATGGTCAGCGCCGGGTCGGACCAGTCCCCGCTGATCGACTTGTAGAAGGCAGCGGACTGCTCGTCGGTGACCTCGGCTGGCCGCTGGCGCCACAGGGCCTTGCCCTCGTTGGCCTGCTCCTCGTCGACAAGGATGGGCCAGGTCACGAAGTTGCTATACCGCTCCACGATGCTGCTCAGGCGGGACGCGTCGGCGTATTCGTCGGCATCGGAGCGGAGGTGAAGGGTGATCGAGGTCCCGCGGTGCTCGCGCTCACCCTGGTCCAGCGTGTAGGTCCCCGCGCCTTCGGAGACCCACCGCACCGGCTCGGCGTCGGGCTCGGCGGACCGGGTCTCGACATCGACCTGACGGGCCACCATGAAGGCCGAGTAGAAGCCGATCCCGAACTGGCCGATCAGCTCCGGCGCTCCTTCTTCGGCCTCCTTCGAGGCGCGCAGCTTCTCGACGAAGCTCTTGGTGCCTGAGTGCGCGATGGTTCCGAGGTACTGAACGACCTCGTCGCGGGTCATGCCGATGCCATCGTCTTCGATGGTCAGGGTCTTGGCGTCGGGATCCACCGTGATGCGCACACCGGGGTCGGAGGAGCCGGCGGGGAGCAGCTCAGGGCGGGTCAGCGACATGAACCGTGCCTTATCGAGGGCATCGGCCGCGTTGCTCACGAGCTCGCGAAGGAAGACCTCGCGGTCGGAGTAAACGGAGTGGATCATGAGGTCGAGAAGCTGTTGGACCTCGGCCTGAAATCCGTGTTCAGTCGCGCTCAAAGTGAACTCCTTGGCAAGGGGGAGCAGACGGGAAGGGTGTCCATCGGGCGCATGGACTAGGCACGCCGAGCGAGCGCGACAAGTCCCCCCCGGTGACCCGATGGCAATCCAAGACGTGCAATGTCTCGCGGTAAGCGGTTACACCCCCCGAGTACGACCTATCGTTGTTCCTCTCTCGTGAGCCCCCCTACCATGCGCGTCGCTTTGTTTTTTGACGGTAAGAACCATATGAAAGACCTGAGCCGCGCCGCTCGGGATCGGTGGCTCAACCACGGGCAACTCGCGGAGTGGGTCGTGGATCATGTTGGTGGAACCGAGCTCTTCGCCGCCTATTACTACACGGGCGTCCCCACGGCCCACGACGACAGCGGCGATCGACACGCCCTCACCGATCTCCTCGATGAGCTCGAGCGGCGCCCCGGCTTCTTCGTCAAGCGCTTCAACCGGCGGGCGAACAGCCGCGACTGCCCTCACTGTGGGCAGTCCGCCCACTTCACCGAAGAGAAGATGGTCGACACCTCTTTGGTCGCCGACATGATCCTCCTCGCCGTCCGCGACGCCTACGACATCGCCGTCGTCTTCTCGGGCGATCTCGACATCTCTCCCGGACTCGAAGCCGTGCATTCCGTGGGCAAAAAGACCTGGATCGCCACCTTCGGCGCCGGAGGACTCTCGCGGTCGCTCACCCGATCGGCCTGGGGCCACATCAACCTGCTCGAACACATCGATCAGTTCAGCTACGGCGACCTCGCCGACGACGCCCCCACCCTCCCCGCGCCGGTCGCCACCCGCGACGTCGACCAGGAGCTCCACCGCGAACTCTCACGGGCCGAAGCCCACTTCAAGTCCGGCGGCGGCTTCGTCGGCGCGCACTACTTCATCCACCGCTGGAAAGGGCACAACATCCCCGACGCCCCCGAGCTTCGGCGCCAGTCCGTCCAGCGCCTCATGGCCCAGGGTCGTGTCGAGACCTACCAGGTCGAAGGCAAGACCGCGCTCCGCACCATCGACGACCCCACCGACTTCGGCATGGGCAACGACAAGGGCAGCCGCGGCATGAGCCAAGAAGACGCCGAGCGCTGGACCGAAGACGACGACCAGGCCCAAGACAGCGCGGACACCGCCGAAGAAGACGTCAAGGTCGTGCGCACGGTCATCCGACGCCGCTGACCCTGCGGCGGCGCGGGCGAGATCACACCGCTCAGGATCGCTGCTCGATCCATCGGGGCGCCGAGGCGGGGGGTGGGGCCACCGCGTCTGCGACTCGACGGACCGTCTGAAGCACGTCATCGAGCACCTCGACCTCACCGGACACCCCTGAGAGCCGCAGGTGGGTATCCGTGAGGCGAAGAAAGCCGTGCCCGCGGAGCTCGAGCAGTCCCCGGCGCACCTCGTCGGTGAGGCGACCCCGGACCTCTTCGGGATCGAAGCCCTTGATCACGAAGGCGTCATCGAAGGGCGGGTCTTCGACTTGGATGTCCTGACCGACGAACTGGTAGCCGTCGGGAGCCTTCTGGGGCTCGATGAGAAGGCCGGTCGTCTCTTCGGGATCGAAGAGCACGATGACGCGCGCACGGTAGCCTCGATCGGTGAGCTCCGGGCTGACCTCGACCAGGTTGTCGCCGAGTCGACCGCGGAGCGAGGGAAGGTTGGGCACAAAGCCTAAATCGAGGGTGGTGGCCAGCTCGGACCACGGCTCGACCCAGGCCTCGAGCTCGGCGGGGGGGAGCACAGCCTCGCGGGCCCCTTCGAGGGCTTCCGCGACGAGCTCGAGGTGCTCGACCACGGCCGCCAGATCCGCGGGCCGGCTGGGCGCACGGCGCAGGAGGAGGCGGACCTGATCGTCGACGATCTGCACGTCGGGGCAGTGGTTCATCAAGCGGACCAGCGGCGCCCGAGCGCCCGCGTCGAGGAGGCGCTGGAGGCCTTCGGCCCAAGAGGCCTCGGCGATGAGGCGCCGATCGAGCTCAGGGTGACCCAAGGGCAGGCCGGCCGACCGGCGCCCTCGCCGGCGACGCTGGATATCGAGGCCCAGGCCGAGGGCGCGGCGAAGGCCGATCACCCCGTGAACCTCGGTGCGGCGGGCCGGACCGTGTCCGACCATGACCTCGCCCACCCACAGCGGGCGAGCCGCGAGCACCCCGTGGATCGACACCCCGCGGGTGTCGACCTCGAGACCGAGGGCGTGGGCCACCTCGCGGTAGGCCCCGGCCGCGTTGAGCTGGCGGAGTCCTCGGGCGAAGACCATGCCGATCAGGGCGAGTGGGAGCGACGCTCCGATCACCAGGCAGACGATGGGCACGAGGGTATCGATGGCGTCTCCTCGGGCGGTGAGACGGTAGGACCGCGGGCGTAACCCGAGACCCCTCGGGATGCGTAGCCCTCCCAAAGAGTCTAGCCGGTCCGCTACATCACCGTCGCACCAGCCCGACGGGCGAGCCCGAGATCCCGACGATACGCGACCGTATGCGCTCGATTCTCCTGGTCCTGCTCCTCGGCTGTGCCGAGCCCGCCCCGCTCACCCAAGTGCGGCCAGCGAACGATTCGACCCCGCTCATCGCGGGGCAGCCGGGACCTTTCGGGGTCGGGCGAACCTCGTGGCGGGCGCCGGCGCGGGTGACGGAGCGCGTCCACCTCGAGGTCCATGTTCCCCTCGACGATGACGGCGAGATCGTGGGCCCAACCCACGCGGTCGTGCTCCTGTCCGGGGGACTGGTGCGGCCTGATCGCTACCGCTGGATGTCCGAGCACCTCGCCAGCCGGGGCTTCGCCGTGATCGTGCCCACTCCCCCTGCCAACCTCGCTCTCTTTGCCCCAGGAAACGCCCGCGAAGCCCTCCATCGCGTGCGTGAAGCGTCGATGGACGGTGGCCCACTCCACGGCCTGCTCGACGAGCGCCCTGCCGCGGTCACCGGGCACAGTCTGGGCGGGGTCACGGCCGCCGAGGCCTGGGCGGCCGACCCAGAGGACTTCTCTACGCTCGGGATCATCGCGGCCTACCCCACAGGCACCGTGCGACCCGACCGGCGACCCGACAGCCCCATGCTCTCGATCACGGGCGAGACCGACGAGCGCGCGGACCCGGACCGGATCCGCGCTGGCTTCGAGCGGTTTGTGGGCCCTCGCCTCTTCGCCGAGGTTCAAGGCTTGAACCACTATGACTGGGCCGATGAGGTGAGCCAGGCCGAGCTCGATCGCGATGGTCCCCGCCTCCGCCCCGTCGAAGAGGCCCGCCTCGACGCCATGCGGGTCTTCGACACCTGGCTCGACGCTGCGCTCCGCGAGGATCCC
This sequence comes from Deltaproteobacteria bacterium, assembly GCA_007693595.1. Classification (GTDB taxonomy): domain Bacteria; phylum Myxococcota_A; class UBA796; order UBA796; genus REDI01. Next base: position 101,837 of record REDI01000010.1, on the reverse strand, counting down.
GAGGCCTGGGAGGCCTTCACGAGTGCGGACTTCGACGGCGTCGAGGTCGCTCGATGATCCTCCTCTTCGCGCAGCTCTCGATCGCCGATCCCGTCGCGCTTCGCGCCCCGGTGGACGGGGATCTGGTGGTGAGCCTGGGGGCTCCGACCGTGGGCGCCGCAGTGCGCCTCCCCGCCCGCGAAGGCGCGCCGGTGGTCGCGCTGGGTGCAGGACTCCGGTGGCCCGCGGGCACCGCCGAGCTCGGCGCAGCCCTCTCTCACCACCACGGGCCCGACGAGGGGTGGCGGGTCGGCTACGGCCTGGCGGTCGGGGGGCTGTTCGGGCCCGCGCTCCCGTTCGGCCTGTCGGTGAGCCCCTGGGCCCGCCTGGAGCGCCGCGGCGCGATCGACGGCGGGGTCCAGCTCGCGCTTCCCGTGGCGGTCGACCTCCAGCGCTCCCAGTCCCGCTGGCCGGTCGTGGTCGAGCCCTTCCTCGGCGGCCGGATCGGACGCGTACACCTCAGCGCCCAAGGTGGCGCAGGCTGGGTCTGGTCGGGAGATGGCGGTGCGGGCGCGCTCTACGCCCAGGGCAGCGTGCACCTGGGGCTCCCCCTGCCCGGAGACAAGCGTGAACCTTGACCTCGATCCCCTACGCCTCACCGTGCCCTCCGACCGCGCGGTAAGAGCCGGCGGGCGCTACGTGCTCTACTGGATGACCGCTCAGCGGCGCCCCACCTGGAACCACGCCCTCCAGCACGCGGTCGCGCGGGCCCGCGAGCTCGAGCGTCCACTCCTGGTCTTCGAGCCGCTCGACTGTTCCTACCGCTGGGCCTGCGACCGCTTCCATGCCTTCGTCCTACAGGGGATGGCCGACAACCAACGGACCTTCCGCGAGGCGGGAGTCACCTACCTGCCTTATGTCGAGCCCACCGAGCGGGCGGGTCGAGGCCTGCTCGCCGCCCTGGCCGAGCACGCCTGCCTGGTGGTCGCCGACGAGCACCCTGGCTATCGCTGGCCCGCCCTGCTCGCCCGAGCCACCGCCCGCCTCCAGACCCGAATCGAGGCGGTCGACGGCTGTGGGGTTCTCCCGCTACGGTTGGCGGATAAGGGCTACAAGCGCGCGGTCGACTTCCGCCGCTTTGTGCACAAGACCTTCGCGAGCGCCCCCCCCAGCGCACCCCACGCCCAGCCCTTGGCCCTCGCCCCCCAAGCGCCGGCCGACGTCCCCGACCCCATCCTCGACCGCTGGCCCCCCGCTGATCTCCAGGCCCTGCTCGCCCCAGCGGGCCTCGACGCGCTCCCCATCGATCACCGCATCGCCCCCGTCCCGGATCGTCCCGGGGGCCCCTCCGAGGCCGAGGAACGGCTCCAGGGCTTCCTGCGGCGGCTGGGGAGCTACGTCGACCGCAACCACCCCGACGAAGCGGCCTCCAGTGGGCTCTCACCCTGGCTCCACTTCGGCCACATCGGCGGAGCTCGAGTGGTCCACGCCATCCTCGAACACGAGGGCTGGCATCCCGACCAGATGGATCCCGATCGCTTCGCGAAACAAGCGGGGGCCTGGGGACTGAACGAGGGAGCCGAGGCCTTCCTCGAAGAGGTGATCACCTGGCGAGAGCTAGCGCACCAGGCTGCCTTTCTTGAAGGAAGGAACTTTGAGCACTACCGCGGCCTACCCGCCTGGGCCCGCGCGACCCTCGACGAGCACCGAGACGATCCCCGCGAGGCGCTGTACGACCTCGAGACGCTCGCCCGCGCCGAGACGGGCGATGCCCTGTGGAACGCCGCCCAGCGAGAGCTCGTCCACAGCGGCGTGATGCACAACTATCTGCGCATGCTCTGGGGCAAGCGCGTGCTCGCGTGGACCGACAGCCCGGAGCGCTGCTTCGAGGTCCTGGTGGAGCTGAACAATCGCTACGCCCTCGATGGCCGGGACCCTAACTCCTACGCCGGGATCGGCTGGGTGATGGGCCGATTCGACCGCGCCTGGGGACCGGAGCGACCGATCTACGGAAAGATCCGCTACATGACGAGCCAGTCTACCCGCCGCAAGCTGAGGCTCTCGGACTGGCTGGAGCGGTGGGGGAGGTGAGCGAACCGCTGGTCGCGTCCTTGCATCTCCAGCGCTCCAAGGAGTACCCTGGCAGGCCCTCGACCGACCCTTGGAGGCCCGCGTGCTCGAACCGCTCGAACCCCCGCAGTACAACAAGCGCGGCAAGCTGAAGTCCGCCTATTACAACCGCGAGTTGACCCGACTCCAAGCGGAGCTGGTCAAGCTGCAATACTGGATCCGCCACCACGACAAGCGCGTGGTGATCGTCTTCGAGGGGCGTGATGCCGCAGGCAAGGGCGGTACGATCAAGCGCGTCGCCGAAGTCCTGAACCCTCGCTACGCCCACATCGTCGCCCTGGCCAAGCCGACCGAGCGCGAGCGGTCCCAGTGGTACTTTCAGCGCTACGTCACGCACCTGCCCGCCGCTGGCGAGATCGCCATGTTCGACCGGAGCTGGTACAATCGAGCGGGCGTCGAGCGTGTCATGGGCTTCTGCACCGACGAAGAGTACGAGAACTTCCTCCGCGCCTGCCCCCGCTTCGAGAACCTGCTGATCCGCGACGGCATCGTCCTGCTCAAATACTGGTTCTCCGTCAGCGCCAAAGAGCAGGAACGTCGCTTCCAGTCCCGGATCCAGAACACGACCAAGCGCTGGAAGATCAGCCCTATGGACCTGGAGTCGCGCGCACGCTGGGTGGACTACTCCAAGGCCAAAGACACCATGTTCGAGTACACCGACACCAAGCTCGCGCCCTGGTATGTCGTGCCTTCCGACGACAAGAAACGGGCCCGACTGAACTTCATGAACCACCTGCTCTCGCAGTTCGACTACGCCGATCTGGTGCCCGGCCCCATCGAGCTTCCCCCCCGCGCCCCCGAGACCGGCTACGTGCGCCCCCCCAAAGACGAGCAGACCTTCGTGCCCGACCTCTACGGCCCCCCACCTCAGGCTGGGGGCTGACACCGCTGGTCGCCAACGGCGCACTCCAAGGCTACAACAAGGGGCCGACCCCGGAGAGAGTTCATGCGCCTCGCCTCGACCGCCACCTGCCTGCTCCTCGTCATGAGCGCCTGCCGACGACTCGACGACATCCCCGAAGACGCCGATGGCGCCGCCGCTTGGCTCTACCAGCACCAGCCCGACGGCGAGGCTGGCGCGGTCGAAGAGGCGCTGCTCAACCTGCGCCAAGGGCTGGGGCTCGACGACCTCGATGAGCCCCTCGAAGGGCTCCTGCTCCCGCTCAACGCCGAAGCCGTCGCCGCAGTGGGGCGCACCGCCCTCGAGACGCTCCCCGAAGAGGAGCGCGACGCGATCGACGAGGCCCTCATCGAGGACGGCACCTACGTCGTGCTCGCGGATCAACAAGGCATGCTGATCGCCTCCGTGATCCCGTGCACGGTCGAAGACACCGTGGCGGTGCACGTCCGCCTGGATCAAGACGAGATCCACGGAGGCTACGACTTTTACGAGCGCACGTACCTCCAAGATGCGGCCCCCTTCTTGAACGGACAGCGCGACGACCTAGCCTGGAGCACCGACTACACGGTCTCGGTGGTCGGCTCCACCTACGACGCCACCATTCATGGTCAGATCCGCTGGGTCGACCTACCCGATGGGACCAAGCTCGGGCTCGGTCGTGCCCACCTCGCCGAGCCCGGCGTCTTCACGAGGGGGGGCGGCTACTTCCGTCAAGACTACCACCTCGACCTCTTCTACGAGATCGCGCCAGGCCAGACCGTGCACGTCTTCTCGGTCTGGCGCGACCTGCGCGTATCGGGCGTTCACAGCAGCAACGCCGCATTCATCGCAACCACCAGCCGACGCTTCGTCGAATCTGACCGAGAGAAGGCCGAGATCTGCGCCGACGACTCGGACTGATCGCTCTGGGGCGAGGCGACGTCGTCGGTCCCTGATCTCTGGCGCGTCCGTGCTAGCGCGAGACCGGATCCCGTGTGAAGACCTCGTATCCTGCTGGAGGTCCCATGCTCAAAGACATCGCGAAGAAGGCCAACGCCGTGCTCACCAAGGTCAAGTACGGCAAGCCCCCCGAGGGTCCCGGACCGGCCTCCCTCGACGAGATCGAGCTCAAGGCGCTCGACGGGGCGCCCCTGGACCCCTCGGCCTACAAGGGCAAGGTGGTGCTCTTCGTCAACGTCGCGAGCCGGTGTGGGCTCACCCCTCAGTACGAGCAGCTCGTCGCGCTCCACAAGACCTACGGGGAGCGAGGACTGGTGATCCTCGGGGCGCCATGCAACCAGTTCCTCGGTCAGGAGCCTGGCTCTGCCGACGAGATCCAGCAGTTCTGCTCTATGACCTACGGGGTCGACTTTCCCCTGCTCCACAAGCAAGAGGTGAACGGCGCGGGCCGTAGCCCCCTCTACCAGTACCTGATCCAGAGCGAGGCCGGTGGCGGCCAAGACATCGGCTGGAACTTCGAAAAGTTCCTCGTCGATCGCGAGGGGGTGGTCCGCCATCGCTTCTCGCCGCAGGTCAAGCCCGACGCGCCCGAAGTGATCGAGGCCCTCGAGGCCCTCCTCTAGGGGCCTAGCTCCCGAAACTCCCATCCCACGCTTGCCGAAGGGAGCTGCAGTCCTCGTCCGCGCCGGCCGGCCGAAGGACGAAACGGCTCTGCGCCGGGACGGGGTGGATGGTGGGGTTGACGGCGAAGGGCGCGAAGCTGGCCCCCAAGGTGTGCTGCTCCATGGTCACGATCTCGACCTGACCGTGAACCTCGCCGTCGACCACCTCGCCCGTGTAGCGCGAGTGACCGCGCTGCACGATGTAGATCCGAACCGGCCCGATCACCGGCGTATGAAGGCGCACCGTCACGCCGGGGTAGCCGTCGCCATCGGGGTCGGTGACCCGTGAGTCCCCCCGCCGAGTCGGGAGCTCCTCCTGACCTTCTTCGGGCTGAAAGCCCACCACCGAGGGTCCGGGATCAGCCTGAAAGCGCCAGCGACCGTCCTTCATCGGGCGGAGGGTCGCGGTGTAGCGCTGAGGGGGGATCGAGGTGATGAACGACTCGGGGATCTCGGTGCGTGCCTTGCTGTCCGAGATGATCCGAACATCGCAGACCTCCTGGTGCACCTCGAGGCCCTCAGACGAGGCTCGTAGGTCGACCCGCAGCAGGGAGCGGGTGAGGACCTCGGTCTTGCCGGCGAAGGCGATCTCGGACCGAGAGGCCACATCGACCAGCATGACGTAGGGGCCGGGCGCGAGGGGCTCGCTAGAGACCGGGGTGGCCGAGGCGAGCGCAGTGAGGAACAGCCCGATCATACATCCTTCCTTAGTGCGCGAAGACAGGCGCCCGCAGCCAGACGCCCTGACTGAAGACACAAAGGTACGCCCCCGCCTGGGTGGGCGCTCCCGGAGGCCAGGTAGAGCCCTGGCAGGCGAGAGACTGCGTTGGATGGTCGCTGAAAGGCCGAGAACATCGAGTTGGATGCCGCGCCGTACAGCGCCCCCTGGCTGCCTGGGAACGCCTCGGCCAGGCCGGCCGGGGTCCGCTCCCAGACGATCTCGGGCTCGGCGGGGACGAGCCCCGCCCCGACCAGTCGCTCGATCACCCGAGCGCGGAGCGCACGCCACTGCGCTACATCGCGCGGCCCCGCCTCGGGCTCGGCGGGCGCGTTGGCCATGACGAAGACCGGGCTCTGATCTTCCCAGCCGGAGCGGCCGTGAGCCGCCTCTTGACAGCATAGGTAGACGGTGGGATCTTCCGGCGCGCGCTCCCGGTCGAAGAGATCGGTGAACTCAGCGGCGTAGCGCTCGGGAAAGTGGGCTTGATGAGCCGGTCGTTCTCGTCGAGGCACGCGCAACACCGCCGTCCAGCCCGAGGTGCTCAGGGCGCGGCCGACGGTCAGGCCGTGCTTGGCATCGTCGGGGAGCAAGGCCCGGACGAGGTGGGCCACGTCGGCGTTGACGATCACGTGCCGGGCCTGCCGTCGCTCCGAGCCACCGATCTCGACCCCGGCCACGCCTTCGCCATCGACCAGGAGCGCGCTGACCAGCGCGGAGGTGTGGATGCGCGCGCCCCGCTGCTCTGCCACCGTAGCGAGCACCTCGGGCAACCGCTTCATCCCCCCTTCAACCCCAAACGATCCCAGCCCCATCTCGACGTGGGCGATGCAGTTCAGGGTGGCGGGGGCGCGCGCAGGATCGGAACCATTGTAGGTCGCGAAGCGAAGAAAGATGTCGCGGAGATGGGGATCATCGATCTGGGCCTGGATCGCCTGGCGCATGGTGCGGAAAGGATCGATCTTCGAGGCGGCGCGCAGCCCAGCCAGACCGAGGGAGGCGATCCCTGGAAGGCTGGGCGCCTCGGCGAGCACGAAGTGGGGGGCCGCGGCGTCCCAGATCTTCTTGCTGTAGCGCATGAAGGCTGAAAACTCTCCCGCCGCACGGGGGCCGAGGGCCGCGCGCACGCTCGCTTCGGTCGCTTCGGTCGCTTGATGCACGTCAAGCTCGGTGCCGTCGGGCCAGGTGTAGCGAAAGGCCGGATCGGGACGCCGCAAGGTGAGCACCTCCTCGAGCGTGACGTCGGCCTCGGCGAGCAGCTCGCGAAGGATCTCGGGCAGGGTGAGCACGCTGGGGCCCGTGTCAAACGCGACGCCGTCGACCACCTGCTCGCCAGCCTTGCCCCCGACCACCGGCGCGGCCTCGAACACCTCGACCGAGACCCCGCGCGCTGCGAGCACCACCGCTGCCGCCAGCCCACCGAGCCCTCCGCCGACGATCAGGACCTCAGCCATGGGGCACCCCGCGCTCCGCCCGCGGCGCATAGGTTCGACCCGCCCACTCGATGCTGCCACGCCGAGCCCACACGTAGGAGTTCAGCGCGATGGCGAGCAAGATCGCCACCGCGACAGGATGCAGCAGCACCCCCTGCCAAGAGTGCCCAAAGCGCACCGCCAGCATCACGCGGAGCAGCACGTTCAGGCCCACCGCGACCACGGCCGGCGCGGCCAGCTCCGGGACGAAGAGGGTCAGGGGGAGCGCCAAGAAGGGCACGATAAAAGCGAGGCTATAGAGCGAGAGGACCCCGAGCAGCAGCGCGGGGCTCTCGCCGAGGCCCTCGTAGAGGTTCTTCGAGAACCCCTTCCAGACCTCCGCAGCGGAGCCGTACATCCGACAGCGGGCGAGGGTTGAGCCATCGGCGAAGACGACTCGCCGACGCGCCCGCTTGGCGCGGCGGCAGAAGGCCATGTCATCGACGACTTCGGTGCGCACCGCCTCGAAGCCACCGATCGCGTCGTAGGCGTCTCGACGGACGGCGAGGATCTGACCGTTTGCCGCAAGAAATCTTGGATCGTGGGTGAGGTGTACGAGCGGGAGTGGCAGCCAAGCGGTGTAGGTCAGGTGCAGCAGGGGCAAGACCAAGCGCTCGACGAAGCTGCCCGTCTCCTGCGCTGGGACGGCGGTGAGCACGTCGGCGCCGTAGCGCGAGAGCAGGGCCGCGATACGACCGACGGCGTGAGGATCGAGCACCACGTCGGCGTCGACGAAGAGCAGAAGATCGCCTCGCGCGCGAGCCGCGAGCTGATGACAGGCGTGGGGCTTGCCGACCCAGCCCGCGGGCAAGCCGTCGCCCTCTACGACCCGAAGGCGCGGATCCGACGAGCGGCTCGCGAGCCGCTCAGGAGTCGCGTCCGTGCTACCATCATCGAAGACCACGACCTCGAGGATCGGGTGGTTCTGGGCCAGGATCGCGTCGACCACCGGCCCGATGCTCGCCTCTTCGTTGCGGGCGGGCACGAGCACGCTCACCGCGCCCCGATACACCATGGAGCGGCGGGCGCGCGGCCACGCGAGAAGGTTGAACAGGCTCATCGCAGTGGCGAGAGCGACGGGCAAGACCAGAAGCCAGAGCCAGGGCATCATGGGCTCACCTCAAGAGACGCCGCACCCCGACGTACCCCGGCGAAGAGGGGCAAGAAGGGCGAGTTGGGCGCGTGAGCTCGGTGGACCGCCATCCGCACCAGCCAGCGGTTCCAGGCCCGATCGACCCGCCCTGGCCGCACCGCCTCGGCGATGCCCGTGCCTCGCTGCCCGTCGGGCCCTACGGTCCGGGCGATCCACCGGCCATAGAAGAAGCCGAGGTCGACGGTGTGGGCGTGCTCCACCCGGAGCCAGCAGCGGCCCGCCTGCGTCAGGGTGATGCGCCGATGCCACGGCATACCGAAGATCCCCAGCCTGGGCCCGGAGCGCTCGACCTCAAGATGCTCGACCGGCCGGAGCTCCCCATCGGAGGCGACCTCGAAGCCCCAAGCCTCGGCCGGCCCCCGGTGAGGCCAGAGCAGGTACCAGATCCGCTCTTCGTCACCCATGGGGCTGCGGCCCCAGATCCAGTGCCGGATGCCGAGCCCTCGGAGGGGCCGAGTGGAGCCGTTGCGGTCGTGGTAGGCCCTCCCCTTCACCGACAAGAAGGGTCGACCCTCAACGAAGAACTGTGCCCGCCCCTCGGCGGCGGTGCATAGGGGCGACCAAGCGTGGTTCGGATCTTCGCCCAGCGATCGAGTCAAGCGGCAGCCCGGACCGCTGAGATCCACGGCGCCTGTCAAAGATTGTCCACCGGGCATGGTACAGTCGACCCGCATAGAGAGCTGCCGCTGCCCCTGGGATAAGATGGTTTGCATCGAACTGGCGCCGATGTGCACCCGACCCGCCACCCGATCCCAACGCGCGTCCGCGGGGTCCACCTCTTGCAGCACATAGAGCTCAGGACGAAAGTTCCTGTAGATCGCAATATTCAAGCTGGGCCGCTCCCTGGGAGTGCGCCCCCGACCCGACACCGCCGCCGACTCTCGACCAGGCAAGAAAGGTAAGCCGAACGACCAGATCAACACGCACCCGTTGCCGTCGTCGTCGACGAGATCCACATACCACCACAGAAAGCCCCCGTGCGCGTCCAACAGATCTTCTGAAAAGTCGGAGTTCGGGTCCGTGATCGACATCATGGGCAGCTCCGGGGCACCGCGAAGAGTTTCTTCGACTAGCGTTTGCATAACGTGTACACACGATGTATACCATGTGCAGAAGTTTTGTCGAGGTTCCGTGTCCCAGTCTCTCCCCACGCTGATCATCCTCGGAGCCGGCCCTGCCGGCCTCGCCCTCGCGGCTGCTGCCGCCGAGCGAGGTATGACCGTACAGGTCGTCGATCCGAGCCCCGATCGCACCTGGGCGCCTACCTATGGCGCGTGGGCGCACGACCTGCCCGACCACGTCCCCTTGAGCGCGACCTGGACCCTACCCACCGCCGACCTCGGCGCCGGTCCCCGGCCGCTCGGGGGCACCTACGCACGCATCGACAAGCACGCGCTGCGCGACCAGCTCTTGGGGCGCCTCGCCGACCATGGAGGCGAGCTCGTCACGGGCCGGGCCGCCCACGTCGCGCATCACCCGAGCTACAGCGAGGTACACCTCCACCGAGGTCCGAGTCGCCGCGGAGCCGTGGTGGTCAACGCCATCGGCCGCAGCCTCGATCCTGGGGCTGCCGCTCCGACCGCCTTTCAAGCCGCCTACGGCATCCTCGCCGAAGTCGACCACCACCCATGGGCCGAAGGCGAGATGCGGCTGATGGACTTCTCCTCAGACCACCTGAGCCCTACCGAGCGCGACGGAGTACCCAGCTTCCTCTACGCCCTGCCACTTGCCTCGAACCTCGTCTTCCTCGAGGAGACTTCCCTGGCGGCTCGACCCGCCGTCCCCCTCGAGCTGCTTCGGAGCCGACTCTACAAGCGGCTCGCCCATCTCGGGATCCACGCCTCGCGCGAACTCGAGGTCGAACGGTGCATCATCCCCATGAACACCCCGATCCCCACCGTCGACCGGCTCTTGCCCTTCGGCGCGGCCGCCGGCCTGGTCCACCCCGCGACCGGCTACCAGCTCACTCGAGCCCTGCACCTGGCGGCTCCCGTCGCCGCAGCCCTCGACGAGCACCTCGACCAGGGCCCTCTCGCCGCCGTTCAAGCGGCGTGGGCTCAGATCTGGCCCGCCCCTCTCCGGCGCACCCGCGCCCTGCACGACCTGGGCCTCGAGCTCTTGCTCTCCCTCGACGACGGCCAGACCGCGTCGTTCTTCCAGTGCTTCTTCGACTTGCCCGAGCCGTCGTGGCGCGCCTACCTGAGCGCCACCTCGACCCCCGGTCAGGTCGCCCGCGCGATGACCCAGGTCTTCGCGCGCCTCGACCCACCCCTGCGGCGAGCCATCGTCGCGCTCGCCCTGGGCCGCGGGCGTTCATCCCTGCTCCGCGTCCTTAACCCACAGCTCAGAGGTGCCTCGTGAACAAGGTCTCCGGCTACGCCCAACCCCAGCCCATCGCGCGTGCCGCGGTCAGCACGCGACGACCGCGCGGCATCTGGAGCGAGGAGGGCCTCGCTGACGTCGAGACTCTGATGCTCGAGGTCTGCTCTGGCAGCGCCTTCGACCGACTCAGCGCCATGACCAGCGAGCACCTCGCCAGCGGCGGCAAGCGGCTGCGAGCTCGACTCGCGCTCGGCGCGGTCGAGGCCCTGGACGGTCAGCGCGAGAACGCGACCGCTTGGGCGGCCTCTTGTGAGCTCTTGCACAACGCCACCCTGCTCCACGACGACGTCCAGGACGGCGACCGGGTGCGCCGCGGCTCCACCGCCACCTGGGTCCGGCACGGACTGGCCCAGGCGATCAACGCGGGCGACCTCATGCTCATGCTCCCCTACCGGGTCCTCGACGCGCTCCCGGTCCCCGACGCGGTCAAGTGGCACCTCAGCCGCACCCTGGCGGTCAACGCGGAGCGAGTCGCCCGAGGCCAGGCCAATGAGTTCGACATGCTGCAACTCGGCAAGCTCGACTGGACCAGCTACGCCTCCGCCACCCAGGGCAAGACCGCGGCCCTCTTCGGCCTGCCCGTCGAGGGGGCGGCCCTCATCGCCGGTCGGACCGCCGACGCAGCGGCCCAGCTCGCAGCTCCCTTCCACCGGATCGGCGTGCTCTTCCAGATCCAAGACGACGTGCTCGACCTCTATGGCGACAAAGGGCGAGATGTCGTCGGGTCGGACCTGTACGAAGGCAAGGTGAGCGCCCTGGTGAGCGAGCACCTGCGCCTGCACCCCGAGGATCGCGACTGGCTCATCGCCCTGCTCGCCGCGCCCCGCACCGACACCTCCCCCGCTCAGGTAGCGAAGGCCATCCAGCGCTTCCGCCGCGACGGCGCCCTCGACGCCGTCTGGCAGCGCATGGCGCGGCTGGAGCAAGCCATCGACGACGACCCCCTCCTGCTCGCCGAGCCTCGCCTGCACGCCGTGGCCATGACCCTGGTCGCCAAGGCCATCGCCCCGATCGCTCACACTGCCCCGCGCGACTTCGCGCACACCCGCTCGGAGATCTGACATGACTACCCAAACTGCGATCGTCATCGGATCGGGACTCGGCGGACTCGCCGCCGCCATCCGGCTCCGCACCAAGGGCTACCGGACCATCCTCCTCGAGGCCAATGAGCAGCTCGGCGGCCGCGCGAGCGTGTTCAAGCGCGACGGCTTCACCTACGACGCGGGCCCCACCGTGGTCACCGCTCCCCACCTCTTCGAGGAGCTCTTCCGCATGGCCGGCCGGGATCCCGACGACTACTACGAGATGGTGCCGGTCGACCCCTACTATCGGGTCGAGTTCCCCGACGGGAGCCACTTCGACTACGTCGGCGAAGAGGAGCGCATCTTGGCCCAGATCGCCGAGATGTCCCCCGGCGACGTCGATGGCTACCGCAAGCTCGCGCAGAAGTCCCACGACATCTTCTCGGTCGGCTACGACGAGCTCGTCGACCAGCCCTTCCACGAGCTCGGCACCATGCTCCGCGCGGTGCCCGACATGATGCGCCTCGGATCCTACCGAAGCGTCTACAGTATGGTGAGCAGCTACATCCGCGACGAGCGACTCCGCCAGGTCTTCACCTTCCAGCCGCTCCTCATCGGGGGCAACCCCTTCGACGCCTCCAGTATCTACCTGCTGATCCACTGGCTCGAGCGCAAGTGGGGGGTCTGGTTCCCCAAGGGGGGTACCAACGCGATGGTCGCCGCGATGGGCCGGCTCCTCGAGGACATCGGGGTTGAGGTCCACCTCAACGCCCCCGTCGAGCGCATCGCCGTGACCAACGGAGTGGTGAGCGCGGTGCACACCGAGGGCGGTCAGACCTTCGACTGCGACCTGATCGTCTCGAACGCCGACCCCAGCGTGGTCTACACCAAGCTGATCGCGCCCGAGCATCGCCGGGTCCACACCGACCGGAACGTCTCGCGCAAGCGGCAGTCGATGAGTCTCTTCGTGGCCTACTTCGGATCGAGCAAGCCCTACCCCGATGTCCGTCACCACACGATCATCATGGGCCCTCGCTACAGGGGCCTCCTCCGCGACATCTTCCACAAGCGCGTGCTCGCGGACGACTTCAGCCTCTACCTCCATCGCCCCGGATGGACGGATCCGACGCTGGCCCCGGAGGGCAAGGACGGCTTCTACGTGCTCTCGCCCGTCCCCAACCAAAAGTCAGGCATCGACTGGAGCAAGGAGGCCGAGCCCTACTGGCAGCGGATCCTCGACTCCCTCGAAAAGTCCCACCTGCCGGGCATCAAGGACAACCTCGAGCACAGCTTCCACATCGATCCTCGCTACTTCGAGGGCAAGCTGCGCAGCATGGACGGCGCGGCCTTCGGGATCGAGCCGGTGCTCACCCAGTCGGCCTGGTTCCGCTACCACAACAAGTCCCCCGACGTCGGAGGGCTCTTCTTCGTGGGCGCGAGCGTTCACCCCGGTGCGGGCATGCCCGGCGTCCTCCAGACCGCCGCCGTCGTCGATAAGCTGGTTCCGACCGCTGACGACCCCCTCGCTCTTCCCGGCAAGAAGGAGCCGCGCAAGTCCGCATGAACTCCAATCCCCCCGCCTTGCTCCAAGACAGCCGCGCCGTGCTGTCTACCCACGCCCGCTCGTTCCGGTGGGCGGGAGCGCTTCTTCCCCGTCACCAGCTCGACGATGCAGCGGTGCTCTACGCCTTCTGCCGTCAGGTCGACGACCTGGTGGACGAGGCGGACAGCGCGGTCGATGCGGTCGGGGCGCTCGACGCGCTCGACGCGGAGCTCCGGGACCGCGCCTCCCCCCGGCCGCTGATCGCCCACACCCGCGCCGTGCTCGACCGCGGCCCAATCGGGATCGAGCCCGCGCTCCAGCTCCTCCACGGGGTTCGAGGCGATCTGGGCACCGTGCGCTTCGCCGATGACGCCGAGCTGCTCCGCTACAGCTATCGGGTCGCGGGGACCGTGGGCCTGATGATGTGCGCCGTGCTCGGGGTCTACGACCCCGCCGCGAGCCCCTTCGCCGTCGATCTCGGGGTGGCGATGCAGATCACCAACATCTGTCGAGACGTCCACGAAGACGCCGTCCGAGGTCGCGTCTACCTTCCCGCGAGGCGGCTGGAGGACGTCGGGCTGAGCTCCGAGCGCCTGCTACAGGCGGCGGGCCCCGGCCCCTCCTTAAACCACGCCGAGCGCGAGGCGCTGAGCCGGGTCGTGCGGGATCTCCTCGCGCTCGCCGACACCTACTACGCCAGCGCCAACCAGGGGATGCGCTACATCCCGCTCCGCGCAAGGCTCGCGATCCACGTCGCCAGCCGCGTCTACCGGGGCATCGGCACCGCCCTACGGCAGCGGGACTGCGACCCGTGGCAACACCGCGCCTTCACCTCGACCCCCGCCAAGGTGGTCTTGAGCCTGCTCGGGCTGCTCGACCTGGCGCGCTATCTGCTCGCTCCCCTCCCCCACCACCGTTCCGAGCTCCACCTCGAACTCCGGGATCTTCCCGGCTGCGGAGCCTGAGGCCATGGCCTACCGCATCCGAACCGTCGTCGACATGACCGGGATCCCCCGGAATACGCTCCTCGCTTGGGAGCGTCGCTATGGTGTCCCCAAACCCAACCGCACCGACGGGGGACACCGCGTCTACGATGACGAAGACGTGCAGATCCTCCACCGCCTCACCCAGCTTCTCGAGAAGGGACACCGGATCGGCGAAGCGGTGGAGCTGCTCCGAAAGACCGGCGAGCCCGCTCGCGCCGACGGCGAGCAGCCCCTCGACCATCTCCGGGATGCCTTGAGGGGAGCGCTGCTCGCCTTTGACCGGGTCGAGGCCGATCGCGCCTTCCATCTGATCAGCACCTACCCGATCCGCCGCATGATCGACGACGTGCTGCTGCCGGTCCTACGCGACGTCGGAGACCGCTGGCACGCCGGCTCCGTGAGCATCGCCCAAGAGCACTTCACCAGCGCCTTCGTCCGCGAGCAGCTCATCACGGTACTCCACCGCCTCGAGAGCGGACCGGCCGGGGGGCCCGTCGCGCTGTGTGCCGGCTTTCCCGGAGAGCAACACGAGATCCCCTTGTTGGCGGTCGCGGTCAAGCTCGCGCTGCGCGGGTGGAGGATCGTCTACCTCGGCGCCGATCTTCCCCTCGAAGATCTCGACGGGCTCCTTCACACCCGCGATGTGGCGTTGATCTGCCAGTCCCTTATCAATCGCCGCGAGCCCGACGCGGTCCGCGAACATGCACAGCGCTTGCTCACGATGACGCCACCCTCCACAATGCTCGCCCTCGGCGGGCCGGGGGTCGAACCGCTGACGGGCGAGAGCACCGATCGCTTACTTTACTGTGCGACCTTCGAAGATCTGTTGCTCCGTCTCGATCGCTGAGCCCCACTTCGCCTCGCGAACCGCTCCGCGTCTGCTATAAGGCGGTCTTCGAGAGGAGGCGCCATGTCGGATCATCAGCCCATCGAACCCTACGTCCCCCTCAGTGCGTCCGTCATATGGGACATTCAGAAGCGTTTCTACGCCAGCGCCGGCCCGAAGGCCTGGAGCACCCACACGGTGCCGCACTACGTCACGGGCAACGCCAAGGTGGCCGCGAGCTACGCGCGGGTGCTCGTCGGCTTCCTCGAAGACGCGCTGGCGCTGGGCCAGGACCACCCCCTGGGGCGCATCGATCCCGATCGCCCGATCAACGTGGTCGAGCTCGGATCGGGCGGCGGCCGCTTGGGCTTCTTACTCGCGCGCGAGCTCGACGAGCTGAGCGCACGGCTAGGCCTGCCCACCTTCCGCGTGGTCCTCACCGACTTCAACCAGGCCAACGTCGACGGCTTCTCGAAGCGCGACGAGTTCACGGACCTGGTCGCGCGCGGCCGGGTCGACTTCGCCCTCTTCGACGCCGACGAGCCCGGCCCCATCAAGCTGATCCACAGCGGCGAGGTCCTCGGCGAGCAGCCTGAGCCCAACCCGCTCATGCTCATCATCAACTACGTCATCGACACCCTGCGCCAAGACGCCTTCCTCATCCGCGATGGGCGGCTGCAGGAGTTGCGCTACCGCACCCTGCTCCCACCGACGGTCGATCCCCAAGCCAACGACGCCTCGGCCCACGTCGAGCTGACGTCCATGCCTCACCCTGTGAGCATGCCGCACTACAACGATCCGCTCCTCGACGGGATCCTCAACCGCTACCTCAGCGGGCTACGCGCCGCCGAGATCATGCTCCCCGTCGGGGGACTTCGCGCCATCGACGCGCTCATGGAGACCTCGGGCCACCGCGGGTGCATCCTGATCGGCGACAAGGGCTACCGGCGCCTGGCCGATCTGGACCGTCGACGGATCGGACAACCGCCCAAGCATGGCAGCTTCTCTTTCATGGCCAACATGGACGCGGTCGGCGTGCTCGCCGAGAACCACGGCGGCGAGTTCCTGACCACTCGCGCCCCCTATACCCGCTTCACCATGGCGAGCTTCGCCCTGACCGGCGGGGAGCCGGCGGCCTTGCGCCGCTGGAAGCAGAGCTACACCGACCACATCGACACCTTCGGCCCTTGCGAGTACCATCGCTTCTATCAGCAGTTCCGCGCACTCAAGATCGAGCCCGAGCTGCCGATGTTGCTCAACCTGATGCGACTGTCCTGCTTCGATCCGGTCTTGTTCGCGCGCTTCGGCGAGCTCTTCGCCAAGCAGATCGAAGAGGCCGAGGCGGACCAGCGGCAAGATCTAGTCAACTGTATCGAAGAGGTGGTCAAGCGTTCTTTCCCGATCGGCCCCACCGACGACGTCGTCTTCCTCTCGGCGAGGCTCCTCTTTCGCATGCGCCGAATCGCAGAGGCGAACGCCCTCTTCGAGCGCGTCACTCGCGAGCAGCCACACCGTCGCGCCGGCTGGTTCAACTACGGGGTCTGCCTGGAGATGCACGGAGATCGAAACTCGGCCCTGCACGCCTATGAAAAGGCCCTCGAGATCGACCCTGACTATGCGCTAGCCAAGAAGGGCATCGAGCGGGTCAGCGCCGAAGCCCCCTCGCCGGCCTGATCGCCCGATGTGCCGCCTCTACGCCTTTCGGACTTCGCTCAAGAGCGCCGTTCACCGCTCGCTCATCGCGGCCGAGAACGCGCTGGCGACCCAGAGCGAGGCCCACCCCGACGGGTGGGGTATCGGCTACTACGTCGACGAGTATCCCCACATCTACCGAAACACTCGCCAAGCGCTGTCCGATGGGTTGTTCGGCGAGCTCGGCAGCGTCGTCAGCACCAACACCTTCCTAGGCCATATTCGACAAGCCAACGTCGGTCCGGTCAACCTGCTCAACTGCCACCCCTTCCAGTTCGGTAAGTGGATCTTTGCTCATAACGGCCAGATCGCCGGTTACAACGAGTCCCCTCAGATCCGCGAGGACCTGCGTGCGCTGATCATGCCGCGCTTCTTACCGAATATCCTAGGTAGTACCGATAGCGAGATCTTCTTCTACGCCTTCCTGACCCGGCTCGTGCGCCGCTTCGAAGACATCCACCTGCCCGGCCTGCCCTTCGACGCCTGCGCCGAGGCCCTGCGCGCGACAGCCCGCGACATCCTGGCCATCACCGACCACTACGGCGACCTACAGACCAAGCTCACCTGCATCGCCACCAACGGCAACGTGATGATCGGGCACTGTTCCCGCGTCTCGCTGCACTTCAGCACCCACAAGACCCGCTGCCCCGAGCGGAGCGCCTGTGCGCTGTACAAGCCCCGCATGTGCGAAGCTCCGGTGGACTCGGGGATCGTGCGCCACCTGATCCTCACGAGCGAGGCCGTCGACCCCGAGCCAAACGTCTGGGAGCCGCTCCAGGACGGCGAGACCGTCGGGGTGGACTGGGGGATGCACTTCCGACGGCTACCCGCCTAGCTCGGGGGCTCCAGAAGGCTCCTCCTTCCCTTCGCGCCTGGACGCCGCCCGGCTCGCCCCCCGGAGCGCCATCGCCTGTTGGCGAGTGCTCGGGGAAAGGGACTCCCTCACACCGGGTGGTCACGGGGGCAGCTCCTTCGCCGAGGCGCTCCTGCGCCATCGTTCGGCCACGCCCAGTATGGGGACGGCCCGCGTGAACGTGGCCCGACCTCCTTCGACCCCTCCGGCTGTGGCATCATCTCTTCTAGGAGGCCCTATGAGACGCATCGCAGTGCTGACGTCCGGCGGCGACGCCCCTGGAATGAACGCGGCCATCCGGGCGATCGTCAAGGCCGCCACCCGGCACGGCCTCGAGGTCTTCGGGGTCGAGAACGGCTACGACGGACTGATCGACGGGCGCATGGCCCCGCTCCAACCTCGCGAGGTCGACCCGATCGGAGCCTTCGGAGGAACTATCCTAGGCTCAGCCCGCAGCGGTCGCTTTCGGACCGAGGAGGGTCGAGCGCTGGCCGCCAGCCACCTCCAGGACATGCCCCTGATCGTCATCGGAGGGAACGGTTCCCTCACCGGCGCCCACCTCCTCGCCACCCAGACCGGCACGAGAGTGGTCGGGATGCCGGCCTCCATCGACAACGACATCGGCTGCACCGGGCTGTGTATCGGCGTCGACACCGCCCTCAACACCATCGTACAAGCCACCGACCGGGTCGCCGACACCGCTCGCGCCCACCGTCGCGTCTTCGTCATCGAGGTCATGGGGCGGCACTGCGGCTACCTCGCCATGGCCAGCGCGGTCGCGGCGGGCGCCGAGGCCTGCCTGATCCGCGAACAAGGCAAGGCCGAGCAGAAGATCCTCAACGACCTCAAGGCGCTGCTCCACGTGAGCCTCACCGGCGATAGCCCGAAGCGAAAGGTACTAATCATCAAAGCCGAAGGGGTCCAGCTCCCCACCGAGCGGCTCGTCTCGGAGCTCCAGGCCTACACCGACGCCCAGCTCGGCGGTGTCGATGTGCGCGCGACAGTCCTCGGTCACGTCGTCCGCGGCGGCGCCCCCTCCTACCAGGATCGCATGATCGCCGGCCGGCTCGCCATCGGCGCGGTCGAGGCGCTCCTTCAAGGCAGCACCGACCGGATGGTCGCCTGGCAGCCCTGGTCCGAAGGCGGCGTCCCAACCTCCGATCCCTCCGTCGTTCTCTTCGAGCTGGAGCACGTCCTGCGCGAGACCGAGGCGCTGCTCGATGGCACCAGCCCGGTCACCCGCCGACGGGTGCGTATGATGGAGACCTATGAAGGCGTGATCGCGCTGTAACGAACCCCCCATTCTTGCTTTTTCAACGTGTTTCCCCAAGGAAATAGAAAGGAGTCGCCGCATGAAGCCCAGGCCCATCTATCTTGTCTTGCTCGCCCTCTTCGCTTGCGCTGGCGAGGACGACTCGGACACTCAATCGATCGCCGACACCGACACCGACTCCGACTCCGACACCCACTTCGAGTCAGACGCCACTTGGTTCGGCGATGCGGAGATCGCGGGCACCTTTCGCTACACCCGCACCGTCAACGAGGAGCCCGTCTGCGATCTGGACCTGCGCCTTCGTGGCTTCGCCAACCCCGAGACCGAGGTCTACTACCGCGCCGGCACGGCCCACTCCGCCGCCTCGCTGGAGTGGCGCTTCGACACCGAGGTCCAGATCGTGGACGACCATGTGCCCACCTGCCCTTGGACGCAGAACGACCAGATCTGGAGCCTCTACGGCGGAGACCGCGTAGGCATCACGGGGTTGGGCTACGAGTTCGCGTCCGAGGTCTTCAATGAGCTCGTGGCCCTGACCGACTGGGAACACGAGGGCGGCGAGGTCGCGGTGGGATGGGTGAGCGCGGGCGGCTTCAGCCTGGACGGAGACGGGATCGTCGTCGACCAACACTTCGAGATCCGGGGGCCGCCGCCTCCGCTCATCACCTCCTGCGACGACGTCTTGGACGATGACTACGACGGGGATCCTCGCGAGCCGATCACGACGGACCTCTTCCTGGACCGCGACGTCGACTGTGTCGAGGGCTTCACCGATGTCCTGCGGCTGACGCTACCGACCGAAGCCACGATCTTCGTGCAGGTCGATGCCCACGACCCTACCCGCTGGTTCCAACCCCGGATCTCGATCAATCAAGACAACGACGAAGGGTGCACCGTCGCCTTCGGGTCTCGCAACATCGACTGCCCCGAGGGCTCCGACGAGCGGCTCTGCCCCATGGTCGGCCCCTCAACCCTCGACGCGGGGAGCTACCTGATCAAGGTCCAGGGGACGACCGCGTGCCAGAACCTCGAGACCTCCGATCCGGTCGAACAAGCAGCCTACCGCATCACCGTCGACACCCCGGAGGGCAGCGAGCTCGAACACGTCGAGCTCGATCGACAGCGGATCACGACCGTCCAGCTCTCGGGGGACTTCCTCATTAAAGAAGAAGAGGAGGAGACCGAGGAGACCGAGGAGACCGAGGAGACCGAGGAGACCGAGGAGACCGCGGAGACCGAGGTCGAAGGAGGGACCGACTGAGGCTCGGGGGGGTGCCCCGTGGTGTCCACGGAGGGTGGGCCGGCCGCGAACGGTAGACCCACCTACATCTCTCCCGCGCCGGGGCTCGACGATCCGGCTTCTCCTTGGCCAAGCACCCTGCGCACCAGGTAGACCCCGAGGTAGATCAGGGGCGTGTCGAGGGCTGCGATCATCAGCTTGTAGAAGTAGATCGTGAGCATCACCTGAACACCCTGCCAAAAGCCCCACCCGAAGCCGACGTAGAACAGCATCGAGTTGACGATGGCCGTGTCGACCGCCTGGCTGACCATGGTGCTGCCGTTGTTTCGCAGCCATAAGTGCCGACCCTTCGTGAGCCGCTTGTAGAAGTGGTAGAGCCAGTTGTCGGTGAGCTGGGCCCCCGCATACGCGAGCATCGAGCCGAAGAGCAGCACGCCGTTCAAGCTGAACACGCTGGCATAAGCGTGCTGGTAGCCCTCGATGGTGGGATAGAAGCCGCCCTCGCTCGGAACCCAGTAAGGATGGGCCGGGACCCACAAGGCGAGCTGGGTGACCCCGAGCATGAGCAAGCTCATCAAGAAGCCCAGCAGCACCATGAAGTCCGCACGACGCTTGCCGTAGACCTCGCTGACGATGTCGGTGACGAGGAAGGTGAGCGGGTAAGTGAGGATGCCGGTGGTGAGCGCGAAGCCGTTGGCGTCCCGCGGAATGAAGAAGAGGACCGAGGAGGTGATCGAGTAGGCCGGCGCATAGAAGAGCTTCATGCCGATGATGTTGGTGAGCACCAGCAGGACTGCAAAGGTCGCGGCCAAGATCAGGTAGACACGCTCATATCGTGGATAGGCCCGACCGTCGACGCTGAGGTCGGCCGAGAAGGGGCTAGGGCGGGGCTCGGGACCGGGCATGGGCGGGCGATAACGCGCTGGTGGCGGGCGAGGCGGCGCGAGGGGTGTAAAGGTACGGAGCTTCATGACCTCGTCCCCTTCGGCCTCACTCCGGATCTACCCTCATGCCCCCTCCCCGCCTGCGCGCCGCCAAGCTCTCGCGATCCGTCCAGGAACGACGTCTCTTCCATGGGATCGAGCTCCAGATCGATCCAGGCGAGACCGTCGCGCTTCGCGGCCCCTCGGGCACGGGCAAGACCCTCCTGCTGCGCTTGATCGCCTGGCTCGATCCGCTCGCCGACGCCGAGCTCTTCTTGGATGGCCTCCCCGCCGCCGAGCTCGGGGCCCCGGTCTGGCGGAGCCGGGTCTGCCTGGTGGCCCAGGATGTGCCAGCACACCCCGGAACGCCGCGGGATCTGATGGCCCTAGTCGCGGGGCTGCGACACCAGAGGGGTCGAGCGGCCAAGGATCCCCTCGCCCTCGCGGAAGCCTGGGGCCTCGACCCCCGCGCCTGGGACCGCCCTTGGAGCGCGCTCTCGGGGGGGGAGCGACAGCGGATCGCCCTGGCCCTCGCCCTCTCGCGTCGTCCTGCGGTGCTGCTCCTCGACGAGCCGACCAGCGCCCTCGATCCCGAGGCCACCGCCGCCGTGGAGCGGAGCTTGCGCGATCAGACGATCCTGTGGGTGACCCACGACCCCACCCAGGCCGCCCGGGTGGCAGACCGCTTCGTGGAGCTCCATCCATGACCGAGCTCGCCGAGATCGGCCCGTGGCAGCTCGCCCTGGCCACCAGCCTGATCCTCCTCAACGGGGCCTTGTCGCTCTGGCTGCGCCTCGGGCTGACCCGCAAGGTGCTCATCGCCTCGGCACGCACGGTGGTCCAACTCCTCCTGCTCGGCTGGATCCTGGTCCCGATCTTTACCTTCGAGCAGCCCTGGATGGTGATGGGGATCGGCACCCTGATGATCGCCTTGGCGGCCCGCGAGGCGGTGCGCCGGAGCGCACGGACGTACCGTGGGATCCACGGCGCGGCCTTTCTCGCCCTGCTCATCGGCTGTGGTGGCTCGGCCCTGCTTGGGAGCGCGGTGATCGTCGGCGTCGATCCCTGGTGGGATCCCCGCTACCTGATCCCGCTGCTCGGCATGGTGCTCGGCAACGCCCTCACCGGACTCTCACTCGGGATCGACCGCTGCCTCTCGGTCCTCGACGAGCAGCGCCCCCGCGTCGAGGCCCTGCTGTCGATGGGGGCGACCTGGTGGGAGGCGGCTCGCCCGGTCGCTGCCGAATCGGTTCGCATGGCGATGATACCGATCCTCAACGCCATGAGCGCCGTGGGCCTGGTGACGATCCCCGGCATGATGACCGGCCAGCTCCTCGGCGGCACGCCCCCCGATCAGGCGGCCCGCTACCAGATCGTGATCATGTTCATGATCGCCGCAGCCGTCGCGCTCGGATCGGTCCTGGCGGTTCTGATCAGCCTGCGCGCGCTCTTCGATGGGGACCACCGCCTTCGCCACGAGCGGATCCGGCGGCGGGATCGCTGACGCCCGCGGCCGCACCACCGATACCACACAGCACCAGCAACCCCAGCAACCCCACCGTCTTCCCCTCTCGCAGCCCCGCCGCAGCCCACGGGCCCAGCACGTCAGGCGACTCCCGGATGAGGCCGAGGTCCAGGGTGATCCCAAAGACACACAGCCCCCAGATCCCGAGCCAGACGACGCGCCCCAGGCCGCGTTGGCCCCAGCCGAGGGCCCCGGTGACGGCCATCGCGGGGAGGGCCCACACCAGATGGTGCTCGTAGGTGAAGACTGGCAGCAGCAGGGCCGCGGTGAGCCACCCCGAGGCGTGCACGAGATCGACCCACCCCGAGGGCCGGGCGCGCCTCCAAGCGAGGGCCAGAACCGCCAACAGCAAGACGCCCCCACCGTGGGTCAGGAGCTGCGCCCCCGGTGAGAGCAGCGCCCCCCCCGACGGGAGCAGTCGGTGCCACCAATCCGCCAGGCTGTGGTTCCCCAGGAGGTGTACCGGCAGCCCGAGGCCCCCGTAGGCACCCGACCGCAGCGAAGGCAGGGTCGCCCCCAAGAAGGACCGCCAGGGTTGGACCCCGAAGGCAAGGACCGAGCCGATCCCCAGCCCCAGCAGGCTCAGCCCCGCCGCGCGGGCCTCCCTCCAGCGGCCTCGAGCCAGCCACCAGCCCACGATCAACAACGGGACGAGCTTGACCCCCACCGCCAAGCCCAGCAGCGCCCCGCCCCAGCTCGCGCGCCCTCTCACCGTCAGCGCCACCCCCCAAAGGGTGAGCGCCAGCACCAGCAGGTTCACCTGTCCCATCAGGGCGTTGTTCGGCACAAAAGACGCCACAGAGGCCACGCAGGCCGCGATCACCACCACCGAGGGCCGCCGAGGCCAGCCCCACCAGAGCGCCAGCATCACCGCGATCAGCGCCAGCTCGTTCAGGACCAGCCCCATGAGGTAGGCCCCGAAGAGGTCGAGGGCGGGCATCCAGACGGTGAAGAGCAGGAAGATCGGCGGATAGAGCAGCGGATAGACCCTGGTTCGGGCGCCCTCGGCCTGGGCGGCGGCGTCGAGGGTGGCGCGGAGGTAGGGATCGTCGCCCTGTAGCGAGACCTGCGCGGCGTAGTAGTAGGTCGCCAGATCGCGCCCATGGCTCGACTCGAGGGCGGCGGGCAGCACGCTCCACATCCCCCAGAGGTGCACCACCCACGCCAGCCCCAGGAGCCACCAGCCCAGGCGCCGCAGCCGCCCGGACTCAGCCACGGCTCACGGTACGACGCGCGCGACCCTGCATGTCGATCACCCGGATCTCCTCGGGCGTGAGCTCGTAGATCGCCCGCTGGCCGAAGCGCTGGGCCAGCTCCAGGGCCCGGAAGCGGTCCAACCCCTCGACGGCGAAGCCGGGCTCCTCGAAGTCGCCGCCCGGCGCCCGCGCCACGCTCCTCACGAAGGGCAGCCCTCTAGCCGTCAGGATCGCGCCAAGGGCGCGGTCGCGCCGCGCGTTCTGCTCGGATGGGAGCACCTCGTCGCCAGGGTTGTAGGCGGTGATCACGACGGCAGATGCGGGCAGACCGTCGCCCTGGCCCGACAAGCTCGCCTGGGCATAGGCCTGCCAGATCTGATCGCGGTCGTCGATGAGCTGCCAGACACGCGCGCACAGCTTCGCCGCCCGAGCCGCCTCGGCGACGGCGTCGGGCAGCTCGAGCGTGTGATCGAGCAAAGAGCGCCCGTGGGCGAGGTGGTTGCGCAAGCGGCGGAGGTTGTGCAGGACGTCGGACGCAGCGTCGCGGTCGAGCCCCAGATCCGCCAGCAGCGGCGGGCAGGCCACCGTGTCTTGCACGACGTGTACGAAGGAGCGCCGCGCCACCGACCGATAGGCACCATAGCTTCGTAGCAGGGTATCGAGGCCTTCTTCGAGCACGAGCAGGTGGGCCAGGGTGTGCAGCCGCACCGCGGGCCTGCGCAGGTCGGCGCGGGTGATGATGCCCACCACCCGATCCCCCTCGAGCACGAAGAACCAGCCGTGCGTCGCCAGCCGGGGGAGCGCCGCGTCGAGCGAGAGGTCGGCCTCGACGAGGTGGGGGAGCGCGATGGGTCGCGCCACCGAGGCCAGCGCCCCCTCCGCGCCGTCGAGGTCCTCGCGGCAGACGTAGCGTTCGACCGGCTCCTCGCGAAGCGGCACGAGCGAAAAGCCCCGCGCATCCATCCAGAGGCGGACCTCAGCGATGGGCTCGTCGGGGGCTGCGTGCAGCACGTCGCGGGTCATCCAGTGGCGCACCCGGAGGGCCTCCGCCGCGAGCCGGCCCAGATCTTCATCAGGTCGAGGCATCGTCGCTCTCGACCCGCGGTGGACTCCGTTGAAACGAGGCGAGGATCGCCTGGGCGACCTCGTCGGGTTGATCCCGGTGGACCCAGTGACCCGCCTCGGGGAAGGAGTGCACCTCGGCTTGGTCACATCGGGCGATGCTCGGTTCGATCAGGCTCGTGCGCAGCGCGATGTCCCGCTCGCCCCACAGCAGGGTCAGCGGGAGGGGGATCCGCCGGGAGGGCCCTGCCCGCTTGAGGCTGAGGGCCGAGGCCCGATACCAGCTCAGCATGCCGCGCACCGCCCCCGGCTGCGCCCAGGCCTGCCGATAGCACTCCAGCTCGGGCTCCGAGTAGGCCCCAGCACGCGATCCCTTTCGCAGCGCCGAGACCATGCGCTTCCCACGGCCGGCGCCCAGCACCTTCTCGGAGATCCATGGCACCTGGAAGAAGAGAATGTACCAACTCTTCATGATCTGCTTGGGATCCGAGCGCGCCGCCTTGGCCAGCACCTTCATGGGCGGGCAGTTCAGGATGGTGACGGTCTGGAAGCGCTCGGGGTGGTTCTCGGCCAGCCACCAGGACACCGCCGCTCCCCAGTCATGGCCGACGAGCTGAACGGGCGCCTCGGTATGACCGAAGGCTTCGAGCAACGCCAGGGCATCTCCACCGAGCTGGTCGAGGGTGTAGCCCTCGAGGCTCTCGGGCTTACTGCTGCGGTTATACCCGCGTTGGTCAGGCAGGATGAGCCGGTATCCTGCCTCTACGAGGGCGGGGATCTGGGGCGCCCAGGTGCACCACAGATCGGGGAAGCCGTGCAGCATCAGCACGGCCACGCCGTCATCGGGCCCCGCGACCGCGACGTGGAGCTCGCTCGCCCCCGTCTCGACCCGAAAGAAGCGCACGTGATCGGCCACGCCCGCCGCCTCGGCTTCGGCCCGATGGGCGGCGAGGGCTTGTGGATCTTCGAGAGGAACGGCAGAGGGAGGACTCATGGCACACCTTGGCTGAGTGGCGAGAGTCTACGCGAATCCAGAGATCCGCGCAGCATCGAGACGGATCGGGACCTGCGAGATCGCCGCCAGCCGGCTAGAGGAACGTACCTTCCTCGGAGGCATCGTGGCCATCCTCAAGGTCGCCCAGCTGGGCCACCCCATTCTCCGCATCGTGGCACCACCGCTCGACCCCGAGCGCATCCATGCCCCAGAGATCCGCCAGCTCATCACCGACATGCTCGAGACCATGGCGGAGTACGAAGGCGCAGGCCTCGCCGCGCCCCAGGTACACGTCTCGACGCGGCTGGTCGTGCTCACCCTCGATGCCGACGAGCCCCCTGAGATCTGGATCAACCCCGAGCTCACCCCGCTCACCGATCAGACCGAGGCGGTCTACGAAGGCTGCCTCTCGATCGCGGGTCTACGAGGCCGGGTCGCCCGACCCGCCGCGGTCCACGCCCGCTACCTCGACGCCGAGGGCACCCCGCGCGCCTTCTTCCTCCAAGGCTTTCCCGCGATCGTCGCCCAGCACGAGTGCGATCACCTCGACGGCGTGCTCTACATCGACAAGGCCGACCCGCGCACCCTCGCCTTCCTCCCCGAGTTCCAGCGCTTCGGCCCGCTGCACCAACAGCTCGAGCTCCCCCCGCAACAAGAAGGCGACGACGAGCCCCTCGACGACTTCGCCATCGAGCTCGACCCGACCCTCGAACCCCACGACGCGCTCGCCGCGGCGATGCGCCACCACAACCTGGAGGACTGATGGGGATCTTCTCCTGGCTGGCCCCGAGCCCCGAGAGACGCCTGACCCGTGCCAAGCGAGCACTCGAGGCCGGGGACTGGGCCATGGCCCGCGACGAGGCGGTCGGTCTCGACCTGGACGAGGCGCGCCAAGTCTACGCCGAGGCCTGCGACCAGCTCGTCACCGTCAACCTCGAAGCCGCCCTG
The DNA here is from genome assembly GCA_007693595.1 of Deltaproteobacteria bacterium. Classification (GTDB taxonomy): domain Bacteria; phylum Myxococcota_A; class UBA796; order UBA796; genus REDI01. Next base: position 75,418 of record REDI01000010.1, on the reverse strand, counting down.
TCTTGGGCCAACGCGGGCGACGAGGAGCGCGTCCGCGTACACATGGAGCTGGCGGCTGAGCACCACGCCGGCGGTCGCGAGCCCGACTTCCGCGCCGCCCGAAAGCAGATCCGCGAGCTACGTCTCGAGTCCGAGGCCCGCGAGGCCGAGTCTCGCAAGCGCAAAGAAGCGCGGACCCTCTCGGTCGACCCCCTCCATCTGGGCGGTGGCGTGCAGCTCCCCTCCCCCGGCACCGAGCTCGACGGTCCCGACGCCGAGGAGCTGCGCGCTCGCCTCGCCCTCGTCGTCGAGAACTACCCTGTCTCCTTGCGCGAGACCGTCGCAGACCTCGGGGAGCTCTTCGCGAACGCCGTGATGGACCTCGAAGACGGCCGCCCGGATCTGGCGCTGCAGGGCCTGCTCCTCCTGCCCGACGACGCGGCCTTGGTGCGGTGGGAGCGCGCGCGGTGCGCCTACAGCCTAGGGGATCCGCGCTCCGCAGCGAGGGAGCTGCGCGCCTTCGCCAAGCTCGCGAGCGGCCACCACCCCGTCGGACGGACCCACAGCGGCATCCTGCTCGCACAATCCCTCGCCGAGTCCGACGACATCCCCGGCGCGCTGAGGGTCCTGCGTGAGCTCCGCTCCAAGGATCCCAAGCTGGGAGGCTTCCTCTTTGCTCAGCTCCTCGCCGCGACCGACCAGCTTCCCGAGGCCGACGGGGTCCTGCGTCAGCTCATCAAGCAGCACCCCCTCGAGTCTTCCTTCTACAAGCTTCTCGCCTTCGTGCGGGTTCGAGGAGGCCAGCGCACCGAGGCCATGACCGCCCTCGAGAAGGGCCTGCACCAGAACGCCTGCGCCTCGGGCACCTGCTCGGCGCGCCCTATGGATCCCGAGATGAAGCGCATGCTCGCCACGCTCTACCTCGAGGATGGCATCGAGACCAAGCGTGCCTTGGCGCTCCTCTCCGAGGCCCAGCCCCAGGGCACCCCGACCTGGGACGACGTCTACGCACAGGCCTTGGCGGCCAGGGCCCAGGGCGATACCCGCGCTCTCGGTGAGCTCCTTCGGACGCTCCACGACAACACCCCCAGCAGTGACCCGCGGGCCGAGCGGATCTCGACCTACCTGCCCGCGCCCGCCTGATCTTCGGAGCCCCTATGGCCCTCACCTCCAAGCAACGCCGGCACCTCCGAGCGCTGGCCCACCACCTCGCCCCCGTCGCCACCGTGGGCGTCGGCGGGCTCTCGGGTCCCGTGATCGCCAAGGTCAACGAAGAGCTCGAGCACCACGAGCTGATCAAGGTCAAGATCTCCCCCGACGCCCCTCAAGACAAGAGCGAGAGCGCCTCTACCCTCGCCGACCGGACCCGCGCCGAGCTCGTCCAGGTGATCGGGCACATCGCCGTGCTTTACAAGGCTCGCGCAAAAAAACCATCGATCAAGCTCCCGAAGGCCGACAAGGCGTGAGCGAGCTCAGCCCGAACAAGCAGCGGCGGCTAGCGCGGATCCACGCCGCCCTCGACGCCCGCTTGGGCTACGTCGCCTGCGCGATCCAGGCGGTCCACCATCGCCACAACGTCTCGGCTATCCTGCGCACCTGCGACGCCCTCGGGGTGCACCGGGTCGATCTCGTCGAAGGGCACTTCGTCCCCAATAAGGGCGCGGCTCGCGGCGCGGAGCGCTGGCTCCACCTGCACCACCACCCCGACTCGCCCACGGCGATCCAGAGCCTCCGCGACGCGGGCTACGCCATCTACGTCGCCGATCTCGACGACGACAGCGTGCCTCCCGAGGCGGTGCCCCTCGATCGTCCGGTCTGCCTGTGGATGGGTGCGGAGCTGCAAGGGGTCGACGAGCACGCCCGCGCGGCCGCCGATGGGGTGGTCCACATCCCGATGTACGGCCTGGCCCAGTCGCTCAACGTCTCGGTCGCCGCCGCCCTGCTCCTCCGTCCCCTCGCTGAGCGAGCCCGCGCCCTCGGTGAGCGCGCTCGGCTCCCGATGCAGACTCGGCGCGAGACCTGGCAGGCCTGGCTCGAACGGGAGCGCACCCTGAACGACGCGGCGGCGCAGCGCGCGGGCTGGTCCTTCGACCCTTGAGGCCCTCTCGCTCGAGGCGGAGCCCCGGTCGACCCTTGGGCCGCCGGGGCGAGAGACGTTCTTAGAAGCTCGTTCAGTCGGTACGGATGGGCAGGGCGAGCACGCCGGGCTCGGGCTCGGTCGTGGGCTCGTTGTCCCAGCCGTCCTGCCAGCCGTCGGGCGGCTCCCAAGAGTCGAGATCGGCGTTGACGAACTCGTCGTCCTCGACCCACTTGCCCTCGTTCCAGGTATTGCCGTCGAACCAGCCAGGGACCCAGGTGTAGCCTTGACGCTCCTCGTTCGGCAGCCAGTAGCCGGAGTGGAAGACCCCATCGTCGCCATAAGCCGCCGAAATCCAAGAGAATCCACGGCGGAACTGCGGACGCCAGAAGCCGTCGACGTAGGTCTCGCCATCCCAGAAGCCCGGCTCCCAGACGTAGCCCTGTGGGCCGGCCTTGGTGGGCATCCAGTGGCCCCAAACGTAGGTGCCGTCCTCGAGGTAATAGCCCTCGACCCAGGTCCAGTCACCGTCATCGCGCTCTTGGGGGCGCTGGTAGCCTTCGACGTAGCGGTCGCCGACCCACCAGCCGGGCACGTAGGCGAAGCCCGTGCGCATGACCGGATCCATCGGGGTCCAGTAGCCCGGGTGCCAGTAGCCGAAGCGGTAGAAGCCGCCCACCCACGTCCAGCCGGCGCGCGTGGGGGGCATCCAGCCCGAGACCCAAGGATCGCAGTGCCAGCCGAAGCTCGTGATCATCACGCTGTGGCGGTAGCGGTAGAAGGGGTGGACGTACCACCGGCTGTAGTAGGGGCGGTAGTACATGCGGCTCGGCACCCCATGGCGGGCCCCATGGTAGGGGCGAACGCTGCGGTAATGAGGCCGCGCGTAGCGATGGTCGTAGGAGCGGTGGTGCGCCACATAGCCACGGTTTGCCCTCGACGTGGTGCCGCCAGGGCGCGCGCCGGACCCGCCGGGTCGCGCTGCCGTGCCCGGAGCACGCTGGGCGTGACCGGCACGGCCCCAGCCGGAGTCGGGACGGACGCTGTTGGCCCGACCCGGACGCTGGCCGCTGCTCCCCCCGCCCGGTCGCGTCGCCGAGCCACCGGGGCGCGTCGCCGACCCATCGGGGCGCGTGGCGCTGCCGCCAGGACGAGCGGAGGCGCCACCAGGGCGCGTGGCAGATCCCCCTCCGGGGCGGGTCGAAGAGCTCCCTGGACGAGTCGCCGAGCTATCGGTCCTGGAGCCGGGTCTCTGGTCGGTGCGCTGACCTACACCACCAGGGCGCACGCTGCTCCCGCCAGGGCGCTCGCTCGCGCCCGGGCGACTGGTGGAGGTCCCCGGACGGGTGGTGACGCCATGAGGACGGGTGATGCCTTGGTTGGGGTCTGCCCCCGGGCGGACGGACTGCCGTCCACCGCTGCCCGTCTGACCAGGCTGGACCGGAGCCGCCCTGTTCGGAAGACTGATGTCGGGACGACGCTGGGTCGTGCTCGAGGACCCCCCACTGCCCGTCGAGCCACCGCGGCTCGTGGAGCCACCCGACGGACCACCGGGGCGGGAAGACCAGGAACCACCAGAGCTGCCCGCCCCACGGGAAGGAGGAGGCGCCGCGCGGCTACCCGAAGAACTCGGCGGGGCGGTACGAGGCGCGGGCGCGCGGCTCGGCGAGCTGCGCGGCGCGGGTGAACTGCGCGGCGCGCTGCTCCGAGACGGGCTGCTGCTCCGAGGCGCGCTGCTCCGCGGTGCGCTGCTCCGCGGTGCGCTGCTCCGCGGTGCGCTGCTCCGAGACGGGCTGCTGCTGCGCGGTGAGCTGCTCCGAGACGGGCTGCTGCTGCGCGGTGAGCTGCTCCGGGAGGGGCTGCTGCTGCGCGGTGAGCTGCTCCGAGACGAGCTGCCCCGAGACGAGCTGCCCCGAGACGTGCTGCCCCGAGACGAGCTGCCCCGAGACGAGCTGCCCCGAGACGAAGAGGGCCGGTAGGCGTAGGACTCCCCCAGATCGTGGTCGAACAGCGAAGACCCGTGAAGGATGCGGTCGGATGGGACCTCGGCCGCCTCGACCTGCATAGGAGCGCCAAGGGCGAGCATCAAGAGCAGTGGGCTGGCTGTGGTCATGGGAATCTCCAGGGTACGCACTCGGCAGACGCGCTGGGCGGCCGCAATATTCGATCAGGGGGTGCAACTTCGTGGCGGACCGGCCGTCGATCTGGCTACGTCGCGAGTCGCGGGAGCCTCACAGCGACAAGGGCGCTACGCAGCCCTCTCGCCAAGAGCTTACAGCGTTCGCTATCCTCCAGCCACCGGCAGCTTGTCGGTTCTCGTCAGTCCTCCCCGTTGGAGCCCCACTTGCCCGTCTCGGCCCGGTCTTCGCTCAACCCCGCGATCCAGCACCTTCGACGGATGCTCTCGACCCTGATCATCCCGGCTGCGATCGCGACCTTCGCGCTCGCAGCTCTGATCCTGCCCACCCTCGCCGATCTCGGCTATTCCGCAGCCCACCGCACCGTCTGGGACCTCGGCAGCCAGTTCCTCAGACTCGGTGTGCTCTCGGTCACCGTCGGGTTGGCCTGCGCGGCCCGGCCCTCCGCGCTCTCGACCGCCTCGCACCTGGCGCTCGGACTCTTGTGCTCGATCATGGCACTGATCGGACTGCTCCTCCCTTTCGGCGCCGTGGCCGCCTTCCTGGTCGGCGCCCCACCTCTCGGCCTGATCGGCTGGACCCTCGGCCTCTCGCTTCAGGTCGGTGTGATCTATGCTCTGACTACCGCTTTCCGGCCCGTGCTGCCCGCCCCAACCACCGCGGTGCTGGGGTTCGCCCTGGTCGCCTTGGGCCACATCCCTGGACTGATCCGAGGCCTACACGGCCTCGACCCCATCCCGACCCCCCTCTGGCTGCTCCAGGCGAGCCTACCGGATCTCTTTCGCTTACACCTTCAAGATACCCTGATCCACGGCGATCCCGCCCCTTGGCCAGGCCTCATCGCCTACGCCCTGTGCTGGTCCGGCGCAGGACTCGCCCTGGCCTGGGCCTTGAACCCACGGGGCCCCTCGTGATCCCGGCGATCCGCATGGCGGACCTCCAAGGGCTGTACCGAGGCTCGTCCGAGCTCATCGAGCGCGAGGTGATCGAGGTCTTGCGGTCCGGCCGATGGGTCGGGGGGGACCGGGTCGCTCAGGCCGAGCGCCTGGCCGCCGACCGATTCCACCGGAGCCACGCCATCGGCGTGAACAGCGGCACCGACGCGCTGATGATCGCCCTCCAGGTCGCCGGGGTCCGCCCAGGCGGCGAGGTGATCGTCCCGGCGCTCAGCTTCTTCGCCACCGCGGGCGCGGTCTGCGCCATCGGGGCGATCCCTGTCATCGTCGATGTCGACGAGCGGGGTCTGCTCGATCTCGGCGCCGCCACCCGCGCCATGTCTCCCTCGGTCCAGGCGATCGTGCCGGTCCACCTCTTCGGTGCGCAGGCGCCTCACCCCGACCTCGGCGTCCCGGTCGTCGACGACCTCGCCCAGGCCATCGGAGGCCGCCCCGGTCAGGGCCTGCTCGGCGCCAGCTCGACCTACCCCACCAAGACCTGGGGAAGCGCTGGCGATGGGGGCTTCATCGTCACCGACGATCCCACCCTCGCCGCCAAGGCCCGCGCGCTCGCCAACCACGGCCTGGCCGGAGCCCATCTCCACCACGCCGTCGACGGGATCGTCGGACGGAATAGCCGCCTCGACGCCGTTCAGGCAGCGGTCCTCGTGGCGATGGCCCCCCGCCTCGACGAGCGACTGGCCCGAAGACGCGCCCACGCAACCCGCTACGATCGAGGGCTGCCTCAGTGGGTACGCCCCCTCCCCCGCGAGCCGGAGCACCCGGTCCATCACTACGTCGTGCGGGTCTCAGAGCGCGATCGCTGCATCCAGATCCTCGCACGCCACGGGATCGAGACAGCGATCTACTACCCTCGCCCCCTCCATGCTCAGCCCGCCTTGCAGGGGCGCGCCCGCCTCACCCCCTGCCCCCTGGCCGAGACCCTCTGCCAGGAGCTCCTCGCGCTGCCCGTGCACGCGGGGCTCTCCGAGCCTCAGATCGACCACGTCTGTCGGGTCTTCCGATCCGAGGTGCGCTGATGGAGGCCATCTTCCTTTCGACCTACGCTGGCTTCGCCGTGGTCACCGGCGCGTGCATCGGCAGCTTTCTGAACGTGCTCATCGCGCGCTGGCCCTACGACGCCTCCTTGCTACCCCGGTCTCACTGTCCGAGCTGCGGCAGCGGGATCCGTCCGTACGACCTCGTCCCGATCCTCTCCTACCTCTGGCTGCGCGGCAAGTGTCGAGACTGCGGGGCCTCGATCGCCCCGACCTACCCCCTGGTGGAGCTCCTCACGGCGCTCATCGGCTGGCTGCTCTTCCAGCGCTTCGTCGACGGCTTCGAAGATCTCAGCCTCACCACGCTGCTCGCCTGGCTCGTCTACTTCACCTTCTGCTGTGCGATGATCGTCATGTCTTACGTGGATCTTCGACACTCGATCATCCCCGATCAAACAAGCTCCTGGGCGGTGCCGATCGGCGTGCTCGGCATGGTCGGTCTGCACTACGCGGGCTTCGAGGGGTGGCCCGCCGTCTCGATCCAGCAATCCATCTTGGGGGCTGCCGGTGGCGGACTGATCATGGCTCTCTTCGCGATCCTTGGTCGGGTCCTGACGGGCCGCGAGGCTCTGGGCTGGGGCGACGCCAAGCTCATGGCGATGATCGGGGCCTTCCTCGGTGCGATCCCCGGGGTGTGGGTCGTGCTCCTGGCGGGCAGCCTGCTCGCCTCAGGGATCGGCCTGCTTCACCTGATCTGGACCCGGCGACGCAGCTACCTACCCCTCGGGCCGGTCCTCGGGCTCGTCTCGGTGATCTACGTACTCTTCGGCGATGTGCTCATCCCGCTCTTCCTGCCGGTCTCGCTGCTGGTCGAGGCGATCCCCTGATCCGGGCCGAGCACGGGTCGCCATACCCCGTGAACGCGCCGCTCGTGCGGATAGTAGTTCCCTTTATACCTTAGCTCCTTGCACTCTGCCACATAGAGGCCCAGGTAGTGATACCGGCGCTGGTGGGCCCGACCGAGCTCGACCTCGCGCAGGACGGAGTAGACCCCGGGGCTCAAGCGCGCGACCTCGGGCGCGGGGTCGAAGTAGAAGTAGACGGAGCTCGAAGCGGTCTCGCCGACGTCGACGATGCCGACCGCGACCAGTCGCCCGTCGATCCGGTAGGCCATCTCGAGGGTCTTGACGCACGATCGCACGAGCCACGCCTCGTAGCCCGGGGCCTCGAGGGGATCGTCGGGATCGCCGAGGCCCCGCTCGACCTTGTGACGATGGTAGAGGTCTAAGCGCTCTTGATCACACCTGGGAGGCCCGATGTCGACCTGAAGTCGCTCGCCCAGTCGACGCCAGCGGCGCGCGACCCTGGCCTGGCTTCGGGTGGGCGCGAAGTCCTGGACGCAGATCCGCAGTCCTTCGCAGGCGATGCACGTGGGGCAGGCCACCCGGTAGAGGTTGTGCCCCACCCGGCGCTCGGCCGCGGCGAAGGACTCGTCAGTCTGTGCGGGCGTGAGCGCCTCCATCTGGCGGTACAGCGGAAGCCGCGCCACCCGGCCCGGCAGGTACGGACAAGACTGAAAGCCTGTATGAACCAGCTTCTCGCGACGCATCAAGACCCTCGAGCAGAACGGCGACGGCGCTCCTCAGCGTGTCATACCGCGACGGCGACCGTCGAGCCGCCAGGCACGTGGCGCGCGTCGGGCTCCTCCCCATACGCCTGGGTCAGCAGGCGCAGGGTGATCCGGGCGGCCGGGGTGAGCATGGCGCGATCTCGGGCCGCGTGCTCCATACCCCTCTCGAGCGCGATGAGCGGGACACCCCGCTCGATCTGGGCGGCCGCGATACGAATCCACCGCGCGAGGCCCGGCTCCCCTCGTTGGACGAGCACGTTGGCGCACCGGCGGGCCGACCAGGGGCGGCGAGCGAGGAGCTCCAAGCCAGCCCGTTCGACGACGGTGGCTTGCGAGCCCACCCAATCCGGGGGCCCGATGTCCTTGAGGAGCGGGCGCAGCCCCCGAAGCGCGGACGGCCGGATCTCGGCTCGAAGGAGGGCGAGCGCCGCCGTGGCCAAGCCGACCTCGAGGCGCACCACCTCAGCGGAGAGCCGCGCCTGAGCATGCACCTCGGGCAGGCCCACAGCCATGGCGTCAAGCAGGACACCCATGTCGCGATCGAAGGGTCGTCGCCCCTCGAGCTGTGCGATCACCTCGGCGCCGGCCGCGGCGTAGATCAGGGGACAGTCCGCGTCGAACAATCCTTCTGCGATGGCTCTGATCCGGGTTGACATGGCTCCTCCTCGTCTGTCTCCACCCCTATAGACGCAAGAGAGGTGCCATCCCGTTCGTCGCTGTTCGTCTCGTCTGGTCAATGCCTTGTCGACGCGACCGGGCTATGGGCCCGATGTGAAGCTTCGCGCCACGGTTCACCAGAGCTGGTCCGAGGTCGATCCCACCGCCTGGGACGACCTCGCCCAGGACGCCTCCCCCTTCGTCGAGCACGCCTGGCTGTGGGGACTGGAGCGATCCGGCGCCGCCTGCGCGGACACCGGCTGGCAGCCCAGGCCGATCACCCTCGAGCAAGACGGGCTGCTCGTCGGCGGCGCCCCCGCTTGGATCGTCGAGCACGAGAGCGGGCAGTTCGTCTACCAGGGGCACTGGAGCCGCGCCGCCCACGACGCCGGGCTAACGCTAGAGCCCAAGGTGATCCTGGGTGTGCCCTTCACCCCCGTCGCGGGGGAGCGCCTGCTGCATCACAAGAGCCGCGAGCCCAACGAGAGGCTCGCCGTCCTCGAGGCGGTCGCCAAGGCCTTCCCCCACACCCATGGCCTGCACCTCTTCTTCCCCACCGAGGCCGAGGCCGCCCTCGCCGCCAGCGCCGGGCTCTTCCCCCGCGTGCAGTACCAATACCACTGGCTCAACCACGACTACCGAGACTTCGACTCCTTCCTCGCCCGCTTCCGTAGCCGCAAGCGCAAAGAGATCCGCCGCGAGCGAGCCGCACTGAGCGAGCTGCACTTCTCGTGGGTCGAGGATCCCACACCGGCCGACATGGCGCTGATGTGGCGTGCCTATGACGCCACCGTCCGTCACTACGGCGACACCGATCGCTTTCTCAACGCCCGCTTCTTCGAGCACCTCGCCGAGCACTTCTCTCACCGGCTTCGCTTGGTGATCGCAAAGAAGGGGGATGAGCCGGTCGGTGCCGCCATGTGCGTACAGAAGGGCGATCGCTTGTACGGGCGCTATGCCGGCCAGCTCGAGCGCATCCCCTTCCTCCACTTCGAGCTCTGCTACTACCAAGGCATCGAGCGCTGCATCGCCGAGGGGCTCGCCGTCTATGAGCCGGGCCACGGCGGCGAGCACAAGTTCGCTCGTGGTTTCGAGCCGGTCCTCACCTGGTCGGCCCACGCCTTCCGACATCGCGGTGTCCATCGCGCCTTCGCCGAGGCGGCGGTGCGAGAACAGGCCTGGGTCGACGACAAGATGGCCGAGCTTCGCCGAACGGGCCCGCTCAAGGCTCGAGAGGAGTGTTCGTAAGGAACGGGTCCCGCTCGCCGCTCTTGCGTCTTGGAGTCCGTGCAAGCCCTGCTCCACGCCCTACGAGAGGCAAGAGGGGCATGACCGACCCTCAGGGCTCCCGCGGGGCGACCCTCCGCTCGACCCCCAGGCCGCAGCCAGGATAGACCCTTCGGTTTGCGCCAGGAAGGGCGTAGCCCTGCAAGAACAGACGCCGTGGCTGGGTCGAGCGGTTGGCGCGGCTGCCGTGCACGAGGAAGGGGCCGAACACGACCAGATCTCCAGGATCGAGGTGAAGCTCGACCGCCTGGCTCGGGTCGAAGGCGCCCGGCGGGAGCGCGCCGGTCAGAGGATCGGCGACGAAGCCGAGGCGGTGGCTGCCAGGGATCACCGCGAGAGGACCCGTGCCTGAGGGGGTGGGATCGATGGCGAGGGCCATCTGCACGAAGCTGCCCTCACCGCTTCCATCGGTCCAGAGGTCGGTGCCGTACCGACGGTTCGAAGCATCTTGGTGCCAGGAGAACGACACGCCGTCCCCCGGCAGCTTGAAGTGCGCTTGCTGGATGAGCTGCATGACGCGCGGACGACCGAGGATGCGACAGGCCAGCGCGACGAAGCGTGGGTCGTCGCCCAGCCGGAGCTCTGGCGCGGCGGCACCGCACCAGACCACCCGGTGGAGACGAAAGGGGTCTGGATCGAGGACGAAGCGGGCGCCGTGATGATCCCCGGTCTCGCGCAGCGCGGCCGCCTGGCGCAGGAGCCGATCGAAGCCCCGCGACATCGACGCCACCTCGGAGGTCCCGACGAAACGTCGAAGGACCGCGTAGCCATCGCGATCGAGCGCTAGAAGTGGATCCATGAGGCGCCAATCTCCAAGACGAGGACCCCCGGAGTCACCAGGTTATTGTCATAATGACAATAACCTGATCCCGATCACCGCTCCTGCACCAGGGGCGGCAGGTCGGGCCGCTGGGTTCGAGCGTACTCGATCTCTTCGGGAGTAAAGGGGTGAGGGCTGTTCTGGACGACCTGGCCGGCCCAGTCCGAGACGACCCGCTGGGTCATGCGACCATCGCGGCTGTCGGGACGGCTGGCCCAGTAGTCGATCACCGCGGCGCGGCGGTCGGCGTGGGTCGCGAGCGGCTCGGTTCCCTTGAGTGCGAGGCCTTCACGCCAGAGCCGATCCAGCTTGTCGGGCAACGCCGAGAGGCGCTCTTGGAGGACGGTCTCGGAGAGCACTCGGCGCATGTGGCGAAGATCGTCCTCGACCTCTCGCTGCAGCTCCTGGCGGACCCCACGGAGCTTGCGCTTGGAGGCGGGACCCGTGATGCCCCCGACCCGCCCGGAGGACGGGTCGTTGAGCAGGGATCGATCCCGAGCGGCGGACTGTGCCCCAGGAGGGAGCGGGACGTCGTACTGACGCCCGACGCTCACGTAGCTCCGCCGAAACTCGAGCATCCCGTCGGGCGAGATCATGGCGGCGCCCATCCAGGACTCGGGCCCCTTGAAGACGATCGTGCCGTCCTCTTTTCGGGACTTCGGGTCCCAACCTGCCGAGATCATCCGCAGCACCAGCCGGTCGCGGGCCTGGCGAATGGCGGCGGTGCCCCAGACCGTGACCTCCTCATCGACGTCTTCGTCGTCGTAAGGGGGCGTGAGGTCGACACCGACCTCGATCGCGTCCCAGTCGGGCGGCGCATCCTCGTCCTCTGCCTCCTCGAGCTGCTCCTGCTGGACCTCTTCGAGGCGCTCGGGGGGCGGGGCCTTCTCGGCGGCTTCCTTGGGCTTGGGCAGCCGCTTGAGCGGATCGGGCTTGGCCACCGGATCAGCCTCGGCGGGCGCCGTCGTGTCGGGCGAGGCCTCGGGGGCGTCTTGGGCCCTCGCCTCGATCCCCAGCGCGAGCAGCAGCAGGACCCAGGCGATCACGAGACCTCCCCGAGCGCCTGCGCCACCACCCACGGCGCCACCTTGGAGCGAAAGTCCTCGTTCCAAGGGCGGGGCTGCCACGTACCGTGCTCGACGTGGACGACGACCCGCTCCCCGGTGGCGGCCTCGACGTCTTCGTCGATGGGCATGACCGAGAAGCCGAAGGTGAGCGACGTGCGACCCAGCCGCTCGATCCAGACCCTCACCCTCACCTTGCCCGTGCCCTGGATGGGTCGATGGTAGGCGATGGTGTTCGCCCGCACGAGGTGCATGGCCTCGGCGCTTCCTTGGAGCGAACCGAAGCCCATCTCTTCCCAGAGTGAACCCAGTGTTCGCTCGAAGAGAAGTAGATATCTTGCGTTGTGTAGCACATGGAAGGGGTCGAGATCGTCGAAGTAGACCCCCATGACGCGCTCATGAAACCGGGGCAAGGGACCTCCTGTTCTCAACACTTAACGGCTGCGCGGCGAGATGACGCGCCCGTAGGGTCGTGGTGGTCACGGACGCTTCGCCGAGATACGCGCCCGCCTCAAAGCTCTGGAGGCCCCGTGCGCTCACTGATCGTCCCCCTCTTCTTGGTCTTCGCCTGCAACGGCGGCCCACCGCCCGAGCCGCCCATTCCGGGTCAGCTCGAGCTCGACGGCGAGGTCCTGGTCAAGGTCAACGGCAACCCCGTCACCCAGAAGCTGGTCGACATCGGGCTCCGGCCGGTCCCGCAGGCCCAGCGCGAGGCCCTGCTCAACGATCCGAAGCGCATGCGCGATGTCGTCGATCGCCTCGCCTTCGCCGAGCTGCTCTACCAACGCGCCATCGAAGACGGCCTCCACCTCGACCCCGAGGTCCAAGACTCCGTGGCCCTGGCTCAGCGCGAGATCCTCGCCAACGTCATGCTGGAGCGCATCGGCAAGGCCGCGATCACCGACGAAGCGATCCAAGAGCGCTACGACGCCATGGCCGTGCAGTTCAAGCGTCCGAGCGCCCAAGTGCAGCACATCCTGATCAAGAAACAGGACAAGGCCGAAGAAGTCGCCAAGCAGATCCGAGGGGGTGAGGTCGACTTTTTGGCCGCCGCCAAGGAGCACTCTGTCGATCGGAGCGCTCGTCAGAACGGCGGCGACCTCGGCTGGACGGTCCGCCCGCCTGCCCGTGAGCTCAAGAGCGCTTGGGAGACCGCCGAGATCGGCGAGGTCGTCGGCCCGATCGAAGGGCGCCTCGGCTTCCACCTGCTCAAGGTGACCGACCGCCGCGACGCCACCCCCCTCGACGAAGTGCGGGATCAGATCGCCGACGCGATCAAGGTCGACGCCATGAAGAGCGCGCGCGCCGAGCTCATGAACGAGGCCGACGTCGAGTATGTCGCCGCCGCCTTCGCCGATCCCCCGGCCGCCGATGCCCCTAGCGGCGCGGAGGACGCAGAGTGAAGCCCTGGGTCGTCATTCTTGGTTCGAGCTCCGGCTTTGGAGCTGCAGCGGCGCGGGCCTTCGCCCAGGCCGGGCACCCAATCTTTGGCGCCCACATGGATAGGCGGGGCACGCTCCCACAGGTCGAGGCGCTGATCGAAGAGCTCCGCAGCCACAGCGTGCCGGTGATCTTCCACAACGGAAACGCCGCCTCGGACGACACCCGCGCCGAGGCCCTCGACGCCCTCGCCGCGGGGCTGGCGGAGCACGGGGGCCAGGTGGGGATCGTCCTGCACAGCCTGGCCTTCGGCACCCTTCGCCCCTTCCTTGGGGATCCGAGCATCGGTCGCCGGCACCTCGACATGACCCTCGACGTCATGGCGAACAGCCTCGTGTACTGGGTGCAGGATCTGGTCGCGCGAGACCTGCTCGGCGAGGGCGGACGCATCTTCGCCATGACCTCCTCTGGCTCCATCGCCGTGTGGCCAAGCTACGGTGCGGTCAGCGCCGCCAAGTGCGCGCTCGAGTCCCACGTGCGGCAGCTCGCCATGGAGCTGGCGCCCAAGCGCATCACGGTCAACGCGATCATGGCCGGCGTGACCCGCACCCCCGCCCTCGATAAAATCCCTGGCGCCGAAGAGATCGCAGCGCGCGCGCTGAGCCGCAACCCCAGCGGGCGCCTCACCACCCCCGAGGACATCGCGCGCTGCTTGCTGAGCCTCTCGCAGCCTGGCACCGCCTGGCTCACGGGCAACGTGCTTCGGGTCGACGGCGGCGAGACCCTGTGCGGCTGAGACGGCCGAGGGCGCAGCGGGCGCCATGGCGCTGATCTACCTCGACCACCACGCGACGACGCCGTGCGATCCACGTGTCGTCGAGGTGATGCTGCCCTACTTCAGCCAAGAGTACGGCAACGCTTCGTCCACCGCCCACCGGCTGGGCCTCTCGGCCTCGGTGGCGGTGGAGCGGGCTCGCGGCCAGCTCGCCGCCCTGATCGGCGCCTCGCCCGACGAGATCCTCTGGACCTCAGGCGCGACCGAGTCGAACAACCTCGCCCTACTCGGCACGGCGATGGGGCGCGAGGGGGGGCACTTCATCACCACGGCGATCGAGCACCGCGCCGTCCTCGATCCCCTCGCCCACCTCGAGCCCTATGGCTTCGAGGTCAGCCGGGTCGGGGTGGGAGCCAGCGGGGTGGTAGACCCGGCCGACATCGCGCGTGCGCTCCGACCCGACTCGGTGATGATCAGCGTCATGGCTGCCAACAACGAGATCGGGACTCTCCAGCCCCTCCCCGAGATCGCCGAAATCGCCCGACGCGCAGGCGTCCTCCTACACGTCGACGCGGCTCAGGCGGTCGGCCGGATCCCTGTAGATGTCCGATCGATCGGCGTCGATCTGTTGAGCTTGACCGCGCACAAGTTCTACGGACCCAAGGGGGTGGGCGCCTTGTACGTCCGCTCCGGGCGGCCGCGGATCAGCCTGACCCCCTTGCTACACGGCGGCGGCCAAGAGCGCGCGCTCCGCCCCGGCACCCTGCCCGTCCCCCTGATTGTCGGCCTAGGGCACGCGGCCGTGCTCGCGCAAGCGGAGCTGGGTCGCCCGTCCGCGCTCAGACCGCTCCGCGACACCCTGCTCGCGGCGCTGCTCGAGCTGCCCGGTGTCGCCGTGAACGGCTGTCTCGACCGGCGGCTACCCCACAACCTCAGCGTCCGAGTGGACGGGCTCAAGGCCGCCACCCTGCTGATGGCCGTGCGCGACGAGCTCGCGCTGAGCGCTGGGTCCGCCTGTAGCTCCGGAACGGGGCGCCCCTCCCATGTGCTCACCGCCCTCGGCCTGAGCCCCTCTCAAGCGCTCAGCACCCTCCGGATCGGACTCGGTCGAGGTACCACCCCTGAACAGGTCCAGCGCGCAGCTCAGATCCTCACCGAGCAGCTTCAACGGCTTCGAGGCTAGGCTCCTCGTCGCACCGCTCGAACCTCAGGCGCAGGACCGGCGCGTCGCGCTCATCGAAGGTGCCGCCGAGCACCGTGCGCTCCCCCGTCGGCTCGTCGTTCGCTCCGATCGCAAGGGTAAAGCCCTTCATCTCTTCCCAGAAACGGATGATCTCGAGCTCTTCGAACCGCTCGCGCGCGATCCGGATCACCCGGCGCCCCGGCCCGGGCTCCTCGACCGGCAGCGTGAGGTGGGGGCGGAGGTGGGTGTGGACGAGATGCTCGTAAGGGCCGCCATCGGAGCTCCACGGGATCGCTTCTTCGGGGCGCCAGAACAGCAGGGCGCGATCCGACCCCAACGCGGCCTCGAAGGCGACGAAGGTCAGCTCTAGCTCCATCGCGGCGATGTCCCCCCAATCAGAAGGATACGCTTCCTCGAAGGGGAAGAACATGAAGGCCATGAGACGGATCTCGGGATCGTCCTCGCTGGTGATGTGCAGGTACTCCTCAAGCACCCGCTCCGAGGAGCGTGACATCGAGATGTGGCTCTTTGCGACCGACCTTACTTCGCAGGGGCCGCCGCCGGAGCCCCCGCCGACCACCACCGTCGCCCGGGCGACTGGACCCCGTGCCCCATCACTATCGACCGCATGGACCTCGCAGGTCCAGACCTCGCCGTCTGCGGTGTCGTCTGCGTACACGAAGTCCTCTGACCTGCCCGTCTCTCGACCATCGACGAACCAGCCGTACTCATAGTGGATGGTGTCGGTCGGGTCGGGATCGCTCGCACCCCGCACGATGACGCAGCTCAGGTCCTCGTCGACCTCGGAGCCCTCGATCGCGATGTCCGGTGCCGTGGGCGGCGTGTTGACGACGACGATCTCAGCTGACTCAGCCTCGACGCTCTCGGTCCCATCCGAGACCACCACGCGGGCCCGGATGCGGTCCCCCTTTCGGTGTCGAGCGTCGTCGAGGGTGGGCCCGGTCTCGGAGACCTCGCTGCCGTTGATCGTCCAGGTGAAGGTTCGGACCAAGGTGTCGGCGGGGTCAGGATCTTCGTCGACGACATTCGCCGTGACGGACTGGAGGGTCCCCGGAGCGCTGGGCTGGAGGACGAAGGAGTGGATCTCAGGTGCGGTATTGAGCACCGTCACCCGGTTAGAGGCGAAGGGTTGACCCTGCTCCTCACCCTGCCGCGGCGTGATCCGGACCCGCACGGTGTCGCCCTTGGCGGTGTAGGCCGAGGAGAGCACCTCGACGTCACTGACGCTCGTGCCGTTCACGGTCCAGTCGAAGGAGAACAACACCTGGGAAGTGTCAGGGACAAAGGTAAAGCTTGGGACCACATCGTCTTGGGTGCGCAGATCCGTCGGCAACGAGGCGGTGAGCACTGTGGGGCCATCCTGTCCCAGCACGACCTCGGGCGACGTCTTGGGCTCCCCCTCCTCCTCGCCATCGAAGGGCGTGATGGTACAGCTCACCCGATCGCCGACCTCCATGCTCTCGGTCGATAGCGTCGAGCCCGCGTCCCCCGTGCTCCAGGTGATCCGGTTGTCGCTCGGATCTCCGTCGGCGTCAAACCAACCCACCGCCGCGCACGTCAACTCCTCGCCCCGCCGTGGGCGCTCGGGCTGCACGAAGGCACGCGCGATCTCGGGTGGGCTGTTTCGGATAGAGACGCTCGCCTCCACCGACCCGTCGGGCTCGGAGCCACGCTGTGCCACCTGGACCGACCAGCTCTGGCCCTTGGCGGTCAAGGACGAGCTCACCTGAACCGCATCGTCGAGCTCTGGCTGGGACTGTCCGTCCATCGACCAGCGCGTCGCGACCTCCGAGGCGGGCGCCCCTTGAAGGTAGAGCACCAGGTTGTCGGTGGTGGTGGGCTCCGCGGGCGAGAGAGCGGCCCCGCCCAGGCCCGAACCCCCGCCCGACTGGCAGGCCACGACCAGCGAGGAGCCGAGGGACAACAAGACGATTCGGATCGAGACGTGTTGGGGGTGCATCGTAGCCTCGTCGAGGGGGATGTCGAACAGTACCAAATGCACACAAGATCCAGCCGCTCGCCAGCCCTACGTGCTCCGCGCGCGAGATACCGCACCAAGAGTCGACGCCCCAAGGCCCGAACCCCGCCCTCCCAGGTCGCCTAGGGCAGTAGCTTGTCGAGAAAGAGGGGCAACATCGCGCGCCACGTCGGCCAATCGTGGTGCCAGTCCGCGTCCCACAGCTCAAGGTGGACCTGCCTCACCCCCTTGCTCCGCAGGATGGCTGCGAGCCGACGAGACTCATCGGGGGCCTCGTAGCGCCCGCTTCCACTCGCCAAGACGAAGGTGACGCCGCGGAGGGCCTGGAGCGGATCGCTCTCGGGGAGGTTGGGGACGAAAGCGAGCGGCTGGTTGAAGTAATACGCCAGATCACGGTGCCGCCCCATCCATCGATCGAAGTCGTAGGTGCCCGACAAGCCGATGGCCAGATCGATGGTTCCCGGTTGACGGCACGCCGAGTTCACGGCGTTATACCCTCCTAGTGAGGCCCCCGCTACCGCGACCGCGACCCCGCCGCAGTCCGCTCGCACCGCAGGGATGAGCTCGTGCTTGAGGTAGTCGTGGAAGCGATCCTGCAGCCAGCTCTTGTGCCAGGGGGCGGCGTGGCTGTCGCACCAGGTCTCGGAAGAGATCGAGCTGCAGCTGTAGACCTTGACCCGCCCGGCCTCGATCAGCGGCCGGATGGACTCGATGAGCTTGAAGCGCTCGTTATCGAGATGGTCCCCCCCCGCCGTCGGGAAGAGGATGAGGGGCTTGCCGAAGTGACCATACTGCACCAGTCGCATGTCGCGCCCGAGCACCTTGCTGTACCAGCCATGCTCCGCGCGCTTCATTCGGACGCTCCGTCGAGCCGATCGCGCTCGGTCTTGCGCCAGAACTGGACCAGACCGAAGAAGTGCTCGGTGAACCGCTCGACCTCGTGGGCCGGGTAGAGGGCCGCGACCTTCGCCCGCACCGCCCGTCGGAAGTCCTCGGTGCCGAACCAGGCCCAGGCCACCTCATCGAGGTCGGCCAGGTGTTCCTCGCAGAAAGCCTCGAATCGATCGCTGTCGAAATGGGCCTGGGCCAAGGCGTCGTAGCGATCCAGCTTCTCGTCGAAGGAGAGCCCAGGAGTGTCCGCGATCTCAAGGTAGGGAGCCCAGTTCGGGTGAAGCGTGGGACGCCGGCGGGTCGCCGCACAGAAGAGGCTCCACCGGATGAGCGCCTTGACCAGCCACGGGAAGTGAAAGTGTAGGCTCGTGACCTGGCTATCCGGACAGGCATTGGCGAAGTCGATGGGATGGAGCACGCCGTCGGCCCGAAGCATCTCGCAAGAGTTGAAATCCCAGGCGTGAAAGGCGTTGATGACCCGCGTGATCTTCTGGGCCCGTGCCCAGTCCTCGGCGTCGAGGAAGTGAAAGTCTACGACGTACCGACCGTGCAACGGCCGTGAGGGATCGTAGCGCATGACGTTGACCTGGGGTCCGATCCCGATCCCGCGGGCGAAGACATCCCAGTCCTTGACCGCCGCCTGCAGGTGCTGCACCCGCTTTCCCGAGGCGTCGTAGGCCGCGTGCAGCTCCTTGGCGTTGCGAACCTGGGTGACGCCGACCCAGCCCCCCCCATCGTAGGGTTTGAGGAAGGCCGGGTAGCCGACCTGCTCGCCGATGGCGTCGAGGTTGAAGAGCTTGTTGTAGCGCTCCACCGTGACCTTGAGGTCGGCGTGGTCCTCGGGATCGTAGTGCTTGCTCGGGATCATGAAGGTGCGGGGGATCGGCAGGCCCAGCCGCATCATGGCGACGTAGCTGGTGTGCTTCTCGTAGGCCTGGATCGCCCAGGGATTGTTGAGAACATAGACCCCATCCATGAGCACGATCTTCTTGATCCACTCGCGGCTCACATACAGCCAATGGGTGAGCCGATCGAGGACGAGGTCGTAGCTGCAAGCGCCTTGGAGATCGAAGGGTTCAACCTGCACCTTCTCCACCTCGAAGCCCACAGTCTCGTCGCCGAGCTCCAGGTTAAGGTCGAGCTCGCGCACGATCGATTCGTAGGCGGCGGGCCAACACAGATCGGCGCCGAGAGACAGGCCGATGCGGCGGGTAGACGAAGCCATGGCAGCCTCCAGGTGGCAGCGGCGCTTAGCCCATCGGTTCGGATAGGGCACGCCCGAGCGGCGCGCCGCGTGGAGTCCCGCAGGCAGGTCTGGTGCGCCGTGGGAGTCGCGAGGCTGGCCGGGCGGAGTCCTCGAAAGGGACGACGAGCCGCCGCCGTCCGACGGCCTCTCAGTCGTAGGTCATCCATAGATGGCCAGGGAACAGCCAAGTCAGCCCGTCGCGTAGCTGGTCCCGCCAGGCGATCCAGTTGTGCCCATCGTGGGCCTCGCGAAAGCGAACCGCCAGCCCGGCCTGCCGCATGACGGGGACGAGCGCTCGGTTGTAGGCGATGAGCGACTCGAAGGTGCCGCAGGACATGAAGGCCCGCGCTTGGATCCGAGCCGGATCCCGCCGAAAGTCATTCACGAAAGCCACGACCGGGTCCCACAGCGGACCTCGCCCGTGCTCCCCGACATCCGTGAAGACGAAGGAGCCGGACTGCAGGAGGAGCTGCCCGAAGACGCCCGGATGGTTCCAGGCGCAAAACAAGCTCGATACCCCGCCGAAGCTCGCTCCCATCAGGCCGCGAGCGCGCGGATCGTCGAGGAGGCGATAGCGCTCTTGGACGGCGGGGAGCACCTCGTCGACCAGGTATTGCGGCTGGCGCGGGTCGGCCCCAAACTCGCGGTTGCGGTCGTGGCCGTCGACGAAAGCCACGATCAGGGGCAGCAGCTCGTGGCGCGTGATCAGGTTGTCGAGCACGTTCTTGATCCCAGCGAAGCGAAGATAGTCCGATCCATCGTGACAGATAATCAAGGGGTAGGCTCGGTGGGGATGATACTCATACGGAAGGTAGATCCGGACGCGACGCTCGTCGCCATAGACCTCGGAGCTTAGCTTGAACGCGGTGATTCGCCCCTGTCGCGCGTGCGGGTCGGGCAAGGCCCAAGCGGGCTCGCGGTAGCCGGGCATGGGACAGACGCTGTTGCTGCCGAAGGGGTCGAAGGCCTGCCGGGGGTTGAGTGGATCGCGAAGCCAGCGTCGTTCCCCGTGCCGGTGCACCTCGAGCTTGTACTCGATCCGGCCTTTGTGGGGAAGCTGAAGCACGAGGAAGAAAGCGTTGGTTCCAGGCAAGCGAAGGAAGGGCTGATCCGAGGACAGGCCGAAGACCCAGTGCCGCAGCACCACCCCGTCGAGGGGGTGACCATCGTAGTAGAAGAAGGTAGCGGTATCTCCTTCGACGATGGGGAAGGTGTGGGACCGCACGAAGCGGGCGAGCACCACCGAGGCCGGCCCCTCCGTCGCCTCGAGCTCTTCGTGCAGGGCGGCGATGGCCTTCACGGGGGACCTCCATCGGCCAGGCTTCCATCGGGCTGGAGACAGAAGACCGACCTGGGCAGGCTGTGGTCGACGATCGTGCCCGTAGCAGGGTCGAGCTCCAGGGCCGCCCCCGGCTCGAGCCCCACGCAGATCCGAGGGCTGAAGCGCCCAGCAAAGAGCGCGACGCGCTCCTCGTCGGCGAGATCGAGGCGCAGGCGGGCGTGCGGGAGCAACACCATTCCCGGCAGCAGCCCGAAGCCTTCGCCCAAGACCTCGGCTTCTCCGTGCCCATGGGGCGGATCGTCGTAGAAGAGCACCACCCGCTCGGTGAGCACCATGGCCCCCGCGGACCAGCAGAACACCGGCACCCCCTGCGAAGGCAGCGCGCAGATAGCCTCCTCGAGACCGAAGAAACGCAGCCGGTTGCGGAGCACCCCAACATGCCCTCCGGCGAGGAGGAGCGCGCGGGCAGGCTCCAGCTCAGCCAGGATCCGCGCTCGCGCGCGCTGCACTGCGGGGTGATCCAGGTAGGGCGCGGCGACCTCAGCGTGGGCTTCGTGGATCTCCTGCACCCTCCGCAGCAAGCGGGTGTCGATCTGCCGGAGCGCCTCGAAGGCGTCCTCGAGATCCGGCTGAAAGAGCTCGGGATCGATCGGCGCCTGACGCCTCAGCTCGCGCACGGCGTTGAAGGCAGCGCGGAGGCTGATCCGGTAGACCTCTTTGTACGCCAAGATACGCGCCTGTCGCGCGTGATAGGCCCGCGCCAGGTCGGGGGCTTCGCGGAGGACCTGGTCCATGATGGCGTAGAGCCTGAGGTGCTCCAGCGGCCGCCCTATGTGCTTGTGCAGCGGCCCGACCTCGTCTTCATCGTGCCTCCAACCGGCCGTGATGAGCGCGACCAAGCCCGGCTCGACGCAGCGATCGAGGTGTGCTCGGAGATTCGGGGTTGGCCGCTGCGGGCCGAGGATGAGGACAGGCGCAGACAACAGGGCTCCTGGCGAGCTGTTGTGGGGGGGGCGCTCCGCACGCTAGCCGCGCGTCTTGGGCTAGACCCGAGAAGCGAGCGTGTTGAGACCTAAGACCTGCGAAGAGACAAGGCCGGCTCTCTCGCGAGTGCGCGACGCGACCCGATCGGCCGCCTCGCCGTGGCGCCCATAATGTCTGCGCTGCGGTAGCGCCGCCTGCTCAGCGCGCGCGGGCGAGCTCCAGGAAGATCCCGATCGGGCGATGAACGCGGCCGCCCCATGCGATCTCGTTGTGTGGCTCCCCCGGAGCATGCCAGTGAAAGATCGTCTCGTTCCAGATCCAGCCGTCGTCCGCCAGCGCGTCGGCAAAGGCACGGTTCGTGCAGTAGTTATCGGTGTGGTCTGGATCGTCGGCGTAGGAGCCGTCCCCGTTGAGGTCCCGACAGCCGTGCGGGCCCGGCGCCCCTCCGCTGTCGACGTAGACCACCACGTCGGGGGGGGCGTCGAGGTAGAGCTCCTGCATCGTGGGCCCGTCGGCCGAGAAGCGCCCCCACCCCAGCGTCCCGCTCATCGAGGCGACGAAGTCCCAGTCCTCGGGGTGCGCATGGGCGATGCCGAGCGAGGCCACTCCCCCCATGCTGCTCCCGAGCAAGCCCGTGACGGGGCCCACCCCATAGACCTGCTCCATCTTCGGTCGCACCACCCCGACGAGCAGCTCCGTGTAGTCGTCGAGGCGTCCGGTCCCATCCATGGCGTGGACCGAGTCGTCGACATGCGCATACTCGCTCAGACGATCCGGGCCCGCGAAGGTGCCGACCACCAAGACCGGATCGCTCGCTTCGGGGAGCACACCTTGGAGGTTCCAGCCCCCGAACATGCCCGAGGGGTCGAAGAGGTTCTGGCCGTCTTGGGCGTAGAGCACAGGCCAAGGACCCTCGCCGGGGGGAACGAGCGCGTGGACGGGCCGAGGAGGCAGCCCCGCAGCCTGTGCGTCGGGCCAGCGATCCAGGCGCCAGTCTTCGGCGGAGGGGCGCACGAAGCTGAGCTCGCCAAAGTCATCATAAGTAAAGGAGCGGGCCCATGGATCCGCGAAGTAGACCGCGTCGTGCACGAACTTGTAGCCGCTCCCTCGGGGCGCTGCGACGGTCAGCTCCGCCCAGGCGAGGCCCGAGCCCGAGGTCATCGGCGTCGGCTCCCAGGCGTTGAAGTCGCCAGCGATGGAGAGCCCATGGGGATCTTCGGATTGGCGAAGAAAGAGGAAGGTCCCGGCTTCGGTCTGCACGGGCCAGCCGCCTCGCCACGCGACCTCGGCCAAGACATCTGCCACCTCCCGCTCGCCGGCGATCGCGGCGCGGGCCGCCTGCTCGTCGAGCTGCGCCTCCGTCGGCGCGTCGGAGACCGAGCCTGATCCCGTGACGGCGGAGTCTTGGGTGCGATCCGTCGACGTGGCGGTGTCCACGGACGAACCGTCGCTGTCCACCACCGAAGCGCCACTGTCCACGACCGAAGCGCTCTCACGGCTCCGCTCCGCTCCGTCGGGCGTGGACGAGCACCCCCAGACAAGCCACAAGACCGACACCCCGCTGCGCCACATCGCGACCTCCCGTCACCCCTCACGATACCCCGTCCCTCACGGACGAGCCCACCTTTCTGCCACCCGCCACCCCCTCGACCCGATTCGCGACCCAACCCCCTTGACGAAGAGGTCGCGCTCCGATAAACGCCGCGGGTCGCGGAGCCGGGTGAGGTGCGCGCCGACCCCAGCCTCCTCGTCGAGGCAGCCCAGGTCGGCCCTCCCCCCATCGACCGTCCAACCCTCTCGACGCCGCTGGAGGCGCCTATGGCTAAGAAGAAGAAAGACGCTCGGCACTCGATCATCCTCGAATGCACCGAACAGCGCGAAGCGGGCGTAGCAGGCATCAGCCGCTATGTGACCCAGAAGAACAAGAAGAACACGCCCAAGCGCATCGAGCTCAGAAAGTACAACCCTTACCTTCGTCGCGTCACGCTTCATCGCGAGATCAAGTAGGACCGACCTCACCCGGCAGCCTGGCCCACGTGTTCTGTCACCAAGAGCCCCCAGTCTGCCTCCCTCTGCACCGTACGACAGGAGCCTATCATGGCACGCTATCGTGGACCTCGGCTGAAAAAGTGCCGGGCCGTGGGCACGGTGCTTCCCGGACTCACCACCCGAACGACCCTCGACCGGCCGTTTCCCCCTGGTGAGCACGGAGCGAAGCGCCGCCGTAAGCCCTCAGATTTCAAGATTCGACTCATCGAAAAGCAGAAAGCTCGCTTTCACTTCGGCGTGCTCGAAAAGCAGTTTCAGCGCTACGTGCGCCGCGCGTCCCGCATGAAGGGGCCCTCGGGCCACAATCTGCTGCTCCTCCTCCAGAGCCGCCTCGACAACATCGTCTGGCGCATGGGGCTGGCTGTCACGATCTCCGCCGCGCGGCAGATCGTGGTGCACGGCCACATCGAGGTCAACGGCAAGCGCGTGGACCGTCCCAGCTTCTTCGTGCAGCCCGGCGACGTGATCAGCGTCCGCGAGCGCAGCGCGAACAAGTCCTTCCTCGACGAGACCCTGTCGACCACCGCCGGCCTGGCGCGTCCGACCTGGATCGAGTTCGACCCCGCCAAGAAGACCGGAAAGCTCATCAGCGCCCCAGAGCGCGGTGACCTCCCCTTCGAGCTCAACGAAAACGCGATCATCGAGTTCTACTCACAGAAACTCTGATCGCTGAGCCTCTCGCTTGGACCGCGGCCGCTCCCTGGGGGCGGCCGTGCTTCGTTTGGGTGCGGCAGCCAGGACCAGGCCCCCCGGGCCCTACGGGGCGGTGCCATCGAGAACGAAAGGCCCGAGCGTCTCGTGGAGGGTCTGGGCCGAGCGGCGGGGGCTGATCCCGAAGATCACCTCGGCATAGCCAAGCGAGGTCGCCGTCATGGGAGGCGGCAGCGGAGCAGCCTGGATCCACGCCTGCTGCCGCTCGTAGCTCGCGGCCTTCCAGCGGCGGGTGATACCCCGCCAGAACGGGCCGAGCGCGACCATCGCGATCTGGTCCTCTCGCTCGAGATCTGGGAAGCGCCGACGGAGGTCGCGGTAGATGCCCTCGCGCTGCGCGACCGAGAGCCGCATGGGCCCGCCTTCCTGGACCTCGCGACACAGCGAGGCGTACGAGATCCAGCCTTCGATGTCGGACTCGGTGAGCACGAGCTGCTGCGCTTCATCGGTCGCCCACACGGCCACGCGAGATGAGAGCACACGGCGCGCCTGTGGGAAAGGATCGAGGGCAGACTCGGCGTTGAGGTCGAGGTAGGCCCGTCGGCTCCGGGCCTCGGCAGCGGCGAAGCCCTGCTGGCCTGCCAGCTCGACCACCGTGGCGCGGAGCGCGTCGAGGGCGCCGCGCACCCTGCCGGGATCGGTACGGTAGGAGGCAGCCAGATCCTTGAGGATCAGGTTGCGATCCGCCGTGCCTGTGGGCCGGCCCGCCAAGACATCGACGTATCGCACCGCGATCTCCGCCTCGTCGCACGAGAGCGGCGGCGATCCTGGGGCGAGCTCCTGGCCGGGTTCGGTACACACCGCATCGGACGAGAAGAGCCCACACCCTGCGATCCAGAGCACGGCCAGCGAGGAGGCGACGCGACCCAAGCTCACTCCACGCCCGCGCCGAGTACCCAATAGGGGCTGCCCTTGAGCTGGGCCTTGAGCTGCTGGACCTCGGTGGGATGAAGCTCGAACATCTGCGGCTGGCCCGTGCGGGGATCGGGCTGGACCGCGAACCAGCGATCCGCCGTCTTGTGCTTATAGACCATCAGGCCGCGCGGATCGTCGTAGACCACATCGAGGTCGGACATGCGGAGCTGGCCCTCACCCTCAGGCTGCTCCGGCTCCGCATCGGGCTCGGGCTCGGGCTCGGGGGGAGGCGGCGCGAGGGCTTCGAGCACCTCTTCGACCTCCCAGCGAAGCTCGAGCGAGGAGAGATCCTTGAGTTGGGCCTGGAGGTACTCGCGCACCGCGATCCGGTTGGGCTCCGCGAGCGCCACCTGCTGAAGCTCCTGCTTCACGGCCTCGCGCTCCCTCCAGCCGACCTCCTTGAGGCGGGCCAAGAGGGCGTCGATCGCAGACTGCTGCTCGAATCCTGACATAAGAGGCTCCTTGGAGTAGACGCCAGCCCCTATCCGAGAGGCCGACTCCCCGCACGCATACGCCCCACAGCACGAACGCCAACCCCTGAGACGCCCGCGATGCGATAGGCTCGCGTCATGAGCTTCCTCGACCGCTTCGACCAGCAACAGCGCTCTCTCTTCTACGGCGTGAGCACCGAGATCCTCTTGGATCGAGGCGAGTATCTCATGCGCCGAGGGGAGCCAGGCGGCGACGTCTTCATCGTCGAGGACGGCAGCCTTGAGATCGTCGACGCCCGCGCCACCCCCGAGTCCATCCTGGCCGTGCTCCAGCCGGGGGCCGTCGTGGGCGAGGGATCCTTCCTCGACGACGCCCCCCGATCGGCCGACGCTAGGGCCCAGACCCCCATCAAGGTCCGGCGTTGGGCCAAGGATGATCTCGCGGCCCTGCTCTCGAGGGAGCCCAGGCTCGCCGCCACCTTCTACGAGAACCTCGCGCGCACCACCAGCGCGCGCTTGCGCAACCAAAACCAGAGCACGCTCGCGACCCTGGCCGGGCGCGACGGGGCCATGCGCGCCGGCGTCGAGAGCCTGCGCGCCGAGGTCTTGACCTTCGCCAACCGCACCAAGGAGTCCTTGATCGAGGCCGAAACCGCGCTGCGGCAAGACACGGAGCCCCGCGCCGCCAAGGCGGCGCTATCCCGCACCATGAACAAGCTGGAGCGCTGGATCGACCAACACTTCACCGCCCACCCTGAGCCCGATCTAGCCCAGGAGTCCGCCCGTGTGCTCTCGCGCGAGCTGCATCCCTACCTGGTACGGTCCGCCCTGGCGGAGCGCAGCATTCGGCGCTCCCAAGGGGTGGCAGGGGTGACCGAAGTCCTCGCCCACGTCCTGGTGAACACCGCCAGCGGTGATGGCGAGGTCGGCGCGCTGCTGGACCGTTGGCTGCTCGACCGGCCCTCCTTCCAGGCTATGCGCACCTTTCGCGACCAGATCGTGCCCCTGATCAACCACGCGATTCCGGTCCACCGCAACCGAAGGCTCACGCTCCTCAACGCGGGGACAGGTTCCCTCGTCGCGCGCCTCGTCTCGGCCTTGGACGCTGCCCCCACTGTGCTCAGCGTCGTCGACCAGTCTCGCGAGGCCCTGGCCGTCCTCGACGCGAGCACCGGAGCAGGGCCGATGCAGGTCGAGATCGCCCCGGTGCAGACCAACCTCGTCGAGCTCTCCCTAGGCCGAGTCCAGAAGCAGATCCCCCCCCAAGACGCGATCATCTGCCACGGGCTGATCGAGTACATGCCCGATCGGATCGCGCTGGGCCTCCTCTCGCAGATCGTCCAGCGGCTCGAGCGAGATGGCAGCCTCTTCCTTGCGACCCTCCTTCCCTCCGCCGACCGTCACCTGCTCGATCGGCTGCTGGGCTGGCCGACCGTCCGGCGACGCCCCGAGCGCCTCGCGAGACTCCTGGAGCGCGCAGGGCTCTCCTTTCAGGTGATCGAGACCCCTGCTCCCCTCCTGATGGTCTGCGCGCAGCACCTGGCAAACTCCGATCCAGCCCAGCCCCACGCCGACCAGCCCCCCCGAGCCTGAGGCTGACCTCAGGCGTGACCGCTCGTCGGCACCGAGCGCGAACTTAGGCCGAACCCGGCCCTCCCGGCTTGCGCGAGGCCACAGCGATGCGCTAACGTGCCCCCCCGAAGCGTCGCCGTCGATCCCCCGATGCGCACATCACCCTCCCCTCTGGAGCGCCCCCATGGACCTTCGTACCCTTACTCTGGCTGGGCTCCTCGCCCTCGTCTCGGCCTGTACGACCGAGCAGCCTGCCCCCCCCGCTGGCGACACCCCCGGCGACGCCCCCCCCGCCGAAGGCACCGAGGCGGCCGCTCCCCTCGGCGATCTGGATCCCGCCGAGCTCTCGAAGAGCTCGGAGAAACGCTACGCGCTCGTCCCCTCCCCCGTCGAGACCCAGGGTGCGCTCGAGTCCGCGGGCATCGACACGAAGCTCGCGACCCTCATCCCGCAGCGAGACATGGACTTCGACGACGAAGACATCGACGACATCGCAGTGCGTACCGGCGTGGTCATCGCCGACATGCTGCTCACGGTCAAGACCTCGAGCAACGAGCAGCTCCTCACCCACCTCGACCACATCAAGGTCGGCATGAAGGGCCTCGACGGCGGAAGCGACATCGACCGCACCCTCGACGACATCATCGAGCGCGTCAAGGGCGAAGCCGTCTCGCGTGCCGAGCTGCTCAAGGAGCTCGACGAGATCTCAGGCGCCATCATCCCCGAGCTCGAGTTCAACGGCAACGAGCGCGTCGTTCCCCTGATCCAGGCCGGCTCCTGGCTGCAGGGCTCCAACTTGGTGGCGCGGGCCACCAAGGCTGCGGGCAAGCCCAGCGCCGCCGACGGAATCCTCAAGCAGCCCAAGGTCGTCGACTACTTCATCGAGTACGTGACCAAGGGTGAAGGGAAGGACAAGGCCCCCGCAGCCGTTACCGAGAAGCTCGAGTCCTCGCTTCGCACGCTCAAGGAGCTCGCAGAGAGCCCCGACAGCCTCGACGATGGCAAGCTCGACACGGTCATCCAGGTCACCGAGGACGTGCTCGCGCTCCTCTGAGCCCTCTCCCAGGAGTTCGTCATGAAGGTCTTCTCTTCCCTCTTTCTGGCGCTGGCGCTCACCTCGCCCGCCCACGCCGACGAAGCCAAGGCCGAGACCTGCCTCCGCACCAAGGTCTGGGATGGCTACGCCGACGGCTGGGCGATCCGCACCATGACCTCGACCACCCTCGAGGCCGGAAAGACCAAGAGCTACCTCGTCACGCTCTACCCTGGAAAGGAGTACTTCATCCAGACGTGCGGGGCCCCAGGCATCGCCGAGCTCGACGTGCTGCTCTACGACACCGAGGGCAAGGTCGTCCAGCGAGGTACGAGCGCGGGCCGGGAGCCAACCCTCACCCTGAGCTCTGACAAGATGGCCTCCTATTACGTGGTGCTTCACGCAAGAGCCATGGCAGCCGACACGAAGAGCGCCGGAGTCGCCCTCGCCGTGACCTACCGCTAACCTTCGTTCCCCGGCACTGACCCATGTTCTCGGCTCAGCTCGAAGATCGCTATCGAGCGCTGATCGGGGTCAGCTCCGAGGACCCACGCTCCGAGTCGGTGCGGTTCGCCATCGACTTCTCTCGGATCTTGGTGCACATCCTGCCCGACGAGGTCGACGCCCCTGCGCGCCACGCCATGCTCCAAGCGTTGAAGGCACGCACCGACCTGACCGAAGACGAGCTCGACCAGCTGCTCGATCTGGTGGTCGCGCCCGAGCATCGGGTGGACGTCAGCGAGGACGAGCTCCGAGCCTTCGGGGCACGCTTCGGCCGGCCTGAAGAGGAGGCCCTGCGTGCGGCAGTGGCCGAAGAAGTGGACCTGCACGCCTTCGTCGAGCACTACGGTGAGGCCGAGGCCCTGCTCCTCCTCGACGCGCTCTTCGCGGTCTGCGCCGTCGACGGCGAGATCGATCCCGGAGAGATCCACCGGCTCCAGCAGGCGGCGCGAGGGCTTGGCATCGATCCCATGCTGATCGGCGCCTTGTTCCGAAAGCACGATGTACGGCACGCGACCGGGGACTTCACCTTCGATCTCGAGGGCCAGGAGCGCCTGGACATCGGACGTCAGCACGGGCTGGCGGTCCAGCTCCCCGATCCTCAAGTGGCGCTGCGCCACGCCCGACTCAGCCGCATCGCCGATCAGTGGCATGTGCTCGACCTCGGAAGCGGGCGCCCGACCTTGCTCAACGGCAGCCCGATCAGCACGGCCCCCCTCAACCCCGGCGATGACCTCCGGGTCGGCCCCTACCGGCTCAGCCTCGACAACACCGGCAGATCCCTCACCGCCTTCGGGCCAACCTCCTTCAGCTCCCTCACCGTGCGTGGCCTCAAACGCACCATTCCCAAGCGCGGTGAGCCCGAAGACCTCCTGCTCCTCGACGAGATCGACTTTACGGTCTTCTCCGGCGAGGTCGTCGCCCTCGTCGGGCCATCGGGCGCAGGGAAGACCACCCTCATCTCAGCCATCGCCGGCATCGCCCACGCCGACGCGGGCGAGGTCCTGCTCGACCGCAGCAACTTCCACGCCCTGCTCCAGAGCGATCGCAGCATGGTGGGCCTCGTCCCGCAAGAAGACGTCGTCCATGGCGAGCTCACCGTCGAAGAGAGCCTGCGGTACGCGGGAAAGCTGCGCTTCCCGTCCGACGTCAAGCGCGACGCGATCCAAGGCGAGGTCGACCGGGTCCTCGACGAGCTGGGGATCGCCCACATCCGCTCCAGCCGGATCGGCAGCACCCTCAAGCGGGGGATCTCAGGGGGCCAGCGCAAGCGCGTCAACCTGGGCCAAGAGCTGCTCACCCGCACCACCCGGGTCCTCTTCCTCGACGAGCCGACCAGCGGCCTCGACCCCCAGACCGCCCAGGAGATCGTCTCGCAGGTTCGACAGCTCGCCGACGACGGCCGCATCGTCTTCATCGTCACCCACGACCTCTCGCCGGCGATCATGGCGATGATCGACCACCTCATGGTGCTGGCCCCAGGAGGTCGGCTCGCCTGGTTCGGCCCCCCCGACGAAGCCTGCGACTACTTCAACGTGCGCACCCCCGACGAGATCTTCGCCCGCATGCTCGACCACACCCCCGAGGAGTGGAAGAGAGGCTTTCGCGCAAGTTATGCCTTTCGCAAGTACGTCAAGAGCCGAGAGCACCTGGTCGGTCTCGACGGGGTACCCCAGCGCGCCAAAGAGCGGCGGCGCCTTCGCCAGAGCCGCTGGTCCCAATACCTCACCCTCACGGAGCGCTACGCCAAGGTCAAGGTGCGCGACTGGACCGGCACCGGAGTCCTACTGGCCCAAGCCCCAATCTTGGGTATCGCGATGTGGATCGTCTTCCCCAAGCCCGACATCGCGACCCTCTTCGTCCTCGTTCTCTCGGCTCTGTGGTTCGGCGCCTCGGCCTCGGTGCGCGAGCTGATCGCTGAACGCTCGATCTGGCGCCGCGAAGCGCGGGTGGGGTTACGGCTCGCGCCTTATGTGGCGAGCAAGGTGAGCGTACTCGGCGCGCTCGTGACCCTCCAGTGCTTCGCCCTCACCCTGATCGTCTGGGCCAGCCTCTCGATGGGGGACTACGGCTACAGCCTGTGGGGACTGAGCGGTGTGGCGGTGAGTACCGGCCTGGTCGGCATGTCGATGGGGCTCCTGGTGAGCGCGATCTTCGGCTCGAGCGAGGCGGCCGTGGGCACCCTGCCGCTGCTGTTGATCCCTCAGATCACCTTCGGGGGTCTGATCGTCAAGGTCAAGGACATGGAGTTCGTCTCACAGATCGTCGCCTATGCCATGATCACTCGGTATTCTTTCGAGATGTCGATCAAGACCGGAGAACAGCTCTCGAAGCCGAGCCACCGAGGAATCGGCGAGAGCAGCGAGAACATCGCCCGGTTCCTCTGGGAGCTCGGCTTCCGCACCTCCTCCAGCGAGGACATGGGGATCCCCATGATCTGGCTCGGCGCGATCCTCTTCGCCTGGTTCGCCATCATGCTGGGGATCACCACCGTCTTCATCCGCAAGAGCGCCCAGGGGCACTGAGGGCCGTCCGCGCTCGCCAAGGCCTCCTCGACGCGGTACAGACTGGACCTGTTCTGGAGGACTCCCATGGCACGCGTAGAAGTCACCGCCGGCACCCTCGCCGAAGGCAAGATCAAGAGCCTCGATGTGCGGCTCTCGGGCCTCCCCGATCGCACGATCGATCGAGAGCAGGCCTTGGCTTGGATGAAGG
The DNA here is from genome assembly GCA_007693595.1 of Deltaproteobacteria bacterium. Classification (GTDB taxonomy): domain Bacteria; phylum Myxococcota_A; class UBA796; order UBA796; genus REDI01. The sequence continues at coordinate 44,166 of REDI01000010.1, read as the reverse complement.
ACGGCCACAGCTTTATCCCCATGGTGCAGGGTCAGCCTCTCCCCGCCTTAGAGCTCGTCGAGGTCCTCACCGGCGACGAGATCAACCACTTCATCCGCGCCGACACCGCCAGAGAATCAGCCGACTCCCTCCCCTTCTCTGACTGACACTTCGTCAGGCGCGGGCACCATGCCCGGAAGCGCCTCGACAGGCTGTCAGGGGCAGCCCTGAGCGCAGGGCTCTGAGGCGGAGATCGTCATGGCACCTTTCTTGCACCATCGCGGGCGAGGAGCACACATGATACGCCTGCACCCGGTCCTGCTTAGCCTTCTCCTTGCGGGATGCCCCAAAGCGCCCATGCAGACCGAAGAGCCGCTGACCCGCGACATGCTTCAAGACACGCCTCGGCTGCCTGCACCGCGCGCCGGAACCTACGCCCAGACGATCCAGATCCCCCAGGATCCTGTCGTGCGCTCCATCGTCGCTGGCCGCAACTGGGACGCCTCCCTCGCAGGTGCAGCCGCGGGGCTCGCGCTCGACGCCGCCCAAGACAAGGGGGGCTTCAGCCGGCGTGAGATCCGCGAGGCCTGCTGGCAAGCCGGCTACCCTTGGCCGGTCCTCTCGATCGGGGTGTGGAAGGGCGACGAGAAGGCGGTGCCGCCCAAGGGGCTGCGAGCCTGGATCGAGTCGCAGCCGATCGATCGCGATCTCGGGGTGGTCCGCGCGCGCGGCATGGGCAGAGACACCTGGGTCGCCCTCGCGGGTGAGATGCAGATCGACATCGGGATCGTGCCGCGCGAGTTTACCCTGGGCCACATCCTCAAGCTGCCGTCCCACCCCGCCGGGCGCTGGCGCGCCAGCGACGGCCAAGGCTTCCTGTCCGAGGGAAGCCTGAAGAGCGGAGCTGCCATCCCGCTCGACGTCGCGGGGGAGTGGATCCTGCACCTCTTCGATGACGAAGGCGATCTCGCCCGCTTCGCGGTCTACGTCAACGAGCAGGCGCCACGGCTGGGAGTGCTCCCCGTCCTCGACAAGTCCGTCAACAGCGCGAAAGAGGGGCACACGCGCGCCTGGCAGCTCATCAACATCGCCCGAGACGCCTACGGCAACGACCCCATCAAGTCCGATCCACTGATGACCACCGCCGCCGAACGCGCCCGTGACGAGGCGAAGACCGACCTCAGGGCGACCGCCAAGCGGTTCGCCCGCGATCCCGACAAGGCGGTCGGCTGGTACTGCGAGGCTGCCACGATCGAGGACTGCGTGGATCGCCTGCTATGGGACCCCACCACCCGTCAGCCCTTCGTCGACACCGCCTCGTGGGCCGGAGGGATCGCGATCGAGTACCGGCCAGGAACCATCAAGGTCTACGGCGCCGTCGCTGCGGACTGAGCCCTGCGGCGGCTTGAGCTTCAGTGTTTGGAGGGCCCTGGGAGCCCCTTGACCTGGGCTCCCGCAGCGATGCTGCGCTCCGCAAACCATCCCTGGTTGACCTCGAGGGCGTACATGGCAGGCCCGTCGGACGGGACGCTCCGGCTGCTCATGGGTCGCATGTCGTGGATCGACACGATCCCGCCAGACTTGTCGATGTAGGCGATCGACAGCGGGATGCGGGTGTTCTTCATCCAGAAACCACGGGGCGCCTCGTTGGGGTAAACAAATAGCATTCCACTGTTACTGCCTAGCTTATCTCGATTCATTAGCCCGCGAGCGCGCCGCTCTTCGTCATCGGCCACCTCGACGAAGACCCGGTGCCCCTCGACCTCAAGCCACCGGGTCGGCAGCTTGGTGCCCCCACAGCTCGACATCGCGACCAAGAGCGCGAGCGTGGCCCTCAAAGCAGCCGCTCCTGCCCATCGAGGGTGGGCGAGAAGCCGACGAGCTCCGCCCCACGGGACGTCAGCACCCGACCCCGAGGTGTGCGGTGCAGGTAGCCCTGCTGGATCAAGAACGGTTCGTAGGTATCCTCGATGGTGTCGCGGGACTCTCCGATGGCCGCCGCGAGGGTGTCGAGTCCGACCGGCCCGCCGTCGAACTTATGAGCGATGGTGTTCAAGATCCGGCGATCCATCTTGTCGAGACCGCGCGGGTCGACCTCGAGGCGGTCCAAGGCCATGCCCGCCAGCTTGAGATCGATGGTCCCGTCTCCCTCGACCTGGGCGAAGTCGCGCACGCGCCGGAGCAGTCGGTTGGCGATCCGCGGGGTGCCACGAGCGCGACCGGCGAGCTCTCGAGTGCCCTCGGGGGTGATGCGCACCCCGAGCCGGGAGGCGGAGCGGTCGAGGATCCGGGCGAGCTCTTCGGGGTTGTAGAAGTCGAAGGTGGCGTGGATCCCGAACCGAGCCCGCAGCGGCGAGGTCAACATGCCCGAGCGGGTCGTGGCCCCCACCAGCGTAAAGCGATTGACCGGCAGCTTGACGGACTGCGCTCCGGGCCCCTGACCGATCACCACGTTGATCTCGTAGTCCTCCATCGCAGGGTAGAGCACCTCTTCGACCGCCCGACTGAGCCGGTGGATCTCGTCGATGAAGAGCACCGCGCGGTCCTCGAGGTTCGTGAGCACCGCCGCCAGATCTGCGCCCCGCTCGAGGGTCGGTCCCGCGGCGGTATGACACGTCACGCCCAGCTCTTCGGCGAGGATGAGGGCGAGGGAGGTCTTGCCGAGCCCCGGCGGCCCCGACAGCAGCACATGGTCCAGGGCGTCGCCCCGCTCGAGGGCCGCGCGCACGTAGACACGGAGGTTCTCGACGATCGCGGTCTGACCTACGAACTCGCCGAGGCCACGGGGACGGAGGGCGGGATCGAAGCGCTCGGGCATCGCGGCGTCTACGAGGCGATCCATGCTCATCTCCTGATCGAGCTGCGCAAGGCAGCCCTAACCCGCTCGTGGACCGGGACCGAGGCGTCGACCCCTTCGGCCTCGAGCCGAGCGCGCGCGGCGTCGATCTCGGACTTCCCCCACCCGAGCTGCTGCAAGGCCAAGGCGAAGGTATCGTCGGCCGAGGAGGGCGCAGGGCGCGAAGAAGCAGCGCTGAGAACCGCGAACTCCCCGGCAGGGAGCTTACCCTGCAGCTCGAGCGCGAGGCGCTGGGCGGTGCGCTTGCCGACCCCCGGGATACGACAGAGGCTCGGCACATCACTCGTCTCCACCGCGCGCCGGAGCCCCTCGAGCCCAAGGGTGTCCAGAGCCGCCATCGCGATCTTGGCGCCGACCTTGTTCACGCCGATGAGGACCTCGAAGGCCGTGCGCTCGGTGCGCGTCGCAAAGGCGAAGAGCGTGATCGCGTCTTCGCGCACCACGGTGTGCACGACGGCGACGATCTCGTGGTCTTCCGCCTGCCACGAATCCAAGGTCGGACCTGGCGCGGTCACCAGATAGCCTACGCCTTGGACCTCGATCACCGCTTGGTTCCCGTCGCGCTCCACCACCGCGCCCCGAAGCCGCCCGATCATCGCGCGACCCCGACCGCCACCCGGGCGTGCTGGTGATGACAGATCGCGATCGCCAGCGCATCGGTCAGATCGGCAGGTCCGTCTGGCACCTCGCCGAGTAGCATTCCGACCATGCGCGCCACCGCGGACTTGTTGGCCTTGCCGTAGGCGCCGACCGTTCGCTTGATGGTCATGGGGTTGTATTCGAGGGGCTCGTACCCCGCCCGAGCCGCCGCGAGCAGAGCCACCCCCCTGGCCTGACCGAGCCGGAGCGCACTCTCGGAGGACTTGTGCCGAAAGATCGACTCGATCGCCACGACGTCCGGGCGGTGCTCGGCCAGCGCCAGCTCCAGGGTGTCGAAGATCTTGCGCAAGCGCGTCGCGATCTCTTCGCTGGAGGTCGTCCGGACGTATCCGCTCCCCACGAGGATCAAGCGCCCACGTGACTTGTCGACCACCCCATAGGCGGTGACCGTAGAGCCGGGATCGATGCCGAGCACGCGCATGAGGAGGCGGGGGGAAGGAGGAGGAGGGAGGGATCTGCACTCTACCGGAGCGGGCCGCCCTTGGCGAGCCCGATCACGCGTCAGAGGCGTTACAAGGGGCCGCACGCAGGCCGAGGTAGATACCGTGTCGTCCCCCAAGCGGAGCATCTCAACGACCGCGCCCCGCGCCGTGGGCGTCCCCGCTTCGGTCCGGCGCCGGCTGCGGACGGCCTTCGCCCTGACGGGTCGAGGCGTGCACCTGGGTCAGCCAGGCATCGTCCGGGTCAGCCCCGCCCCGCTGGGCTCCGGGCTGCGTATCGTCGCACAGGGCACCGCCATCCCTATCGAGCCGAGCACGCTCGGACATCATCCCGGCTGTACCTCGGTCCACCACGGCGACAGGGCGGTCCTCACCGTCGAGCACCTGCTCGCCAGCCTCTTTCTCACCCAGATCCCCGACGCGATCGTCGAGGTCCAAGGCCCCGAGGTCCCGATCCTCGACGGCACGATCGAGCCCTTTCTTCGCGCGATCCAAAGAGCAGGCCTAAAGGAGACGCCCCCGCTCGCGCGACGCCCCCTCCCGACCCTCACGGTCGAGGCCGCGGGGGGGCGGGCCCAGATCACACCCCGTCACACCTGCAAGACTACGGTCTACATTGACTTTCCTGGGGGTCCCAAGGGCTCCGCCAGCTACACCCTGGGCGATCCGATCCCAGAGGCGCTGCGGCGCGCACGCACCTTCGCCCGGCTCGTAGACCTGCCCCGTCTGCGCCGCCAAGGGCGCGGCCGAGGCGCCTGCCCCTGCAACACCCTGCTGTGGCGCGCCGGAGACCCCAGCGACGAGCCGGTCGCCCATCTGCTCGTCGACGCCCTGGGCGACCGCGCCTTCGGTGGGCTCCGTTCGGGTCACGTCGAGCTCTGGCGACCGAGTCACGCGCTGAGCGCCGCCCTCTGGCGAGCGGTCGATGACGCTACGGCTCGCTGCTCTGGCGGGTCTGCACCCCAAAGAGATCTACGGTTCCAACCCCCGTGAGGCCCTCGACCGGCTCGACATCGGCGTTGTTGCGAAGGGTGAGGGTGAGCTTGCCGAGCGCCTGGCCATGGGCGATCCACTCCGCTTGCTGGGGGCTGACCGCGAGGGTGACGGTCTGCTTGGCCTGCGCGACGCGGCGACGCTCCAGTCGGGTCATCCGCCGATTGTCGACCTCTTCCTCGTCGGTGGCGCGGTGCCCCACACCTAAGACGAGCACCGACTGCTGAAGGTAGTGGGTCTCGGCTTCGAGGGCGTCTTCGGGGGTGAAGGTGACCATGACGTCGACGAAGTCCCACGGCGAGAGGAAGCCCGACACGGCCCGCCCCCCCGTGAGCTGGACCGCGATGGCGCGCATACCACGGGGGATGAGCGCGTTGAGGCCGGTTCCCGCGTCCTTGTCGGCGAGCCGCTCCTCGCGGATAAACTCGTTCGGGAGGATGCGCTCCTTGGGCATGCGGGAGCGGATCTTCTCGTAGTTGGTGAAGAGGTTCGAGCCTTCGCCCCCCTGCTTGTGCAGGTAGCGCGGCGCGATCTCAACCGCGAAGAGATCGTTCTCGGTGATGGGGATCCCCGGGTTGAGCTCCGAGGCCGCCACCAAGTAAAACTCGACGTGCTCTTCGCGTTCCGCCTCGGCGATCCGGATCACGTACTGCTGGTACAGCCCGACGACCACCACGCCGAGGGCCACCGCAGCCACCGCAGCGATGGTGAGAAAGATGGCGGCGCGCAGACGAACATTCGGCTGATTTCCCATGGGGGACGACCTCCTAGACCGCAGTGTAGCCCAAGTCGACCTGCGGTGCGCTACGGGCTCGCAAGACGACGCGCATCCGATACCCCCCTGGCCCAAAATGCGCCCCAAGCGCTCGCGCACTCCGAGGGGCCCCTCGGCGCATCGCCCGAGGTCCCACGTCCTACAGCGCGTCTTCGAACAAGCTTCGGAGCTCGTCGGCGTCGAGGCTCTTCACGAAGCCCCCATCGGTGCCGAGCGCCGCTTCGGCCAGGTCGCGCTTGGCGTCTTGGAGCTCGAGGATGCGCTCCTCGACGCTTCCCTCGGCGATAAAGCGACAGCTCACCACCGGCTTGTCCTGACCGATCCGGTGGGCGCGATCGGTGGCCTGCTGTTCGACCGCTGGGTTCCACCAAGGGTCGAGATGCACGACGTAGTCCGCTGCGGTCAGGTTCAGGCCGGTACCACCCGCCTTGAGCGAGAGCAGGAAGACGGGCGGGCCCTCTGGATCTTGGAAGGCGTCGATGACATCCTGGCGGTTGCGGGTGCTGCCATCGAGGCGTACCCAGTCGATGCCGAGCTTCCTCAAGCGCGGCTCCACGCGATCGAGCAGGCCCGTCCACTGGCTGAAGATCAGGGCCTTGTGGTCCTCGACGATGATCTCGACCAAGAGCTCCTCGAGCCGGTCGAGCTTGCACGAGCTCGCCCCTTGTCCCGCATCGCCTGGGAGAAGAGCCGGGTCACAGCAGGCTTGTCGCATGCGCAGCAGCGCCTCGAGGACCTGGAAGGTGGAGCGCCCGACCCCCCGCTCCGCGAAGGCCCGCTGCACGTCTTCGCGAGCCGCCAGTCGCACCGCATCGTAGACCCGACGCTGCTCAGGTCCCATCTCGCATCGCACGACCATCTCGGTGAGGGTGGGGAGCTCGGGGGCCACCTGCTGCTTGAGCCTGCGAAGCACGTACGGCCGAACTCGACGATGGAGCGCCTCACGAGCCTGGACGCTCCCGGCCTCGATCGGCCGCACGAAGCGCTCGCGGAAGGCGTCGAGCCCCCCGAGCAGCCCCGGCATGAGGAAGCGGAACAAGCTCCAAAGCTCCTCGAGACGGTTCTCGACCGGCGTACCCGTGAGACAGAGCCGATGCTCCGCGCGGAGCTGATAGGCGGAACGCGCCGTCTGCGACGTGGAGTTCTTGATCGCCTGGGCCTCGTCGAGGATCACATAGGTCCACACCCGCTCTCGGAGCAGATCGAGATCCAAGCGCATGAGCGCGTAACTCGTGAGGGTGATGGCGCTCTCGTCGAGGGACCGGGTCGGGCCGTGATAGACGTTCACAGAGATCCCGGGTAGAAAACGCTGGGACTCGCGCTCCCAGTTGCGCAGCACCGAGGTGGGGGCCACGACCAGGGCTTGCCCCCCCGCGCCCGCGATGGCAGCGAGGGCCTGAATGGTCTTGCCAAGGCCCATGTCATCGGCGAGGATGCCGTGGATGTCCATGTGGCGCAAGAAGCTGAGCCAGCGGAAGCCCGCCACCTGATACGGCCGCAGCTCCCCCGAGAAGATGTCGGGGATCGGGACCGCTGGGAGCTCCTCTTCGCGGCTCAGGAAGTCCCGAAGACGGGTGAGGTCGTGGGGGACGCGGTGATCGTTACCTTCGAGCAGCTCGACCAGGGCGGCGGTGGCGTTGCGATCGACCCGCCCGTCGGCGTCGCGCGCCTCGAGCAGCTCGCGTAGGACCGTGCCATGCTCTTCGAGCCAGTCGAGCGGTAGTGGAGCAAACCCGCCTTCAAAGAGGGGCACCAAAGAGCGCCCCGCACGCCACGCTTCGAGCACCGCCCAAGGATCTGCCTGCCCCCGCTCGCCCTCGAAGGTGACGTCGAGCTGCCAGTTGGGACGGTCGCGCTCTTGATCCTGGTCGTAGCGCTGGACCGCCAGACGCGCGGCGACCGGGGCATCGACCACCGTGAAGCGATCGCGGCTGAGCCGACCGTGCACGGGCCCTTCGTGGCGAGGCATGCGGTCCTCGAGGAACGCCGCAGCCTTTTCGGGGGGAAGAACGACGGGCGTGCCCACGGGCAGACCCATGCGCGCGGTGAACTGCCGAACGACCATCCGCTCCCGCCCGAGGTCCCGCGCGGGTACCACATCGCCGAGCGTCTTGAGTACGCCCTCTTCGACGCGGGCCACCGGGGGTTCTCCATACTCAAGCACGGCCAGCACCTTGAGCCCCAGGGGGACCTCCTTGAGCTGGATCGCGACGCGCGGTTCGAGCTGGTCGCCCTCGGGGAGCCGAGCGGTCTCGACCTTGACGGGGATCTGCAGCCGAAGCCGAGGGAGGGTCTCGTTGACGAGCAGGTGCATCTGATCCGCGGTGTAGTGCAGGCCGCGGGTGAGCTGGCGTCGCTGGTCGGGCTTGAGCTCACCGTGCGAGGTGGGGTGCAGCGTTCGCCCCACCAGGGCGGCGCCACGGTAGAGCTTGTCGATCTCCGAGGGGCGGTAGAGCCCGACCTTGAAGCCATCGCCCTCGTCGAGCACGCGGACCTCGAAGCGCACGTCGACCGGGGACAGCTCGATGGGCTCCCCGTCGAGGGTGGCGTCGGCCTTGCCCTCGAGGAAGCGGAGGAGCCGCCGGACCATCTCGCCCTGGAGCGGCCCGCCAGGATGAAGGGCGAGCAGGGTCTCGGCCTGGGCGTCGCCGCGCCCTACCACCAGATCGTTATCAGCCAGCGTCCCGCGAAGCGGCTCGACCCGGCCATCGGGCCACACCACCTGGCGCTCGAGCGAGAGGTTGGGGCCTTGGCTGCGCAGCGCATAGCGGAGCCCGACCTTGTACCTTGCCTTTGGCTGAGGCAGCGATTCTCCGGTCTTGTGGCTCTGCTTGACCGCGATCAGGGAGGCGACCACCGGAACGCTGAAGCCTTCGGGAGTGCGAGCCTCGATGTCACACTCAAAGTCGTCCTCGTCGGGCCAGAGCCAGACCTCGAGCGGCACCGCCTTGCCCCGCAGCTTGACCTTGAGGTGGATCTCGTCCTCGGTCTGACTGACTCCCTTCACCGCCCCTGCGCGGGCGAGCTCCACCGCCTCGCTCCACATGGCGCGGGGCACCGTGCGTCGTGCTCGGTCCAGCAGCGCATCGATGGTCATGCGACGTCCTCCAAGCCACCGGGTTAGCACGACTGGCGCCTCGCTCACACGCCACCCGCCGCACAGGTGGTGTCTGCGACAGGAGAGCCATGGACCTCCCTGCACCAACCGCCATTCCCCTGCCAGGAGCCGTCGAGAGCGCCGACCTCTTGCGCCGCGGACTGGCCCCCCATCCCCCTGAGGTGCAGCGCACCTGGATGCAGCGTCTTCGCGGGGGGCAGCTCAAGCGCCTATGGGCGCTGGCCGAGGCGGATCCCCTCCCCCTCGACGTGGGCGACTTCGCACCCGACAGCGGTGAGGTCCGGATCCTGCCGGGCAAGAACCACCTCCCCTTCTTCAACCACTTCGAGAAGCGCTTCGCCCGCGTGGGCGACGAGATCGTCGGCTACAACGAGACCGGCTGGGAGCGCCTATGGGTGGGCGACGGTCACTTCGTCGTCCGCCCCTCCCCTGAGCGAGAGGGCGAGGTCTGGATCGACTACCGCACGCCTCCGACGGGGCAGCACCCCGAGTTTCCTCCGGTGCGCGACAACCGGGCCATCGTCTGGCCGGGACCCCTCTCTCGCCTGGTCTACGGCGGGCTGGTCGACCGCATGATCCGGGTCGATGACCACCTGCTGATCGGCCGCTCCATGACCCAGGGCCTCTCGCTGCAAGCCGGGGCCTTTTTCGCGCTCTGGCTGCCGCCTACCGGAACCGGATGAACCAGGACCCCGCACGGGGCGAGAGCCGTCCGGCCCTGGAGCGTGGCCACAGATCCGAGCCCAAGAGGGGCCTCGACGATCGATCGCTCGACCCCGACAGGCTCTACCCCTTGATCTCACTCTCGAGCTCGCCGTTCTGGAACATCTCAAGCATGATGTCGGAGCCCCCGAGGAACTCACCGCGCACATAGAGCTGAGGGATCGTGGGCCAGTTGGCATATTCCTTGATGCCTTGGCGGACCTCCATATCGGAGAGGACGTTGAAGCTTCCGAAGTCGACGCCGAGATGGTTGAGAATGGTCACGGCACGCATCGAGAAGCCGCACTGCGGCATGTCGGGCGTGCCCTTCATGAACAAGAAGACGTCGTGATCCTTGACCATCTTGTCGATTCGCGCTTGAACGTCGGACATCGGAGCTCCCCTGGATGAGTTTCAGTCGGCGTGCGGCCAGCGATCGGGCGGGTAGGTCTTGAGCGCGAGCGCGTGGATATCGCGGCGCATGTGGTCGCCCAGAGCCCGATAGACCAGGCGATGCTGCTGCACCGATCGCAGGCCGACGAAGGCCGAGGAGGTCACCTCGGCCGAGAAGTGCTCCCCGTCGTTGGCGTCGTCGCGGACGATGGCCCGACAGTCCGGTAACCCCTCGATCAAGAGCTCATGAATACGCGCAGCAGAGAACATCGAACCCTCAGACCATCCCGAGCGACCTCGCCGGGCGCCCAAGCCTTAGTCACCGTGCTTCGACTCGACAAGGGTGCGGCCGTACACATCGAGGACGCGAGTCCACCGAAGCGGGCTCGAAGCGCGACCTCAGCCGTCGTCTTCGGCGTCTTCCTTGGGATTCGGATCGACCCCTTCCTCGATGAAGTCGACAAGGAAGGCTGTCTTTTGGCCATCAACCCACAGCGCATAGCGGCCGGGAGGGTTCACCGCTTCGGCGGGGACGAACTTGGCGTAGTGGTTGCGATGCTCGACCCGGGTGGTCTTGGACTCGTCGAGGTCTACTGAGACGCGCTCGAAGGTCTCGTCGTCGGTAAACTTGGTGCCGAGGTAGGACCAGGGGTTCATGGTGGGGCCGGTCTCCATGCCCTCTTCGACCTTGAACTCACGCTCACCGCTGTTGATCACGGGGACGAGCTTCATGTCTTTGTTGGCCATGCCCGTGATGACCAGCCTCTCGCCTGCCTTGACCATCGGGATGCCGTTGGGGATGGCCGTGGGGTAGAAGACCTTCTGGTCTTCGGTGCCCTTGATGATCTCGGACTTGAGGCTGACGCGGCTGCGAATGCGCGCAAGTCGATCGTCTTTGAGGATCTTCACGCCCGCGCCCATCGGGGCGTGCCAAGCCTTGATGCTAAGGCTCGCAACGTCGGAGCCCTGCGGGAGAAAGTCGGTCTCGCCGAGGAAGAAGTTGTTGTCGGACAAGCGTAGGCGGTAGCCGGTGGTGCTCAGGCAGAGGTCTGGAATGCGGAAGGTGCCGTCGCCGCCGACCTCGCTGCTGGCGCTCTGACAGGTGAGCCCCGCCTCGCGGTTCGGCTCGAAGCGCCCGTCCTCCCCTTCGGTGACCGCTTCGGCGATGATGCGGAGGGGAGCGTCTGGCGTGCCGCCGGCAGAGCCTGGGACCGGCTCGCCAGTGATGCCATCGACGAGGGTGCCAGTGGCCGTCGCGTTGCAACCGACGGCTAGGAGGAGCGCCGTGACCGAGAAGAGTGAGCGAGTGAGCATCGAGAACCTCCAGATTGGAACAAGGCCGAAACTACCAGGATCGTCACATCAAGGCAAGGCGATTGCGTCCGCCTTCGTCAGCGCCCGCCCCCCCTCGGCTGTTGAAGCCTGGAAAGATCATGAACAAAGTCGTCCGCACGCGACCTGACCTCGGCTCGCCACGCCGCGCCGGCCCGCTCGACGCCGGCTCCGTACAACACCCCCCGCGCCGAGACGATCAGGGCGCCCCCCCCTCCATCTCGGCCGTGAGCTCGGCAGTCGTCGGCGCTCGCCCCCTGTGCGCCATACCCCGGCACCAGGAACCAGGCCTTGGGCATGGCGGCCCGCCACCTCGCCGCCTCGGTCGCCAGCGTCGCCCCCACCACCGCCCCGACCGGCCCGTAGCCGCTCGACCCCACGCGCTCCGCGTTGACCGAGCTGATCCAGCCCGCCACCCGGCCCGCGAAGGGATGCTCCCCCCCGACCTGCCACTGACCGGCACCCGGGTTGGACGTTCGCACCAGCACGAAGAGCCCCTTGCCCCACGCCGTCGCCTCGAGGAAGGGCCGCAGCGACTCCTCGCCCAGGTAGGGCGACACCGTGACCGCGTCAGCCCCGAGGGGACCTCGGTCGTCGAGGGTGGCCCTCACATACGCCCGCGCGGTGGATCCGATGTCCCCACGCTTCGCATCCAAGATCACGAGCATCCTTTTTTGACGGGCGTAGGCCACGACCCGCTCCAGCGTCGCAAACCCCGGAGCCCCCAGCGCCTCGAACCAAGCCACCTGGGGCTTCACAGCCGGCACCAACCCGGCGATCTCGTCGAGCACGCCACAGCAGAAGCGCTCGACCGCCTCCGCGAGCGCCTCGCGGGACGCCGAGTCCGGGTCCCGGAGCAGCGGCAGCGGCAGGCGTGCGGGATCGGGATCGAGCCCGACGCATGCCGGCGACCCAGCCCGCTGGACGGCGTCGGTCAACCTATCGGCGAAAGAGATCATCGCTCACCTCCAACAGCCCAAGCTGTACCATAGCTCGGGCTCACCGTGCGGGTACGCTACGATCGGACCGCGGACAGGCTATGATGAGCCCGGAGGTGATGATGCGGTGGATTTTGATCCTATCCTTGGCGTTCCTGGGCTGCGAAGAGCCGATGGACGGCCCCTCCTGGCCAGGGGGCAACGGAGGCGGGCCTGGGACCGACACCTCCGGCGGCAACGGCGGTCCAGGGGGCTGTCCCGTAGGCATGGAAGAGCGCACCGACCTCGCAGGCGTCATCAACTACTTCAACTACAACTCCGTCACGCTCCTGCCGTTCTTCACCCCCGAAGAGACCTACGAAGGGCAAGCCGGCGGGTGCGCCAGCGAAGACCAGCTGCGCGTTCGCATCCTGCTCACCCTCGGTGACCAGCCCTTCGCCTGGGTCACCAGCGACGCCCCGCGCGAAGGCACCTACAACCCCATGGAGGAACAGAGCCTCTCCGTCGATCTCTTCGCGGCCGACCCCCCAGCGTTCATCGGCCCGACCAACTGGGTCGCAGGCACCTGGGGCGCGATCCCCCTCGGCGACGGACGCATGGAGCATCGGATCGACTCCAGCGGCTCCGACGACGTCGAGACCCTGCTGATGACCGGCACCATCTGGGTACCCTAACGGTGCAACCCGAGGCGACGTCGGGAAGCTCCCGACGGTCAGCTAAAGGGGAGGTATGCCCCAGAGGAACTGGTAGAAGAAGGCCGGCTCTTCGGGGTCGAGAGCCGAAGGTACGAAAAAGAGCCTCAAGGACGACCCGGTCAACGGGTTCAAGTCGAGATGCAGGGTGTCTTCGTAGGCACCGTCGCCGGTGAGGTCGAGGTTCAGGTCCACCACTTCGAGCGTTCGAAGAACCCTCTCGGAGGCGACGGAGCCCAAGGTGAGCCCACCGAACACCAGCTCGTCGCCCTGATCGTAGACGTCGAGGCTCGACGCGGGTGGGAAGGCGTGGAAGGCATCGACAAGGACGTGATCGCCGCTAACCGGGGCCAGATCGTCGTCGAGCCGGGCGAAGGCGACCGAGGTGCCATCGTCGTAGATGACCACCGTGTGATCTCCGGGTCGAAGCCCGAAGTTGGGAGAGGGGTAGGTGTCGAGATCGTCCGAGAGCTGAAAGGTCGTCGGACGGGCTGGCAGGCTGACCCGCTCCGAGATCTCGGCGAAGGAGACGCTCTCGCTGATCGAGGTGGCTTCGTCGGCGATGGACAACCTGCCCTGGTTGCGGTCGGCGTGAACGAACTGCACGGTCGCCTCGCCGGCTTGGGCGTCGAAGAGGTAAGGCTCCATGGCCGTGGTACACCCATCACTCGCCACGAGGAGCGCCGAGAACCGACCCTCGCGCAGCGGTGTGACCGAGAAGACCGAGCCGTCCACCTCGACGTCGAGCTCGTAGCCGACGATCGACAGCTCGACGTGCTCCTCGGTGTTGAACGAGACCTCAACCGGAGCGGAGGGCCAATAGGCCAGCTGGACGGGGGCTGCGCCGGAGAGCTCCTCGATCTGGAGCGGGAGCCTGTCTGCGCACGGGGCGTTGGCGCCATCTTCTCCGTCTTGGCCATCCTCGCCGTCGTCCCCATCGCGACCATCCGCCCCGTTCCGGCCGTCGAAGCCGGGGGGACCCTGGGGGCCACGAGGCCCTTCTGCAGGCTCACAACCCGTGACGATGAAGAACAGCGCAGCGAAACGAACGAGCTGAACCATGAGGCTCCTCCACGGCGGCCGACCCTGGAGGCACCGCCAGAGCTTGGCTCTACCTCGCGAGGCACTCGCCCGCACCCGGTCCTCAGCGGATCTGGAAGATGCCGTCGATCTCGACCGGGACGCCCAGGGGAAGTGAGGTCACCCCGACCGCCGCCCGAGCGTGCCGCCCCGCCCCTTCGAAGGCGGCGATCATCAGGTCGCTCGCGGAATCGATGACGCGCGACTGGAGCCTGAAGTCGGGGGTACACGCCACGAAACCGCCGAGCTTCACCACCCTCACCACCCGATCCAGATCGCCACCGCACGCGACCTTGACCTGACTGATCAGGGCCAGCGCGACCAGCCGGGCCGCATCCTGCGCCTGGGCGACCGTACACTGCTCCCCGACCCGACCCAGCACCAAGGCCCCCTCGGGCTCCATCGGGATCTGCCCCGAGACGTAGACCAGCCCGCCCACCACGACGAACGGCACGTAGTTGGCCGCGGGAGGTGGCGGATCAGGCAGGACATAGCCCAGCGCGGCGAGCCGCTTTTCGGGAAGGGAGAGGTGGTTCATCGGGAGCTCCTACAGACTGCGCCCGTCCCTTATCGCCCTCGGTGGTCATGGGGCTCGTGGGGTCCGTCGCCCACGCCAAGGATCGTCATCATGCCCTGATCGGCGTGGGGCAGGATGTGGCAGTGCACCATCCAGCTTCCGGGGTTGTCCGCGACCAGCCTTAGGCGGAGGGACTCGAACAGGCGCACGTTCACCGTGTCGACGATCTCTCGGTAAGGGGGCGCGACGCCGTCACGGCTGAGCACCTCGAAGGCGTGGCCGTGGAGGTGGAAGGGGTGCTCTGAACCCGAGAGGTTGCGCACCTCGAGGATCGCCTCGGCGTCGAGATCGAGGTGGAAGGGGGTGATGTCTGGAAAGCGCTCCCCGTTAATGCGCCAGTCCTGGGTCATGGGGTCCCCTTGGAGGACGTACACGAGATCGGTGGAGAGAGGATCCGGCGTTGGAGGCAGGCCCGAGAAGGCCCAGGCCGGGGACTGGGGAGCCTCTCGCACCTCGGAGGGCTCCACGGTGAGGAGCCTCTGGACTGGACCGGGGGTTCGGCCGCCGTACAGCGACCAGGGGTCCCCCAGGATCTCTACCGCCTCGCCCAAGAGGTGCTCGGTCTCGGCGCGCTCCCCCGGCGTGAGGAGCACCTCGCCGTGTCGCGGCGCCGCGAGGAGGCCCTGATCCCCAGCGATCACCGTCATGCCCTCACTACGGATCCCCGCATAAGCCAAGTTTGCAGCGTTTATCCATCGGATCCTTGCGACGCTTCCCGGCGGAGCCTCAAGGATCGGGTCGCGCGCTCCGTTCACCGTGAGGAGCGGGGAGGTTCCGTCCAGGCCGTGATGATCGTCCCGATCGTCGATCTCGGCCCAGGCATCCAGGATCGCCACCACGTCGAGGTCGACCTCGGGCTCGTCAGGATCGTCGACGACGATGGCGCCGTAGAGGCCCAAGTCGACCTGTCGGGCGGTATCGAAGTGGGGATGATACCAAAAGGTTCCTACTTGATCCACGATAAAGGAGTAGGTGAAGCTCTGGCCGGGCTGAACGGGATCGTGCATCCAGGTCGCGCCGTCCATCTCGAAGGGCACATGAAGGCCGTGCCAGTGGATCGTGGTAGGATCGGTCAGCGCGTTGTGGAGGGTGACCTCGAGGATCTGGCCTCGAGTCAGCCGTAGGGTCGGGCCGGGCACCTGGGCGTTGTAGGCCCAGCCCTCGACGGCCTGGCCCGCCACCTCGAAGGAGTGGGGGGCGGCGGTGAGCTCGACCTGGACCCGTTCGGGATCGTCGGGCGCGAGATCCGGGGCCTCGGCAGGAGAGCGGAGCCGTGGCCGGGGCTCCGCGTCCGATGACACGATCCGATCGGTCGAGGAGGCGCTCTCGCCCTCCCCCGCGTCCGGACCGCAGGCCAAGAGGCATCCGAGCATCAGGGCGGATCTCACAGCGACCTCCAGGTCTGGACCAGCACGCGCTCCGGGTTGGACCATCGCTTCTGGCGCGCAAGCTCCACCGGATAGGCTCGCCACGTCAACGCGGCACCGATCTGAGGGTCGACGCAGTCGTCGAGCGCGAAGTGGTGGGTGGTAGTCGACGCTCCCCCCGGCATGAGGCGGTTGTCGCTCGCGATGTCTACGGCCCGATGCGCGGCGACGTGGCGGTTTCCATGGGCATCGACCGTGACCCGCGCAAAGGCGAAGCCCGGCCCCCCAGCAGCGGCCCTCGCCTCGACACCGTCTTCGATCCAGCCCTCATCGTCGACGAGGTAGGCGCGATCCCCCTCGGGCAGGGGCCCGTCGAAGGAGGCGACGCCATCGATGACCTCGAGGATCGCCACCTCGCCCACCACCCGCTCGACGCGCAAGCCGCGCTGCTCGGGCGAGAAGGTGCCGTCGCCAAAAGGGCCCCATCCTTGATAATCAAGGTAGTGATCTGGACGCTGGACCACCCTCACCCGATGACCCACCTGGGCCTCGGACCAGCGCTCCCAGTCGTCCTCGGAGCCCTTGATCGCCAGCGCTCCCCCCGTATCGGGGATGGCTGTCCCTCCGGTGGCGCGGAGGGCGCGCTCCCCGCACCGGGCCGCCACCCGGAGCACGAGGTGGCGCATCGGCTCGCCAGTGGGGAGCCCATGACCCGGACCGACGTGACGCGCCGTGGCCTGGACCACGATCTGATCGTCGTGAACGGTACCTTGAAGCTCGAGGGCGGCCGAGAGCTCCAGCATGCGCGCATCGGCGCTTCGCGGCCCGACGAAGCTGTGTCGCCGCACCGCACCCGGCGGACGCGGCCAGCCCGACGCCAGACTGCCCTCCCCTTCGAAGACCTGGAAGAGCTGCAGGTCCGCGCTGTTCGTCACCCTGGGATCAGGCGGCATGTGGCAGGACTGGCAGGGAACGCCTTCGCCGAGCGGGCCCTCTCGCCACTCGGAGTAGGTGGTCTGGATCGGGAGCGCGCCTGAGGGCCACCGCGCGCGATCGACCTCGACGCCGGGGACCCTTGGAGCGTGCACGTCTTCGTGACAGCCCGCACACAGGGTGGCCTGACGAAAGTGCTCCCGCTGTACCGAGCCCATCCGGGGGTTCGGCACATCGTGGTGCGGTCCGAAGGTCAGCGGGAGGAAGTCGCCGAGACCCGGAGCGGTCGTGGGCTCCGAGGGCCGATGAAGCCGTAGCCGACCCGCGACCCCAGGGGGCTCGTCGAGGTCCACCGCTTCAACTTTGTGACAGACATCACAGTGCACGCCCGCCTCGAAGGCGATCCCCCGCGCCTCGTGCAGACCCCGGCCTCCGAGCGCGCCATCGATGCCCGGAGCGTGGCAGTCAGCACAGCCTCCCGGATCGGCGACGGGCGCGTCGCAGGGTGGGGCATCGCACCGCGGATCGAGATCGTGCACGACGCCCGGCCCCAGATAACAAGACGCGCCCTGAGCATCGGTTCCCGGCAAGGGTCCCATCGCCCAG
The DNA here is from genome assembly GCA_007693595.1 of Deltaproteobacteria bacterium. Classification (GTDB taxonomy): domain Bacteria; phylum Myxococcota_A; class UBA796; order UBA796; genus REDI01. Next base: position 26,724 of record REDI01000010.1, on the reverse strand, counting down.
CGACCACCCGCTCGCTCGCAGGCGAGCCGGCTGAAGATCGCCGCCGTGCCCGCGTAGAGGTCGTGCACGGTCTCGTTCGAGGCGGACCCGGCATGGACCGAGGCGTGCCAGTCTTCGTTGAGGGTGACGTGACAGTGCGCGCACTGGTCCGTGCTGTCGCGACGGAAGGGGGTGCCGGGATCATGGAAGTCGTACGCTTCATTATCTGCCGGGTCGTAGGTGGAGAGCGCGATGCTCAGACCCTCCTCGATCGGGACGCGCACCCGCCTTCCGCCGATGCGCGCCTGCGGGTGCGAAGCGGTGATCCAGACCTCGAAGGTCACGTCAAAGTCGAGGGGGACGGTCACCATGCCGTGGGCATCGGTCAGGTACGTCCCCGGAAGCCCAGGCTGCCGTACCACCACCCCCTGCGCGGGCTCCCCGTCGAGGGTGACGAGGACTCCCTGTGCGACGACCCCCTGCGGATCGACCACCGAGCCCGGCTCCGCGGATGAAGAGGAGCTCGAGACCGATGGAGGCTCCGCCGGACAGCCGACGAGCAGGAGCAGACAGAGGGCACGCATGAGTCCATCTAACCCGCACCGCCGACGCGCTAGCATCCCAGATCCGCTAGGGTGGAGCCCCGCCCCCGAGCGCCCATGCCCGAGCCCCACGACCCGCCTACCACCCTCGACGCCTGGATCGACGCCGTGGTCCGTCCCATGGCCGACGCCTTGTCGAGCGTCGTCTTCTTCGAGGTCACGCTCTTCGGAGTCGACTGGCCCCTGGTCGTCGTGTGGCTCGTCGCGGGCGGGATCTACTTCACGATCGCCTTGTCCGGCATCAACCTCCGAGGGCTCCCGACCGCGCTCCGAGTGCTGCGGGGACGGTACGACGACCCCGATCCTCCCGGGCAGGTCACCCACTTCCAAGCCCTGGCGACCGCCCTGTCGGGCACGGTAGGGATCGGCAATATCGGGGGCGTCGCCGTCGCCATCGCCGCCGGTGGGCCCGGCGCGACCTTCTGGATGGTGGTCGCGGGGGTGCTCGGCATGGCGACCAAGTTCGCAGAGTGCACGCTCGGCGTTCGCTATCGAAGGCTTCACCCCGACGGGACCGTCTCGGGCGGCCCCATGCACTACCTGGAGCGGGGGCTCGCGGAGCTCGGTCTGAGGCGGATGGGCAAGGCGCTCGGCACCTTCTACGCCGCGGGGATCGTCGTTGGATGTCTAGGGATCGGAAATATGTTCCAGTCCAACCAGGCAGCGATCCAGCTCAAGGCCGTCACGGGAGGCGCCGAGACCGGCCTGCTCGCGGGACAGGGCTGGCTGATCGGGATCGTGCTGGCGATCATCGTGGGGCTGGTGATCCTGGGAGGGATCCAGTCGATCGCGAGCGTCACCTCCCGGCTGGTGCCCCTGATGGCGGGCTTGTACCTCGCGGGGGCCCTCACCCTGCTCGCGCTCAACGCCGAGGTCCTGCCGGCAGCCGTACTCCGCATCGTCACCGAGGCTTTCACGGCGCCAGGGATCGCAGGCGGAATGTTCGGAGTGATGATCATCGGTTTTCGACGGGCTGTCTTCAGCAATGAGGCGGGCATCGGCTCCGCCGCCATCGCCCACGCCGCCGTCAAGACCAAGCACCCGGCGACCGAGGGCTACGTCGCCTTGCTCGAGCCGCTGATCGACACGGTCGTCGTGTGCACGATCACCGCCCTGGTCATCACCACCACCGCCGAGCTCGATCCCACCTTCCTCTCGCAGCGACTCGAAGGGGTCGCCCTCACCTCCGACGCCTTCGCCCGGCGCATCGGCTGGTCCCCTTACCTTATCGCCATCGCCGCCATGCTCTTTGGGATCTCCACGATGATCTCGTGGGCCTACTACGGCCTGAAGGGCTGGACCTACCTCGTAGGTCGAAGCCCCACCGCCATGGCCGGATACAAAGTCGTCTTCTGCCTCTTCGTCGCCCTCGGGGCCTCGATCAACCTTGAGGCGGTGCTCGACTTCTCCGATGCGATGGTCTTCGTGCTGTGCATCCCGAACCTCGCTGGGATCATCCTGCTCACGCCCATCCTTCGCAGAGAGCTGGAGCGCCTACGCAAGCGAGGCCCCAATCCGCGGTGATCTCCGCCACCCCTGAACGGATCGGGCTGGCGAGGCTCGACCATCGCGCTACGCCCCTCGCCACCCCGCGCCCCGAGGTCTCTATGTCCATCGCCCCAGGCCAGCCCCTTCCAACCGGCGAGCTTCACGAAGGCTCTCCCGGCAAGCGTCACGACCCCGCCAAGCTCTTCGCCGAGGGTCGTCACGTCCTCTTCGCCGTGCCCGGCGCCTTTACGCCGGGCTGTAGCCAGACCCACCTACCTGGCTTTATCGCGGATCACGCCACCTTTAAGCAGCGGGGCGTGGACAGCGTCAACTGTCTCGCCGTCAACGACGCCTTCGTCATGGCCGCGTGGGGGGAAGCCCACGGAGCCCAAGGCAAGGTGCGCATGCTGGCCGACCCCGCCGGCGACTACACGAAATCCCTCGGGCTGGGGGTCGAGGCCAAGGTCCTGGGCGGACTACGCTCCAAGCGCTACGCTATGCTCATCGAGGACGGCGTGGTCAAGGCGCTTCAGGTCGAGCCCGACGGCTTTGGCCTGACATGCAGCCTCTCGGGCTCGCTCCTCGACAACCTGTAGCCGCTACCCCCCGGACACCCGAGCCGCCTGGGCCGAGATCGAGGCGAAGCGGCTCGCGAAGAAGGCGGGCACCCTCGTGTCGACGTAGTAGCGCCCCCGCAGCGGGAGCCGACCCTCGACGAAGCCCACGTGCCCACCCGCCGGCTCGACCTCGAGCTGGACCGCCGCCGGTACTTCGTGGGGCTGAGGCAGCACCTCTGGGGTGAAGAAGGGGTCGTCCAGGGCGTGCACAACGAGGGTCGGAACGCGGATCGAGGGTAGGAAGGGCCTCGACGAGGCGCGGGCATAGTAGTCGGCGCTGTCGGTGAAGCCGTGCAAGGGTGCGGTGATCGCGTCGTCGAAGGAACGAAAGGACCAGACGCCCCGCAAGCGCTCCGGGTCGATGGGAACTCCCGCGCGGATCTTCGCGCGCACGTATCGGCGCAGCTCCAAGACCAACTTGGCCTGATAGACCTTGGAGAAGCCCCGCTGCATCCGGTCGGCGCAGAGCTCGAGCCGAAGCGGGGGGCTGATCGCGGCGGCGACATCCACCACGGAGGCCGAGCCGTCTTCCCCGAGCATCTTGAGGGTGACGTTGGCGCCCAGGCTGAAGCCCACCACCCCCAAGGGCCCCGGATGACGCTCACGCAAGAGGCGAAGCACCGCTCTGGGATCATCCGTCTTGCCTGAGTGGTAGCCGACCGCAGAGCGATTGGGGCGTCGGCCGCAGCCTCTGAAGTGAAAGGCGCCGACCCGCCAGCCTCGCTCCGCCAGGGCCTCCACCAACCCGGCGACGTGGGGGCTCTGGACCGACCCGGCGAGCCCGTGGAGGACGAGGACCGTCGGCGCATCCGGGAGCACCGACCGATCGACCCAGGCGATCTCGACGAAGTCCCCATCGGGGAGCAGGACCTCTTCCCAGCGGAGCGGAGGCAGGCGCACGCGTCGACCCAGCGCAGCCCAGAGGGTCTGGGCATGGGGTCCGGGAAGCCACCAAGCGGGCTGGAAGGTCACGGGGCCTCCTCGGGGGCGTGCAGCGAGAAGCGGAAGTCACAACAGGCCGCACCCGTCGCCAGGGTGCGGGTGCGCTCGAGCGATACCGGAGCTCCGGCTCCCTGAAAGAATCGTTCATCCGCCGCGCAGAAGAGCGGGGCGAGATCGGGCTGGCCGACCTGAGCACAGAGCTCCACAAAGCGACAGCGACGCACATCGAAGGACAGGGTGCGGGCCGTCGAGTCGACGTCGGCCGCAAAGATGTTGCCCAGACGTGCGAAGACCGCGCGCGCGACCGTCTCGCGCGCCTGCGGGCTGGCCCGGGCCCAGGCGATGGGATCGAGGCGAGGGAAACGCCGAGAGAGGAGCAGGGCCCCGACCTCGGCGATCACCTCGGCGAGGACCCTCCGCGCCTGCGCCCGCTCCAGTCCGAGATCCTGGGTCAACACGTCGGCGAGGTGCAAGACTGGACCGAGCTGCCGACGGCACAGCCACTCCGCGACATCCTCCGCAGCCACGGGCGGCAGATCAGCGAAGGGATCGCGCGTGGCCTGGCGACGGACCAGCGCAGCGACCGCACGCAGCGCGCGGAGCGTGCCCAAGTGATCTCGCAACACCCCGAGCGCACGGGTGTGCCCGCCGGAGAGCTCGAAGCGGACGTGATCCGCTCGTCGAGGCGGAGGGATCTGCGGCAGAATAGACATGACAACCCCGGAGGCGATGCGCTCTGCTAGCTTACCGCTACGAGCTCGACCTGCCTCGTGGACCCGAGAGTGGAGCGCCCGTGAGACGCACGACCCCCAAGCCTCGCCGACCGCTACGCCACGCCCTCGCTTCGCTTGGCCTCGGGGTGGGGCTGATCGCCTGCCAGGCCCCCACCGAGGCGTCATCGCTTCAGAGCTACACCTTCGGGTGGGAACTCTTCAACCACCGCCTCTCGGAGCTCGGGGTGCGCACACTGAACGATCCCGCGGTCGAGGTCGCCCTGGTCGGTGGAACCTCGACCACCGCGATCGTCTTTGAGGACCCCGACTGCGTCTCGGACGTGCCCTGTGGCGAGCTCCCGGTCGAGGACCGCAGCGACGTGGGCGTGACCTGGAACACCCTCGAGAGCCGCACCGTGGTCCTCGCCAACGCCACCCTCGAGGCCAGCGTCTCGGCCCAGGGCAGCGAGCAGATCCTCTCGATCTCCCTGCCCCGCCGTGCCTCGGGGACTGCGGTGGCGCTCATCTCCGGGTTCACCCTCGACACCTCTCGCCCCCTGCCCGATCACGCGCGGGCCCGATCGTGCTACGACCCACGACATGGCTGGAACCCCACCGAGATCTCGGTCTCGCTCGGCGAGCCCTCCCTGGCTCCGACCCGTCGCGAGGTGCTCGTGCCCGTCCACTTCGGGTTCAGCGCGGGTCGCACCCTCGAAGAGATGCGCACCTGCCTCGACGATATCGTCGAGGACGCGGTCGTCGGCATGCAGGTCCAGGTGACGGCTTTGGTCGGCGAGGTCGAGTCGGACGTGCACGAGATCCACAACCAGGCCAGCTACGAGCTCGGCTCCAGCAGCTTCAACCCCGACCCCCAGCCCGATCCCGATCCCGCGGAGGTTCAGGTCGCGCTGAGCGGAGCTCCCCTGGTGGGGTGGACCTCGCTGTCGTGGCGCTTCCACGTGGAGGATCCCGAGGCGCGAGGAGCCTACCTGCGTACCCTCCAGGCCACGCTGGAGCCGAGCGACGGGATCGCCTTCGGACACGCGACCAACTACTCGCCGATCACCCAGACCTCGGGCTTTGACTACATCTTCCACGGTCAGGTCGCCGAGGTCCACGGCGAGGTCGCAGTAGAGCGGCACCAGGTGAGCGTCGAGGGACTCCCAACGACCATCAACGGCCACGGCGAGGCCCAGTACCACCGGCTCGCCCCCTAGCCGACTGTCGCGCAGCCCCGTCGCCGACGGCTGGCCCCTCCTAAACCCCGAGACAAAAAAACGCCCCGCGCGGGATGAACCCGAACGGGGCGCTGCAGCATGCCGAGCCGATGGAGGACAGGACGAAGAGAGACACTCGGCTGGAACGCGCATCCGCGCGTGAGCAGCCTTAGACTACCAGGAGACGAGCAAACACCAACCTGAATCGGTGTGAGCTTGACTAAGACACCATCCGGCGCGGGTCATTGGCTTTCCCCGCAGACCACCTCAGGTTTACGCCGTCTCCGACGCCTCCTCTCGTGGGCTTGACCGGGCGGTTCTTTCGGAGCCGAAGCTCCGCGTCGCCCTGCATGACCTTGGGAACCGCTCTCGCGCATCACCGAGGTCTCTTGTGAGCCCTTCGCCACCCATCTCTGGGTCGCTCCGGCTCACGCTTCGTCCGTTCTCAGGTCCCCTCTGCCGTTCGCGTGTCACGGCCACCGCCATCTCGCTCAGGCTCCCCCGAAGAGGAGGCTTTCGCGCTGTGGTGATGTGATTCCGCTTCACGACCTGTGCGTCCACTCCCGCCGACCGAGGTCAGCTTCGGGGTGCAGCTGCCACACCGCACCATCTCGTTACGTCCTCGTGGTTTCTCACCACCTCGACGCCTTACTCCGCTCAGGCTCCGCGGGCTTGTTGCATCCCGCTGCCAGCTATGGGGTTCGTCGCGTTTCGGCTCGCTTCGTGCCCGACAGCTCTCGCTGCCAGACTCGGGAGGAGCTGCCCCCGCGACACCTTTCGGACCCTTCAAAGAATTCCACTCGTCAACAGCCGTACTGCGTCGCCGCAGCCCTTGCCTTCTTGATGTTGCACTCCTCGATACGACACCCCTGAGTCGAGACTCTGGGGCGATCCGCTCCGAAGAGCGGCGGACGTCGATCCGGCGCGATGCGCCCGTCCTGCTCTATGGTGAGTCGCTCGTTCCGAAGACCGATGCGGCTCCCCACGCGCCTCGAGTGCGCGCGCTTGTAGCGACCGAAGGCCGCCTGAGTTCGACCCGAAGGTCTGTCCAACCTCCATTGCTGGAGAGGAGACGAGGTCGTTGGCACCCTCGCTCCGATCACAGCGTAGAGCACGCCGCAATCTTGGCTGACCGGATGAAGGCCGGCCCCTGAGCCTCGAAGCCGAGGCACCCCTGTGAGCTCGGAAGCTCGCCCAGCCCGAGAGCTGAGCCCCCGCTGCGATGAACCTTGGCCAGGTCTTCTCGCAGGTCGCCGGATGCTAAGCTCCGACTTGCAGCCCCTCGACCGAGGTCGAGTGCTGCCCATCACACCACGCGGTGATGACTCCGTAGGCGACGAGTCGCCTGCCTCCCGCTCGCGCGGGTGCTGGCCCAGAGCCAGCCTCCCTCGGCCCGGAACGCCAAGAGAGCGTGCTTCGATAAGAAGCGACTGGCCGGAGCCAGCCTCGTGCACGACGACCCGAGATGACCGTCGAAACACTCCTGCTACCGCCTATGCGGCGCTCACGGATGGGGCCCGGGACGCTCCCATTCGAGGCATCGGGACACGCCCGATGCGGTCAGGACCTAAGTCTTGACCTGACCTTCAGCCGCCGCTGAAGATCCCTGCTCGGCACCCTGCGTAGCTGCCGAGGCCCTGGTTCTTCGCCGAAGCGAAGCCTCCTCCGAGAGGTCTCGATACCTCTCGGGGTCGAGGTGTCGCCACCCCTTCGCGATCCGAAGATCCCTCGACGAAGCCCCCCAGGGAGGTGACTTCGCCGCTGCTTCGCCCTCCCGAGAGAGGACTCTGCTCCGCCCTGGCCAAGGCCAAGACTCCCGCTCGCTCCGCCGCAGTCCGCGGGTGCGAGGCACACACCCCAAGGGGCATGCGCGCTGAGACGCCGTCGCGCCATCAGACCTGTGCACAACCTGTGGGGCAAGTGTGCACAACGCTGCGCCTAGACACAGCCTTCGACCAGAAAATCAGGGAACTTACTGGTCGGTGCCGGATACCCGACTTGTCCTCAAGCGCTCGATCAGCGCTGGAACCCACCCCTCGGCGGAGCATCTCTGACTCCAACTTCGGGGCTCACGCGCATCTCCTACCGGGGAGATGCCGCGTGCTGCGGCCCTGGGGCCGCGCGCGATGCATCGAGACAGCCCTACGCAGGCTGCTGGCCGAAGCCATCGAACATCGCGTCTCGTCGTACCGTGCGAATCGAATGGCCGAAGCCACCTCGGTTCGCGCGACCACTCCTCCCTCCGAGAGGCGGGCGTTTCCGCTGCCAATCTTCAGGACTTGCGCCGCTTACCCGAGCGATGCTCAGGCTGGAGCGTTCACCTTCAAGGCTTTGCTCCGTCGACGAGTCCGTAGCGCTCTAGAGGCGTTGCCGCCGCTAGAGACCCTGTCCTTCCATGGGCTTTGGACTCCTTCGAGGTCTTCCCCATCGCATCGCTACACGATCTCTCGTGCGATCCCCTACCCCGGCTCGCGGCCCTCAGGTGAGGGGCGGGTTGCCGTGCGCTGCGAGAGCGCGCCTTGGGCTGAGACGAGGACTCGTCTATGCCTGAGGCAGCAGGTCTGTCCGACCGATGAGTAGGTGAATACTGTCCTGGTTTCGTTGCCCGAGGGCCGCGAAGCGCGACAGGACGGCAGGGTCACCACCCTCCATGGAGTTTTTGACGTCAAAGAGCGCGTGGACGGCCCGAAGACCCTCCTGCCTGAATCGACAGTGAGGATCGCCGGGATGCTCCCGTCGGTCGCTCACCGGCTCGACCGGCTGCACGGAGACATAGTGCATGCGGCGTGCCAAACATGGCTGAACAGACAAAAGTGCTCTATCAGACGATTCGTCTAGAAATCATTTGCACATGAGCGCATCCGGCCGTGCCCCACTCTCCGCACATCTGGGGCAAGCATGACGCAAAAACAGTCATCTAACAAAGACATATGCCTTCGAGCAATCTGTTTCACAAGGCGCAGGAAGGATCCTGCTTCGGTGGCAAGCCTAGCCCCGAGCCCCGAGCTGGGCCAAGAGCCATCGAAGGAAGCGGAAGGGTCGCTCGGCCTCGGAGGGCTCGAACCGTGCCGAGAGCACGACGGGCGCGTCCTCTCGCCCTCCTTCGAGCGCGAGCCGCTTGGGCATCCTCGCGACGAGGGCATGAAGCTCAGGGCCGAGGGCCGCGCTGCCCGGATGGAACTCGAAGAGGACCCGGACCTTGAGCCACGAGATGCGGGTGAGTCCGATCTGACGCCCCTGAAGCTGGGTGATCAGAAGCCCGACCAGGTTCTGGACTTCGACCGGGATCCGACCGTGCTCCAGCTCGAGCTCGTCTAGGGCGCGCTCGACCTGAGCCGGGCTCTGTGCATCGGAGAAGCGCCGATACCACGCGAGGCGAAGCTGCGGATCGGGAACCATCTCTTGGGGAATGAAGGCGGGCACCGGGATCTCGACCTCGGTCTCGACCCGAGCCGCCCCGAGCCTCCCCTGCGCACGCTGGACCGCCTCTTCGAGCAGCTCCAGCCAGACCTCATAGCCGACCGCGTCGATGTTCCCGCTCTGGGCCTCGCCGAGCAGGTTGCCCGCTCCGCGCATCTCGAGATCCGCCGCGGCGATCTGGAAACCCGACCCCAGGCTGGTGTGCTCGACCATGACCTGCACCCTTCGCCGCGCATCCCGCGTGGCGTCTTCGGGGAGCAAGAGGAGGCACTGGGCCCGAACGCTGCCCCTGCCGACTCGTCCGCGGAGCTGGTAGAGCTGGGCTAGCCCAAAGCGGTCCGCCCGATCCACGATCATGGTGTTGACGTTGGGCAGATCGATTCCCGTCTCCATGATCGCGGTACAGACGAGAACATCGACCTTCTTGAGCGTGAAGGCGATCAGGGTGTCCTCGAGATCCTGCGCACTCTGTTGCCCATGAGCGACCGCGAAGGTCGCCTCCGGCACCCAGGACTTGAGGCGATCGGCGACCTGCTGGAGGGTCTCGACCCGGTTGTGCACAAAGAAGACCTGCCCTCCCCGCTCGATCTCGAGCAGGATGGCGTCGCGAACACGCGCCTTCTTGAAGGACGCTGTCGAGGTCCGAACCGCGAGGCGATCCCTGGGTGGCGTCGACATCAAGGACATCTCGCGCATGCCCGAGAGGCCCATCTGGAGCGTGCGCGGGATGGGCGTGGCGGACATCGACAAGACATCGACCTCGGCTCGGAGCTTCTTGAGGCGCTCTTTCTGGCGCACGCCGAAGCGGTGCTCCTCATCGACCACCATCAGGCCGAGATCGGCATAGCGGATCCCTCGACCGAGAAGGGCCGTCGTTCCGATAACGATGTCGATCTCGCCCCGTCGAAGGGCGCGTCGAACTTCCTTGTCTTCCGCAGGGGAGTTGAAGCGGCACAGCAGGCCGATCCTCACAGGCAGGCCCTCGAAGCGCTCCGCGAAGGTCTGTCGGTGCTGGTAAGCGAGCACCGTGGTCGGACAGAGCACCGCGACCTGGCGCCCGCCTCCGACCACCCGTGCTGCAGCTCGCATCGCGACCTCGGTCTTTCCGAACCCGACGTCTCCACAGAGCAGCCGGTCCATCGGGGCTTCGCTCGAGAGATCCTCCATCACGGCGTCGATCGCCAAGGCTTGGTCGGGGGTCTCATCGTAGGGAAAGCGCGCCACGAAGGCATGGTAGAGATCCCCCGCTGGCGCGTGAGGGAGCCGCGTCGAGAGCTCCCGCGCCGCGTGGATCCGCAGGAGTTCCTCGGCCATGCGCAACAAGCTATCGCGCACCTTGCCTTTTCGGGCTTCCCATGTCTGCCCACCGAGGCGATCCAAGCGCACCTCGGCCCCTTCCTTGGTCGGCACGTACCGCGAGAGCTGCCCGAGGCGGGCAACGGGTAGGTACATCATATCGCCGCCCCGATAGCCGATCCTCACGTAGTCCTGCTCCGAGGCCCCGACCGCCATGCGATCCATGCCTTCGTACCGCCCGACCCCGTGGATCTTGTGCACGACGTAGTCGCCTTCCTTGATCTGCGAGATCTCGGTGAGGCCCGCGTCGAAGAAGGCGTGGATGCGGTCGGCCACCGCCCGGCGTGCCCGATGGCCGAAGAGCGACGTGTCGGGAATCAGGGCGATCTTCGCATCCTCGGCCACGAAGCCCCGGGGGAGATCACCGAGGAGGAGGCTGACCTCAGACGGAGGCAGGGAGGACGGACCGGGCACGAAATCCGGGAAGAGACCGTGCGCGCCCAGCAGCTCTCGGAGATGTTCGACCCTCCGGTCGGTCGCACAGACGATCCCGACCGAGACGCCCTCCTCCGCGAGCTCGCGCAGCCGGGCGACCACCGGCGCGAGCTCGACGCCACGCACCGCGAGCCCATCCGGTCGCCTCGCGCCGAGATCGTGTCGCCGGTCCCGTGGCACGTCCTGAACGACCTGGGCCGACTCCAAGGCCGCTAGGACGTCATCGGCCGCGCAGAAGGTGCTCTCGGGCGGGACGATCGGACGATCCTCGAGGTCTAAGGCACGGTACCGATCCTGAATCGTCCGCGCGCCGTCGCGGATCACCGCCGCCACGTCCTCGGGATGGACGATGACGCGCTGGAAGCCCGCGAAGGCGTCGAGGGGATCTTGGACCTCGACCAAGGCTGGGAGCCAGTCTTGAAGGCCGGCGAACCGGATCCCCGCCCGCAGATCTTCGAGCACACGGCGCCGGAGCCGACCGTCGACCCCTTGGGCGACGGCATGGCGGGCCAGCTCGGCCTGGGCGCGACGTAGCGCCCGCTCGTCGAGGAGCTCTTCACGCGCCGCGAGCAGCGTCGCGCCTTCCCGCCGGTCGACGCTCCGCCGGGTCGAGGGGTCGAGGCTTCGGATCGCCTCGATCTCGTCATCGAAGAAGTCGATGCGGAAGGGTAGACTCCGGCCGGCGGGCCAGACATCCACCACATCTCCTCGGACAGCGAAGAAGCCTTCCTCGACCGCGTGCTCCGCCGCGAGGTAGCCCGCCCCGCGCAGCCAGCGCGCAAGATCCGCCCGATCGATGCGCTGCCCGACCTTGAGCCTGCACCGCAGCCGGACTCGATCCGCAGGACCTGGGACGCGCTTGAGCAGCGCCCGCGCCGACGCCACCACGAGGCTCGGTCGACCGGCGTCGACGCGGTGGAGCGCGTGGAGTCGAGCTCGGGGAGCTGCGGCGCTGGGCGAGAAGCCGTCGTAGGGACGCGCGTCATCGACGGCGAAGTAGGCGATCTGGCTCGGGTCGGGGTGAAGGAAGCGAAGAGCGCGCACCATCGCGTCCGCGCGATCGGGCTCATCGACCACCACCAGCCAGCGTCCACCCGGGCAGAGCTGCGCGAGGACGAAGGCGAGGGCATCGCCGCCGAGCCCGGCCCAAGGCTGCCCTCGCTCACGCAGGGCCCGAGCTTGATGGAGGAGCGCTGACATGCTCGGAGCGCCTAGCCTGGACGAGGCGGCTCGGCCCGCACCCCGGCACCCATAGCGACCCTCGACCTAGGTCGGCGCCGATGAATCTGCGGCCTCGCCCGTCGAGTCCTCGGCAGGTCGTTGCCCCCGATACAAGACGGTCAGGCCGGCGAGCACCACCGCCCAGATGAGCCCACCCACCGCGTTGGACAGCCCGACCCCGAGCGGAGAGATCGGTGCGTTGCCAGGAAAGATCAAGGCGTAGCCAGTCGAGAACAAGACCCGCTCCGGCAGGAACCGCCCGTCGACGAGGTAGTCCGAGGTGGAGAAGGTCGCGAGGAGGGCCTCGGCGAGGAGCTGCCCTCCGAACTGTGTGAGCAGCAAGGCCACTCCGCCCGCACCGAGCAGAAGGACCAAGCGGAAGCCCACGCGCTGGGCCAGCACGCGAGAGAGTCGATAGGGGCGCTCTTGAGGCTCCAAGATGCCGGCATGGGGCGCGAAGGCAAAGACGATCGCGAGGAGAATGCCCGGCACATAGAGCGCCTGGAGCCCTAGAAAGATGGCGGTCATCGCGCCCGCGTAGACCGCAGCGGCCCCCGCCCACCCCGCCTTCCAGCGGTCGATGGCCCGACTCAGCTCGGCCCGCGCCCCTCGACGAAGCCCCTCGTCGACGACCTGGATCCACAGCGGGTGGAGCAGCGCCGAGAGCACGAGCCAGACCCCAAAGACGATCGAGCCGTACATCACCGCCACCGCGGGGGCGACACCGATCGTGTCTGGGAGTGGAGGATAGACCCCAAGCGCGAAGAGCCCTATGGGAAGGACGAAGAAGGTCGGAAGCCAGGAGGCGCGCGAGGCTTTGGACCGATTGAAGATCTGCACGATCAGGTAGAGGCCCAGGGCCCCGAAGACCACAAGCGAGCCCTGGAACCAGATCTGTCTCGCCTCGAGGTCCCCCTCGAGAAACGCGGCGAGCGCCGAAGGGAGGCTCGCTTCGAGCAGCCACCCGACGCCACCCTGCCCCAGACACACCACGAGGAGGAGCCACCACGCCTTCGACAGGGCCCGGGCCCCGCGGCCGACCGCAGCGAGAAGCGAGGTCCCTCCACTCCACACCGCGCGTCGCTTGGCCCGGAGCGAATCCGAGGGCGTCGCCGCAAAGAGCGTGCCCAGCAGAAAGAGGTTGAGCGGCGGGACCGCCGTCATAAGCGCCCTGGAAGGTTCCAAGCCAAGGTCGTTGAGGCGCAACACGCTCAGCCAGGTCTTGACGATCTGGAGAGCCCCCACCGCAGCGACCGACAAGGTGAGCAAGGCCCCCTCGCCAGACATGCCCCACGCGAGCGCGCCTCCCTGCAAGAGGGTCAGCGATGCTCCCGCGGTAAGCCACGGCACGAGCCCCAGACGCGTCATCAAACTCCTCCAACCGGGTCGGCATAAACGTCCGCGCCCGGCCGCCCCTAACACCTCTCGGGCGATCCAAACGCCCCGAACCACCGTGGATGACCGCGAGCGGCCACCACGCGCCTACTCTTCCGGGGCGATGATCTCGGTACGATCGTCTTCGGCTGGGAGATCTTCGGGCCCCCCATCGGAGTCGGCCAGCGGCCCCACGCGGCTGCGGCGGGCATGCTCATAGCCCCGCACGAGGCGCCCAAAGACCGTCTCGTACTGACGGGCCTTATACAGGGCGTGGGCGTTCTCTCCGGCTTCGTTGAGCCTGGCGGTCTCTTCGTCGACGAGCTGAAACTCGACCATCACGAAGACGATCCGCCCGAGCTCGAAAGGAAGGCCCGTAATGTAGCGGTCGGGCACACGGACCGGATAGTCCACGATGAAATTTATCATTCGATAGCTTTCACCCGAGAACTCATTCTTTCCGCTCGTGGCCAGCCCCGGATATTCGATGAGCTCCTGCAGCTCGGTATGCGAGGGGAGACAGCTCACCACATCTTCGGGCGCGAGCAGATTGTTGTGGCTCTGGCCGGGGATGACATAGTTGAAGGGAAAGAACTGCTTGGTCAGGTAGGCCAAGGTCGGGGCGAGGGCGTCGGCGTGGTCGACGACGATGCGGAAGCGGAGCTTGTCGAAGATGGTGGCGGCGAGGTTCTCTTTTTTCGAGATGAGCTTGGTGATGACCGAGCTCCTGGCTTTTCGGGAGCCATAGAAGGAGAGCACCGGGAGCCCGGACTCGCGCATGACGCGCGCACGACGGAGGATGTCGCCCTCGGCCAGATCGAAGAGCTCCGCCTCGGCCACCGGGATCTTCGACTTCAGCTCCGCGGCTTCCATGTGGTGGATGACGTGCATGAGCTTGAGCGCTACGCAGCAGAGCACCTGCCGCCTACGAAAGCCCGAGGGATCGCTCGCCGCCAAGAAGATATCGCGCAGATCGTCCGGGTTGCGGAGATCCCTTGGAAAACGAAGATATAGGTGCTCTTCGAGGTAGCTCACCGCCTCGTTGAAGACGTAGCGCACCCGCTCCCGGTCCTCGGGAACCTTCAGGTCGATGCGCTGGATCGCCAGAAAGTGGTCGACCTCTTCGGGGGTGGAGAAGGCCATGCGCTGCCAGTCGACGACCGAGCCCCCCGAGAGCACCAGCCGCATGGCCTCGACCTCCATGAGGCTGAGGTCGAGGCTGTAGAGCCGTCGCTGGATGAACTGGTCGAGCTCGAGTATATCGCGTCGCATTCCTCATGCATAACCGAGTGGCGGGGGGGCCGGAGCGACATGATCGTCGCGCTGACGACATCGCTCACGCCACGGGAGCCGGAGACCGGATAGGGCGAGCGCGAGGAGGATCCATGGCTGGAAGACGAGCGTGAGTCGGCGTAAGCACTCGAGCGCCCCAATCCTGAGCGGAGAGGTCATCGAGACGGTGGGTCGGCGGGTTCGGGTGCGCCACGCCGACGAGGAGATCGTCTGCTTTCTCTCCGGGCGGCGTGCCGTGATCGGCGATGAGGTCCGGTTCGTGCGCGCCCCCGGCGAAGGCGGCAAGCTCATCGAGGTCCTCCCGCGCAGAACCCGCCTCGCACGGGTCGACCATCGAGGCCGCGAGCAAGTGCTCGCAGCGAATCTCACGGGGGTGATCATCGTCGAGACCGCGAACGAACCGCCCTTGGCCCCCGTGATCCTCGACCGCTACCTCGTAGCGGCCTGGCGTGGTGGGCTCCGCGCCATGATCGCCCTGAACAAGGTGGATCAGCCCACCCCACCCAAAGCGAGGGAGCAGCTCGATCTCCGCGCCTCCTGCGGGGTCCCGACCCTCGAGGTGAGCGCGCACCAGGGGCAGGGCCTCGAGCGCCTGCGCCAGGCCGTCCGCGAGGCGGGTGGCGCCTGGGCGCTCGTGGGGCGCTCAGGCGTCGGCAAGACCTCCTTGGTCCGCGCGCTGCTTCCCCAGGCCGACGCCGGGCCGGTGGGCGAACTCTCGGCGTATTGGGGTCTTGGCAAGCACACGACCACCTCGTCCACCCGCTTCGACCTCGGACAGGGCGCCGCGCTCATCGACTCCCCTGGGATCCGCAGCTTCACGCCCGCCGGCCTTCAGGTCGCCGATCTCCGCGCCTACTTCCCTGGCATGGCGGAGCTTCAGTGCGCCTTTCGCGACTGCCTTCACCGCGAGGGCGAACAGGGTTGCACGCTCGAGACCACGGTCCACCCCGAGCTGGTGCAGAGCTATCGCACCTTGCTCACCGAGCTCCTCGAGATCGAGGCCGGCACACGACGCGGGCGCGGGGAGCAAGAGAAGCGAAGGACATGACGAGCCGCACCACCGCATCACCAGCCGGAGGGCCCCGGAGCGATCGACGCGGTCTATCGTATATCCTGCCTCTCACGCCGAGGACGCCAGGGCCCTCCCACGGCATCCTCCCCACCGCATAGGAGCACGCCGCTGCAGCCGGTATTCTGGCGCTCATCAAGGAGGACCGCATGCGTCACTTGGCCTGGACACTCGCCCTCACCGTGGCGATCGCATCGACCGCTGCGGTCGACACGGCATACGCTGCCGACCGGGGCGCGCGCGCCGACGACTCCTCGTTCCGACGCGGCGAAGAACCGCCCCCCCTCAACCGGCTCTGGTACACCAGCGCGACCTTCGCCCGCGTCAATCCATTGGGTCTGATCAACGTCAACCGCATCGGCTGGCGGCACCGCATGTCCACCAGCGACAGCATCCTCTTCAACGACACCTACACCTACCTGGGAGGAACTGCAGTGCTCACGCCAGCCTGGGCTCGCGCAGGTGGCTACGCCGAGATCGCCCCGATCGCCCTGTTCCGCGCCTCGGCTGACGTCGGTGTCGTCGGCTACTTCAGCACCTTCGATCAGATCCTCTCCTGGGAAGACCCCGGCGCCCGCTACAGCGACCGCGCGATCCGCGACCGGGGCGACGACGCAGCCGCCCGCCTCGGCTACTACGCCACCTTCAGCCACACGGTTCAGGCCAAGGCTGGGCCGATCGCCGTGCGATCGATCACCCAATACACCACCCTGAGCCTGAACCTTCCGGGGGCCGACGCCTTCTTCTACGACCAGTACTGGGACCGGCTCGCCCCCAACGGCGGATGGATGGTCCTCAACGACCTGGACGTGCTCTTCGTCAAGGACGACGTGCGTATCGGCCTGCGCCACACCTTCACCGACAACCTCTTCGGCGGGGACAGCTCCACCGATGGCGGCATGTCCAACCATCGCCTCGGCCCCCTCTTCGCCTACCAGATCAATGACAAGCCCGCGGGCTCGAAGTTCAACCAAGCGACCGTCTTCGCCTTGGCCCAGCTCTGGCTCAAGCATCCCTACCGGACCGGCGAAGAGCAGTCCCAGTTCTTCCCCCTCATCGCTGTCGGCATCGCCTTCAACGGCGACCTTGGCAACATGCCCGTCACGGCGCCCTGACGCCGCGGGGGCTCCTCTCCCCCCCGTTCCCGTAGCCGCCCTGACGATGAAGGGTGCCGTCGGTGGCCGAAGCCCTCCTTGTGTAAGGTCCGCAGACGCCGTGGCGTTATCGAGCCGACGACTGCGAGGACCCCATGTTTTCAGCCCGCGCTCTCTCTGCCCTGCTACTGCTCCTCCTCTCTTGCTCCGGCCGAGAGTCGAAGGTCGCCAACGGCAGTGGAGGGGTGAAACCCGCGACGACGGAGGCGCCTGTGATCGAAGATCCGACCGACGACGACCCCACGGGGCTGCGCTTCTCGCTCTCCGAGGGGGAGCGAGCCATCGAAGCGGGCGAGCGCGCCCCGCTCGCCGACGCCAGCCCGCTACCGAAGGACCGGGTCGACGCCATCCTCCAGCGCCTCCCTGGCATCGAAGCCGCAGAGCGCGCCGAGTTCGCGCTTCGAGCTGGAAGCCCACCGCCGCCCCGCTCCGGCACCGACATCCAGCAGCCCTGGCCGCCTCCCAAAGCCCCCGACGTCGCCCCGGACGTCGAGATCGAGGAGCTGGCGATCCGCCGCTACGCCCCCGAGGGCGACATTCCCATCGCGAGGCACCTCTCCATCACCTTCAACCAGCCTATGGTGGCGCTGACAAGCCAGGACCGAGCCAGCCAGACGGTCCCGGTCCAGCTCAGCCCCGAGGTCGAAGGTCACTGGCG
This sequence comes from Deltaproteobacteria bacterium, assembly GCA_007693595.1. Classification (GTDB taxonomy): domain Bacteria; phylum Myxococcota_A; class UBA796; order UBA796; genus REDI01. The sequence continues at coordinate 9,186 of REDI01000010.1, read as the reverse complement.
CTGGGTGGGCACCGACACGCTCCTCTTCGAGCCGGATCCCCGTCTTCCCATGGCGACGCACTTCACGGCTGTCGTACCCGTGGGGACCGCGTCGGTCCGGGGAAGCGAGCTCACCCAGGAGCATCGCTGGACCTTCTCGACCCCCGCATTACAGCTCGAATCGGCCACCCCGCAGGGCGAGGGGCAAGCGCTGGAGCCGGTCCTGGTCTGGACCTTCGATCAAGGGATCGGCGACGGCTTCCAAGACTTCGTCGAGCTACGCGCGAGCGGGAGCCCGATCCCGCTCCGCCCCGCGACCCAAGAAGAGATCGACGCCTGGCCCCCCGCAAAGCGCCTGATCCAGGCGACCCAGGAGGGGCGCTTCCTGGCCATGAAGCCCACAACGACGCTCACGCCTGGAACCAGCTACACGATGGCGGTGCGGTCCGGCGCGCCCTCCGCTGAGGGCCCTCGCGTGACCAAGAGCGAGCAGACGAGCTCCTTTCGCACCTACGACCCGCTTACGGTCCAGCGCTGGCACTGTTGGGAGCGGAGTGATGGCTGCGCACCACAAGGCTCCTTCTCGGTCCAGCTCAACAACGAGCTCGACCCCGAGCAAGACCTCGATGAGCTCGTCCAGTTCAGTCCCGACCTCGAGGGGATCCGGGTCGAAGGAAGCGGACGAGCCATCACCTTCCGGGGCGCCTTCCCCGCCAAGAGCCGCGTCCAGGTCACCCTCTCCGACCAGATCAAGGACGTGTTCGGGCAGCCCCTCCATCGCGGCGCCCAGCACACCTATCGGATCGGAGCCCACGACCCGCTGCTCGCCGGCCCTGGCGGCTTTCACATCGTGCTCGATCCCGCCGGCCCCGCAGAGCTCCCGATCTACAGCCGCACCTTCACGAGCCTCCAGGTCTCGATCTACAGGATCAGCCCCACCGACCTCGCCAAGCTGGGCGATTACCTGAGCACCTACTACGAGGACGAGCCGCCAGAGCCGCCTCTGACCCGGTTAGACCGCCGGACAATCCGCGTTTCGGGCGACGATGACCTCGCCTACGTCGAGAGCATGCTCGACCTCGAGCCTTTCCTCGACAACGGCGTCGGGCAGGTCTTCGTCGACGTGCGCCCCCGTCCCCAGGCGTCGGATCGGTGGCGCCGGCAGCACCTCCGCATGTGGGTCCAGCGAACCAACCTGGGGCTCACCGGATACCTCGACCAGGACCAGGTCCTCGCGTGGGTGACGGACCTCCGCACGGGCGAGCCGGTCGAGGGCGCGAAGGTGCGCCTGAACGCCTCGGGCCAGGGCGCCGCGACCTCCGACGCCGACGGCGTGGCCCGACTGGGCATCTATCGGGCCCGCACGCAGGACCAGGCACTCATCGCTGAGCATCAGGGCGATCAGGCCTTCCTCACCCCCTCGAACCGCCGGTGGGGTCGACACGGAAGCTGGGTCGGGACCTCCAACCCCGAACGGCTGAGTTGGTTCGTCTTCGACGACCGGGGCATGGTCAAGCCGAGTGAAGAGGCCTACATCAAGGGCTTCGTGCGTCCCTTCCTGCCCAAGCCCGGCGAGGGCCTGCGCGCCCTGCCCCAGGACCTCGACCTTCGCTGGAAGGCGGTCGACAGCCGCGGCGCCGACATCGGTGAGGGCACGACCAAGGTTCAGAACAACGGTGGCTTCGATCTCACGATCCCCATCCCCGACACGCCGAACCTCGGGCGGGCACGGGTGACGTTCTCGACCACCTTCGAGGGTCGTTCACAGTCCTACACCCACACCTTTCAGATTCAAGAGTTTCGACGACCTGAATATCGCGTATCGACCCAGATCGATCCGCGCCCCTACGTCCTAGGGGATCACGCGATCGCGACGGTCGAGGCGGCCTACTACGCGGGCGGCGCCCTGCCCAACGCCTCGGTGACCTGGAACGTCTCTGCCGATCTGGCGAGCTACACGCCACCAGGCTGGCGAGACTTCTCCTTCGGGCCGTGGAGCCCCTGGTGGCGCTCCACCTCGGGAAGCAGCGGTCAGAGCCAAAAACAGACGCTCTCGAGCCAGACAGGATCCGACGGCACCCACGACGTGCGGATCGATCTCTTAGGCGTCAAGCCCACTCGGCCGGCCCGCGTTCGAGCCGAGGCCACGGTGGAGGACGTGAACCGACAGCGGTGGTCCTCGTCGGGGAGCTTTCTCGTCCACCCCGCCACGCGATACGTGGGGCTCAAGCTCGCTCGACCCTTCATCCAGCGCGGGAAGGAACAGGAGTTCCAAGCCATCGTCACCAGCATCGAGGGCGAGGCCGTCTCCGACGTGCCCCTCGAGCTGGTCATCGAGCGGACCACCTGGAGCTATCGTCGGGGTCGCTACGTCGAGGACGTCGCCCGGGTCCAGACCTGCGAGCTGACCTCGACCTCCGAGCCGGTCTCGTGCGCCTACACCTTCGACGAGGGGGGATCGTACCGGGTGACCGCCACCTTGCGCGACGAAGCAGGCCGACGCAACGAGAGCACCGTGCGGTTTTGGGTGAGCGGAGGCCCCTCCCGGCCGCAGCGAACGGTGGAGCGCGAGGAGGTCACGCTCGTACCGAGCGCCGAGACCTACAAGGTCGGCGACGTGGCCGAGATCCTTCTCCAAGCTCCCTTCGCTCCCGCGCAAGCCCTGGTGACCATCCACCAGGACGGCGTGCTGCGCAGCGAGCGAGTGGAGCTGCCCGACGGCGCCACGACCCTGTCGATCCCCATCGATGAGCGCTTCGTGCCCAACGTAGGGCTGGTCGTCGAGGTCAACGGCTCCTCCGAGCGGCTCGACGACGACGGAACGCCCATCCCCGGCGCCGAGCCTCGCGTGGCCTACGCCAGCGGATCGCTCACCCTCAAGGTTCCCCCCTTGGAGCAGACCCTCCAGGTCGAGGTCAAGCCGGAGCGCCAGGCGCTCTCTCCTGGCAGCGCGACCTTCGCCGACATCACCGTCCGACACGCCGACGGTCGAGCCGCGGAAGACGCCGAGGTCGCGGTCTGGATGGTGGACGAGTCGGTCTTGGCGCTCTCAGGCTACACCCTCCCCGATCCGATCGAGATCTTCTACCGAAGCCGACCCGACGGCGTGCGCCGGGTGCACAGCCGCGCGCTGGTGACCTTAGCGGATCCAGAGTCCCTCGAGGCCGGCGCGGAGCCCATGGCCCCATCCCACCCCCCGATGCAGCGCGCCCGCTCATCTCGGGCCGCCCCCACCGGGGCAGCCCCTCCCCCCTCCCCCGCCGCAGCCGCCCCCCTGGCCGAGAGCAGCGCCATGGACATGGACATGGAACGGACCGAGGAGCCCAAGCCGGTCGAGGACCCCGGCGGCGCGATCGAGGTGCGCACAGACTTTCGTGCCGTCGCCATCTTCTCGCCCAGGGTGCGAACCGACGCCCAAGGCAGCGCGCGAGTTCAGATCGAGCTGCCCGACAACCTGACGAGCTACCGCATCTTCGCCGTCGCCGCCGACACCGAGGTCGGCTTCGGGTCGGGGGAGCACACGGTGGTCGCCCGAAAGCCCCTGATGCTGCGGCCTTCCCTACCCCGCTTCCTCAACGTCGGCGATCGGGCCGAGCTGCCCTTCGTCGTGCAGAACCCCTCCGACGAGCCCATCACCGTCGAGCTGGCGCTCCAGGTCGACAACGGAAAGGTCTTGGGATCGGTCGACGACGACGTTCGCCAGGCCCCGTCCGAGGACCGCGCCGGGCTGCGCTTCACCGTTCCCGCCGAGGACCGCCGCGAGGTGCGCCTGCCGGTCGGGGTGGTCGACGCGGGTCGATTCCGCTGGCAAGCCGCGATCGTCGGTGCAGGGAGCAGCGATGCAGCCAGCGACGACCTGCCGATCTGGACCCCCGCAACCACCGAGGCCTTCGCCACCTACGGCACCCTGACCCAAGGGGCCTCGGCCTACCCCATCGAGGTCCCCACCGAGGCGTGGCCACAGTTCGGCGGGCTCGAGATCAGCCTCTCGAGCACCGAGCTTCACAGCCTGACGGATGGCATGATCTACCTCAACGCCTACCCCTACGGCTGTACCGAGCAGATCGCCTCGAGAGTGCTCGTGAACGCCGCCATGCGCGATGTGCTGCAAGCCTTCGAGTCTCCCCAGCTCCCGCCCGCGCGCGAGCTGGCGGCCCAGGTCGAGCGGGACCTGGAGCAGATCGGGCGACGGCAGGTCTCGAGCGGAGGGTTCCGCTACTGGTCCACCGAGCGCGTCTACCCCTACGCCTCCCTGCACGCGACCCACGCCTTCGTGCGGGCGCGCGACAAGGGCTGGACGGTGGATCAAGGAGTGGTCAGTCGGGCCTTGCGCTACGCCCAGAACATCGAGCGCCACATCCCGAGCTGGTACAGCGGTCGGGCCAAGCTGACCTTGCGTGCCTACGCCCTCTACGTTCGCCACCGCGCTGGCGACACCGACCGGGCAAAGGCCGAGGCCTTGTTTCGCGTCGGGCTCGACCGCCTGCCCCTCGAGGCGCAGGGCTGGCTAGTCCCCGTCCTGCACGCGAGCGGACAGGACGCCGCGGTCCGTCAGACCCTCCGCCACTGGGAGAACAACGTGGCGGAGACCGCGGCGTCCGCCCAGTTCAACGAGTCTTACACCGACCACAACGACTATGTGCTCATGCACGGCAACCGCCGGACGGACGGCGTCCTGCTCGAGTCGCTCCTCGAGGTTCGTCCCGAGCACGACCTGATCGTCAAGGTCGTCCGCGGCCTGCTGGGTCATCGGGTCGCTGGTCGCTGGTCCACCACCCAAGAGAACGCCTTCGTTCTCCTCGCGATGGACCGTTACTTCCGGGTCTACGAGGGGGTCACACCCGACTTCGTCGCGAGGACGTGGATCGATGGCGGCTTCGTCGCCCAGGCTCAGTTCAAGGGGCGCAGTACCGAGCGCAACCACCTCGACGTGCCGATGAGCTGGCTCGCCGAGCAGGAGCAGCGCGATCTGGTGCTCAGCCACGAAGGCCAAGGGAGGCTCTACTACCGCCTGGGCCTGCGCTACGCGCCCGGCGACCTCCAGATCGACCCAGCCAGCCACGGGATGACCATCGAGCGCACCTACGAGGCCGTCGACGACCCCAAGGATGTCGTCCGCGACGCCGACGGGACCTGGCGGGTCAAGGCAGGCGCGCGGGTCCGGGTTCGCGTTACCCTCGTCGCCCCGGCTCGACGTACCCTGGTCGCCATGATGGATCCCATGCCCGCCGGCTTCGAGGCCATGAACCCGGCGATCGCGATCACGGGCAGCCTCCCGGTCGACCCCAACGCCACGCCCCCTGGGGGGCGCTACTGGTGGTGGCACCGGCCCTGGTACAGCCACCAGAACCTCCGCGACGAGCGAGCCGAGGCCTTCGCCGACCTCCTGTGGCCCGGTGTGCATGAGTACGTCTACACCGCGGTGGCGACCACCCCCGGGCGCTTCGTCGTGCCCCCACCCAAGATCGAAGAGATGTACCACCCCGAAACCTTCGGTCGCGGAGCGAGCGAGCGGGTCATCGTCTACTGACCGAGCGGCCAGTTCACAGAGATCTGGTTAGCGGCGTCAGACCCAAGGAGACGAAATGATCCCGCTTTGGTTGTTCACCGCCGCCCTGGCCTCGCCTGTCGAAGAGATCCTGATCGCGGAGCGCGATCGCGCAATCCAGACCTTCTCCAAAGAAGACGAGCAGGTTCACTACCTCGCCATCGCCCTCCATGAGACCCATAAACTCGAGCTCAGCGCGGTCGACGGGACCTTGGCGCGGGTCCACGAACAGCCCCAGCGCATCCTCGACGTCGACCTGCGCGTAGGCACCCCCGAGCTCGACAGCACCCGTCCGCTTCGGGGCCTGTCGGCGTACGAAGGCAGTCAAAAGAAAGCCCTCCGTCTCTCGGTCGATGGCGAGGACCCCGACGCCCTCCGCGTCGCCTTATGGCGCGCGATCGACAGTCAGTACCGCGGAGCGTTGCAGCGGATGGTCATGATCCGTGCCGAGCACACCGTAAAGATCGAAGAGGAGGTCGAGGCCGACGACTTCGAACCCCGCGAGGGTCTGGTCGACACCCGGCTACCTGTCGACATCACCTTCGACCCCGAGGCCTGGGAGGAGATCCTAGTGGACCTCTCCGAGCAGGTCGATGCCTCTCCCTGGGTCTTCGGTCAGGGGGTACGGCTCACCGTAGACCGCAGTGTGCAGACCTTCATCGACACCGAGGGTGCGAAGTTGCGGCACGGACGCACCCACGCACGACTCTCCCTCAACCTGCGGACCGTCGCCGAAGACGGAGACGAGGTCTCGGTCTTTCGCGCCTTCGACGTCCACGATCCTGCCCGCCTACCCGAGCGCGAGGTCCTCGCCGCGTGGGCCGACCAGGCCGTCCAACACCTTCACGCCCTGCGCGAAGCACCGCGCGGCACCCCCTATACCGGCCCGGTCCTCCTCGAGGGCAAGGCCTCGGCCGTGTTCTTCCACGAGGTCTTCGGCCATCGGGTCGAGGGGCATCGGCAGAAGCGCGAATGGGAGGGCCGGACCTTCGCCGCCAAGATCGGGGAGCGCATCCTCCCTCCGTTCATCGACGTCTACGACGACCCTTCCCTCGCGCGGTGGGGCGAGATCGATCTGAACGGGCACTACGCCTACGATGATGAGGGGGTCCCGGCCCAGCGCGCTGAGCTGGTGCGCGAAGGTCGGTTCGCGGGCTTCCTGATGAGTCGGAGCCCCTTGCCCGAGGTCGAAGGGAGCAACGGGCATGGTCGGCGCCAGCCTGGCCGGGAGCCGGTAGCCCGCATGGCCAACACCATCGTCCATGCGAGGCAAGCCGTCAGCCCTAAGGAGCTCCGCGCGAAACTCGTGGCCGAGGTCCGGCGTCAGGGGCTCGAGTACGGCTACATCGTGCGCGACATCGACGGCGGCTTCACCCTCACCGGCCGCATGATTCCCAACTCTTTCAACGTGCGGGCCAACACCACCTTCCGGGTCTACGCCGACGGCCGCCCCGATGAGCTGGTTCGCGGCATCGACTTGGTCGGCACACCGCTCGTCGCCTTTCAGAACGTCGTCGCAGCCTCCACCGAGGTCGAGGTCTTCAACGGGCACTGTGGCGCGGAGTCCGGCTGGGTTCCCGTGAGCGGCGTCGCACCGGGGCTGCTCGTGAGCCGACTCGAGTTCCAGCTCAAGGAAAAGGGCCAGGAGCGCCCACCCTTGATCGATAAGCCTATCACCGCCGATGGCTCAGCCGATGGGGGTGTCCAATGATCCTCGCCTTGCTCTTTGGGATCTCTTGGGCCCTCGAGCCCCTCCTTCCCCCGCTCGAAGAGTCGCTCCCCCGCTACAGCACAGAGCTCACCTTCGACGAGGGCTCTCCGCCCATCTACCACCTGCGCTACCACCTGCGCGCTCTGCACACGAGCACGATCCAGTCGAGTCTCGGGGAGCTCATCGAAGAGGAACATCGACCCTTCAACCAGATCGCGGTCGAGGTGCGCGTCGGTGACCCCGACTTCGACAACACGGGCTTTTACGGGTGGCAGAACGGCTTCTCGATGGCCTCGCTGCCCGATCGCGCCACCCCCCGATCCGTCGAGCTCGCGGCCTGGCGGCTGACCGACACCGCCTTCAAGCAGGCCGTGGAACAGTTCTCTCGAAAGAAAGCACAATTCAAGCCCCCCGAGGACCACCCGGGAGACTACACCCTCACCGGCCCCGTCTCGGCGACCGCCCTGCCTCCTCCCCCCGCTCAGCATGAGCCCCTTCGGGAGCTCGCTCGCGCGTTATCCGCCGAGTTCCGCGGACTGCCCCACCTCGAGCGAGGCCAGGTCTTCGTCGGCCACGAGGTCGGACGCCATGCGGTGCTCGACACGGAGGGCACCAAGGTGATCCGGCCGATGACCGAGACCACGCTGCGCGCCATGCTCCAGATCCGGTTGCCCGACGGCCACCGCCTGGTGAACGACCGCCTGTGGTCCGTGTTGCGCCCCGAGGACCTCCCTCCACTCGAGGATCTGAAGGCCGAGGTCCGCCAGATGGCCGAGGAGCTCGCCTCCGTGGCCGATGCCCCGGTCCTGGATCAAGAGGTGATCGGGCCGGTGCTCTTCACCGACGCCGCGGCCCGCGACCTCTTCCGCTACCTCCTCCTGCCCCAACTCGAGGGCACCCCCCCCGACTCCCCCTTCGACACCTACTTCGGCGAGATCGGCGAGAAGTCGGACACGGTCCGGGTCGGCCGACGGGTCTTGCCCCCTGGTTGGACGGTAGTCGATGACCCCACCAGCGATCTGACCCGTCCCGGATCCTTCACCCACGACTACGAGGGTACTCCCGCGACCCGTGTCGAAGCGGTCGAGAGCGGGGTCGTCCGGCGCCTGCTCACCTCGAGGGTTCCGCGAAAGGAGACCGATCAGAGCACCGGGCACGCTCGTGGCTCGTTCTCGAACCGAATGGCCGGGCGGACCTCGGTCACGACCATCACGCCCCCCCGGCAGCGCAACCCTCGGCGCCTGCACCGCATGGCGCTCCGCCTGGCCGCTCCCTACGGCCGCGACTGGTACCTACGGGTGGACCGGCTCGTTGATCCAGCGGTTCGCGACGACATCTTCCGCTTCAATGAGCCCGCGCTGCCCACCCCGCTCGTGCTGGTCAAGGTCCACGCCGACGGTCGTGAGGAACGGGTTCGAGGGGCGAAGTTCACGGGTGTAGAGCGCTGGATCCTCCGCGACATCATCGCAGCCGGAGACCAGAGCGCGGCGCCGATCCTGCTCGGCTTCCAGCCCGGAGACGCCGCACGAGGCGCGACCACGGGCCTCCCCGGCTGGCTCGAAGCTCCCGACGTGCTGATCGGCGAGGTCGAGGTACTCCCCGCACCTCCACGTCGCCGCGACGCGCCCGTCCTGTCGCATCCACACCTCGCCTCCGACGGGGAATGACCGCGATCCCGATGTCGTGATCGTCTCGCCACGCTAGCTCGAGGTGACCTTTCGGACTTGGTAAACTCGATGGCACATCCCTTGCTTCACCGCTGCAGGAGCCCGTCCCAACCGCTCCGCAGACCCTTGGAGGTCCCATGCGTCCCCCCCTGCTCTTCTCGCTCCTATTCCTGATGGCGTGTCCCGCAGACTCGATCGATACCGAGAGCCGCCTCGACACCGACACCGACACCGACACCGACACGGACACCGACACGGACAGCGACACGGACACCGACACC